>CAYQCE010000006.1:0-92931 GCA_964415885.1 uncultured Ignavibacteria bacterium
GTCGACGGGTATCCCTCAACGGCGTGTGGTTTGAACTTACGTAGCTTGCGAACATAGTGCTTGATATTGTCCGTAGAGAGATGGAAACTCGAAAGATAGAGATGATTCGCCGCAAAGTTGTGGCGCCAGAACGGTGGCTTCGTCTGTGAAATCGGAACAACGATCCGTCCCAGAAAGTACGCTATCCGATCCCCGAAGTTGATGCCCGCTACGCCTTTCTGCCGCCAATCGACAACATTTTTCATTAAACACACGTTTCGATCGTAGTAAAACTCAAGCGGTGACCCGGTTGTCCCGCTCGTGTGACCCAAGACAAGCTCGCCCTTACTGACATTCGCAGCAGTCAGATCGTCGAAATTCTCTCTTATATTCTCGCGCGTGAGAATCGGCAGCTTATACAGATCAGATGTGGTCTCAATATCCGAAGGCTTCAACTCTCGTTCATCCATTACTCGGCGATAGTAATTCACATTCGCATAGCAGTGAGCGATAAGCTTGCGAAGATGCGCGTTCTGGTATTCCTGCAACTCTTCAGGAGATTTCCACTGCTGCTCATTGAATTCATCCAGCTTGCGTTTGAACTCCTTGCCGTACTCGCGTCGGTTAAGCATGACTCCATAGCCGGTAACGAAGAGGTTCTGGATATACCATGGCGAAGCTTCATATATGCGTTCCAGCAACTCACTCATTCAGCGTGGGTCCTCTCTAAATTGAGACTGTCTTGTATGGGAGGCCTTACTACCTCGGGCAAGCTGTGTATACACCGACTCCAGCTTTGGGGCGATCTTTCGCCAATCATATTTCTGCTCGGCTATTCTGCGCGCCTCAACAGCAAGTCGCCCTCGCAGATTGGCATCCTCAAGCAATTCGACTACCCGATCAGCGAATTGATCCGGCTGATCCGCGATCATGACACTCGTGCGGTGCTCGATTTCGACACCCTCGCACCCCCTGCTTGTGGAGACAATTGCTTTTTTCATAGCCATCGCATCAAGGACTTTCAGCCGTGTACCTCCGCCGACGCGGAGAGGCACAACGTAAACTGCCGAT
The DNA here is from genome assembly GCA_964415885.1 of uncultured Ignavibacteria bacterium. Lineage (GTDB taxonomy): Bacteria > Zixibacteria > MSB-5A5 > JAABVY01 > JAHJOQ01 > CAYQCE01. The sequence goes on from CAYQCE010000006.1 coordinate 1,051, forward strand.
CGGGTCACCAACGGTCGGATATCGTCAACGAAACCTGTTAGAATGAAGTCTTCTTCTTTTTCGGCAAACTCAATCAGTGACTGACTAGCGTTGCCGCCGACTACATATATCTTAGCCTGCGGGGACTTGGCCTTTATCAGCGGCCATATCTTCCTTGTAAAGAAAGTCATTCCATCCTTATTGGGAAACCAGCTAAGACCGCCAACGAATACCAAGGTGCCATCCTCCATGGCATCGTCTGTCGGTTTGAAGTATTCGGTGTCAACGCCATTCGGTACGACTTGAACGTTTATGTCTCCGCACTGTTGTAGAAGTTCCTCTTTATCTGGTTTCGAGACCGTTGTGTGGTAATCAACTAATTGCGATGCCAGCCGTTCAAGCTTCAGCGTCTTACTTGCCTGCAGGTTCATGTACCATCGGCTGAGCGGATTGGAGAGCGCCTCCGCCCTCCTGAAAAGCAACTGTGACTCGATATTGTGATGTATTAGCACCTTCGGCAAATCGGGCGAGAGGGTCGCGTATGGCAACAGACCAATCTCACCAATCTCCATAACATCGAATTCGTATTCATCCAGCGCCTGCCTGATCTCAGATGTCATCTCATCCGATTTATAGAGACTGGCGGAATATGGCTCTTTTCTTGCAAGATTGGACAGCAGGACGTAATAGTAGCGAAACCGTTTCTTATCAGTCGGATAGCGTATCGCGACTACTTTGGAGCAGTACTTCTCTAACTGCTTGATCGCCTCATTCAGTGATACTCCACGAAGATGGGACTCTCTATAAAAGCCAATTAAGTGAATCTCATGATTCTTCGAACACTCCTTGATGAGGTTGAAATTCCTGAGCGAGTTTCCACCCCTCGGCGGGTAGGGCAGTATGTGTCCGACTATCAGGATTCTCATATCAGTTCACTACCTCTCTGTAAATCTCTGCTATTTTCCGGCGTTGGGCGTCGATGCCGAATTTGTCCGCGATTCGTGTGGGCGCGTTCAATTCGATTTCTCGTCGCAAAGCGTCATTCTCCAGCAATCTCAGACATGACTCAGCTATCAATTTCGGGTCGACATCCTCTACCAGTACCCCCGACCGGCCATCCTCGATAATCTCGAGGATCCCGCCCACGGCGGTCGACACCACGACCCTGCCGAGAGTCATCGCCTCAAGCACAACCATCGGGATTCCCTCATGGTATGAGGAAACAACGAAAATATCAAGACTGTTCAACAGATCGTGAATATCATCCCGAAACCCGGGGAAAAGAACATACTTGTCCGCGCCCGATTCCCGCGCCCGTGCTTTGAGCGCCTCGAGCCGGGGGCCGTCCCCCACAAGTAGAAATCGGATATCGGGACGGTTTTCATGAATGACCCCGCACGCCTCGAGAAAAATTTCGAATCCCTTCACCGGCACCATTCGCCCGGCAGACCCTATCACGACCGCCTCCGGCGGGATGCCGAGTTCTTCGAGCACCTCCCGGCGGCTTCGTTCGGGTTTGATCCGGCTCATGTCTATCGAGTTGTGCACTGTCACTATCCTGGCCGGATCGATCACCTCCGACAATGATCGGCGGATATCATCCGATACCGCGAGCACGCGATCGAAACGCCTGTTGGTATAGAAATGGTTAAGCCGGCGATTGATACGGGACCGGAGCAGTTTCAGCCCGCCGAACGGCTCCCCCATGCCGTGCACGGTCTGAACGAGCCCGCGCACACCCGCACGACGCTTTATCATCGCACCGACGATATTCTCCTTGTAACGGTGAGTATGGAGGACATCGATGTTTCCCTCTGATGCGATCTCGCGAATCTGCCTCTTGAGCGCTATGAAGCCGCTGGTTGACTCATCCACGACAGAGACCTCGATCCCCGACTCCGCGAGCTTCTCGGCGAGCTTCCCCCGATTCAGGACAATCGCGGAGAGGTTGAAATCGCCAATCTCGGAGAGCGCGGTCATCATCGTGTACGCCTGGACCTCCGCTCCGGCCCACAGATCGCCGGAGATCAGATGACAGATATTCATCGGCGGGTCGGCTCCCAGAGAACGAAATCCCTGCCGCTCAGGTAGTCGTACCAGGCGACAATAATCGACAGATTGACCATCACGAAGAATAACGGTATTCTAAACAGCCGCCATTTCTGAAGGTCCCGGAAGACCAGCGAGATGAAGGCTGCGCCGTAGATGAAGCATTGAAGGATGAACGTCAGCGCGTAGAAGACGCTCGTCTCCAGCAAAAGCAGGTTGAGCACGAATATGCAGAGCATATAGAGCGGCACGAGCCATCGAGATAGTTTGTGGGAGAGCATCTGGATCGTGAAAGTCCGATACTTGAAGATGTTCAACACCCGCTTGAACTTGAAGAAAACCTCCAGACCATGCACAACCGTTCTCACTTTGCGCAGGAACTCATGCTGAGGATCGTGCAAAAGCTCGTAGTAGCCTATTGCCTCTTTGGCGAGCACGGTCCTGAGCCCCTGCATCTTTGTCATAATAGGAATGTAGAAATCGCTCGACATGTTGTCGATCCAGTCTGCGCATACCGATTTCCTGACCGCGAAGAAACAGCCGGAGACGCCAACGAGCGAACCAACACGGCTCTCAAGTTCTCTGAGTTTCATCTCATACTGCACATAGAACCCTTCGCCGGGGAGATCCGGATCGTCGGTCCGCACACGGTCATTCCCGGATACGCATCCAATCTCCGGATCGGCGAAATACTCAACGATTCGGCGAACCGCGTCCTCCTCGAGATAGGTGGTGGCATCGGTAAAAACGAGTATATCACCCTTCGCCCTCTCGATACCCATTCGCTGGCCATAGTGTTTTCCCTGCCTTTCGGGCAGACGAATCAGCTCTATGACTTCATCTTCGAATTCCGAGACAATACTCTCAGTCTTGTCAGTAGAACCATCCGAGACAATCAGCACCTCGAACTTGCCATCAGGATAATCTATGTTCCTGGAGTTTTCGAGTTTGCGCCTGATGCCCCGTTCTTCGTTGTAGGCGGTAACGATCAGGGTGACATACGGCTCTTCCGATTTCTTCTTGACGTCTTTTCCAATCACAGCCGATACAATGCTCAATGCTATCGGGTATCCGAAGTATGTCCAGAAGAAAAGCCCGACGAAAACCCAGAACAGAATCTCTATTGTCGACATGGCGAATAGCCTCTTTCAGCATACAGTGCCTGATGAACCGTCCACCGTTGGACAACGAGGACCGGTGACTGCGCATTAAACCTGTCGTTTCCGCTATTCATGCCATTTATCGGACATGTTTGGCAGATTCGCAAGGTTTTTGATCGAATTGGACGCGTTTCGATGCACAGTTTTGTTGACACTGGGCGCAAGCGTCGCCATATTCGTCTGATTGCAGAAAACACACGTCGAACCGATCAGTTGTAATGGAAACAAGACTTCGTAAGTCAAGATGCTATGTACTTGAATGATCCCGGCAAGGTCCTTGGGTGGATTGACACTATCAAGGATTCCGCACCGCTGGCAGTTGTCATGGGCGGTTCAGTTAACGGCCTCAGTTTTGTACGAAGCCTCGGCCGCAGACGAATCCCCACACTCCTGCTTGACAGCGACAGTTTGATCGGGATGTACACGCGGTACGGCAAGACGTTGATCCTGCCGGATCCGGAAAAGAACAACGATCTGTGGGTGAACCTGCTGCTCGGTATCGGGAAGAGACTGAGCCGACCGGGTGTGATATTCGTTACGTCCGACGTCCACGCTCTCTTTCTCGCGCGAAACGAAGATGCGCTCTTGCGGTACTACCGCTTTCTTACCCCGGATATCGAGACTCAGGACAAGATAGTAAACAAGCGTGATCAGTACACGATAGCGCGCGAAGCGGGTATCCCCATCCCGGATACACACTTTCCTGAATCACCGGAAGATATCGATCGGATAAAGGACGAGATTCCGTACCCGTGCATACTCAAGAGTTACAAATCGCACCTGGGCAGGAAGAAGATAGCGAAGAAGGTGCTAGTTGTGGAGACCGCTGATGATCTGTCCCGGTTTTTCTCCGAGTACGCCTCCGACGACGTCGGCTTCATGGTTCAGGAGATTATTCCGGGAGGCGACGATCAGCTCTATGGCTACCTCGCGATGTGGGATTCGGATTCGAGGGAGTTCGCGTGGCTCACCAAGCGCAAGTTAAGGCAGTCGCCACCGCTCTATGGCGATGGTTCCCTTCAGATTACGGTAGACGCTCCGGAGGTCCGGAAGCTGAGTGTCGAGCTGCTGAGCCAATTCAACTACCGCGGCTTCGCAGGAGTCGAATTCAAGTATGATGATCGTGATTCCACTTTCAAGCTTATGGAGATCAATCCGAGAACGGTCTCCGGCAACCAGATCGCAATCAGTTCCGGAATCGATTTCCCGTGGATCGGCTATCGGTATCTCACCGGAGAGTTGAGCAGTCCGGATGAATTGCCTCGATTTGAGCCAAACGTTCGCTATGTCAACGAGGAATGGGATTTTAAGGCGTATCTCGCGCTTCGGAAGACCGGCCAGCTATCGCTTACCCGCTGGCTCGGATCGGTTAGGGGGGCAAAAGCGAGGGCGATCTTCGCATCCGATGACCCCATGCCGTTTCTTGCAGTCGCATCAAGAATAGCCAGAGCGGCACTCAAGCGGGTAACCGGCTAACCGAACAGCCGTGCGAGTGCAGCCGCAAAGAGGTCCTTTGAGAACCCGCCGCTGGATGACTCGGTAAGCCCCTCATGCATCGAGATTCGCTGAAGCCTGTAGAGGTCCAGTTTTCTCGGAGGCGGAAGATCTTTCGTTGCAACGGCATGGGAATAGCCGGCGTCTGCTGTGAGACAGCGAATCCGCTCGTCGTTGTTACCATTGGGATAGGCAAACGAATCTACCTGGCAATCGAGTCTATCTTCGATTATCTCTTTCGATCTCGTCAGTTCGTACCTTGCGGTCTCATCATTCAAGTGCGTGAGTATCTTGTGCGAGCAGCCATGAGACCCGAAGCTAATTGTGTTTGGATCTACAGCACGGGCATCCTCCCACGACATAATCAGATCCGCGAGTTTATCACGCCCCTCGGCATGGAGGCTCTGCTCGAGTTCATCCAGCAGGCGGTCTATCGAGTCAGGACTGAGATGTTTCACCTTCAGCATAACGCTTTCGATATCGAGTACACCACTCGCATCCGTCAATTCGTTCGGATCGATATCCATCGGCATTCCGTCTTCGGACGCCAGCTGAACGATTCTATTCGCCAGATCCGAGATATCCGGATTGAATGATGAGAGCAGGCGGGTTAACCTGAGAAACCAGAATGTGCGACCTGTCTCGATGAAATCGGTGGTCAGGTAGACCGTAGCCGGAATCGACATCTGCTTCAGGATCGGACAGGCTACAGTAATATTGTCTTTCCAGCCATCATCGAATGTTATCGATGCGAATTTTCCCGCTTTCTTGTGACGACTCTTCAGGATCCGGACCATGTCCGGGAGTGGTACAATTCGGTATTTGGATGAAAGGAACTCGAGCTGCTTTCTGAATGTGTCGGCGGAGACCGCCATCCCGGGCTGGACGAAATTCAACGGATCGCTGAGATCCTCAAGAACGCGATGATACATCAGAATCGCGAAATTTCCAGGTGGCGAACCCGACTTCTGCCAGACCGAGCTGAGTGACATCATTCCCGTCAGCCTTGCGGTGGAAGCTATCGTCTCTTTTACACGTCGTCTCGTCATCTGGCTAAACCACTTTTTTCAACGTTTCCACAATCGTATGGATATCGGCATCCGTGACATACTCGTGCGTGGGAAGTGTCAGAAGTCGCTCGACCACAATGGCGGCGCCCGGGTACTCACCCTGCAACTTCGCAAGCTTCGGTCCAATCCCCGTTATATCGCTGATCTTGCCGGGGTACATACTCGTTGCAGTTATACCATTCCGTCTCAGCCTGCATATAGCCTCTGCCCGCGACTCTCTGTTCGGCATTATCACAGGGAGACGCAGATATGACGGCGGTGCTTTCGAGTCCGATCCCGGGATTCGTAGTCCGAGACCACCTAATCCATCAATGAGCGAACTCGCGTTGCGCGCACGAATCTCATTGATACGGTGAAGCTCCGAGGTCATATAGGCAAGCAGCACGGTTTGGAGATCTGTCAGCTTCTCTATCTCGAACGACTCATCATAAACAGTAAGGCCGAGGCCGAGAAACGGTACTTTTGTCAAGTACCAGTAACGCCTCGGATTGATCATGGCTCGATAGACAGACAGCTTGACCGCAATTTTGAGATTTTCGAATGATCCGGGTCTTCGTAGCTCATTCCAGCGGATTCGAACAGCCTCGGCAATCTCCGCATTATCCGTCACAATCATGCCGCCCGAAAAAGTCGTGATATTCTTGCCACGGTCCAGGCTGTAGAAACCGACATCACCACACATACCCGACTCGCGGCCATCGCATGTCGAACCGAGAGACTGGGCGGCGTCATCTATAACGCGTATTTCATGCCTTTCAGCCAGCTTGCGCAGACGCTTGAAGTTACTGACAATCCCGAAGAGATTGCAGCCGACAAGCGCGAGTGTATCTGATAGATCCTCCGACTCCAGGCTGTCGTAGTCATAGTCGAGCGTAGTCGGATCGATATCTACGGGTTGTATTCTGTATCCTGCCCTGGCGATGGATGCGGCCACGGAGTAGCAGGTGTATGCCGGTATAACGACCGCATCCTTCGAATTGCCCTGCATGCCACCGATTGCCCTCAGAATCAGATAGAGCGCGGCTCTTCCGGAGCTGACCGCGAAGTTGTATCTGCCCGGGAGATTCTGATCTATTCGCTGCCGGATGTCATGCATCCCGCTCGAGTCGCCAATACACGTCTCAATCGCGGCTTTCAGTACGCCGCTCGGTATCCTGACACCTGCAGGCGCGAGTAAACGTGGCATAGTAGAGATTCCCGGTTTGGAAGCTCCCGCCATCCTACGGGAAGTTACGCATCACTTTTGGGCCGAGGAAGTTCGCGATATTCAGGGGCAGCTTCCTCCACAGCGAAATCATCTTCGAATATTTAGGATTGGATGGATTTATCATCGGGACTTCATTTGCCTTGTTGAGATGGTACTGCCAGGTCAGTTGTGTTGGTTCGGACACCCACTGCTTCTTGAATCGAAACGTGCTGGAGTCCCTGGTCGATCGCCCGAAATCGAAGTAGTAGCCGCCTTCGCGACAGGCATCCTCGATCACCCTCCAGTAGAGCGCATGATTGGGGCAATGCTTTATGTACTCTCTGTAGGATGACGCCGACGGCACATAGTAGCGACCGCGATACCACAGAAGCAGGCCGGCGGCGATGGTCTTCTCGTTCATCTTGACGAGTATGAACCTGGAATTCTCCGGAAGCAGAGTCAACACATGCCTGAAATGCTCTTTCGACCACACAGGAGTTCCGAGATCGCGCATGTTGTATGAGAAGACATCGTAGAAATCATCAACGCTATCGAGTCCGCCATAGTCCGTGGTAAGCCCCGATTTGTCTGACTTGCGTACCTGATTGCGGAGTTTGCCGTTGAACACATTCTTCCAGAGCACCTCCGGATCCTCGTTTAGCTCGAGCAGGAATGTCACTTTGTCGGTACGATGTGCCAGATCGAGGTTGTCCGGAGTCTCAGAGCGGAGCTCAATGAACTCGGAACCGATCGCCCTTGCCCTCTCGATGGCATGGTCCATCAGAGCACGCTTGACTTCGTCGTCATCCGCAAGCATTCCGCAGTAATCGATCCACGGGAGTGACACGAGATACTTCTTACCCCACCACGTCTTAACCAAAGCAAGCGGAAACACACCCGCGACCTTTGAATCGCGCAGAGCGAGGGAGTAGACAGCCGTATGCCCCAGTCCTTTCTCGACAATCTCCCGCCATTCTATTAGATGGGATAGCATCGAGTTGGGAGATTCGGTGACATACGAACGCCATGCGTCCCTGTGCTCGTCTCTATAATCGACTACTTCAACCATACAAATATCAAATCTCGCTTCAGTTACAGAAGAATGCAAAAAGCTGTCGAAAGTTCAACAAATACACTGATCGTAGAGCTTCTGATACGATTCGATCATCTCGTGGATTCCGAATCTACTTCTTGCAGCCTCCTTCGCCTTCTCAGCCATAGTCCGGGCGCGGTCAACATCCGTTAACAGCTCGACAGCCCGCGATGCGAGCGCCTCAGGATCACGAATCGGGACTATGTAACCAGTGACTCCGTCCTTCACAATCTCCTCGGGACCGCCACTCGCGGTCACAAGGACCGGAACACCCGCACCCATCGCCTCGATCGTTGCTATGGATAACCCCTCCGTTACAGAGGAGAGCATAAAAAGGTCGAAACAGCGGATAAGCTCCGGGACATCCTCTCGGAAACCGAGAAACTGGAACCTGTCCGAAATTTCGAGTTCGTCGAGTTGTTCTACGAGTCTTACTTTTATCTTTTCCTTTTCATGCCCAACAACAAGAAAGCGGGCATTCGGAAGCACTTTCGCGATGCGAGCCGCCGCATCGATGAAATACTCGTAGCCTTTGGCGGGCCTGAGATTTGCGACAATACCGACGATCCTGTCATCTGTGGAGTAACCCAGCGATTCCCGTTTCGTGTCTCGATCGAACTCCGCGCTATAGTCGGACCAGTCGACGCCATTGTAGATACGTTCCGTCTTTTTCTGATCGAAACCCGCGGAGATAAGGTAGTTGTCCTTCAGATGATCTGAAACTGCGATCGCTCTGGAGGCGAGAAGCCGCACGAGCGCGAGCTTGGCACCGCCGGAGTCGGCAGGACCGGCGACCGAGTTGACATTGCCGTGATATGTCACTATACAGGGGATTCTCGACAGCCTGGCCGCCATCGCGCTGTAGGCATTTGCGTCCGGTAGATGCGAATGGACTAGATCGATTGAGCTGGCCTTGATAAGCCTGCGGAGATTCAGAATCAAGCCGAGATCGTAGCCACGAGTGGTCTTCAGCACAGTCGTTTGAATACCCCTGGCCTCGAGCTTCTCTCTCAACCATCCATCCCGGAACAGAGCAGCCCTCACAGAATACCGGCTTCGGTCGATCCCTGTCGCAAGTCTCAACACGACTGTCTCGGCTCCGCCGGTGCCCGAGGTCTCGCAGACAATCAGTATGTTCTTTTTGCCGGTCTTCATGGACTATGTTTTCTATCGCCGTTTCCTTGCATATATTAACAGACTGTAATCTACTTCGTCATCTCAATAATTGGAAAAATCCGCACAGAAAGGCGTATCAATGGACCACTGCCGGCCTGATGTCATCCACACCCATCGCTGCTCGCTCTCTGGCGATGTGGTTAAGTGACAGGCTCAGCCCTATCAATAGGAAGAAATGCGGAAAATAGAGCACAGTAAGGAATGACCCGGCGACAGCGTAGCCGACGAGACTCGTATCTACCGCGTAACTCGCGTTGACAATCCAGGGGTTACTTCGGTTCTCATCGAAGTACAGCTCCCTCGCCTCTCGATTTCGCTTGTATATGATAATCATCACCCACACGAGCACGGTAATACCGACTAATCCGGTTTCCGTGAACGCCTGCACGAACAGATTGTGCGCAGCAGTAGCCGCCAAACTCCCATGATCCGCATATCCGCTGCGAACATAATGATAGGCGAAATTGTTGATACCCACTCCTGTCAACGGATGAGTGGCGAGCATCTCCAGCCCGGCCATCCACTTCTCCAATCGATCTGAGGCGGTGGAATCCTGATTTGGGTCGACAGCAGAGGAGAATCTGCCCTTCATCACATCGGGTGCCGCCGCCCAGTACCCCATTGTGAAGAGTACTACGAGAATTATTCCGAGCGCTTTTTTCGACGATCTCATCCAGACTACAAACACCATAGCGAACAGACCTACGGAGTTTCCACGGGCTCCGCTCATAATAATTGAAGCCACTAACGAACCGGTTATGCCGAGACCAACGAGTTTCAGGAAGTTCTTCCTTGCCGCTTTGAACAGGTAGAAGGCGAACGGCACCGCAACGCACATCGCTACCCCGAAGTCTCCGGCATTACCGAAGAATGCATTAGAGCCGCTTCCGAGGCCCTCCCGGATGAAAAAATCCCTGTTTGCGGTTGTCTCTACACCCATTAGCCAGCCGCGGATCTGGAATTGACTCATTTTGAGATTGAGCAGCAGGTAGATACCGACAGCACCGAGCCACTTGGGCAACGTATCGAGTAGATTTGCAATCAGAAACGCGGTCAACGCCCATTTGGCCAGATCTATCGCCCCCATCAACGCTGCATCCTGCAGGACCGCAAACAACCACGAGAGGAATCCGGCGACTACCCACGCGAACAAAAGCAGAGTCGCACGGTCACTCAGTATTGCCTTGCCGCTCACGAATCTGCGATTGACCAGAAACGCCAGCAAGATGGAGACCATTAGTATCTTGCCCACCTGAAGGACCTGGATCGACTCAAACATCTGCGTGAGGCTTGCATACTCGAACACTATGTATGCGTATATACCGAGAAACGGGAAATAGATCAGCAGTACGGCCATCACGACGAGAACGACGACCGCGGTCACGACTATCGGATCGAAGATTGCCAGTGAGGCTCCTGCAATTAGAGCGAACAGAGTCAGGGCCATTATCCCGATGAATTTCGGACTGATATATGTCCGTGACGGATCCGTATGTGAGGTCGTGCCGTAACCCATCTACTGCAATCTCATTCTTCTGATCTGATACGATCAAATACCTGAGTCAATTATACGGCTCAGAAACCGGATCGACCAGACCATTTCAAAAAAAAGCCACAATGCACATACCTAACGATCAACTTCGTTAAGCAATATGCAATAATGTATTCCTAATCATCGGCTATATAGTCGAGGGCAAGTTCTCTTCCGAGAATCCCCGCAGATTTCGTTGGCGGTAACGTCACCCTTCTCAACCGGTACAGGTCAGATCGGGAATCGTTGTTCCCGAAACAGGCTGTTACGGCATAATCCAGGCCATGTCTCTCCAATATCGGACTGAATCTCGCGTAGTCCTCGAAATCAAGTCCGTACGGATAAGCAAAACCGGTCACCGGCTCGCCGATCCTCTCCTCCAGAATTCGCCTCGATTCAGCAATTTCACGTTCCGCGTTGTCCATATCGAGATGCTTCAGATTCGCGTGCGAACAGGTGTGCGCACCGAAACGTATGCCCTCTTTCGACATCTTTTTCGCTTGTGCCCATGTTATCGGGATCGCACCACTTGATCCCGGCTTATCAGCGACAGGAACACAATTGCGCAACTCGGACAACAACTCCCGAGCAACCGTATCCGAGCGATCCCTGAGATTCGGTTCTATTGTTCGAAGGAGCGCTTTCTTCTTGCTCACATCGTTCATCGCATCGTCAATCTCGGCCGCCATACCTGTACCGAGCATAGAATCGATTGCGTTGAAGTCAGCATCAGACACGTCGCAGTTTCGGAACAGCTCCCTCAGTTCGATCCACCACATCGATTGCTTGCCATCTATCCAATCTGTCGGCATATAGATTGTGGCGGTCAGCCCAAGCTTTTTGAGCACCGGAAACGCGATGTCATAACATGACGAGAACCCATCATCGATCGTTATGGATGCCGTCGGCTCGAAGAGACGGCCGTCATCCCGGAAATCTCGGATGATATCCTCGAGAGCTCGCACCCTGAAATTACGCTTCAGAATCCGGAGTTGCGACTCGAATTCGGACTCGGTCGGTTTGCCCCGCTGAAACGGGTCAGTATCACTCGCCTCCTGCGATACGAAATCGTGATACATGAGAATGAGCAGACGTGGCTCATCGGCGCCTTTGGACTTTCGAATGAAACTGTAGTATCCGGCGTGGTACAGTAGACCAGCAACGGCCCTTTTCAGGAATCTCTCTCTCACGAACTAAAGCGCCCTCTATTCGACATGGAATCTGTCAGCCACCTATTGCTTCCTTGATCGTTCCGGACATTCTCCCCAGCACGGATCGAATAAACTCCTTGAAAAAGAACTTGCTGAACTTGATTGCCAGAGCCACGAATGAGGCGAATCTGCGGTTGTGGAATGTGGAATTCAGATTTCGGCGGTCAGTATCGGTCCAGTAGAACTTGTACTCCTCGTCTCCACGGAGAAAGTCCAGCTCCGTAACTCCATCCTCTATCAGTCTCCTGATGTAGCGGTAGATCAAAGCTCTCCCAATGCTCGCCCCCTTGATATCGCTCCTTCTTACAGCGATAATATACCCATAGACCTTCCCACGAAACACAAAACTGTATGTCGAGCCGACATGTTCTCCATCGTGCTTGAGCGTACACGCGGAGAGCATTCCTTTCTCGAAAAGACGCTCGGCAATCCGCAGATGAAATTCTCTGAATCGTGCTCTCCTGAATCCGGTCTTCTTCTTATCGCTGTACCAGATATCATTGTGGATATCCATCATTCCCTGCATGGCAACAGGGAGGTCATCCCGATTGTCTACGCACTTGAACTCGATATCTCCAGCTTCCAGCAGGACTTTCTCTGATCTCCTCACATTTCGCCGATTGCGGGCATCCATCGATTCGACAAACGCAGCCCAGCTATTGGGAAGGCTCAGATACGGGCAAATTCGGTAGCCTTCGATCTCGACCTTCAAACACCTGTGATCAGAATCGGCGAGATTGTGGAAAGTGTTGGCGGTCTTCGAATCGATGGAGACGCTGTGATACTCCAGCTTGTCCCACAGCTTCCGGTGCTCACCAAATAACGCATTCCACATGGCTTCGGCGATCATTGAGGAGTTCTTCCGGCGTATGATGAAATCAAGATGATCCGGACACACCTCGATGCTGCCGATAAACTTGAGTATACGCCATGGAAATACCCCGGCAGTAGTCTGTCGATCGAGCCAAAGCGGAGCCAACCCGACGAGCTTCTCATTCTTGAATGCGGCGAGGCAAAAGAGCTGATTCTCCTTCGAGTATGCTTCGATCCACGTTGATATCCAATCCCACGTGAGAAATACATTCGCACCCTCGAACTGATCAAGCAGCCAGTCCCAGTCACCTTCCAATTCACGGAGCTCGGTGTAAGTTCTAATCAGCTTTACCTGAATCAAGACCAGATTCCACTTCGAATTCTACGTTCAGAATAGATTTCCGCAGCCACCGCCAGTACTTAACTATTGACAAACCTTAAAGCAGAGCTATCCGATGCTAAAAAGTCTGAAACTTCTTAATATAAAATCGGTTGCAAACTGAAATCATATAGTATCTTTAGATATATAGTACATTCGTGAGCCGCAGTCTCCAATATTTTCGCAAGCGAATATGATAAAGATATTTCACATACAGAACGCAAAACAGTTTGAGCCCATTTCAGAAGCCTGGAACGACCTCTTCGAGAGGTCAGGCTGCGTCACTCCCTCACTAACAAGCGCACACATCTTCGCGTTCCTGAAGCATCGGATTCCCCCGGAACATCAACCGGCAGTTATACTTGCGGAAGAGAACGGGCGTTTGGCAGGCGGCATTCCACTGCTGACGACAAAGAATCGCTTTCTCCCCGCTCATTCACTGTTTCGCACGTTCTCTGATCTGGAAACGTATTCCGCGGGTTTCCTCGCGGCCCCGGAAGCAGATGGAGTGCTCTTTCGCAAGATTGTGGAATACCTCGGAAACCTGACTCCTCGATGGTTCTCCCTGTCGCTAACGCGAATCCCCGAGCATTCAGATTCGATACGCGCCCTGTCGGAGCTGGATCTGATTCAAACTCATACCGACTTCGATGGCTACGGCTCATATGCACAGGTTCCGGATGATGCCGATGACTTCGTGGCTTCGCTGTCATCCAATTTCCGCAAGAATCTCAGGAAGCAAAGCAGGAGACTCGACAACTTGACCGACGTGGAATACCGTTTCGTCGAATCTCAGAATGCCAGTGATGCCTGCCTGAAGGACTTCCTCGCACTGGAGGCATCCGGCTGGAAGGGCGAGAAGCAGACCGCGATCGCGTGTTCGAAGCGTGACACCGAGTTCTACCGCGATCTTACCACTCGTCTCGCCCAAACAGGCCTTCTCGAGTGGCATTTTCTGAGAGCCGAGGGGAAAACAATCGCCGGGCATCTCGCGATCCGAACCGGGCGCATCATGACACTCTCAAAGATAGCGTATGACGAGAAATACTCGAGATGCTCACCGGGGAACATGCTGTTTTTGAAGATGCTCGAGCGTGAAATTGAGCAGAAGTCGAGTGATCAGATCAATTGCCTGACCGATATGAGCTGGCACAGCAACTGGAGAATGTCACAGCGCAGATATTACAATATCACGTCATTTCGGGGGAAGCTCATACCAATGCTTGTTGGATATATACCGGCGAAGGCTGTAGACAGAATGCGACAGAGTTCGATTCTAAGAAAAGCCGCTCGCGCTATAAAAACTCGGCTTCGAAGGGGCTAACGTATCATGGACAGCTTGCCACGTATGTCAGAGTCCGCGATATACCAGAGATAGACGCCGGACGATACCCGTCTGCCAGCCTCGTTCGTGCCATCCCACTGGATAAACTCACCCGAGTCAGTCCTCCACTCACGGACCTTCTCACCGGAAACTGTGGTCAAAACCAGCACCGAGTTCTCCGGCAACTCCGTGAAAGTGACATGACTCGCCTCATTGAGGCGGAACGGGCTCGGGTAAACGTGCGTTTTGGGCGGCTCGACGCTGAACTTGAAAGTCTTCGAGTACTCGTCGGAATTCAGCGATACGCGCCAGAAATAATCGCTCACATCCGAAAGCCTGGTATCAACGCGCCACGACGCCGACCCGTCAGTACTTTCTGCAATGTCATCCGACTTGGCGACTATCGTAGCCGGTAGGAAAAGCGAATCGGTGGAAACGAAGAACCTGTAAGTATTGTCGTCATCGCGTGCCGCATTGAATATGCTTAAGTTCGGTCTTGAAGAGGCATAGACCGTGTCATCCGATGCCGAAATATCCTGCGCGCTCACAATGAAACTCTCGGTCGTAAAATGCCATACAACGCTCCACTCGCCCGACCCGCAACCATTGATGCTGCGGACTCTCCAGAAAAACGTGGTCTCAAGATCGAGGCCGGTGACCGTGTAGTACGAGTTCGATCCGGTCGACTGTATCTCCGGGCTCGAGAAATTCGAGTTTTCGTCGAGCTGAACCTCGTATTGAGTCGCGCCGTTCACGTTGTTCCAGTCGAGAACCAGCGGCTGATGGAGATCGGTCAGACCGTTCGACGGTCCGACGAGCGTAGGAGCCGATGGCGGATCGCAAACAAATATGATATTCGAGAGCCCCGACCAGTTCGGGACCTCATCGCTCGCTTTGACACCAAAATAATAGGTGGTCGTCTCAAGAGTCAGCCCATAGATAGTGACACTGTCAAGTTGTCCCGGCGCGCTCGGAGTTGGTTCGCCGCTTACCTGTGTCGCGAGATGCCAATTGCCGTCATTTATTGGTGACGTCGAATACCGCACATCGTACGTAGATGCCATACCAACGGCACCGTCGTCACCGGGCGCAGTCCAAACCAGCGTGACGTATGTGGCGGAATCGGTACCGGCTAACTGGAGCTCAGCGGATGCCTCTGTCGCCATCATGAATGTGATAATGACTGCAGTCAGATATATGAAGAAACGAACCAGGCGCCCGTTCGATCTTAATCTTGTAATCGCGCTCTCCACCTCGCTAACCTCCGGTGTTAAATGAACGAATTTCCGCCGTTCGACAGGTAGAGCCGTCATTCGCATCCATGCAAAGCCGGGAATTGAATCTCAGCCTTCATTGTGTCGGCTGAGTCCGTCAAAGTCAACAAAATTCCCTCAAATCCGCAAATATCCCGCATCCGTGCCTGTCAACAGCCCGGTCCGTTTCGACCGGGCCGTTTCTACCTGTTACACATCTGTTCCATTCATAGAATCGGCAATCTCGACGACCAAGTTTAGGATTGGCCTCCTTTAGTGCTGTTGAACAGATTCTGGTCAATCTCCGCACATCTTCCTGTAAGATCCAAGCGCTTCTGACTACTCAGCCGCCAGGTCGCTGATAGCTACCGGAGCGGTTTCATCCGGCGTGGTCGTATTCACTACGTTCGAGACATCGGACCAGTTTGGCACCTCATCCGCAACCTTGATGGCGAAATAGTACGTAACCTCCTGCGAGAGATCGGTTATGGTGCATGTTTCCTCTGTTCCGGGAGCATTTGGCGTGTGGTCGTGCCCGCATGGCGTAGCGCTGGCGAAATTCGATGCGTTGATCGGCGACGTCGAGTAGCGCAGGTCGTACTGGCTCGCAGTACCCGAACTGCCATCATCACCCGTGGCGGTCCACGTAAGCGTCACGCTGTTTGCCGTGGCTCCGTCGACCTGCAGATCGGCAACGGCATCAGGCGGCGTCTGTTCCGGATTGGTCGTGCCGTTGGCGATATTGGATATGGCCGACCAGTTCGGGACCTCATCCGCCGTCTTGATTGCAAAATAGTGCGTCGTATTTTCGCTCAGTCCTGTAACAGTGAAACTCTCCTCCGTACCGGCAGCGCTTGGGTTCGGCTCGCCCGACACCTGGGAAGCGCTCGCAAAATTCGACGCGTTGATCGGTGACGTCGAGTAACGAATATCGTACTGCGATGCCGTTCCTGTTGTGCCGTCATCACCCGGCGCGGTCCATGTGAGAGTGGCAGAAGTATTCGTCACGCCCTCGACCGTCAGGTTCGCGACCGCAGCAGGAGCAACGTCCTCCGGGTCGGTCGCGGCAGTTACGACGTTCGACAATCCCGACCAATTAGGTACCTCGTCTGCGGCCTTGATCGCAATGTAATACGTCGTGTTTTCGGCGAGTCCGGTGACCGTGAATGTTTCGCTCGATCCGGCGGGCTGGGGTGCCGGTAGGCCTGCCACCTGTGTTGCAGCATCGAAATTCTCCTCGGTTATCGGTGAAGTAGAGTATCGCATATCATACTGGCTCGCGCTTCCAGTCGCTCCGTCGTCACCCGGAGCGGTCCAGCTCAGGGTCACCGAGTTCGAACTCTGACCGTCGAGCTGAAGCTCCGCGCTCGCCTCTGTAACGAGCAATCCCTGAAGCACCAGGATCAATACAACTACAGCCCGAATCCGTGGGCGGTCTGCGATCCACCTGTTGACATCTCGGAAGGTGCGTCCGATCCGCATGTTACATCTCCGTTGTTAAAGGTGCGAAAAGTTCTCCCGCAGTCTATCCGTTCTGCAAATGCAATGCCCGGTCGCAAGGCATCCTGTATGTCGTTAGCAGACCGCGCGTTGCGCGAGGAGAGTTTCGATCTGAAAGCACCGTTCCAACCCGCAACACTGTTCAATTCCTGGAATTTGAACCCGCTCTGAACAGCAAATCCGGCATGATCCAAGAGGAAATCCGCATGGCAGATATCGAACATCTGCTCGATATCCGTCTGGATCGATCCATATTTTGAGCGGCGTACACGGCCCCATAGGGTGAGCTTATGAAGATACCCCTTGGAGTCTCACCGTCCATCCCTCATAATAGAAACGACCGATATGGCTGTGTACATTTGAGTCCCCGTTTGAGCTTTTGTAAAAAAATGTTTAGCAACCGCTTTTTCTTCGGATGAGGTGACAATGAGAATTCAACAGATAGGTACAATCCATACTCCATTCAAAGAGCAGAAAGGTACGCCGATTCAACCGAAGATGGGAAAGGACATCGCGGGCACGATTGGAATATTCGATGAATTCGTCCCGGCATTGAGAGACCTCGACGGGTTCTCACACATCATCCTCCTCTTCTATCTGCACAAGTCGGAGGGATTCAACCTCGAAGTTGTGCCTTATATGGATGACAAGAAACGTGGCCTCTTTGCTACTCGCGCACCTCGGAGGCCATCGCCTATCGGTCTCTCGATCGTGCGACTCGTGAAGGTGGATGGAAACCTGTTGCACATTAAAGACGTTGATATTCTTGACGGCACGCCGTTGCTCGATATCAAGCCGTACGTTCCGGCATTCGACGAGCCACAGGAGATTCGAACCGGCTGGCTGGAAAAACGAGCACATAAGGCGAGTGACAAGAAGGCCGACGACAGATTCGATAAATCGGATTGAGCATGCTCCTGAGACGGTCGAGAGGTTTGACAATGCGAGCATTTTATGCATTATTAGGTGCAGCAGCGAAAGACGAACAGGTTTATTTTACATAACTGGAGGCAGAATGGCGGAAGATTTTACGTTGCGCGAGAGCATTCAGCTCGCGGTCACGACCGAGCAGCTTGGTGCCGAATACTACGAGAAGATGGCACGCAGATTCAGCGATGAGAAAGAGATAGTCGGCATCTTCAATCAGCTCGCGAAGGACGAGAAGGTTCACGAACAGCAGTTCAAGGCAATCCTCGGTGATGTTCCGAAGGAGGAGGATCGTCCGAAGCGGTACGAGCTGGAGCAGTTCCTGAGGGCTACTGCGATATCCGAATTTTTCCAGAAAGACTACTTCAAGAATCTGGAGGGGATAGACGAGACCCGTGATGCTCTCTCGAGAGCTCTTAATTTCGAGAAGGCTACCCTTCAGTACTATCAGGCGATCGCGGATGTACTCGGCGAGAATGAGCAGTTGAAGGCAATAATCGACGCCGAGAGAAATCATGTAATCTCGCTGGTGAAGATTATCCCGACCGACGCCGTGTTTCGCGGCTTGAGTGATCGATTTTAGAGCAGAACGCATGAATCTGAGAATTAAACGGCCGTCGGGTTAGCAAACCCGGCGGCTTCTTTCGTATGTACTATAGAAGGAGATAAACCAGACAAATTTGGAACTCTTTAGCTTTTAACACTTTGTGCTTGACAACTACTCGGCAGATTGTTAAAGTATTCACAATCTGGAATGGGCGTTCATTTCAGTGTTTTGCGGGTGCAGGAGATTAGGTGAATGGACAACTCTGAGAAGTTCGACTGGACTCCCGGAAAAAGAGAAATTGTCAATATTGCCGATATAAGAGGGCGATTCCCGCAGGTTCACGAATTTACTGCGAGCCTCGACGGCGAGCGAATAGCCGCGCCGGTCAAGACCGAGGATAACCAGTTTTCGGCTTGCGTCAATGGCGAATTGTGGCCGGATCCGGTCGAGCTGCTCTGGTATCTAAGGTATCTCGACGACGGCCGACTTATCGGGCTCGCGCGGATCGATGACATGTGGACCCTCATCGTTGATGGCAAACCGTGGGAACAGCGTTTCGAGTATGCGTGGCAACCGAAGGTTGCCTCCGGCAGCGGCAAGATCGGCCTCAAATACAAGCAGAACATGGAATACGGCGTCGCGGTGGATGACGAGCCGTGGGACAAGTCATACGTCGCAATCCGCGATTTCTGCATAAGCCCCGACGGCTCGAAGAGCGCTGCAACGGTCCAGATAGAATCGTTAAAGGAAGCCGATATCTTCCATTTCTTCGAGGGTGTGTGGTCGGTTGCGGTCAATGGCGAACCGTGGGACAAGAAGTTCGTCAACTGCTGGAATCCGAGCTTCAGCCCCGACAATTTGAGACTCGCCACCGAGATACGCACCAATATCGCAGAGTATTCCGTCGCGGTGGACGGAAGCACATGGGATAGCAAGTTTGGCTGCGTATGGGCGCCGTCGTTCAGACCCGGCAAAAACTCGGTTGTCGCGCCGGTCAGGACCGAAGGCAAGTGGACTCTCGCCGAAGACGGCAAGCCGATATGGGACAGACGGTTCATCCAGCTCTGGAATCACAGATTCAGCATGGATGGGAAACGAATCGCCGCCAATGCTGCGCCGGAGTACGGCAAGTGGACTATTGTCGTGGACGGGGAGCCGTGGCCGGTACGTTTCGCGGAGATGGTCTTAGCTCCCGTTGTTTCGTTTGATGGTTCCAAAGTCGCAGCGGTCGTCAAACAGGATGATCGCTGGTCGATCTGTGTCGATGGCAAGACATGGAAGAAAAATTTCGCAATGATCTGGGACCCGGTCTTCACGCCAGACTCCGCCCACATTCTCGCGATGGCTGAGCAGGACGGGAAGTACGACATCGCCGTTGATGGCGAGACAATCGGTATCAATGCCGAACAGATGTGGGAACCGGTAGTAAAATCGGATGGCGAATTGGTGCTGCTGCGATACGTTATCGACGGCAAGTACATAAGGGATGTAAGATATCTTAGCGAATTGGTGAGGTAGAAGTGTACGAATTCGTAAGAGGACCGCTGGTCTGGGCGGCGTTCATTATCTTCATCGGTGGGGTGATCTACCGAATTGTCCACATGATGACACTCGCCCGCGAAGACAAGGTCATACACCCGTACATTAGCTTCAGATTTGGCCTGAGATCGATTCTGCACTGGCTGACGCCATATGCCACGGTCAATATGCGCATGCGACCGGCATTCACCGCGATTTCATTCATCTTCCACGTCTGTCTGCTTATCACTCCGATATTCGCGCTCGGCCATGTAATGTCGTTCAAGGAATCATGGGGCATATCCTGGCCGGCGTTTCCAGATCCATTCACGAATGCGCTTACGATCGTGGTTGTCCTGACCGGCATAGTATTTCTCCTCCGGCGATTGGGCGACCCCGGCGTGCGGTTTGTCACGAACTGGAAAGATTTCACGCTTCTGGCCATAGTGCTGATGCCATACATCACGGGAATAATCTGCTACTACCAGATTATGGAGTACACGACCGCAATAACCGTGCATATAGCCTCGGGTGCGCTCTGGCTGATGATTATCCCGTTTACGCGGGTAGCGCACATGATCTTCTTCCCATTGACTCGAATATACATGGGAAGCGAATTCGGATTCGTCAGGAATTCGAAAGACTGGTAAATCGGCCTCTGACAGAGGCATTGGAGGATAGAGCGGGATGCTGCAAGAACTTCCGGAAAAACAAGTCAAAGACGCCGGAATTGATGAAGGGATAAAGAAGCTAACACCTGAGAAGATCGCGGCTGTTGTCAATCGGGTGATGGACAAAGAGACTGCCGCGCGTATGAAGATATATCTCGATACCTGCGTGCATTGCGGCCTCTGCAACGAAGCGTGCCACACCTATATTTCACGCGGCAAGGACCCGCGCTTCTCCCCTGTCGGCAAGGTCAAGCAGACGATCTGGGAGATCCTGAAGCACAAGGGCAAAATCGAGCCGGAGAAGCTTCGCGATATGGCACGGATAGCGTTCACCGAATGCAATGTCTGCAGACGCTGCTCGATGTACTGCCCGTTCGGTATCGACATAGCGTATCTTCTCCTCACAATGCGTCGAATCTGCAATCTGCTCGGCGTCGTTCCGCAGTATCTTCAGGACACGACAAACAGCCATGCCGCCACTCTCAACCAGATGTGGGTCAACCAGGATGAATGGATTGACACACTCCAGTGGCAGGAAGAGGAGAACCAGCTCGAGATGCCGGATCTTCGCATTCCCCTCGAGAAAGAGGGCGCGGAGGTAATGTACTCGGTGATCGCGCCGGAGCCCAAAATCCTGGCGCAGTTGATCGGATATATGGCGCAGATTTTCACCGTGGCTGGAGTCGACTGGACAATGCCCGCCACTGACGGCTGGGATAACTCGAATATGGCGATGTATTCCGGCGACTTCGAGGTCATGGGGCGTGTTGAGCGCCTGCATTGGGAAACGGCCGCACGGTTGAAAGTCAAGAAGATCGTGATGGGCGAATGCGGACACGCATTCCGTGGCGCTGTTTATGACGGTCCCCGCTGGCTCGGATGGAAATTCCCGCCGATCAAAATGGTCCATGCGATTGAGTTCTACTATGACCTCATCAAGAGCGGGCGAATTAAGATCAGAGAGAAATACAAAGAGCACGTTACGATTCAGGATCCGTGCAACACGGTGCGAGGGCTCGGTCTGGGACAAAAGCTAAGGTATGTCGTAAATGCGACATGCGAGAATTTCACGGATGTCACCCCCCGTTTCGAGCACAATTACTGTTGCATGGCAGGCGGCGGGACAATCAACTGCGGACCGCCATGGAAGAGATCGCGAATGGTCTCGAATAAGGTCAAGGCCGAGCAATTCAAACGAACGGGCGCAGATATTATCATAACGCCCTGCCACAACTGCCATTCGGGAATCGAAGATATCGTCGGCTTCTACAACCTCGGGATGCATGTCAAGTTCATAAACGAGATTCTCGTTGAAGTGATGGAAATCCCGGAGCATCTGAAGCCAGCATCATAAGGTACGACCGGATATGACGAGAACGATAGCAAGGACAGCAGCGGGATATGGGATTCTTCTTGGAGTCCTCATTATAGCATCCGGCTTCCTGACCGCATGCGGTGAGACGCAGGCGAATACCCCTGAGTATAGACCGGACGCGATTTCGATCGACGCCATGTCTGTGTTCGGACCGCTCGACAGAGCACCGGTACCGTTCGGACACGACAAACACACGAAAGCGCTCGAGCCGGAGGGTAAGGACTGCGGGTACTGCCATCCCAAACGGGATGACGGCACACTGTCGCTGAAGTTCATGCGGGTCGAAAATACGAATTACGATGAAGTGATGAGTTTATATCATGACAACTGCATCGACTGTCACAAGGAGATGGAAGAGAGCTTGAAGAAGCAGCTTCCGATCACCTGCGGCGAGTGTCATCAGCGAGACCCGAAGTTCGTTTCGAACGCTGTTCCGATGCAGATGGATAAGTCGCTTCATTATCGGCATATTGCAGCGGTAAACGACAGTTGCAGCCAATGTCATCACGAATATGACGAGGTTGGTGACAGCCTGTATTACGTCAAAAATGAGGAGAGATCGTGCCGAGACTGCCATCTCGATGCCACGGTCGATAATCGAATCTCGTTTCGTCTCGCCGCACACGAACAGTGCATTTCCTGCCACCGCGATCGCGACAAGGGATTCGTGATGTGCGGCGGATGTCACGATCCGGCGACACGGGCTGAGATCGAAGTGGTCGACGACCCGCCGAGACTCGATATCGGACAGGATGAGTTCATGCTGGTTGCGGCAGCGGAAAGCGAACGTAACCAGACCAAGCTCGGTTCGGTACCGTTCTCGCACATCGGACACGAGCAGTCCCATGACAACTGCCGCGTTTGCCATCATGTCCGGATGGATCCGTGCACAGAGTGCCACACTCTCGATGGCGGCGAGAAATCCGGCGGAGTTCGTTTGCAGCGCGCGATGCACGACATGAACTCCGAGCATTCCTGCGTGGGATGTCACGAACAGCAGAAGGAGAATCCGGAATGCGCATCGTGCCATTTCATGATCGAGAAAGGCTCCCTCTCGGAGCATGCATGCGAGATATGTCATTCCGGGCCGAAACCGAATATGCTCGCGCAGGTTGGGGATCGATACAACTCGATCGACCAGTTTACTCCGAAGCCGTCCGAGATGAAACTGACATTTTCTGAGGCTCAGATTCCCGATACAGTCACTATCAGCATACTCTCGGATCAATACTATCCGGCGAAATTCCCCCACAGACAGATTGTGTACAATCTGCTGGGGCATATAAATGACAATAAGGTTGCGAAGTACTTCCACGGCCACGAAGATCTGGTGTGCCAGGGTTGCCACCATCACAGTCCGGTCGGCGTGGAGCCGCCGCTTTGCGAGAGCTGTCACGGCGAGCCGTTCGACGATTCGAAGCTGTTTACGCCGGGGCTCTTCGGAGCCTATCACCGGCAGTGTATCGGGTGTCATGAAAAGATGGCGATTAGCAAGGCAACCGATTGTGAGAAATGCCATAAGAAGCGAGATATATAGTTGCAATCGAAAGCAACTTGCGCATAGAGTTCGAAAGGTTGTGATATAGATGAGCGTGTCTCGCAGGAGATTCCTTCAGGTGCTCGCTGCCGCATCCGCGGGAGCGGCAACAACAAAAACGGGTCAGGCCGCGCACGGCGTCTTTTCGGGATATCCCGAGAGCTACGGCGTCCTGCACGACACCACCCTGTGCATCGGCTGCAGATCGTGCGAGCAGGCCTGCAACGAGGTCAATGACCTCCCTGAGCAGGACAAGCCGTTCGATGATCTTTCGGTCCTTGAAGAGAAGCGCCGCACCGATGCGACCCGATATACTGTTGTTAACAGATACAAGACATCGGACACGGATCGCCCGATTGTCAATCGCAAGAACCAGTGCAATCACTGTCTTGAGCCGGCGTGTGCGTCATCCTGCTTCGTCGGCGCATTCACGAAGACAGCGCAGGGTTCGGTGATCTACGATGAGAGCGTCTGCGTAGGCTGCAGGTATTGCCTGATAGCGTGCCCGTTCGACATCCCGACTTTTGAATACGATGATGCCACCTCGCCAAGGGTTCAGAAGTGCACGCTCTGTCATCCGCGTCTTCTCGAAGGCAAACTCCCGGGATGCGTGGAAGCCTGCCCGATGGAGGCATTGACATTCGGCAAACGTATCGATCTGATTACCATTGCTCGCGAGCGAATCCGGAAGTACCCGGAGCGCTATGTGGATCACATTTACGGCGAGTATGAGATGGGCGGCACGAGCTGGCTCTATATCACAAGCGCAGATGACATCAACGAGATCGGCCTGAGGGACGATCTCGGCAGGACACCTGCTCCGGAATTCACTTCCGGCGCGCTCTTGATGGTCCCGATTGCGATCGGAATCTGGCCGGTGCTCCTCGGTGGAATTCACAAGATAAGTGAGCGCAAGGCGAAGATGGCCGAACAGGAGAAGAAGGAAGCCGTTGCCAATGCTGTCTCCGAGACCGAAGAGGCGGCACAAGAAAAACTTTCCAAGCGCGAACAGGCGCTCGCTGAGCAGCGAGAGAAGGCTGTCAAGTCAGCCGTTGACAAGGCGCTCAAGGAGGCCGGGGTCGAGAAAAAGGATGACGGGGAGGAGTCGAAATGAACGATTATCCCATGCCTAAGAAGCGGTCGATGTTCGGGCCTTTCAATATCATCGCCGGGATAATAATCCTCGTCGGCCTTTACCTGACCTTTAAGAGATTTACGGGCGGTCTCGGGGCGGTCTCGAATTTGAACGACAACACGGCCTGGGGCATCTGGATCGGATTCGACCTGCTGACAGGCGTCGCGCTCGCCGCGGGCGGGTATGTCACTGCAGCAGCAGTGTACATCTTCGGGAAAAAAGAGTATCATTCAGCGGTCCGACCCGCAGTTCTGACAGGGTTCCTCGGCTACGCTATGGTCGTGTTGGCTCTTCTGTACGACGTCGGAAGACCGTGGCGTCTCCCCTATCCATTTTTCGTCAGTCAGGGCGTGACATCGATAATGTTCGAGGTAGGTGCGTGTGTTATGCTCTACCTCACGGTTCTGTTCATCGAATTCTCACCGGCTGCAATGGAATGGCTCGGGATGAAGAAGGTGCGAAAGGTCGCAGTTGGGCTTACGATGCTCCTGACGGTCCTCGGAGTCGTTTTATCGACGCTTCACCAGTCATCGCTCGGCGCACTCTTCCTGATCGCGCCGTCCAAGCTCCATCCGCTCTGGTATTCACCCTATCTGCCGGTGTTTTTCTTTGTATCCAGTATCGCGGCGGGACTTTCGATGGTGATCGTGGAATCGACGCTCGCGCACCGAAATTTCCACGATTTAATGGACAAGCCGCATAACAGGGAACGCGATAAAATCACACTCGGATTCGGGCGTGCGGCATCACTGGTGCTCGCCGGCTATTCATCGATCAAAATTTTTGGTATTGCCGCTGACAATAACTGGCATTATCTGCTGACCGACTACGGTTTGTGGTTCCTCGTGGAGCTGCTCGGATTTGTAATGCTGCCGAGCTTCCTGTTTGCGATGGGAGTTCGTGAGAAGAACTTGAAACTGATCCGTTTCACGGCGTTTCTGACCGTAATTGGAATAATGCTGAATCGCCTGAATGTGGGCCTCATAGCGTTCAACTACCATCTGCCGGAAGGCACGGGTTACACTCCACATTGGATGGAGATCGGTATCACTCTCTTCGTGATAACAGTCGGATTGGTGATTTACCGATTCGTCGTAACGAGAATGCCGATCTTCTACGAGCACCCGGAATACAGGGAAGCTCACTGAGCGAGGTGATATTATGGAGAGCACGATACATACACTTCAAGAGTTCATGATTCGAACCAAGGGTATTGTCTACATTCTCGCCATCGGATACCTGATCGGTTTTACAGCCTTCTGGAAATTCCTCTTCGCAAGAGACAAGAGCGAGGACATCGAGTAGATTATTCAACAGATGAGGGATAAATGAAAGGCCCCGCCAATCGGCGGGGCCTTTTCTTTATCGAGTCAGAGCCTGTTCTTATCTTATTCAGGCACGTTTGTTGACTCTACGGACAGTCGGCGCACGGCTCCGGACCACCGCTGAAGACATATGCTATCGTGTACACGATATCATCAATGTCTACAGAGTCGTTGCAGTCTACATCTCCAGCTTCGACCGGCTCCGGTGCCGGACCGCTGCCGAAGACGTATTCGATTAGCATCACTACGTCATCAATGTCTACAGCGAGGTTTCCGTCGCAGTCACCGCAAACATACTGCTGCTCCTCTTCAACGAGGAGATTGACCGGGATTGACCACGGGTTGTCCGGTGTATCCGGGTCATTGGAGTAGATGTTCACAGCGCACGCGTATTCGCCGATATCGAGACCGAAGGTATTCACCCTGGCAGTGATAGTGTTCTCGCCCATCGGCTCAATAGTGCCGGATGTCGGGGTGAGAGTCAGCCATTGTGCCGGGGCCGAGAACTCGACCGCGAGATTGTCCTTCAGGTACGAGGTGTTGAACGCAACCGTAAGACCATCGTCACCGGCCTCGTTCTCAATACCGATTGTCGCGCTCTCATCGGCGTCAAAGCCGGACGCAACCGTCTGGTACTGGAACTTGATTCGGCCGCTGGCGTAGAGTATGATCTCGGCATTGATTACGTCGCCGGCAGACGCCTGGTATTCCGAATAGTCGACGAACTGGATCACCAGCCTGTTGCCATCGGAATGGTAGTACACCTTGCTGGTGTTGTTGGAGTTGGTCGGATCGAGATCGTCCCAACACCAGGCGAGGATGTTGTTCGGCGGATCATCATCCGGCAATAGCGTATTGTTGCGGCTGTAGTAGCCTGCGTCGGGACCGAACCCGATAAATCCGTTCGAGGCTATATAGAGCTCGTCATACGAGACTCCGTAGTAGCTGAAACTGAATCCGATCGGAACCGGGCCGAAGTAGTTGTCGTCACCGAGACTGTCGGCGGCATCCCTGATCGGGACTTCCGTACCGACTGCCTGGACATCAATCCAGTCGAACACAGGTCCACCCGGCTCATCCGAATCAACCCAGATATAGCCGAAGTTATCTGGACCGCCTGCGTCACGCTCGACAGCCGGACCCTCTCGTGTATCCGGAGTGCCCTTGGGCAGATCCGGCAACTCTTCGACTTCGTAATCCTCAAGGTAGTTGTACGGCGAGGTGAACAGTTCCCCAATGGCTCCGCGGAATACCGGTACGCTCTGCACCGTGTAGTTCAGCGTCCCGGGGCCGCCATTCTGAACCGTGATCATCGCGGAAGCAGAATCTCCCTCGATCAACTGGAAATCAAACGAGGCCGGTGTCACAGCAATCGACGGGGCGAAGTCGACTCTGATATCGTCAACATACCAGTAGTCATCGCCAGCCGTATTTCCGTAGCTGTGTACTCGCAGCTGGAATGTCTCGTGAAGCGCGTCGCCGGTCAGAACGACCTCGACATACTCGAATGACATCATATCCTCGCCGCTACCGAGCTGTCTGCTCGCCTCGACCCATTCACCGGAGGAGTTCTGGTACTCGAATACGAGGTCTTCGCCGGTCTCAGGCGAATCACCGGGACCCTTACGCTCGTAGTAGTAGGTAAGCAGCGCGGCGTCCTGACCAGTGAGATCTATGAGCTGAGATATGAGCGTATCACATCCGCCATCCAGAAGCAACGAATACGTTCCGCTCGGTGTATTGTAAGCGTTTGAGGCAATTGCTCCGCCGATGTTCACCATCCACTTGCTCATATCGAGCGTGGCTGTCGGGAACTGCTCCTCCCACGGCACTGACGCCGGGAAGCCGGCAGAGATCGCGCAGATGAAGGCTCCGCCGGAGATACTCGGATCGCCGTTCGAACGAGCCATCACCATTATAGTATCTTCGGAATTGAGCGGCGTAGCAGCCGGAATCTCGACCTTCGCGATTATCATCGCGGAATCGAGCGGCTCTATTATGCCTGTGGATGTGATCTGGCTCGTCGCCGCCTCATCCCAGAAAGTGACGTTCCACTGCGCCAGAGAATCATACAGAGAGAACTGATCGGAATAGAGACCCTTATTCTTCACAAAGAGCGTGAACGTGGCCTCACCTTCGGCAGGACCATACTGCTCCTGGAACGAAGGCATCACCTGCACCTCGTATGACGGCGGGTGACCGATGTAGATGTCATCCACGAACCAGTCATCGTAACTGCCCGCAGTACCAGTACTTGAGAAACGGATTCTCATTCCTGCATGCATCGCACCAGCCGGAAGCTGTACGATATTCTCCTCGAACACAGTCATGTCCGGATCGGCACCCGGATGCGTATCGAGAGTGTGCCAGACTCCGTTGGAGTCGAGATACTCGACATCGAGATCATCGCCGGATTCCGGACTGTCGCCGTCGCCGGTCTGCTGGAAGTAGTACCGCAGTATTACATTGCTCTCATTCCGGAGGTTGATAGCCTCGGATTCGAGAGCATCGCCGCCGCTCGGGTTGCCGTCGAGATTGATCGAGTACGGCGCCGACGGCTCATCGATACCGCTGGTGCTGACTTCGGCACCACCGGCGTCCTCCCACTTGGTCATATCGAGATCGGCGGTGAGGAACGACTCGGTGAATGGAATCGGCCATGGCTGTCCCGCGGAAACGGATATGATGTCCGCTCCGGCGGCAAATGAGGGATCGCCGACAGATGTCGTAACGACGCGTATACTGTCGCTCTCACCTTCCCAGCTCGATGGAACCAGTACCTGTACCTGGAAATCGAATGTCTCATCTGCAGACAGCAGATCCGTCTGCGTTATCTCTGTAGTGCCCGTTGCATCCCAGACTGTCGTTGCCCAGTCCACATCCTCAACGCTGATCGAGTAGGTGTCGTCGAGGACACCGTCATTCGTCACCGTCAGAGTATAGGTCAGCGTGTCGCCAACCGGAGCGGTCTGACTCTGATAGCCCGGACCGAGCAGAAGACCGTAATCGATAACCGAGAACGAATAGACCTCGGTCGTATCCGCAAGCCCGTTCGTGGTCTTCGCGAAGAAGTAATAGTCGATCTGCGTACCGGGTGACTGAGCCGGAATGGTTCCGTAGAACTCATTGTCG
The DNA here is from genome assembly GCA_964415885.1 of uncultured Ignavibacteria bacterium. Taxonomy (GTDB): domain Bacteria; phylum Zixibacteria; class MSB-5A5; order JAABVY01; family JAHJOQ01; genus CAYQCE01. The sequence continues at coordinate 30,436 of CAYQCE010000006.1, forward strand.
CCGGCGCCCTCCTGCAGCAGATCGGCCATGTATCCACCGCCGTCTATGCTGTAGTAGAGAAGAAGCGAATCGGTGTCCAGCGCCTCCTCGGTGTAGATCATACACTCGGCGGTATAGTCATTTGTGTAATCCTTGGTGTCGGTCAAAGGACTCGGCACGATAACCGCGAGGTCGGATGTCACAACTACGGCTTCCTCGACCGTCGCAAGGTTGTAGCCGGTGACGGTCAGAGTGATCGACTGACCAATCGGAAGAAGTCCCTCGATCGGTATTGACGCGGTGCCATCCGGACCGGTGTAAGCCGAACCAAAGAGTTCGCCGTTATGGTAAAGAGCGCACAGGGCACCTTCCTGGCCGACGACCTCGATATCATACGTGTCCATAGCGAAGAAAACCGCTCCGCCGTGGTTTACAGTGATCGCCTCGGGAACGTCGGTCCTGACCTGAACCGACGGATCGCCGAAGATATGCCATGTGTTATACATTGACACACCACCGGAGCCGTTGATGTCGATCATCTTGCACGAACCGTTGAAACAGAGTCCGCCGTACGTGTTCATCTGTTCCTGAATCAGGAGGTGAACCACCTCGTCCTGGCCATCCATCGGAGGATTCCAGGACTGGTTGATCGATGACATGTATGCACCGATCGCGCCGGTCGGGCTGGAACCGTTCGTGGCGCGCAACCATGCCTCACCGAAACATGTGTAACCGTCGAACTGACCGTTAACGCATGCCACACTGATGATGAACGGCAGCATATTATCATTCACGAGGGCGTTCACATTACTGTTCGAGAAGCCGGAGGAACTCCAGGCGGTAGTCGAACCGTGTCCCGTGTAGTTTATGATACTGCGACCGTCATTGAGAGCGGCAGCAACCGCCGCAGAGCTCGCGGTCGGATCGTATATCTGGTCGACATACGTGTAAGTGTAAGAGAACAGCGAATCCCGAATGTAATCGAGGTGCTCATCGTCGTACTCACCGCCGTTGTGTCCCGGACCCTGATTGGACCCGACGCCGGTGCCCTTGTGGAACCAGCTTCCAGCGAGAGGATTCTTCTCGTACGTGATCGTACGGTCTACCTGCGTTGTCACCTGGGTGCCGTTCTCCGCGGAGAAACGCCCGACGAAAAGATCCGGGTAGTTATCGGTCGTCATAAGAGCGTATGACGGGTCAGATGATCCACCGGAGGCGTATGGTGTCGCTACCTGTGCGGCGTCTCCAACCAGAAGGACATAGCCGAGATCAGAAGTGTTATAGATGTTCTGAATGTACGACTTGATTGCGGTAGAATTGTTGCCGATATCAGATACGTTTACCAACGTGGTCGGAAGACCCTTCTGGTTCTTCCAGTTCACGAACGGAATCATCTCATCCATGAAATCAGCGTAGCAGATTACGAGGAGATCGCCCTCTTCCTGCACGGGCGTGTACTTGCCCTGGACGAAATCATAGTTGATGAAACGACTCTCGTAGAGGTTATCGAATTCCGGTAGCAGCGTGAAATCGCTCTGCCGGTTCTGGAACACGTTGATCTCGCCTGCACCGGCAGCGACAACTTCAACGGTTACCGAAGTATAGACGCGGAGCATGTTCTCGTCAGGCTTAACCTGGAACGGAAGGATCTCCACGACCGCGCCACGGTAGTCCCTCAGGATATAGGGACTTCCCAGTGAAACTGTGTTGGTCGGATAGAACTCGTTCGAGCTGTAGACGGGACCGAACGCGTAGGGAACGTCCTCGGGATTCACTGTTCTGAGCAGATTACCCTTGGACGGCACCACCGGAGTATTCGCTATGTCGACAAAATCCGTCGACAGAACGCGAATGTCCATCTTGGCGTTGTCGGGAATGATGATACTCCGGCATATTTTCGGAAGCTCGGGTTCGGACTCGTTAAGAAGGATTCCCTCTCTATTGAGGGCAATTCTGTAGTAAGTCTGGCCGTTGATATCCACGGCTTCTTTCTCGAAACCCCCAACTTCGAATCGAATGACAGTCCGAATGTCGTTCGACTCTTCAACCGTTACTACGACGTCTTCTCCAAAGGCCCTGAGGTCGACATGCTCTCCATATGTCAACGCAGAAAGCGCAAGAAGAAGAACGACAGACAGAAGCACTCTCCTATGCATGACGCTCCTCTCGTAAATGGATTGAGTGATTTGAAGTACTTGTAATTTTTATTTTTCCCGTAATGAGAACAAAACAGTAGAATACCAGGCCCGTATATACTTCCCGTAATATAATATCATCCATCAATTTGGCAAGGTAAAACATGAGTGCGAGAGTCGATGCAAACACGCGGGTGTGGGTGTAGCCTGGTGCCACAAATCCTCCGATGACATGCGCAAAACCGGCGAGACCGCGTCCCGGTCGAATCCTATTCGACAACTGAAAAGGCACGAAAGCGCAGCCCGCCTCTAAGACATTGCAAAGCATTAGCTTACGAAGCAGGGCGGGATTACGTCGCTCCGCCGGTACACATTGTCTTATAGAAGACTACGAAGTATACCATACACTCTATTTGCAGCAAGAAGAACGAGGCCGATCCATTTTTGTGAATCGGCCTCGTAAATCATCGAGATCTGAATTGAACGGATAACTCAGAAAACGGGTTCCTCGACTTTCCCGATAAAGAGGATTGAGTTCGAATTTGATTCCCAGATCGCGAACAGGAAGGGATGATCGGCAATGAAGATCGAATGCGGGCTCGAAGTTATCCCCATCTCCACCGATGTTACTGCGGCGGCCTCGGTGCCTTCCTCGTCGATGCGCACGAACGACTTATGTTTGACATCCGTTATCGCGAGACCCGTAGTATCGCTCATGCCTCTGAAATTCGCTAACGGCGTGAAGGCTATCCCCATACCCATTGAGGCGAGAATCTGATTCAGGCTCTTCTCATACTCAAATTTGAGTTTCGGAAAACCGAGAGTGATCTCCTCTTCCGCAAACGAGCTCATCAGGTTGTCCCACATCAAATCATCGAGAGTAGCCGCAAGTTCTGTGGGCGAGTCCTGCTTTGGCAGGATTGCAATGAGGTTATAGTGCTTATAGCCGTATGGCAGTTTCACAGCCTTCAGTGCATCATTCTCGAAATACTGCACATCCACCTTGTGCTTCGACATCATCTGGCACTGGATCGTGGAACCGTCGGAGAGATGGAATAGACCGTTGTGAGTATTCTCAGGATCGAACGGTTCGGTCCAGAGAGCGTTGAAATAGACCGCGTTAATGAGGTACATCACAGCATAATCCGGGATCCGGTTAAGTATCGAGGTTATCTTCCCGTGAGTTTTCTCATCGACCCAGGAGTTGATTACGCCAGGAGCTTTGGGATCAGTGAAATCGAGTTTCTGTACCTCGGCATCATAGTACTCCCGAAGTCTCCCGAGAAACTCGTCCTTGACATCAAAATCGTCTCGGGGCCACACGGAGTTCGCGATCTCCAAAGTTACCGACGGATCGATTGTCATCAGGAATTCAGCAAGCGTCTCGTAGTTACGATTGATCTCTTCGTCGGTCAATCCCGCAAGCTCGAGTGTCTGGACGAGTGCCTCGCGCGTTTCACCCTGGGCGCCGTTCAGCACCATTCCAAATGCAGTCGAAACAGACAGGGGTGAGATAAACACATTTGCATTCCGGTCATCCCGACAGATCGCATCGAACAGCTTGAAACCGAATGCGTTGCCGCTCTCGGAGAGAGTCATCTCGGCCTGAGTCAGAGCGCGTACCGACGGTACAGGATCAATCGGTGATTCCGATTCACCAGAGCATGCTACCAAAAGCAGCATAGTTGTTAGTATGGCACAGATTGAACGTGACATCATATCCTCCCTTGTTTTTTGCCTTGCCGCGAAATAGGAACTGTAAAAGGGACGAGCCTGTCCCCGTTCTGTTGAATTCCAATCACAATCAAGAGATGCCGCTCATCAACTGATTCATAGTCAAGTCTCAAAGAAATACGAAGGTCAAATTTTGCCGATCTCTTCCACGGTCCAGTCATCTCCGACCCAGACCCCGTAGATATCGGCCTTGAGATGCCATGACCGGACCTCCTCCATCGCCTTTCTGACATGCTCGAGGTGCATCTCCTTGTCGCCCGGATTGCCCGCGCAGTCGTGGTGCCCGACGATCACGATTGCCTTGGATCCGTGCTTCTCGACTGAAATAAGGACTCTCGTTTTGATCGAGTCGATCAGTTGAGGCTCGCCTCTGGCGATTATGCCATCCGGGCCCGGCTCGGTGACCGAGTCGACATAGTCGACACCGAATCTCTCTTTCATCCACTCAATTACGGGAAGCTGTGTACGGCCATCCATGCAGTTGATGGCTGTCGCGAAAGTGCCTTGTGCCATTGAAGAAATCCTTTGCGAAGATTATCCTTCCATTTGACACAATAACGCAATTGCGACATGTTAAGGCAAGAACTTAGGCAAGAACTGTAATGATCTGTTCTATTATGAGGAAAGAGGTCTTCAGGATTTCTTCTTGGACTTATCGATCATTTTCTTCATCGCGCCTGTCTTGTCCCACTTCTCAGATAGATAGAAGCCGAGCGCTCGGTCGACTATTTCCTGTACGGGCTTGTCCTCGAAGTGAGCTATGACCTTCAGCTTGCCAAGGTACTCTTCGCGAATCCAGACAGCTTTGCGCTGCCATGTTTTCCCGGCCTTGTCGATGCGGACGTCCTTGACATACACTGACTTCTCGGATTTGGGGTCTTCCTTCGAATTGCCTTTGACCTTATCGATTATACCCATAAAATCCTCCTCATTTAGACTATCGGCCGTGATCGGTTCAATCTACACAGGATTGAGCTTAAAACCGTTCTCACCTGAAACATAGTGCCCCAAAACCGTAATCATCTGCATCAGTCTTCCGATAATAGAGATGAATTAGATCATGTTACGATTTGGAGGGAGAAACCATGTCAACACCTGCGAAATGCCTTATCCTGTTCACAGCATTCGCGACAATATTCGTCGTCGGTTGCGGAAGCTCCGATGATCCGACCTCTCCGGGTGGACGAAACTCGGCAAGTTTCCAGAACTACGAGCAGTACATCCGAGAAATCGCGCCGCCGGAGTTCACCCAGATTGCCGCATCACCCCGGGCATACGGCGATTGGACCGAAGGGGAATATCCGCTTCTCGCGAAAGTGTTCAGCGAGAACGAACCGATGTCGCTATACAGCAATACCGAAACACTCGACAACCTTATCGACGAGCTGAATGAGCATGTGGGCACGGATGAATCCGGCAAGTACGTTAAACTCATTGACACAGACAGCACTCTCACCCTCACTGAGTTGACATCGAACCTGCCGATTCCGACGCATCTACAATCGCTGTTCGGAATGTCGTCTGTTAATCTCGATTATCTTGCCGTTCTGGAATACGAGAAGTTGCCAACATCGGTAAGGAAGATCGGATTCTCTCAGACCGACGAAACCGAGGAATTGCTGCTGTTCTACAAAGCGCCCTATGGCTCACAGACCACAACCCACCTGTACTATGCTTTCGTCGACAAGACCATCGACTCGATAGTGATTATCGGAGCAGAGAGCAAGGCCGAGACAGCGTCACCGTCGAACGTGACGGCAAACTGGAGCTACAGAATCAGCACTGTCAATGAGACGGATTTCGATTATATCATGGCATGGGGCGGTATAGAAGCCGATTTCATGGGCAAGGTCATCGGCGGCGGCAATAAAGACGTCAAATTCGCTTTGCGATACCAGGGCTTTAATCCGTCAACTGCAGCCGAGCCGCATGAGGACATGACACAGATGTTCGGGCCAAACTTCTCGGATGAGGGCACACTCACTACCGGCTTTGACTACTTTATCTCCGCGGACCGATTCCTTCAGCGGAGCGATCTTGCATATACTTTGATTGAAATATCATTCTGATCAGGTCTTTTCGCCTGTCAAACGCGCGGTCGATCGGCCGCGCGTTTTCTATTTGGCGAGCTTTTCGATCTCGGGATAGCGGAAGCAGTCTACGAGATGGTCGTTCACCATCCCGGCCGCCTGCATGAAGGCATAACAGATCGTCGATCCCACGAACTTGAATCCACGCTTCTTTAAGTCCCTACTCATTGCATCCGACTCATCAGATGTCGCCGGGATTTGATCGAGTGTTTTGAAACCGTGGTGAATCGTACCGCCTCCTGTGAATTGCCAGATGTATCTATCGAATGATCCGTACTCATTCCGAATCGCAATGAAGTTTTTCGCGTTCGCGATTGTTGCGCCTATCTTCTGGCGATTGCGGATTATGCCGGCATCCTGCAGCAGCCTGTCAACCTTGGGTTGCTTGTACTTTGCGATCTTCTCAAAGTCGAAATCATCGAGCGCCTTGCGGAAGTTCTCGCGCTTGTGAAGCACCGTTCTCCAGGAGAGTCCCGCCTGGAAGGCGTCGAGCACCATGTACTCGAACAACTTGCGGTCGTCGTGCACCGGCACACCCCATTCGCGATCGTGATATTCGATCATGAGATGGTCATCGGCCGGCCATGGGCACCGCGATTCTTCCCTAACTGACACTGTAAGTCCTTTCACTATCGACTTTCACGCAGTCACACCGAAATACCATCACTCCTCATCGGGTTTGACCCCGTACCATATCTGCCTCGGAACCATCGGTGTCAGAGTCGCGCCGTCATAATCGCCGAGGATACCGACCGTAGTGAGGCCGGAGCGCTTAACGAGATGTCCGAATCTCTCCGGCGGATAAAGCCGAACTCGCTCGGTATAGTCACGCTTGCCTGCGGGATCATCAACCGTGATCTTCTTCACCACACAATCACGAACGAGCTTGCGGGTTTCAGTTACATGCGCCGGACCATTGGGCCCCTTCAGTTCGCGCTCAGAGCGTGGCACCAGGTGCGCCTCCAGATGGGCCGGATTCGGAATATCGATCCACCACCATCCGCCGGTCCGGAGAACACGCTTGACCTCGAGAAGTACCCGAAGGTCCTCGCTAGGATTTTCGAAGTACCCGAAGGATGTAAACCACATAGTCACCCCGTCGAATTCCTCATCGAACGGCAGCTCCCGCATGTCGGACTTCACGAGCAGGGCATCGATTTCGGCTTCTTTGAGACGGCTCCGTGCCTCCGCCAGAAGCGTTTCGGAGAGATCAACACCGGTCAGTTCCGCGCCAAAATCCGAAAAAGCGAGCATATGTCTTCCGGCGCCACACGCCAGGTCGAGAATTTTCTGCCCGGACTTAAACGGCAGATGTTTAACCGCGGTCGCGACCTCCTTTTCGGCGGCCTCCTCGGATCGATGAGAGTAGAGCCAGAGATAGTCGTCCTGAAATGCGCTTTTGTACCACTCATCCGATTTCGCTCTGGCCATCGTTCCTCCTGATAACGATCCGAATCCTATGTATCCACAATGATACCACACGCCGCGTTCCCCTGCAAGGATATTGCCCGAGCGTCATCGTTTCATCAGGTCCGTGCATGTGCAAGAGTGTATCGCAAGTAAACGATTTGACGGTCGGTCTTGACAAAACTCGGTTGGATACAGCATATTTGTGGTATGCCGGCGAATTTGACACCACAGTACAAGGAAGCGGAAGATCGCTACAAACAGGCCAAGTCTGATGAGGAGCGGCTGGCGTGCCTCGAGGAGATGATGCGTGTCATCCCCAAGCACAAGGGGACCGAGAAGATGCGCGCCGACATCAAGTCGCGCATGGCGAAACTCCGTCAGCAGCTCGAGTCTCCGAAGAAGCAGACGGGCGGGAGCCGTCAACAGGCCATCGACCATGTCGAAAAACACGGCGCCGCGCAGATCGTCCTGCTCGGACCACCCAACAGCGGAAAATCGTTCTTCCTCACGACCGTGACCGCCGCCGAGACCGAGGTCGCCGAATATCCATACACAACTCGGACGCCAACACCCGGCATGATGGAATTCGAGACGATTCAGTTTCAGATGGTGGACTTGCCTCCTATTGCGCCGGATTTCTTCGAGAATTGGATGACGAACATCATCCGAAACAGCGATTTTATCATGCTGATGGCCGATCTTGCAGCAGATGATCTTCTCGAGGGCATGGACGCCGTAGTATCGAAGCTCGATGAGCTGAAGATGATCCTGGTAAGAAAGGAGATCCCTGAGGATTACGAGGGGTCGCAGTTCTGCAAGAGGGCCGTCGTAGCCGCGAACAAGTCGGACGCTTCCGGAGCCGGGGATCGGCTGGAGATCCTGAAGGAATTCTATGCCGACAGATTCGATATCATACCGATATCATGCAAGAAGCGCGAGGGGATCGCGCGGCTTCAGCGGCACATCTTCGACGCCCTCCAGATTATGCGAGTTTATACCAAGACTCCAGGCAAGGATGTGAAGTATGTCGATCCGATAGTCCTCCCGATAGGATCGACCGTGGAGGACGCAGCTTTCGAATTGCACAAGGATTTCGCTCACAAGCTTCAGTTTGCGCGGGTCTGGGGGGATGGCAAGTTCGACGGGCAGCGGGTTACGCTGAAGTATGAATTATCGGACAAGGATGTCGTCGAGTTTCATATCTGACCGACTACTGCATTGCATCCAGTCTTTTGCGCTCCAGGAGTGCCTTCATATCTGCGGCCATCTCACGTGGCCTGCTGTGGATCACGCCGTCCTTCAGATACACGACCCGATTTGTCCGTGTGGCAACGGTCGAGTCATGAGTGATCATGAGGATTGTTGATCCCGCTCTCCAGAGCTCTTCGAAGAGATCGATGATCGCCCTGCCCGACTTCGAGTCGAGATTGCCGGTCGGTTCGTCCGCGAGGATCAGCTTCGGCTTGTTGGCGAGCGATCGCGCGATCGCGACACGCTGCATTTCACCACCCGAGAGCTCCCTCGGCTTGTGATCGAGACGATCCCCGAGGCCCACGCGCTCCAAAAGCTCCGTAGTCCGTTTCTTTCGCTCCTTCGCGTTGACATTCCCGAAGATCATCGGCAGCTCGACATTTTCATAAGCGGTCGCGTACGGCAGCAGATTAAACGCCTGAAACACGAAACCAATCTTACGGTTACGTGTTTCCGCCAGACGGGACATACTCAGGCTCTCAACATACTCGCCATCGAGCTGATACTTGCCGTCGGAAGGTGTATCGAGGCAGCCTGCGATGTTCATGAGGGTCGATTTGCCGGAACCGGATGGTCCGACGATCGAGACGAATTCTCCGCCGTCAATTTCGAGATCTATGCCCTTGAGCGCCTCGACTTTGATCTTGCCCGTATTGTAGTGCTTGCGAATTGCTTCCATCTTGATCATCATGATGCTACCTCCCTACTCGTATCTGAGCGATTCGACCGGGTTTACGGATGCCGCACGTCGCGCCGGAAAAAACCCGGAGACAAGACCTATCATGGCGAGAACAGCAATCGTAATCATCGCGATTGGAACGGAGATCGTTGGCGTACCGAGCCACTGCATCGCATCCGAGTCCATCGGCAGAGAACCGAGAATTCCCGCAATCGTGAATGATGCAAGCAGACCGACGGCGCCGCCGATTCCGGCAATGAGCAACGCCTCGAGCATAAACTGAACCATGACCTGCCCGCGTTTCGCACCCATCGCCATCTTGACGCCGATTTCCGCTGTCCGTTCGCGCACGGCAACGTACATAATATTCGCCACGCCTACACCGGCAACGAGCAGTGTCAATCCGCCGATCACGCCGAAGAATATCTGCATTCCGATCATGACTTTGTTCATCACTTCAGCATCCTCGATTACGTTCCAGATCGAGAGAGCGCGACGATCGTCCGGATCGAACTGGTACTTTGAAGAGAGGATGTCATAGAGCCGATCCTCGATCTGCTCGGTTTGGCTGATATCTCTCGGTTTGACTACGAGATTGTTCAAAACGCGGCGATTGAATATCGTGCCGAATGTCGTTCGTGGAATAAATGCGGTGTTCCAGTCGGGACCGGAATACATCCCCATCTGTAGTTTCTTCTGCATTACGCCAATCACGGTGAACTGCACGTCGTTTATTTCGATTGTCTTGCCGATGGGATCGATCGCACCGGGGCTGCCCGGCTCCCCAAACAGATCGTCGCGAATCTCATTGCCGATGAATGTCACCCGGCGTTTCTCCTCCATGTCGAGCCGGTTGAAGAACCTGCCGCCCTGTTCGGGATACATCGAGCGCATAATCTCATACTCGGGAGTTACTCCGTTGACTTTGTTGTTTATGCTTTTCTTCCCATGTGAAATCTCGCGTCCCCACGTTATGAACTCACCGGACACATATTCCAACTCCGGCACCTGTTCCCTTATGTAAGGAATTACATCTTCCCGTAATCGAATTGGTCTGCCGCGGGGCAAGCCCTTGTATGGTTTCTCGGTCTGGCCGCCCCAGATAATCAGGATACCGTCCCCGAGACCCTTCTTGTTGATCTCGAGCTGGTTCTTCAGACCCTCGCCGAACGCGAGCAGCATCGTGATCGAGAGAGTACCCCAGACAATCGCGGCCATAGTCAGCGACATGCGAAGCTTCTGGCTCTTCAGCTCGCGAAAGAAGAGCCTGGTAATGAGCCGTATGTTACTCCAGATACTGCGCATTGTTACATCTTCAATGATTCGACCGGGTTAAGATTCGCGGCGCGCCTGGCAGGGAAAAACCCGGCGAGCACACCAATTAGCATCAGAAGCGATACTGAAAGCACCGCCTCGACAGTCGAGACACTTGGAACCCCAACGTAGTCTTCTATATCCATCGAACCGATCAGCTTGATCAGCAGCATAGCGAAGGCGAATCCGGTAACACCGCCGATGATTGTGATGAAAAGCGTTTCCAGCAGGAACTGCGTCAAAATGAAGCCCTTCCTGGCTCCGAGAGACAGCTTCAAACCGATCTCACGCGATCTTTCCTTAACGACGACATACATGATGTTCGCCACACCGATTCCACCGACGATGAGGGTTGCAAAGGAGATCATCAGCAGGAATATCCTGAAACCCCAGAAGAAAGATGAGAAGAACTCCATGTTTTCCGTCGTGTCCCACATGGACAGGGCCTGCTTGTCATCGGGACTGAACTTGTACTTCTTGCCCATCAATTCGAAGATTTTGCGTTTGGCAACATCGTGGACTTCGAGTGATTGAGCTTTCCAGATCACAATGTCCGCGTATTTGTGCCCAAACATCATGGCGGAGGTCGTATACGGCATGAATACCTTGTCCTCGTCTCGGCCGCTGTACGAGGAGTCTTGTCCCTTCTCGACCATCACGCCTATCACGGTGAACGGCACACCCTGGATTTCTATAACCTTGCCAATTGGATCCTCGTCACCGAATACATCCACTGCAAGATCATTCCCGAGAAAGCACACTCTGCGGCGCATCTCGACATCCACATCATTAATGAACCTGCCGCCCCAATCGGGTATGACATTCCGCATCGTGCCAAACTCGGGTGCCACACCGGCAATCTGAGCGGAAACTCGCACCCTGTCACGCTTCACCGAAACTCCCCAGTTCTGGTATTCAATGGACGCTGACTGCAGCTCGGGTATCTGCTCCTTCATCAGGGCGACATCGGATTCGCGGAGCATTATTCCGCGACCTTTCGGAAGTCCTTCATAGGTGATCGAGGTCCGCCCCGGGAACATTATGACAATATTCTCGCCGAGGCCCTTGAATTGCTTCTCCTGATGCTTGTGGATACCGTGACCAAACGCGCCGAGAAGTATCAGTGCGGCCGTCCCCCAGAAGATGCCGAACAGAGTCAGCCCCGAACGCAGCTTCTGTGCCCGCATGTCGCGGAGAATCTGTCTGATAAACATGAGATGCATCTGGCTGCTACTCGATGGTTTTCGGAGGTTTCTCGACGATTTCCTGGCCCTCGGAGAGGCCGGAAACAATCTCGACCGTTATCCCGTCCGACAATCCGATTTCGACCGGCATCTCAGCGATCGTACCAATGGAATCACGCACATCGACAAAGGTTGAGTCACTCCTGAAGGTAATGAGGCGTTCCGGCACGACGAGCACCTCGTTCTTCTCGTCTACGATGATCTCCGCATTGGCGGAATATCCTGCTCGGAGTGTGGAGTTGCCGGTAGAGGAGGATATCCTGACCTCGACATCAAACACCGTTGTATTGTCCTGCTTGCGCGCTTTCGGGGAAATCTTGTACAGCATGCCGTAGATCGTGTCGTTCGGAATCGCGCCGATCTGAAGCTGTACGTTCATACCCTCCTGCAGCTTGCCTACATCGATCTCATCCACCGTGCCTCGGAAGATCAGGCTGTCCATCGCAGCGAGAGCCATTAGTTCGGTTCCCTGCTGGTACGAGGTCAACGGCACTACCGGATCGCCCTCATCCACGAACCTCTGCAGAACGACTCCCGAGATCGGTGCGCGAATAACATTCTCGACTTCACGGCCGGCGATATTCGTCTTCCCCTCTTGAATCAGCGAGAGCTTCTCTCTGGCGGATGCCAGACGAACCTTTGCCTCCTCGTAGGCCTGCTGAGAATCCTCCAACTCGCTCTCGGAAATGAGGTTCTTCTCGAACAGCCCCTTTATCCGCTCGTATCCTCGTTTTGCATTCTGAAAAGTAACGTCGGCGAGTTCAACCTGGCGTTTCGATTCTGCGTACTCGATCGGAGTTGGCTGTGGTGCAATATCAAACAGCGGATTCCCAACTTCAACTCTGTCGCCGACTTCGACATAGGCGCGGGATACTATACCGGAAATCTGCGATTTTACAACAATGTCACGTTCGGGCTCTATCTGCCCTATTGCCATAGCCTTATCCACAACATTGCCGCGCTCGACCGTGTGTATGGTCATGCCCTGCTCATTGCTCGAGGATGATTTGGAGAATCCGAAGACGATCGCGACGACCACCACGACGAGTACAACGCCGATGATTGCCAGTTTTTTGCCCATGAGCTATCTCCCAATCTGACTTTACATACTCGGTATGTTCGTTCCTGTTGATAGCTTCTATACGGAGAGCGATTCGTTTATGTTTCAATGATTCAGAAAAGGGGCGGGATGATACATCTGTCTTCGATGACATTATTTCGTGGCTGATGTACGTCCTGAGGCCGTCCCGGAAGGCACCAAAACGGTTACGGCAGATCCTGATCCCGATGAGAATCGGGATTGTGATCTGCCGTCAGCTCGGTCACGCTCATGTTAGTCTGCGACTTATGAACGGTCAGGTCACACCTGCCTGCGGCGGGCAGGACCTGACCGAACTTCACTACCCGCCTTTTTCAACAAGCTCCAGATAGCCCTGGGCCACAATGTGTGCATACGCATTCACATTCCGGCAGTTCTTGCCCGGCAATCGCCGGGTGTGAACTGCCAGCAATCCAAAACTCAATCTATCAGTTCCCGCCGAGGATCAACGGCAGACCTTCCTTGCCCGCACCGATCACGACGACCTTGGCATTCGGAGAATTCGAGAGCTTCTCCGTAGCCTCGATACCCTTCCATTTCAGCAAGTTCTGAGTCAGACCCGCAGACACGATTTTCTGGAAGTCCGAGATGCCCTGCGCCTCGATTCGTTTACGCTCGGCCTCCTGCGTCTCTTTTCGGAGCACGAATTCCATCCGTTGAGCTTCCTGATCGGCAGCGAGTTTCTCATTGATAGCATCCGTGATCTTCTTCGGCAGAGTAACATCGCGTACGATAACATCATCGATCTCGATGAATTTCTGCGCCATCTGCTTCTGCATCCCTTCCCTGATCAGTGTCGCGATTTCCTCCCGCTTGGTCGAGTAGATCTCTTCCGGCTTATAGAGTCCAACCGTGCCACGCGCGATTCCGCGAAGCGCCGGTTTTATCACGATGTCCATATAGCGCGGACCGATAGTAATCTGGAGGCTGTCAAGCTTGGCGGCAATCGGCCGGTACCACACAGATACATCCAGGGCAATCGTTGCACCATCAGATGAGAGTACGTTCAAAGTCTCCTTTGTGTCCTGAGTCTGCGTGCGATAGACATAAACGGAGTTCCACGGCAAATGCCATTGGAATCCCTCACCGTAGATTTTGCCCATTTCCGTTCCGCCACTGAACTTGAGATACTTGACCCCATGATGTCCCGATGGCACCTGCGTGCCGCAACCGGTCGTCAGGAGCGGTACGGCAAACAACAGAACCGCAGCCAGTGCGATTTTGAGTACTTTTCTGGAATGCGTTTTCAACATGATCGGACCTCCTTGTATTGTTATTGAGTCTCAATTCCGTTGATCTTCCCTTATCTTACATGAGATATCCAATTAAAACAGCAAAAAAGTGGCTTCACTGTTTCCAAAAGTCTGGACTAAAGCAGCGATTTTTGTAAATTCACGGCATGAAAGTAGTCAAGACACCAGAAGAGGCGATAAACTCGCAGATCGTAAAGCCGGGCAGTGTAATCTACACTTCCGGCAACGCCGCGACTCCACAGGACCTTCTGCTGCAGCTCGCTCAGGATACCTCCATTCAGCATGTCGCGCTGTATAGTGTACTTCCTCTCGGTGAGCGGATACTCCCCTTGTTTTCTGAAGAACGCTGCAAGACACTGACGCACCGGGTGCTTTTTAACAGCCACATTTCGCGCGAAGCAGTAAACAAGGGGTGGGCGAAGTATCATCCGATGCATCTCTCGGAAATCCCGAAATACGCCAAACGGGAAGGCGGCCCGAATGTCGTGCTCTTGACAGTTCAGGGGCCTGATTCCGGCGGCAATTACTCGCTGGGAACCACGGTTGAGAGCGTTTTGGCAGCTATATATTCCGCGAAGAGACGCGGGGGGCTGGTGATAGCCGAGCGAAACGCCCGGATGCCGTTCGTACTCGGCACAACCATACCGTCGGAGTACATAGACTTTCTCGTTGACTCGGATTATGAGCTTCCATCCAGTCCCGTCAAACAGCCGGATGACCTCGCGGTGAGAATCGGGGAGATCATTGCCGCACTCTATGTCCGGGACGGCCGCGGGAATGAACCCGGCTCGACACTTCAGTACGGCATAGGCGAGGTCCCCGAGGCCGTGACGTCCGCGATCCTGAAACGCGGTGTCGGCGATCTCGGGATTCACACCGAGTTGTTCGCTTCCGCGATGCAAAGACTGATCGAAGAGGGTGTTGTGACCAACCGCTGGAAGAGCAATATCAATTTTTCGATATCATCGATCTTTCTTGCCAAGGACCAGAAGGGGTATGAGTGGCTCAATTACAACAGCTCAGTGCAGAGCCGGCCGTCCGACTACACGAACAGCGTATTTCGAATCGCCCAGCAGCCGAGAATGGTCACGATAAACAGCGCGATCGGTGTGGATCTGCAGGGTAACATCTGGGCCGACTCGCTCGATGCCAGAAAGATATATTCCGGCGTGGGAGGACAGAGCGACTTCATACGTGGCGCACAATACTCAGAAGGTGGCGTGGCAATCATTGCGCTGAAATCCAAGACCGGTAAGGGAATTTCGAAGATAGTCGACCGGTGCCCGGCGGGAATCACTACTACCGCTATTCCGGCAGATCAGGTTATCATAGTTTCCGAGCACGGCGCATTTGACCCGAGACGGCTGAGCCTCGGTGAGCGTGCGGTTGGTATTGCACATCTTGCGGCGCCCGAGAAGCGAGATGAGCTGCTAAAGATAATCCGGGATGATCCGGCATTCCACCGTCCGAAACTGGAATCGAACAAAATTCCGGGATTCACATCATACGAGGAAGCGCTGGAGAGAATGTAACGGGGGTCATTTGCCCGTCTCGACCTTCTCTACTATGAAACGAGCATCTACGGCGGCGGTATTTTCTGCGTCAGCCGCGATGATAAACGGGTTAACGTCGAATTCCTTGAACTCGAGGAAATCCGCAACGAGTTGAGACAGACGCAGGATAGCCTCTATCAGCAGATCGAGATCGACCGGTTCCGATCCACGAAATCCTCGTAGCAACTCGTATCCGCGCAGGCGCTGAACCATCTCGCGAGCCTCGATATTGGTAACCGGGTTGACCCGGAACACAACATCTTTCATCACCTCGACGTAGATTCCACCGAGACCGAACATGAGAAGCGGACCAAACGCCGGATCGGTCGACATGCCCATCACGGTTTCGATTCCGCCCCTGACCATCGCCTGTATCGCCACGGAGAACGGCTCGTCCGAGTCGACTTCCCTTCGCACGTTCTTCTCCATCTCATCCCATGCAGCCCTTATCTCCTTCTCATCGCGGAGATCCACCTTGACCGCGCCGATCTCGGTCTTGTGCAGAATTCTCGGGGTGCTCACCTTCATCACGACTGGGAACCCCAGCTTTGCGGCAGCCTCGACAGCCGAATCGGGAGAGAATGCATACTCGTACTGGGCTACGTTGATACCGTAGGCTTCAAGTATCTCAAGTGCCTCGCGGCCGATAATCTCGAACTGCTCTTTCTTGAGGTGCTCGTCGATAATCCTGCGCACACGCTTACGGGCGACATCGAAGGACGGGAACTTGCCTTCCTCCCTATCGCGGAATTTCCGATATTTCTCTATCTTGACGAGCGTCTTGCTGATTGACTCAGGAAAAATGTAAGCCGGGATATTGTTCTTTTTCAGGTATTCGAAGCCTTCCGAATACCACGATACACCCATGAAGCAGGCATAGAGCGGTTTGTCGTATCGGTTCTTCACATCAACAATACTCTCGGCGACCTTCATCTGGTCGACCGTAATTGGCGGGACGAAGATCGAGAGCACCGAGTCGAAACTGTCATCCTGGATTGCGGCCTCGAGTGCAGCCTTGAATTCAACGTGTGTGGCACCGGCCACCAGATCAAGTGGATTGTGGATCGGCGTGTCGGGCGGCATATGCGGACGAATCTTTTTCTTTGTCTCTTCCGTATAGTCCGGCATCTCCATCCCGAGACTGATAAGCGCATCTGTCGCAAGGATTCCCGGTCCACCGGAATTCGTCACAATGCTGACTCTATTGCCCTTGGGGACAGGCATTCGAGCCAACGCGGACGCCGTGTCGAAGAGTTCCTCGATCGACGACACACGTATCACGCCGGTCTGCTCGAACAGTGCGTCGACAGCGACCTCGGTACCGGCGAGTGCGCCCGTATGTGAGGATGCGGCTGCGGCACCTTTGGTCGTGGTGCCGGATTTTACGACCACTATCGGCTTCTTCTTCGTTACTTCTCTCGCAATAGAGGTGAAGTGGCGGGGATTGCCGAAATTCTCGAGATACATCAGGATGATATCGATGTCGGGATCGTCCTTCCAGTATTCGAGTAGATCGTTAGCCGAGATGTTCGCCTTGTTTCCGATCGATGCGAATTGCGCAAGGCCGAGATTCATATCGGTTGCCTGCGCCAAAATCGCCTCGCCGAGAGCTCCCGACTGTGAGATAAACCCGATCTTGCCGCGCCTGGGGTAGACCTTCGAGAACGTGGCGTCCATCATGATCTCGGGATTCGTGTTGATGATCCCGAAACAGTTCGGACCAATCATCCGCATGCCCCAGTATTCAACCCTCTCAATCAGCTCGAGTTCGAGCTTCAGACCGGTCGGTCCAACTTCACGGAATCCGGCGGTTATGATCACGAGTCCGCGAACACCCTTCTCCCCGCACTGATCGACTACCGCAGCGACCTTCTCTCGGGGCACGATGACGACCGCGAGATCCACGCGATCCGGAACATCCAGAATGCTCGAATATGCCTTTATCGAGTGTATGACGCTATGATTCGGATTTACGGGAAAGATCTTTCCGTTAAACTCGTACGTGATCAGATTGTGGAGTATTTCTCGACCGATCGAGCCCTTTCTCGGCGTAGCGCCGATAACCGCAATCGATCGCGGACGCATGATATAGTCTAATTCCTGTCGACCGGACCGTGATTCCGTTGCCATGTGAATCCTCGTTTCCTTTCTGTTGAAAACACAGAACGATATAGCCCATGTTCGCCACAAGTCAAGCTGTTTTTCATTCACCGGCGGAGATACGCAGATGACTCAGTCTCGCGCACGAAGAAAGCGCCGAAGCTCAAGTAGCTCCGGCGCTTAACAAACCAATTTACCAGAATCAACTGTCGGCTATTTCTTCTTCTTGCGAGAAGTCTTCTTCGTTGCCTTCTTCGTGGTTTTCTTCCCTGCAGACTTCTTCTTTGCCGCCGTCTTCTTCGTGCTCTTCTTCTTTGCGGCCTTCTTTGCCGTCTTCTTCGTCGTCTTCTTCTTTGTCGTTTTGCCGGCAGGCTTCTTCGTTGTCTTCTTAGTCTTGCTCGTCTTCTTCTTCGGCGCACTCTTAGCCCTGGTGGTCGTACCGCCACCCTCTTCGATCACTGCCTGCGCTGCTGCGAGACGGGCGATCGGGACCCTGAACGGCGAGCATGAGACATAGTCGAGACCGGCGCGATGGCAGAACTTGACCGATGCCGGATCACCGCCGTGCTCACCACAGATACCGATCTTCAACTCTTCCTTGGTGGCACGTCCCTTGTCGACACCCATTTCCACGAGCTGTCCCACACCGGTCTGATCGAGAGAGACAAACGGGTCCTTCGGCAGGATGCCCTTGTCCACATAATACTTGAGGAATCGACCGGCATCATCGCGCGAAAAACCCATCGCCATCTGAGTCAGGTCATTGGTTCCGAAAGAGAAGAACTCAGCGACTTCAGCGATCTCATCCGCAGTCAGTGCGGCACGCGGTATCTCGATCATAGTGCCGACCTTGTACTCAATTTCGGTGTTATATTGACGCATCACCTCTTCGGCAACACGCACAACAACCTCGCGCTGATTCGCGAGCTCATTGACATGACCGACAAGCGGGATCATAATCTCCGGATAGACCTTCTTACCGGCCTTCTTCAGCTCACAAGCCGCCGTGATGATCGCACGGGTTTGCATCTCGGTTATCTCAGGATAAGTGATTCCGAGACGGCACCCTCTGTGTCCGAGCATCGGATTAAGCTCGTGAAGCTCCTCGAGGCGTCTTCGGATAACTCTCTGCTTCTCTATCTTCTTCTCATCAGCGCCCTTCTCCTCGAGCTCGCGGATCTTGGCGTCGACCTCCTCCATCCTCGGGAGGAACTCATGAAGCGGCGGATCGAGAGTACGGATTGTAACCGGCAGGTCCTCCATCGCGGAAAGAATGCCCTTGAAATCGGCTTTCTGGAACGGCAGAAGCTTATCGAGCGCCGCCTGCCTGTCGGCCTGCGACTCGGAGATAATCATCTGCTGTACGATCGGCAAACGATCCTCTGCGAAGAACATATGCTCAGTCCTGCAGAGACCGATACCCTCGGCACCGAACGCCCTCGCGGTAGTCGAATCGTCAGGTGTATCAGCGTTGGTTCGAACTCCGAGCTTGCGGTATCCATCAGCCCATTCCATGAACTCGCCGAATTCGCCCGAGAGCTCTGGATCGATCGTCTCGACTTCGCCCTTCATAACCTCACCGGTCGAACCGTTGAGCGTGATGACATCGTTCTCCTTGAATACCTGCGTTCCAACCGCAAACTGGCGCTTGGCCTCGTAGACTCTGATATCCTCGCATCCGGCGACACAGCACTTGCCCATGCCCCGCGCTACAACAGCGGCGTGCGAGGTCATCCCGCCGCGGGCGGTCAATATACCCGCCGCTGCGGCCATACCGTGAATGTCGTCAGGATTGGTCTCGGTTCGCACGAGGATTACCTTCTCACCGGTTTCTGCGCGTTCGACCGCCTGATCAGCGGTGAACACAACCTTGCCCGATGCGGCTCCCGGTGATGCCGCGAGACCCCTGGCAATCACGTCATAATGGGCATCCGGGCTAATCCGGGGATGCAGCAACTGATCGAGGTCCTCGGGACGGACCCGCATCAGAGCTTCATCGACCGAAATCAGATCCTCTTTGACCATATCGACGGCGATCTTCACAGCCGCCGGAGTTGTCCGCTTGCCGGAACGAGTCTGGAGCATGTAGAGGATGCCCTCTTCGATAGTGAACTCGAAATCCTGGACATCTCTATAATGAAGCTCGAGCTTATCGGTGATATCGCGGAGTTCCTTGAACACCGCCGGCATATCCCTCTGCAGCTCGATAATCGGCTTCGGCGTGCGAATACCCGCGACAACGTCTTCACCCTGCGCATTGATCAGATATTCACCGTAGAATTCTCTGTCACCGGTAGCGGGGTTCCGTGTGAATCCGACGCCCGTTCCGGAGGTGTCACCGAGATTGCCGAATACCATCAACTGAACATTGACACCGGTCCCGGTTTCCTCGGTAAGATCGTTGAGCTTGCGATATGTTATTGCGCGTGGATTATTCCATGAGCGAAAGACCGCGTCACGAGACATCTTCAACTGACGATTCGGGTCTTCCGGGAAGTCCTCGCCGGTCTTGTCCTTGATTATCTTCTTGAACTTGTCTGCAACATCCTTGAGATCATCCGCGGAAAGAGAGGAATCGTGACGGACCTGGCGCTGCTTTTTCTTCTTTTCCATTACATCATCGAAAATCTCTTTATCGATTCCGAGCACAACATCACCGAACATCTGTATAAACCGGCGGTAAATGTCATAGGCAAACCGCTCGTTGCCTGTCTTCTCGATCATTCCCTGCAACGTCTCGGAGTTAAGGCCGAGATTCAGCACCGTATCCATCATACCCGGCATAGAAATCGGGCCGCCGGACCTGACCGACACGAGAAGTGGATCTTCCTTGCCGCCAAATTTCCTTCCGGTAAGCTTCTCAAGCCTGGCGATTGCCTTGTCGATTTCCTCTTCGAGCCCGGGAGGGGAACTCATGTTGTTCTCGTAGAAGAGCTTGCATGCTTCGCAGGTGATAGTGAATCCGGGAGGAACCGGGATACCCGCGTTGGTCATCTCAGCGAGTCCGGCTCCCTTTCCCCCCAGAAGTTCTTTCATCGACCCGTTGCCTTCGGCCTTACCTCCGCCGAAGAAGTACACCATTTTGGGTTTCTTTTTGCGAGTGCTCTTTTTTGAAGTCCTTTTGGTGGCTCCAGCCGTCTTCCTTGCCATACTGTATAGTCTCCTCATGATATGTAGAATTTCCACCGTAAATCATAGACTCAATTTGGCACAATTCTACGTAAGTTGAATTCCTCACGCAAGATGTTTCTTGACATAATTGAGCCATAACACCGAGGCGGGCGATTCTGTTTCAGAAAAGACTAGAACTGTAGGACCCGGTATCAGATTTTCGCTCCGACACGGCGAGCCACGAGCCGCTTCATCTACATGGTGAAGTATCGCTCGCCCGAGATAATCTTCTCGAGCATCTTGAGGGTCTTCTCCACCGGAGCATGCATGAGATCGTGAGTGTTTAGCGTGCCCTTGGCCTTCTCACGCCGATACTCAACCCCATTTGCGCCCTTCAGCCGCTGCTTCTTTTTGTGAGTGAGATTATACAATCTCTGATACTCTCTTGCTTTTTCGCGATGTGCCAGATAATACTTTCTCTGGTACTCAGCGCGCGCGGCCTTAATTTCCTCAGGAGTCATGTCCTTTTTGCTCTTGCGGCGCTTGGGTTTAGAGATTTGGATCTTTCCCATAGTACCGTCCTTGGTTACTGCCGAAATACTTCAGCCCTCTAATTAGCAGTGTTTCAATGACTTACAGAGGTGGTGGAAGCCGAAGCATCCTCCCCGTGTAAGTAATTTAACAATAATCGGTTAACGTGTCAACAGAAAAGTGCAACAAAATACAGCTTTTCTGCAATGAGTATCGTTGACCTGAAATCCCTGTGAGACAGTTAGATACGAAGTACTAAATCATAGGCAAAACCCTCCATACACATCCGCTCTTAACACTCTTATCAACCCTCATAACTCCCTTACCCGCCTACACTTAACGGGTCAGGAGAAATAACTCACCACCATGTAGTACCAAGACTCGATAAATGCTATCCTCTGTACGAAAAGTGAAACTCGAGCCATTACCGTATATCCGAAACTCGATCCGAATCCGAGCATAAGGATCCAGATTCCGAATTTCGCCGCGCCTCCGAATGCTCCCTTGTGTTCCTTCGAAAAGAAGAAGTACATGAGCCCCGTGAGTACACCGATCACTATAACTATATTCCAAAACTCTGTCAAGGAGGCAAAGCCAAGATTGAGGTCCAAAGTTGCAGAAAGCTGTCTGTTCACACTGTTGTACATGTAAAGCGGTATTGCAACACCGGACGTGCCAATATAGAATGCGATCGGATAGCGTGATAGCCACGCCAGTTTCTTCGAAAACCTGAACCACATCATTGCGCCGAGGAGTCCCGGAATGAGGTACCACCATTCACCGGCGATCACCGGATCGAACAGCTTCGGCTTGAGACTGTTCAGTACCAGGAGGACGGCGAAATAGCCTGCTCCGACACCGACAACCAGATGCTCTGCAAATTTGTAAAACGGGTTGTCCTTATACAGAAAGCTGAACGTCGCGATTGTCAAAAGCACCGCGAGTGTCGTCCATAAGAGTTCTACAGTCGGGCCATCTTCCATTTACCTCACCTCCTCCTACAGCTTAATTTTCTTCTTACGATCGGACATAAGATATCCGATGTTTCCAATTAGGATGAACAGCACGATGGTCAGATGCGCGACGACCTGTGCAGGCATACCCTGGTTGGCGTCCGCTTCCTGTCCGACAAGCTGTTCATACTCTGCAGCACCCACCCAGCCTCCAATAAGGCCGAAGAGTGCGTTGCCGAGATATGGATAGTAGTCGGTGGCCATAACTCCGGTCACCCCGAGAGCGAGAGGCATATCGTATCTCGCGTTGCCGTAGATGATCCACATATCGGATGTCGTACCTGATGTTATCGTTACGACCCCCTTAAGGTCATCGTAGTTTCGCACCCTATGCATGATCGGGAGCTCATCGAGAGGAGTGTCGTAATAGTCTCTCGGGAAAAACACGCGGAAGTTCTCGCCCATTCCGAGGATCACAAATGCCGGGTATGGACGATACCCGAGGAAGCAGTAATCCTCGCCATAGACGACCTCTCGGCCATATATCTCCGCTGCATCCTCCGAGACCTCCCGTGTCACCTGCTCTACCATACCTGCGCCGTACTGCGAAAGAGTGACGGTGACTACCTTAACACCTTTTCGGAAACAGTGCAGCATGATAGCGCGTGACATGGGATGCAGCTCAGCGAGAGAACTGGGGTCGTAATCGAACGACATCAGTATCTTCTCTCCAGGCTCCGCATTCTCGATAAAGTTGTATATAGACTTGACCTCATCGGTGGTTACCACTCCCACGGTAAACACGCTTCTCAGGAAGTACGCCATTGACACAACGACGAACAGGAAGAGAAAGACCCAGCGCCTGTCAAGTTCTACCATTCTTTCAAATATATTCATACCGGCATCCTCCTAATCTCTACCGAGGTAAGCCCGTTCAATGCCGAGCATGATTTTGAGTGCAGTTGCGACCGCTCCGAGACCGATTCCGATAATGATCGCGCGCTTGGCGGCCAGATTCGGGACCTTAAGAATCCATGTAGCGAGATTAGCAACCGGTTCCGAGATGAATCCCATCGGAACGAATCTGATCATTATAACCAGGCCCGCAATAAGGAGCAAAGTCGCCAGAACCGATCTGGCCCGGAATGCCCTGAATGCGGCAGAGGCTATAAAGAAAGCGAGCAATGAGAACATTGTTGCCTGGATCGGAACCAGAATATGGAAGAAAAAGTGCTCGTACACATAGTTGTTCAGATTTCCACCGCCGGGGAAAAAGCCAAAGATCAGCATCACGAAAAGTCCGACGAGTGTAACAACTGCGAATCCCCAGTTCTCCGATCTACGGCTGATTTTCCCCCAGTTTACCCGAAGAAGTGACCAAATTCCGAGCAACAGGGCGAACACGCCGATAACAATTGTCCAGTCGATCAGGTACTGGTACATCCAGGCCCAACTGTCGAGCGGGACGAAATACTGGACGACCATGAACACACTGACCATGAACACCATTATCAAGGGAATCCGTTGTTTCATAACATATCCTCCTTACAGATTCACCCTGACAATTTCGCGGAAGCCCTCCCAGCCGAGTGCGACTGCGACAACTCCCACCGCCAACAATACCATCACTATCGCCTTGCCCCAGTCCTCGGCTTTGAGCGACCCGAGAAGCAACGGGTCTCTTCCGAGATACGCCGAGGCGGCATAGAGTTCTTCGCCGATCAGCGTGTAGTCGCATGCCACGACGAAGAACGGAATTTGCGTAACCTGATCGGTACCGGCAATCTGAATTGCACCGATTGCGTTACCCGTCTCCGCGAGAATCAGGGATTCTGCAGCGAAGTAACCCAGGTAGAAGTTCGTAGCCGGGAGATCACGAACCATGATACCGTTCACACCCGCGACATACGCGAACTGCGCGTTTGTCACGAAGTAGACCTGATCGTCGGAATACTGATCAGGACGACCGGCTTCGAGATATGACGACTTTACGACATCCTGCGCGACCGACATAACGATCGGGTCGTAGCACGGCACGATCAGGTCTGTCTGATATTCCGCGACCTTCTTTGCGACCCTGCCGAGAATAGTAAACGACGCGATCGTCGCAATCTCGGCGGCGGTTCCAATTCCGAGAACATACAGTATGGGCTTCCCCATCTCCGTAGCTCTGCCGATAGCCTCATCCACAGCCTCGATTCCCGCAAGCGGTCTGACAAACAGATCCTTGCCCTTCTTGGCTACCTGGATGAAGTATATCGTGAACGCCGTGAAGAGAAGTACAGCGACAAGTACCGGGACCTTGCCAGTGTGGAACCACTGGCCTTTTGCCTGGAAAGGCCCACCGATTTCCGACTCGGTTGTCTGACCTTCCTCGCCTATAGCCACCACCTTGTAGTAGTAATCCTTGTCGTTGGCCAGGTAATCTTCATTTGCCGGATCGCTGTCCCCGATATCGAAGTACTCGAAGAAAGTCGACGGGGACCGACCTCGCAACTTGAACTCACCGTCCGGAGACTCTGCCCGATAGACCTTGAAGTGATCGATCATATCGACGGCCTCCTCCGGATACTCCCATATGACAGTGAGCTTGTGCCCGTTGTCGTTGGGATGATCCTTGCCGGAGACAATCACCGGTTTTGGTGGAGGTTCTGTCTCTGCCGGTTGCATGAGCGTATCAGCACCCTCTTCTGCCGGTTCATCCTGCGCCATTACTGCGGCAGGAATCATCAACAGAAGGAGCAGTGCTGAAAGGAAACACGGAAATATGTACTTCATACGCAACCTCGATGGATTTGTAGTGAACTTATTATCCGATCATACCGAGCCAGTCGCCGAACAGGTACTGCATTCGTCCGACGAGCAGAGATATACGCGCCATAACCGTATATCCGAATGACGCGCCGAAAGTTATCATCAGCACGATGATACCCATCCTGGCTCCTGCACCAAACGCTCCCTTGTGCTCCTTGGAAAAGAAAAAATAGATGAGCCCACAGAAAACGCCAATGAATATAACGATGTTCGATAGCGTCTGGCCGAAGTCGAAACCGGCGGCAGACGATATATATAACGAAAAAGTCGTGTTGTTTATCTGTTGTATAAAATCGGATCTCAGGTACCGCACAAGATTCAGACCTGCAGTGGTTCCGACAATAAATGCCAGCGCCCATCGGGATATCCAGCCCGCATTCGGCGCGAGCCTCATCAGAAGAAGGATGCCGAGAATGAGCGGGATAATCATGAGCGGTTCCGCGGGATTATCCTTAAGCGCCGGAAGCACCCCACCGACCATCGGAGGATAGAGTTTGCCGAAGAGATTTGGCACCATCGTGCCCCAGAATCCCATGCACATCCAGTAGGCGGCACTCACCCCAACGAACAGATGTTCCGCGAACTTGTAGTACGCGTTATCCTTGTAGAGGAAAGAGAAAATGAACAGCGTCAGAAACGCACCTACCGTTACCAGCGGACCTTTGAGCGCCACGCTGACCGCGAAAGCGATTATGACAATACCTAACAGAATCCAGGATGCCAGCTTGCTACCGTTCAAAGCCGCCCTCCTTCGATTCCGTCTGTCTTGTGTTTCCTCCGATGTAAGAAGTAGAGCACATTGCCGAATATTATGAAGAAGATTATGACCATGTGCGAAACTGTCTGGGATACCATCAGGCTCATCCCGGCCATCCAGCGATCCTTGTACTTCGGATACTGAGTAATGAGCGCATTCTCGTATTCAGCGGCTCCTTTCGCTCCACCGAGAAGGCCGATCAACTGATTCGGATAGTACGGATACAGAAGCGGCGCGGAGACCGCGGTACATCCACCTCCAACCGGAACATCACCCGGATCACCCGCATAGAGCACCCATTCCTTGATACCAGGGAATCCGCCACCGAATGAGACGATCAAATCGAAATTCCTTACGTTGTTGATATTCTTCATCATCGGAATGGAGTCGATTGCGGTACCTTTGGCATCGGTGGAGTACATTCGCTTGAAATCGACCAAGAGCAGCCGAATAAGCCCCTGATTACCAGCTTTGTAGCCGAGGTTCACATAGTCCTCGCCGTACTCATAACCGGGAAACTCCGGACGCAGTATGGTTTCTATTGTCTCGCCGGTAATGTTATGACCTGTCGCCCAGACAGCCATCATATACAGCCTGCAGTTTCGCTCTGCCAAGTGCCGCACCAAGGCGTCTGCCATTGGTTGAATCTCGGGAGCGGTTGTCGGGCCGTAATCGAAGGACAGGAGCACTCTCGAGTCTTCCGGCAGATTCTCGACGTAGTCAAAGAAAGCCTGCACGATCGGAGTGGTCTCCTCTTTCATCGTTGCACCGACCAGCAGCGGTATTACGACGGCAAATGCGATGAAGACGAAGATAATCCGCCTGTCGATAAATTGAAGTCTCTCGACCATACTCTGTTTATTTGTTTCGTTCGCCGCCATATATCAACCTAATCCGTATCCTGTCCGAGATATGTTCGCTCGACGCCGAGGATAACTCGCAACGACATCGAAATAACCCCCAGTGCAATGCCGATCATAATTGCTCTCTGCCCGGCAAGGTTCGGCACGTCCATTATCCAGTTTGCCATTGTCGGTATCTGGAGGAACGACCAGCCACCTGTCAGATCCTGAGTAAGCCAGAGTCCGAACGGGGTCCGTCCGAGCAGGATTATAAACGCCGCTATTAGCAGAATCGTGGCCTCGATGTTCTTGGCGCGAAATGCGCGATATGATGCCGATCCGACGAAGAACGCCAGGAGTGCGAACATAGAAGCCTGAAGCGGCGTAAAGATGTACAAATATAGATCGTTGAAGAGTGAGCCGAAAGCCGCAACGTCGCCCTGAATCCCATCCGGATTGTTAATCTTGAATATTCCAGCCGCAAGCATTACGAGAAATCCTCCGAGCGTCACCAGCGAAAACGGCCAGTCTTCCTTCTTCCGGTTGACTTTTGTCAGGTGCACGCGAACGAGATTGCCGCCGCCCAGGAGGAACGCAAAGACCGCGATGATATCGAAATAGAGCGAGAAATCATCCCCGAGGTTGCCGAACGGCTTGTGCGGGATGAAATCCGCGAGAACCAGAACGGTTCCAACGATGAATGTTATTGCAAGCGGTACGGTTCGTTTCATTTCAGACTAACTCGCTGAGAATATCGATCTAAATGTTTTAGCCAGCGACAGCAGGCTTTCAGAATTGGCTATTGTCGCAACCGTGAAAAGCCCGCATCCTATTATAATGGCGGCCATCGCTATCATCTTACCAACATCCTGCCCCTTGAGAGACCCGAGCTGTTTCGGTTCGCCTGAGAGATATGCCGATGCCGCAAATAGCTCCTCACCGATTAGAGTATAGTCGCACGCGGCAACAAAGAACGGAAGCTGCGCGGGCATTGCTGTGCCGGCGATCTGTATTGCCCCGATCGAGTTACCGGTCTCCGCCATAATCAGTGACTCCGCGAAAAACGCACCCAGATAGAAACATGTAGCGGGCTTCTCACGGACCATGATACCGTCGACTGCGGCGACATACCCGAACTGCTCGTCGGTCAGGTAATGAACCATGTCGTCAGAGTAAGCCTCCGGTCTGCCCGCAGCGACATACGCCTGCTTGACAGTCTCACGCGCGGTGGTCATAACGATCGATCGCGAGACCGGCATGTTGAGCTTTGTATCATAATTTGCTATTGTCCTTGCAATTCTGCCGAGGATTGTTATTCCAGCAACCGTCTGGACATCATCCATATCGAGAATGCCGGGAATGAAAAGAATGGGACGTCCCATCTCGGTCGCACGTCCAATCGCTTCGTCAACCGCCTCGAGACCCGCGATCTTTCGCAGATAGAGCTTCTTGCCTTTTTGGGCAGCGAAGATGAAGAATATGACCGAGACAGAGATTATCAGGCCAATGATGAATGTGTCGAGGTCTTTGATGCTGAACCACTGCGCGGATGATGTAACAGGGCGTGAAATCGACGATCTCGAGGATTCCCCGTCCGCAAAAGTTTCGACGTAGTAATAGTATTCCTCGCCATCGGTCGTGGTCGCATCCTCGAATTCGGTCAGTCCCCTCGAGGCTGAACCGATGACCTCGAACGGTCCGGTCGGGCTTTGGCTGCGGTAAATGACGTACGAAGTCACATTATCATCGCCTGCGCCGTCATCGGGTGACAATGTCCACGAAACATGAATCGAACTACCCGCATCGCCCGGATTGTCCTGCACGACATCGATCCTGGCCGGCTCGGGCGGATCGGCGGGCATGGCTTCCTCGACCGCCATCGCGGTATCCACCATCGTAGTATCAGGAGTGTCTTCCTCCTGCGCGAGCACCGAAACATGCGCAAAGGCAAAAAACGCGAGTATCGCGAGTATTTTGATACCCAGACTCTTCATATCAACTGAATGTCCCTATAAACCATGTGTTGACCAGAAAATCGAGCCTTCCGATCAGAAGCGACATACGGCTCATCACAGTGTATCCGAATGACGCCCCGAATGTTATCATCAGGAACCATGTACCCACCTTGGCTGCTCCGCCGAAGAAACCCCGGTGCTCCTTCGAGAAAAAGAAGTACACGAGACCGGTAAATGTCCCCACCAGTATAAGGGCATTTCCGAATCCATGCCAGAAATCTCTTACCGGTTCCACACCTCCGGCGTCGGAAATCGGCCCGAATATCGGAACGATCGTGTTGTATATCTGGACCACGCCGTTGGATACGAGATAGTTGATGAACTGTAGTCCTGCGGTCGCGCCGACAACCAGCGCAAGCGGCCATCTCGAAATCCAACCTATCGGCGGCACGAGCCGCATGAGCATCATCAGGCCGAAGATGCCGGCGATCACGTAGAGCAGTCCGTCGGTGATCTCGCCGCGCGCGAAGAGCGCCTCGAGTGCGGGCCAGAGATTGTCCCAGAGCTTCGATACCAGATTCTGCCAGAAGAGCGACACAAACCAGTAGCCGGCCGAGAGGCCGACGAAAATAGCCTCGGAGATCTTATACCATGGATTGTCCTTGTACAGGAAAGACATGATCCCGAGCGTAAGAAATGCGGCTATCCAGACTCCGATATCGAAAGTCATATTACTGTTCCACGTCCAGTTTGCTCTTGCCCCTGCCGGTAATGGCATAGGCGAGATTGCCAACGATAATAAAGAAGATCACTATTGCATGCGCGAACGTCTGCGACAACATGAAAGTCGTCGCCTTCGCTGTAAACCCGGTTACTTCCTCGAATTCGGCTCCGCCTCTCATTCCGCCCAGAAGCCCCACGAGCTGTCCGGCGCCAAGGTAGGGATACGCCAGCGGCGCCTGCACGGCGGTGTTACCAGCACCGAGCACGACACCATATCGGTCGACAGCGACCTGCACCCATTCGACAGTGCCGGGGTATCCGGCCGAGAAATTGAAAGCGAAATCTATGTTCGAATAGTTCTTAACATTGTTCAGCAGCGGGATATCCTCGTAGCGGTTACCCCGAACATCCTTGGAGAAAGCCTCACGGAAGTCCGATCCCATGCGCTGAATCACGAATTCATTCCCTGCCTGGAACCCGAGATTGACGTAATCCACGCCGTATTCGATATCTTTGTCTTTAAGCTCCGGACTGGCGAGTGCGCGCTGGATAGATATCTCCGCCTGCTGCGGCCCCTGTGGCCAAAGTCCCATGATGATGAGTTTGAGATCATTCATGAACGCATACTTGACGGCAGCATCGGCCATCGGCTGAAGCTCAGGTGCAGACGGCGGGTCATAATCGAATGACATCAGGACCTTCGAACCGGGTGGAAGGTTCTCGTAAGCCTCAAAGAGACCTGCGGTTTCGGGTGATATGAGAAGCTCGTATTCAACGGCCATGAACGGCAGCATGGGCAAGAGGAGAGAGATGCCGACGAAGAGGAATATCCATCGTCGGTCGATGGCAAGCATTTTATCCCAGAATCCCATCAGTCGCCTCCCCCGAGGTAGGACCTCTCTATTCCGAGAATTATCCGCAGTGCAGTCGAAACAGTTCCGAGTGCAATACCGATCATAATAGCTCGCTGGCCGGCGAGATTAGGATAGTTCATTATAAAAGAGGATATCTCGGACAACGGCTGGAAATCCTGCACCCATGGTCCGAAAATAATGTCATCGAACAGCACTCGTCCCATCATGACAAGAAATCCTGCCACCAGAAGCAGCGTTGCCTGCACATTTCTCGCCCTGAAGGCTCGATATGATGCTGATGCCACGAAGAACGCGAGGATCGCGAACATTGTGGCAGACAGCGGTGTGTAGATATTCACATACAACCAATCGAACGCGGTGCCCGGTGTCTGGAATCCGCGGCCTCCCGCGAATCCGGCAATTGCCATCGCAAGCCAGGAAATGATGATTATTATCGAGTACGGCCAGTCTTTTTGCTGACGCTGCACTTTGATGATCGACAGTTTCAGGAGATTGAGCGCGCCGAGCCATATTGCGCACGCAGCAATTATGAAAAACCAGTCAGAGAATAGCTGTTCGAATTTGTCGAATGGCGAGTGCGGTATAAAATACTGCACAACGAATGCTATCCCGACAACCGCCGTTATTATGAGTGGTATCTCTCGTCTCATAACCTAATTCGCTGTCACTTTAAACAGACTCGCGAAGTCGTATATTCCGAGTGTTTGAATTATGACTCCGATTGCTATCACTGCCAGAATAACTCCCTTGCCGACATCCTGCCCCTTAAGCGATCCGAGGAGTTTCGGTTCCTTCGACAGATACGCCGAAGCTGCGAAGAGTTCCTCGCCGATCAACGTGTAATCGCATGCCGCGACGAAAAACGGCAACTGTGCCGGCATGGCTGTCCCGGCTATCTGTATCGCGCCTATGGAATTTCCAGTCTCTGCGAGAATCAGAGATTCGGCATAGAACGCGCCCATGTAGAACATGGTAGCGGGCTTCTCGCGCACCACCATTCCGTCGATAGCGGCCGCATATCCAAACTGATCGTCAGTCAAATAGTGTACCGTATCCTCGTGAAATGCATCCGGGCGTCCGGCATTCAGATACGCTTCCCTCACAATCTCTCGCGCGGTTACCATGACGAGCGAACGCGAAACCGGGACATCAAGAGCAGTGTCATACTGCGCAGCGAGCCGTGCCACGCGGCCGAGTATTGTCACTCCGGCAATTGTCTGGATATTTTCCATATCCTGAGTGCCCGGCACATAGAATATCTTCTTCCCCATCTCCGTTGCGCGTCCCACAGCCTCATCAACCGCCTCAAGTCCTGCGATCTTGCGGATAAACAGCTCCTTGCCCTTGCGAGCCTGAGAGATGTAGTAGATGATCAGAGACCCGATCACGATTGCGAAGATCAACACAATCGTACGATTTGTGTTGAACCACTGTGCTTTGGCTTTAACCGAGCCTGACGGCTCCGAGTAGGATTTCATCTCAACCCATTCGCCGGGAGCCTGCTCAACCCTGTCAACCGTGACTATGCGATAGACATACTCGACGCCATTTTCGGCGTAATTGTCGGTGATTCTGGTCTGACCGGATGTCGCGTTGCCCATCACTTCGTAGGTTGCATCGTCAGCGTTTATCTCTTTTCGTTCAATATCATAACGGTCGATGACCCCGTTGGTATCATCCGGGGACAACTCCCAGTGAATCTGGATCGAGCCTCCGTGATCGTTGGGAGTATCATTAGCAGTGACGTTGGCAGCAGGGCGTGGAGCCTCGGGCAGAGACTCAAGCATCTCCGTCTCAGCAAGGGTATCCGTCACAACCCGTGTCGTATCTTCCTGCGCAAACGCGAACGCACAGGAGACAGAGAGAATCAATATCGTTACAACGGCTTTCTTCATAATTGTGCTGACTACTAAAGAAAAGAGACCGTCAATAAAGAGCGGACGGTCTCTGGTCAAAATCTATCAAAAGGCTAAGTATGCGAGTTCTTCTGTCGAAACAATCACGTGCAAGCCTTCTTAGCTGGATAATGTCGATTTCCAAGTTCACCTAATTTATTCCAGCACAAGATTCAAGTCAAGCCAAAACTGGCATTAAGCTTCGATCAGTTCAACGTTTGCGCGCGGAATGATCGCCTTCTCACCGTCCTCGAATTCGACACCCAGAATACGAGCCATCGACTCCGACTCGAGCTTGTGAAGTTCCGGCTGCAGATCGGTCACCTTGCCGAGCTTGCCGAAGTACGGCTGACGGATCACGCGGATCGGCGATCCGATTCCGAGGCCGGCGGACTTCTCCTCGTCCTCGTCCGACATAACACGCTTTTCGCCCTCGAAGGGGATTACGACTTCGGGACGAATGACACCCGCACGGATCTGCGTGGCACCGTTTATACAGGCCATCATCCCTTCCTTCGACTTGAGAAGCTCAAATGTGCGTCCGGCCATCATAATCTCGCCGAAACCCTCGGTAACCACGAGTGAAACACCGACATCCTCGTTGCCGGTGATCGCGACACCGATGTCCTGGCCGAGGAAATCACGGAGATCCTGGTCATCAAATCCACCTACGACAATGCCCTTGGCCTTGACATCGACGGCCTTGCGGATAGCATCGGCGGTAACGAGACTGCCACCGACAATCACTTTGTCCTTGCAGGAGTCATCGATCAGAGAATCGGTCAGGACCTGGCTGCTGTTGTCGACTACCATCTTGATTTCGCCGTGTGTCTCGCCACCGATTCCGAAAATACCCTGCACGAACGTGCCGACTGTCTCGACGACTACGCCCTCCGTCTCGATAACCTCCTTAACCGTGCCGTCGAGATAGGCTTTCACCTCGACAGGTATCGGATGTCCGCGGAGCAGTACCTGTCCGGTAACGTTCGAGACATTCTCCACGCTGCCGTCGATTTTGGACTTCGCCTCGGACTTGAACAGACCGAAGAAGCTCTTGGTCATGGCGATGGTCTCGCCTTTTTCGATCGGCTCGCCTTCCTTTTTGAGCATTGCATCCGGTACATCCTCCGGCGGAAGACCGAGAATGTTCGCAACATTCATCGGCTCGACGTTTCCAGGAAGGTCCGTCCGGGCAACCACTGTGTCCGGTTCCACACTGTCACCGACTTTGACGACAACTTCGCCCTTGAGCGGGAGGATTCTCCGTTTCCGGATAACCATCTTCTCCGTGACTTTCAGGCCGGGCGTATATGCATGAGCCATTAATCTAACTCCTATCTATCAACGACGAATATTCTCGGGTATCATCAAACGACTTGCGCCATCTAATCAAGCTTCTTCTTCAGGGCATCAACCGGGTAGATGTCGAGCTCGGCTATCCACTCGAGTAACTTTTCAACTCTTCGGCTGTCTTCCTCAGGTGGCGTGAATGGCCTCCCGCGGCCATCGAGGATTATACCCACCACTCCACCGGAAATTGTCGTCTCGACCTGATGACCCTTTCCATTGCCGACATCATGATTCCGATCCGGCTTCAGAGCGGCCTTTGCCTTGAACGGCAGGTCGGTTTCCTTGTCGAAACCGAGCTTTATAAGCTTCATCTGACCGGGCACCAGTTCGCCCTCCTCGCTCTTGCCATCGGGAAGCTCTATCTTGTAGTGCATGAGGGGCTTATTGCCCTTCTGCTCCCCGATAGGGGCGATGCACGTCCCGAGATGAATCAGGCAGTCCTTCTCGAACACCTCGGTCGCTGCCGCCTGATGAACCTCTGCCAGCACACCGAGCTGCGGCATCATAAAGATCGAATCGACCGCGAGCCGGGTTATACCCTCCGGCTGGAATGCGTCGATCATCATCAGAGCCGACTGCTGGCGGCGAGGAGCGTGCGATAGCACACCGCCGGAGCCGATCAACATATCGAGAGACATCATATTGACGAGTGTTTTTCCCGATGCGCTCTGGCTGAATGCGTCCGCGATAGTTCTCTGCTGCTGCACGCCCTTGAGCACGGTCGCGAAACTCTTGTGCTGCACCAGTGCAAGCCTGAGCGCCTCGCGAGCGATCGCCTGCTCGAACACGAGCTCCTCCATCGACTGCGGGATAGTGGTCGGACGGATCATCTTGTTTTTCACGCGGTTACGCAGGTCGCGCTCATCGAGATGGAACGGCACCCACCGCATGACATTCTTGATACCCGCTTCCTTGAACACATTCGACACCGAATAGCTCATTCCGAGGTTCGCGGACACTGTCCTGTTGAATACATCCTGGAAAACAGAGAAGACATCGGTGGTCGCCCCGCCGATATCGACTCCGAGAGCCTCTATATCGTTTATATCTGCAATAGTCTTGATAATCGATCCCACCGCACCCGGCGTCGGCATGATCGGAGCATCTGTCCAGCTCATCAACTTGCTGTAGCCGGGAGCCTGCGCCATTACGTGCTCCATAAAGAGATCGTGGATCTTCTCACGCGCCGGCATCAGGTTTTCTCTCTCGAGCACGGGTCGGATATTGTCTACAATCTCGAGGTCGACCTTGTCGGCAAGTGTGTCGGATATCTTATCGCGGGCGTTCTTGTTACCGGCATAGATCACCGGCAATTGATAGCCGGATCCGAGGCGCGGTCTCGGGTCGGCGGCGGAGATCAACTCTGCGAGTTCCACGACGTGAGTCGTCGTGCCACCGTCAATACCTCCGGACAGGAGTATCATGTCGGGGCGAAGATGACGGATACGTTCAATCTGCTCGTGAGGCTGGCGCTTGTCGTTGGACGCTATAACATCCATCACTATCGACCCGGCACCCAACGCGGCGCGCTCAGCGGATTCCGCGGTCATCGTACGAACCACGCCCGCAACCATCATCTGAAGGCCACCGCCTGCGGATGATGTCGAGAAGTAGGCATCAGTTCCCACCCGGCTGCCGTTCTTGTCCGCTCTCGGGGAGATAATGCGGTTTTCCTCATCGAGCAGCTTTCGTCCGGACAGCTCCTCGATTTCCTGTACGGCATTGAGCACTCCCATAGTGACATCCTCGAAGGGAGCCTCCACAGTCGTCGGCGCTTCACCGCGTGAGATAAGCCGGTATTCACCCTCACGCTTTTCGATCAGGATCGCCTTGGTGGTGGTCGATCCACAATCCGTCGCGAGAATGACTTCAATATCTTCAGGTTTAAGATTCTTGGCCATCTACCATATCCTTACTGTAATATGTAGAAACAGAATACACATTTCTCCTCCAGGACGGATGCACTCCCGTCACCTCGAACTTTTAAGGTGCACAAATTAAACAAACCTGTCCGCTTTTGTCAAGCCGTCTGAGGTCGGTGACGATTGATTCGCCCGATGCAACTCCCGATGCCGAACCATATACGACTATCTTTTTGCTTGAAAACAGATCAAAGATTCGTACCATTCCTGTGTGGAAACTGCCCCGCGCCGGTGTCGGGGCATGGTAAGAGGGCGAATCCTAAATGAGAATCCTCATTGTCGGTCCGATACCTCCGCCCTACGGCGGGATATCGGTGTATGTCTACCGCCTGGCACACAGGCTTACCCGCGAGGGACACATTGTCCGAATTGTAGACTACGGCAGGAAGTCCCGGTTCGGACGCTTGCTCGCGCTGATTAACATCCTGCTCTCACGAAAAGACTATATCCACGTCAACTGCAGCTCTACCGGCATAGCGTTGCTGTTGACCTGGTCGCGACTCTCGCGCAAAACG
This sequence comes from uncultured Ignavibacteria bacterium, assembly GCA_964415885.1. GTDB lineage: Bacteria > Zixibacteria > MSB-5A5 > JAABVY01 > JAHJOQ01 > CAYQCE01. The sequence continues at coordinate 66,520 of CAYQCE010000006.1, forward strand.
CAGTTCACCGCGCACGGTGAGGGAATCCGGGGGTGGAGCAGGCGTAAACTCAAGATTATGGACAGAGTCCTGAGGCGATGTGATACCGTAATGCTTGTCGGCGACCATCTTAAGAAGCTCTATGACGATTATCTGAGCGAACCTCTGCACAATATAAAGATAAACAGCGCGTTCATACCGCCGCCGCCGGAAGATGAGGCTGGTATACTTGCTTTATACTCGGAGGCAACCAAAACCTTCGTGGACCAACACAAACCTCTGATGATCGCCAATGCGTACAGGATCGAGTTTCACGACAACACCGACTTGTACGGTATCGATATGTGCATTGATCTCGTCGAGAGGCTGAAACCGGACTACCCGAACATAGGTCTGCTATTCGCTCTGGCTGATATTGGAGACTACCAGTATTTCGACGGCATGAAGCGCAAAGTCTCCGATGCTGGTTTGAATGAGAACTTTCTCTTTCTGACCGGTCAGAAAGAGCTATGGCCCCTTTTCAAGAAAGCTGACCTGATGGTACGCCCGACATGCGTCGACGGCTTCGGGATCAGCATCGCAGAGGCGCTTCACTTCGGCTGCCCGGCTGTTGCGAGCGATGTCTGCGCACGCGCCAAAGGGACGAGAGTATTCCGAAACCGCAACTTGGATGATTTTGAAAGAAGATGTCGCATAGCGCTTGAAGAAAAGATCGAAACCACGGTCAATTGACGCGGAATGACATTGCGAGGCAAAATGAAGATCGAAAAATGCAGGTACTTTAACGATCACAGGACGTCCTGCTCGCTTATGATCGACGATCTGTCGAACACGGCGACGACCCTCGACGGCGAAGTGAGACCTTGGAACGACTGGGGCTACGGTAAAGACTCTGAGCACAGTCTCTATAGCTATCTCAAGCGGACACTTCTCGCGCAGTTTCCGGAGATCAAAGGCACCTTCTTCTACCCCATCGCCTCGCACGCAGTCCAGAATCCAAGCTCGAACTGGAGGATACTCCAGGAGCCGGTGGACGCTGAATTCATCGGGTTCATCTCGGAAATCTCAGACAGATTCGATCTCGCCTTTCATGGCACGAGCCACGGTAGATACATTGATTTTGACAATCCGGAAATCGCCGGAAACTTCGAGCAGGAGTTCTCCTATCTAACCGAAAGTGACATTCCTCGCATCAAAAAGCAGATTGACACAGCGGAGGAGAGCCTCGGGGTAGTGTTCACCGGCGGCAAATGTCCAGGCATCGTGAAGAACGAATTCACGGACGGGATTATCCGGGCACTTGGTTTCAAGTGGTGGACTCTCAATGAGGTAGTAGTGAACCGTAAACATGATAAGAACAGGCATACCTACATGGATGCCGACGGTCCCCTCCTGCTCCCGATGAACCTGATCGGCAACTGCCTGTCCCGATGCGTAAAAGACGGGGGCGGCTCACGGCAGTTCATTCGCGGGCTCAGACGCAATGTCGCGCATTTCCGCATCGAGAGGTTCATCGGCTACCTGTACGATCGGGGATATCCGATCACTATACAGGAACATTTCCAGAATCAGCGAACAGACGGAAAAAGGCAGCTTCCTAATCTTTTCGACGACCTCCCTTCGGTGGAACAGCTCTATGGCATCCTTCGAGGAGCCGATATATGGCATGCAACATCTTCGGATATCGCACACTCTCTCGAAAGCTGTGACAGGTCGGAAGTGATTCGACAGGACGACAACGCTTTCACAGTTGAGTATGATGGTTCATGGGAGCGACCCTTCCTATCTCTGAAGTGCGATACTCCGGTGCTGACAGAAGTTGAATCCGGTATCGCACACAAGGGCATATACAAGCAGGGAATGTGGATATTCAACAATGTCGCCGAGGGCATGTATCGCGTCGGTGGTATCGAATATAGGGGAAGCAGGTTGGCAGACAGAGTTACCCGCCACAAAAGCGGAGGAAAAGCATGATAGAGTACAAGGTAGATGAGATCAGATATGAGGAGATGATCACACTGCAGGAGGCGAACAACATCCGCAACGAAATGACCGAAGATCGATTCAACTGGCTCTACTACAAGAATCCGTTCGGCAACAGCTACTTCTATTGCGCCTACGATGACGGTCGCCTCGTTGGGACTCAGGTGTCGCTGCCGCTCACAATGCAGGTCAATGGCGAGACAGTGAACACTGTTATGTCGATGAACTCCCTGATCGATTCGAGCTGCCGGGGGAAGGGAGTCTGGAAGAAGCTGATTAACATGAACCACGAGGACCAGGCCGAGCGGGGTACCGCATACATATGGGGCTTTCCGAATGATGCCTCTTACCCGATCTTCATTAACAAGGTCGGATGGAAAGACATCTGCTATGTCAATTACTACCGCTGCGTCTTAAAGGACTCAGAAACGGGCTCAATTGGGAGACGAGTTGCCGAGAAAGGGATCGGTCTCGTCACGAGGACTACAACCGGGGGCAGAAGGAAGAGACTGTCCATTGAGCTTGCCGACTTTGATCTCGACGCAATCCGGGCCAAAGACGATGAGATATCGGTGCTCCAGTCAGTAGAATACGTCAAATGGCGTTTCATCGACATACCGGAGGGCGGCTACGCGCTGAAGACCATTCGTAGAGGAAGAGGAGGCGACCCGGTTGGGTTTGTGGCGTACAAGGTGCGTGACGGGATCATGCATGTATTCGATTATCGGATAAGTGACAAGACGCTTGAAAAAGAGATTCCGTTTCTGCTTCAGGCGGAAGCGTTGGACCGTGACTTCCGAAGGATCGATATCTGCCTGTCGACATCGACCGGCGCGATTCCGCACTTCGAAGCGGCGAAATTCATCAAGAGAGAGGGTGCGGTCACAGGCGGCCGAGTGTTTGACCTGACATATGCCAATGCGTTCGACCAGCCGTGGAGCATAAACATGGCTGATCTCGATATATACTTCAACAAACCGTTCGAGTAGTGATCGTTCGGAGGAACCTCGGTCATGAACAGAATCGCTCTGACATTGAAAGGACTGACTGACAAGGGGTTCTTTCATCTGCTATCCGCGAATTTCGTGATCGGGTTTCTCGCTTTCGGCTCACAATTGCTCGTAGCCAAGTTTCTCTCGCCCGAAGAGATCGGAAGGATCAAGACGATGCAATCGTACATCGGCATCGCGACGATCCTTGCGGGATTCGGGTTCAACACCGCTGTTCTCAAACTCTGCTCCGAGAGAAGACCGGACCCGGAGAAGGGATTCATCCTCAAGAGAAATCTTCTCTATACTGTCGTGCCACTCGCGGCGGTTCTCGCGATAATCGCTATTGCTGCGAGTCTCGGCTGGACCTCGCCGGACTCGAAGATCAACCGCTGGCTTGTCGTCTTCATGCTCATGCTGCCCGGTTCGGCATACACGGCGTTACTGATCGGCTACTTACAGGCTCGAAAGCGGATTCATCTGATGGCCTATGCCCAGACCACTGTGCGGGTGGCGGGTGCCGCTCTGCTCGTGGCAGCCACATACCTCTTCGGGTTTCCGGGATTCGTGTATACGTCCGTAGCTGTCAGCACGGCGGCGATAATACCGCTTTTCGGTCTGGTGAAACAGGACCTGAAACACTTGTCGAAGGTAGCTAATCCATTCCGGAAGAGCTTCTACTACGCCAAATGGAGCACTGCAAACAACACGCTCGGCACTGTAGCGAGTTTTCTCGATATTCTGTTTCTCAATTTCATGGTATCCGACAGAACCGAGTTCGGATATTACGGCATCGCGACAATATTCGTGGTCGGCCTGAATTCCGTGACTACGACAGTGCAGAAGATCGCCATGCCGTACTTCTCCGAAAAAAGCGGAGACGAGCGGGAGTTTAGACGCGTTCTGAACAAGTATCAGAAGCAGCTTGTCATGCTCACGGGAGGTGTTGCGCTCGCTTCGATAGTAATAGTACCGGAGTTCATAAAGATCGTCTACGGCAAGTCCTATTCGCCGGCAGGCGTCTACTTCCAGATTCTTGCTGTGAAATACTTCTTCTGGAGCTGTTCAGTTCTCTATGGCGTAGCGATCTGGGGAATCGGCAGAATGCAAAGCCTCTTTTCCTGTCTCGCGGCAATGGCACTGTTTTCTGCCGTAGCACTCTACCTGCTGATTTCCAAGTTCGATATAATGGGTGCCGCGATAGCGCAGACTCTATCTCATGGCTTTCTGTTCGTACTCGTATATTTCACGGCGCGACATGTAGTCAGCAAGCATTTCAGTGAACTCAATGCCGATTCCGGGATCGGGAGGTGATGCGGTAAGATGCAATTCAGGGACATTTTCAACCCATTCAAGTACTACAGGTTCGCACGGATCAGAATCAAGCGGTACGCGCTGATGCGTCGTTTGAAGTCCGTCGGCGATAATTTCCTGTTCGATGTCGAGAGCTACATACTTGCTCCCGAGCAAATTGAGATCGGCAACAATGTCTTCATAGGAGAGCTTGCGCACATATCCGCAGACCTCAAGATCGGTAACAACGTCATGTTTGGCCCGAGGCCAATCATAATCGGAGGGAATCACTACTTCGGTGTCAAGGGACGGAGCAATTTTACGCTTCGTCCGCAGGGACGCGAGAACACGGAGCTGATTACTATCGAGGATGATACCTGGTTCGGTGCCGGCGTTGTGATTCTGAAGGGAGTCACCGCGGGCATCGGGACTATTGTCGGAGCCGGAAGCGTGGTCACGAAGTCCCTGCCGCCGTTCTGTGTGTCGGTAGGGAATCCATGCCGCCCTATCAAACTGGTATTTGACGACGTCACGATATACGACCATCTCGTGCAACTCGGCTATGATGAAGAATTTGCCCGGAAGACTGTCCAGCGAAGAAATACCGAGTTGGAAAAATGGGGTATGGAGAGTCTCTCGGTGATCGATCAAACGAGCACATATTGGGAGACGAAAGATCAGTAACGGGGACCTACAACGCCACTATGACTGCAGAAAACATGGATTATTTGTTGATTACATCATCTCAATACCTCAAGATAGAAGATGGAAGCTGTGTCGTAAGGGCTCGGCGAGCTTCAAGTGAACACATCGTGACTTTGGTCAGCATCGGACATGACCTTGAGGAGGCTTGTTTATGAAGAGGGTCGTAATCGTAACCGGGGCAAACGGCGGAATAGGTTTCGCCACGGTCAAGGCTATCCTCGATAAGACAGATTTTGCGGTTCTGGCAACTATCAACGAAAACGAAAAGAACGTAAGATCTTTCGACACCGACAGGGTGATCCCCTGCCGCTGCGACATCACAGAACCCGACTCCGGAGAGAAGCTGCTCGATTGTATCGGCGCAAAGGAGAGCGAGTTCGAGATACATGGTCTGGTGAACAACGCAGGGATAAACCGGGACTCGCTTTTCCTGAAGATGGATCCGTCCAGGTGGAAAGAAGTGATCGACACCAATCTCAGCGCGCTGTTCAACGTGACATATCCGATAGTCAAATACATGATCGACAACCAGCCGCAGGAACAGACCAAGTATATCATTAACATCTCCTCGATTATCGGTGAGTCGGGCGGATTCGGACAGACGAACTACTCCGCCGCCAAGGCGGGGATTCTCGGGTTCACGAAATCACTCGCGCTCGAGACGGCGAGATTTAACATCCTGGTCAATGCCATAGCGCCCGGTTTCATCAAGACACCGATGACCGCGGCGATCCCGGACAAGGTTAAAGACATTCTCTTCAAGAAAATCCCGCTGGGGAGATTCGGAGAGCCGGAGGATATAGCGAATACAGTGCTCTTTCTTATGTCATCGAGGTACGCAACGGGAAGCGTACTCAACATAAACGGCGGTCTGTACATGTAGTTTTTGGCTTGCCATGCGGACCATCAAGCTGGTTATTGGCGAGTAAGAGATTGGGCTGTACGGGGGCAATTGATCAGGGTCAGGTCACGCGTCCGTGTAATGCCTTCCAAGGATACAATCATCTATACTGCACGATCCTGAGTTGCACACAAATCCGTGAATGTCAACACGGGAGGAGCGATGTTGAAGAAGACAATCAAGCAGATACTCCCAAACCGCATCGCCAACTACCTGAGCGACGCCAAACGGGAACGTGAACGCGCAAAGCGCAGGGCATTGACTCCCCTGACCGAGGGAGAATTCAGGCGCATTGTCGAAAATGACCTCGAAGTGAGAAAAGGCAGCATCGCTTTTATTCACAGCGGTATCGGAGGAATTCGACCGGGCTTCACTCCGGACAGAGTCATAGAGCTGCTTCTGGAAATCGTTGGCGATGAAGGTACGTTGCTCTTCCCCACCTATCCGAAATTGACCTCGTATGAGTTTCTTCTTGCCAATCAGGTGACCGACATTCGTACTTCCAAGTCGTATACAGGCATACTTAGCGAAAAAGCACGGACTCATCCCGAAGCAGTGCGAAGCCTGCATCCCACCAAATCAGTCTGCGCGATCGGCAAATACGCCAGAGAGATGACCGCAACGCATCAGGATTCGCCGTATCCATACGACGCCTGTTCGCCATATTATAAAGCCGCCGAATACGAAGGCCGGATTGTCGGGCTCGGAGTTCCGACGACATATATGTCTTTCGCTCACTGCGCCGATGATTATCTTAAGGATGAGTTTCCGGTCCAGCCGTATCTGGACAAGCTCTTCGATGGTAGAATAATCGACTATGACGGCAAAGAGAGAATCATAAGGACATACACGCACGATAAATCGAAAATGCTGCACGACGTGCCGAAGTATGTCAAGAAACATCTGCCGGATAAAATCTGCTGTGATGTCACGATCAAGAAGCGGAGCTTTTTCACCGGCGACGCGGCACAGTTGTTCGAGAAGATGGTGGAGCTTGCCCGCGAGGGTATAACGATGTATCCTCGGTCTGTCTACAAGTAAACAAGGAGCCATTATTGCGGCTCGGTCTCGTGTTGACAAATGATTGGGAACTGTTCGGTGATGGTTCCGGGGATTACTTCGAAATCCAGCACAGGCCGTTGTACGAGCTGTTGGATACGATCGAGGCGCATGGCGCCAGGCTGACACTCATGGCCGAACTCGGTCAGCAGTGGGGGCATCTCGGCCTCGCACCCGACAACCCGAGATCGGCGGAAATCGCGACAGCGTGGGAATCCGCAGTTAAAGATACCGTCCGAAGGGGGTCGGATGTCCAGTTGCATATTCATACCCAGTGGCTTGATGCGAGGTTCATCGACGGCGAATGGCGGCTGAATCTCGATCGCATTTCAATCGCGAAACTCGAAGAGGCTACGATTGCTGACGCCATCCGGCGGGGAAAGGACTACCTCGACAGTCTATTGCAGTCCCTTGATCCGGACTATGAATGTATCGCGTTTCGAGCCGGAGCATATGCTCTTCAGCCGTCGCGGAGAGTAGTGGAGCAGTTGCTCAAAGTCGGTATCAGGTGCGATACGTCCGTGACAAAAGGACTCCTGAATCACAAGCTCTATGATTTTCGCAAGGCCTGCTACGGCTGCCGGCCGTACTTCGTGCGATCTGACGATATTACACAAGAAGCTGAAACGAAGGAAGGACTACTCGAACTGCCGATCTACTCGTATCAGACCCCGGATACCGCGGTGATTCGCAAGGCTATCGGCGACTGGCAGTTCTACCGCCTCACCCTCGGCGCCAGGACCGACCGGGAAGACGAGAAGTGGTTTGCGGAGAAAAGACGTATTACTCTCAAGCGATTCCCCGCCAATAGACGGCTCAAGGCACTCGATGACAATCCGCTGCACGACATCCGCGGGTCGAAGATAAATGCACTCAGGTGGGGGTTTTCCAAGATTGCGGGAAGACGCACTATTCATCTCGATTACGATGGTCTGCCACCGGATATGTTCGTTCGATGCCTCGAGAAGGCACTTGTTTCGAAAGACCTGGCGGATTTGAGGGACACCGATGTTACTGTCCCGATCGTGGCTCTGGGTCATATCAAGTCGATGCATAGCCCGGAGAATATTGACCGCATACTGGGTCTCGCCAAACAGCGGCTCGGAGACAGAATTACATTCTGGACATTGCGTGAGGCTGTAAACTACTGGATTGAATTAGCTAAATCGGGAGTATCGAGGGGTTTCCATCAGGTTTAGGCGCGCAAAGCACCGTCGTCTACACGTATGGGCTTGTTGAAAAAACCGTTACGCCAAATCCTGCGGCCTCGTTTCGCGGGCGTGTGATCTGGCGTTCTTCGAATCGGCCTTTGTTTATGCGGCTATACGGTCAGGTCACACTTACTTCGAACCCATCGCCGGCTGATTGATCTCTTCAGCCCGCTTTGCTATCTCCTTCAGGGCCTCGATTGACTTGTCTACATGCTCTTCAGTGTTAAATGGACCAATCGAGAATCGAACGCCGCCGTGTATCTTATCTATCCCAAGTTGCCTGTGCACCAGTGGCGCACAATGCAGACCGGTTCGAGTCGCGATATTGAAATCGACATCGAGCATTATTCCGACATCACCGGCATCCAGCCCTTCGACATTTATCGTGATAGTAGAGATGTGGTTATCCATGCAATCGCAGCAATACATGATGACACCGCCAATTTGCTTGACAGCATCCACGAATCTCCGCGCGAGCTTCATCTCACGCCTGTGAATCTCTTCCACTCCACCCTGATCGCGAATCCAATCCTGACCCGCCCAGAGTGACGCCACCCCTACCATATTCGGAGTGCCAAATTCCATTCGGTACGGGTACTCATCGAGGTGATATGGAAAAGCAGACCGGACACCCGTCCCACCGCTTCTTGTGTGCCGAAGCTTAACATGCTGACGGATGCAGAGTCCGCCGATCCCGGTCGAACCCATCAGTGATTTGTGGCCGGTAAAGGCGAGGATGTCTATGTTCATCTTCTGCATGTTGATCGGGATCATCCCGGCAGACTGGGAGGCATCCACCGCAAATATAACGCCTGCTTTTTTGCAGACGTTGCCGATCTCCGTAACCGGCTGAATTGTCCCGATGACATTGGAGGCGTGATTCAGTATCACGAGCCGCGTATTCGGCTTTATCGCAGCGCGGATATCATCCGGATCGACGAAACCATCCTGATCGAACGGCACGTACGTTGCCTCAACGCCGTGATCACGAACCATGTGATTGACCGGCCGTATAACGGAGTTGTGCTCAAGATTGGTCGTGACCACATGGTCACCGTCGGCGAGCATACCCTGCACGATCAGGTTGAGGGAATCGGTGGCGTTGTAGCCGAAGCATAGTCTCTCCGGAGTCGCCTCGTCCCCACCGAAAAACCGTGTAAGCCGTTTCCGCAGGTTCTCGAGAAGATCCCCCGCCTCAATTGCGCGATCGAATCCACTTCGCCCGGGATTGACCCCGCACGATTTGTAGAATTCGATCATGTAGGAGTAGACATTGTCGGGTTTGGGCCACGAAGTTGCGGCGTTGTCGAGATAGATGAGATCTTCCAATTTGCACACCTCGCTGGAAGAGCCGGGAGCCTGACCGTGCATCAGGCTCCGTTTATATACTTGATGTGCAAATTAGGATTTATACACAATCCGCACAAGCTGTTTTTCGGCTGCAGGATTGCAGCACTACTGCGAGTCAATCTGCCTCAGCAGTATCTCGACCGCCTTCTCGAGCTGCTTATCTTGACCCTCAACCACGGTTTCAGGATCATTGTCGACAAGATAATCCGGCTCAAGCTGGGCATTCTCGAGGTAGTTACCACGGTTATCGATTATGCCCACTTCCGGAATCCCGAAGTAGAGCGATCTATCCTGCAGAGTCTCCCACCAGACCGAGGTTGCAGTGCCGGGCACAGGCATACCGACCAGTTCGCCGATACCGAGTTCACGATACGCCCACGGGAAGTAATGGGCGTCGGAGTAATTGCCCTCGCTCATAACTACGATTGATGGACGGTTCCATTTGTCCCACGGCTCCTCGCCGACCTTTTGGCCTCTCGGCACATTGCTGGCGTAAACTTTGCCGCTAAAGAAAGTCACGAGCTGGTTGGTAAGATTTCCGCCTGAGTTAAACCGCGTGTCGACAACCAGCCCCTCCTTGTCGGCATTGCGACCCAGAATCTCCGAATAGACATCTCTGAAGCTGCGATCACTCATACTGCGGATATGCACATATCCGAGTCTTCCATCGGAAAGACGTTCGGTTTCGGCGCGACGGCTCTCTATCCACCGTTCGTAAAGAAGCCCCCGCTCCGCCCCGAGGCTGATCGGCTTCACAACTTCGTTGAATGTGCCGTCATTGTCACGCAGGTTCAATCGCACGTTCTTACCGGCCTTGTGATTAAGAAGTGGATAGAAGTTCATCCCCTCCTCGATCGGGACACCATCGATTTCGAGTATGACCGTTCCTTCAGAGATTTTCGTCCCCGGTTTCGAAAGCGGCGATTTTTCAATTATCTCCGCTATTCTCACTCCGGGACCATCATGCTCCGAATCGTAGAACGCACCGAGTGCCGCCGTGGCGTCTCCGCCCTCCACATTAGAACGATAGCCTGCACCGGTGTGGGATGCGTTCAGCTCGCCGAGCATTTCCGAGAGCATGTCTGCAAAGTCATGATTGTTGGTTATGTGCGGAAGAAACCGCGCGTACTCCTTCTTGTAGAAGTCCCAATCGACTCCATGCAGGTCCTTCTTGTAGAATTTCTCTCTTACCTGCCGCCACACGTGTTCAAACAGATGCTCCCGCTCCGCAGCCGGATCGAGATACATCCTGGCGCTGTGACTCACAGGTTTCTTGTCGCCGCTCCCGATTTCGATCTTCACGAGCTTGCCGTCGGCCACCATGTAAGCGTTCTTACCCTCATCGTCGAGAATAAACGATGAGATTCGCCTTGCATCGAGCTTCGTGAGAAGCTTGATCTCGGACTCACGGTGCTTGTAGCTCCAGAGATCATAGTTCTTCTCGAACCGAACCAGATACAGCAACTGCTCGCCGTCGGGCGTGAGGAGAGCGTCCGCCATCCGGGATGAGTGTATGGTCTGGCGCTTCGTTCGGTTTTTGATGTGATCGAGATCATATTCTACGGGGTCCGGAAGCTCCTTCGGGGTGAACCAGGCAGATTCGTCCTTATCATCGTCTTTGTCGTCATCGTCATCGTCATCTTTCTTGTCTTTGTCATCCCCGTCCTTACCGTCCTTTTTCTTTGATTTCTCTTCCTTCTTCTTCCAGATTGCGAGTTCGGATTCGCTGAGGTTGTATTTGTACCACGATTCCTCTGTGAAGAATGTCAGCATGACATCATCTTCCGACCCCCAGCTACCGTGGGTTCTCATGCCGTATCGATCGGTCAGGTAGACCATGACCTCGCCGTCGAGCGCCCAGCGTGGCCGGAAGTCCTCGTAGCCGCTGTTCGTGAGATTGGTAACTTCTCCGCCATCAGCGGACACAAGACCGATCTCCGATGACCATCTGCCGCGATCGATGAACTCGACCAAAAAATGGCTGCCGTCAGGGGACCAGCTATACCACTGGTCGCTGTCGGTATACGAGTAGTTCATATCGCCCGGCAGTACGACACGGGTCTTGCCGCTCTCCAGATCGATCACCTTGAGCGTAGTTCGATTCTCAAGGTACGCCACTTCTTTTCCATCGGGAGAGTAGCTCGGTCGGAACTCCTCGTTCGCTGTAGCGACAATCTTCTTCTCATTGAAAGACGTTGCTGCGAAGAAATACGGTTCGTTGTCGTCCGCTATGCTGATCGAGAGAACATCCCAGCTCGTGTCCCGCTCGGCGGCAAAGAGAATCGATCGGGCATCCGGTGAAAATGAGATCGACCGCTCCTGCTGTGGGGTATCGGTCAGCCGACGGGTATCGCCATGCTCTATCGATGTGACGAAAATCTCGCCACGCATGATGAACGCCAATTCCTCGCCTGTCGGTGAAAGCGCGAGTTCGGTTACTCCGCCCGGCGGTGTTATATATTTCTTCTCAGCCATCTCGCGGTCTGAGACAATCTCGATTTCGAGCTTCCGCTCATCAGCGGCTCCGTAGTCAAGAAGATATATTTCGCCGTTGTAGGTATAGCAGAGATCGCCGTTGTCAGAGGCTGTCAGGAAACGAACTGGATGATTGTCGTGATTCGTGATTTGAGTCGTTTCACCGGTCTGCAGGTCCCTTCGCCAGACATTGAAAGAACCGCTCTGTTCGCTCAGATAGAACATCGAATTCTGATCAGGTGCGAAAACGGGATTACGGTCTTCACCCGCGAAATCTGTCAGCTTCTGATGTTCTCCCGTGCGAGTGTCGTAAAGCCACACATCACGGGCAATTGAGGATGTGTGGTGCTTGCGCCAGTCGTCCTCCGGGCCCTTTCTGTCGTAATAGATGATTCGATTTCCTGTTTTGTCGTATTTCGCGCCAATTGCCGGCGTAGAAAGAACGCGAACCGGTTTGGCGGCATCGAGCGAAACCGAGTACAGCTCCGGAAGGCTGCCGGATGGAAACTGAGCGTTCCGGTGATCGTCGATCCTTGCGGCGGTGAAAAGAACCGTCGAGCCATCCGGCGAAAAACCGCTCGGGAAATCGCCGGTCGAATAGTAGGTCAGCCGCTTCGCATCTCCCCCGGAACTCGGCATAACATAAATATCGAAACTGCCGTTTCGGTCGGATGCGAAGGCGATCCTGCTGCCGTCGGGCGAAAAAACCGGCATGAAATCGTGCGACTCATGTAACGTCAAAGGTATGGCCTCGCCTCCAGATGAAGAGATGCTGTACAGGTCTCCCTTGTATCCGAACACTACCTGCTCCCCGTCGGGTGATATTGCCGGATATCGAAGCCATAGTGGCGAGGCGGAAAGGACTGCGGGGAGCATAATCAGAATTAGTAAAGACACTGTTAAAGTTGAAGCCTTTTGTTCTGGTAGGTCGTTCATGGTGACTCTCCGAAAAACGTGAATGCCTGCTTCTGCTGTTGACGGTCGTGCTTCCGCACAACCGAATCAGAGAAATATACGATATTTACAGACGGCCAAACCCAATAATTTGGGGCTTGTTGAAAAACCACAGGACAACGATCATTGCGAGTGAGCGTAGCGAGCGTGGCAATCTCAAAGCAGCCGTATAGTATTTCCTGACTATGAGATCGCCGCGCCATTCCGCCTCCGCGGGACTCCTCGCGATGACAGCTTTTCCAGCAATACGCAATACGAACTTTTTCAACAAGCTCATTTGTTTCGGGGAACTCATCTGTCTGTCGGATTGTCGAATAGCTTGCGGATAATGGCCAAACACGCCATATTCAGTGCTTGATACGACGGAGTCATTGAATTCAGGCTCAATAAGGAGCGAAACTTGAGAATCGACAACGATTTTCTGCTGATTATTAAGTCATCGGCTCTCGGAGAGGGCGAAATCGATCTCGGATCGAAATTGATGGGCAGCTTTCTCACCATGATTCTCGAGTCGGGCAGATTGCCGGAGAAGTTGATATTCTTTAATTCGGGAATCTACCTGACAACAGAGGGCTCTTCGGTTGCGGAAACGCTGCAGGGATACCTCGAAGCGGGAACCAAAGTGCTGACCTGTGGTACATGTCTCGATTATTATGATCGAAAGGAGAATCTGATTATCGGCGAGGCCACGAACATGAAAGATACGGTGGATGCCATCAATTCTCACGGGAAGGTTGTGACCGTCTGATGCACAGAAGAGATGAGATAATTAAGCTGACCGCTATGGTTTCCTGCGCGGGGTGAGCCTCGAAACTGGGAGCGGGTCCGCTCCGAGAGGTGCTCGCGCAGTTGCCGCAGGCAGCCAACCCTGATTTGATCGTCGGTTCCAACGCCGCCGATGATGCGGGAGTGTATCGTCTAAACGAAACGCAGGCGCTGGTCGTGACGTGCGACTTCTTTCCGCCGATAGTCGACGATCCTTACATGTTCGGCCAGATCGCAGCCGCAAATGCTCTCTCCGATGTCTACGCCATGGGCGGTCGGCCTCTGGTTGCTTTGAACATCCTGTGCTTCCCGTACGGCAAGATCGATGACAGCATAATGGTGAAGCTGCTGACCGGCGGGCACGACAAGGTCGTGGAAGCCGGAGCTGTGGTCGCTGGCGGTCATTCGGTCAAAGACAGTGAGATGAAATACGGCCTTTCGGTAACGGGTATCGTAGAGATCAACAGAATCATGGCCAATTCGACTGCTCGCACCGGTGACAGGCTGATCCTGACAAAGGCACTCGGCACCGGTATTGTTTCTACGGCAATGAAGAAAGATATGGCGCCTGATCATCTCGTCGAGTGTACCGTTCAGCAGATGGCGCAACTGAACCGACACGCATCCGAGGTCGCGCTGAAATACCGTACGTCCGCAATTACCGATATCACCGGTTTCGGTTTGATCGGGCATACGCTCGAAATTGCACAGGGTTCCTGTAAGGCGATCCGCATAGACAGCGAGTCGGTTCCAGTGATTGACGGTACAGCGGATCTTGCGATGAAGGGCTGTCTGACAGGCGGGGGGAACGACAACCGCAAATACGCCGAAGCGTGTGTCAAGTACGAAACCGATTTGCCGGAGTCGATGATACACGTGCTCCATGATCCGCAGACCTCGGGCGGGCTCCTGATTGCGATCCACCCGGATGACGCCGAATCGGCTATAGCCGAGATCAGGACTGAAATGACTGAAGCGGAAATCATCGGCGAAGTCATCGACGGGACACCGGGTATCACGATCATATGATTCCCACTCGAAACTGCTGATTGACACCGTCCGATTCTCTGATTAGCTTCTAATACCAATTCAAACAGAGGGTTGAGTTTGCCCGGTTTATCATTCTATTTCCGCACGATACCTATCGACCCTGATTGTAGTGAGAGACTCGCTGTAGCGGCAGACTCATTGAAGCTCTTTCCGGAATATCAAGTCGAACTTCTGTACGGCGATGATCACATACGTTTGTATTTCAGCGGCTATCCGGAATATCCCCAGACCACACTAAACACGAGTCGCTACTTCATTCTTCTCGAGGGCAAGATATATGACCGCGACGATAGTAAGGTGTCGCAGCTCTTATCAGAAGTCGCGGAGGCAGGTATCGAGTCTGGCAGAGACACGGCAGAGTTTGCCGAGTTTCTCGGGCAACGACTCTCGATGGCAGACGGTGATTACAATATTGTCGTTATTGATAAGCGTGACGGTAACTTCCTGATTCTGAACGACTCATTCGGGAAACTCATGTTGTACAGGTATTCCGACGAGAAACAACTCGCGGTCTCACGGGAAGTGAAGTTCATTCAAAACGCGACCGGCATTTCGGAAATTGATTCGTACGGTGCCGCGGAATTCCTGATGCTCCGCCATACCCTCGGCGGTAAAACTCTGCTGAAGAACGTACACCGCGTTCCGCATGGCTCGTTCATCAGATCAGTCGGCGCCATTGATCCACAGAGCCGGCCCTACGTTGAATGGGATGTTGCGGAACAAGACTACGGTAGTAGCAGAACAGAAAATGCAAAACATCTGGCAGAGCTCTTCCTGATTGCTACAGCGAATAGAGAAAGAAAGAAATCCCAGCCTGTGTCTCTGCTCGGCCTTTCAGGTGGAATGGACTCCCGGTGCGTGCTCGGCTCCCTATACAGATGCGAATCCGATTTCGTGGCAGTGAGTACAATCTCGAATTCGAAAGCCAATCTGCACGATGTGAAGATTGCCGGTGAACTCGCGAGGTCGTTTGATACGGAATTCATAAGCTGGGTACTCAAGCCGACGCCGCTGAGTGATCGACAGAAACTCGTTGAGTGCAGGGATGGGCTGAACGGATGCCACATGGCTGTGGCGTTCCAGCTTTACCGGGAAACTTTGTCGAGATTTGGGTCTGGAACAAACTTCTATACCGGTGACGGCGGCGCACGAATAAAGACTCCATATCGGCTTTTCAAGAGATTTTCGTCACCGCGTGACGTAATCGAATACGCATTTCTCAGAGTATCGAGGTTCAAGGTTAATGACGTCGCGGACCTGCTCGGCATAGACAAAGATTCTTTTCAAAAGTCGATGGAAGACGCAGTACTGGAATGTCCCGGAGAGAATCTTCAGGACAAGTACAATTACTTCGTGATATTCGATCGAAGAATGAGCTTTCTGTTTGAGGGAGAGGAGCGAACGCGTCTGTTCTACTGGACGGTCGCCCCATTCGAAGCACAACCGGTTTACGCATACGCGATGTGCCTGCCTGACATGATGAAGAAGAACTTTCGACTCGCAATCGAGTTCGCAAGGCAGTTGGATCCTCGCCTGCTGAGTATCGAGTACGCCGATTTTCGGGCTCGCCCAAATTCAATCATAGCGCGGTTCAATCTAAATCTCAAGCGCTTCGTGCAGAATCACTATGCTATCTATGAACTCGCTAAGTACCTGAGGGGCATCGGCAGCCGTGGCAATGTTGCAAGAGCGAGCGTAGACGAAGAAACGAAACGGATAGCCGAAAGCTCAAAAGTCGTCGAGAGAACGATTGATAGTCAGAAACTGCGTGAGATTCTCAGCAGAGCGAACCTGCGGCAAAGCGAGTACGACGGCCTGTTCACTCTCATCAACTATATCGGCTACATCAAGTAATGAAGCTGGCGTCCTGCAATGGATCACCGGTTGTGTTGTGGCGGAACCCGGACATTGCGGCTGGTTGAATGGGTCAGTCTCAATGGAAAACGAGTCATCGCGAGAAGTCCCGCCATGGCGGACGACGCGGCGATCTCGCAGTTAGGCAACGTCATACGGCAAGATTGAGATTGCCGCGCTCGCTTCGCTCGCTCGCAAAGACCGTCGTCACGGGGTTTTTCACCAGGCCCATTAAGGCTGGTCACACGCAGACAGCATCATAGAGCCTGGTGTATTCGGCTATCGCGCGGTCCCAAGAGAATTTGTCGAGCATTCGGAAGCCGTTGAAAATCATCTCGGCGTATTCATACTGATCCACCGTATAGAGCTCGATAGCCTCGCCAATCGCCTCCGCTGCGAGCGCCACCATCTCATCATACAGAGGCGTTCCCTTCCGATCGATGACCCTGTCGCGCATTGGGGTGTACTTCGAGTAGTCGCAGGCGACTATCTTGCGCCAGCCGTCGACATCATGCTTCGAGTCCCGCTCGCGAAAGAGAAAACCGGTAGGAGGATCATCCGGCTGATGATATTTTCGAACGAGCTCCAGACCTGTGCTTCCGAGCATTTCGTCCGAATATGGCATCACCTGTTCGACGAGACCTCCGGTTGCGCGAGCAACGACGGGCATTCCCGCAAGGTATGCCTCGGTAGCACCACCGAACGGTTCGTACAGCGAGCACATGACCATATACGAGCTACCGCCCAGAATCGCGAGGAACGGTTCGAGTTCGAGACGGAACGGGAACACGATTACCTCACCGGGCCGCTCTTCGCAGAGCCTCTTCAAGAATCCCAGCCCTTCGAATCCCTCATCGCCCGGCATGGGCGTGAAGATATATCGCGCATTGCCCGCGGGTATCGAGCGGATCGCCTCAACTGCAATGTCGTAGCCCTTCTGGCGGGGGTCGTCACGCCCCATCAGGAAGAAAACCGGTATCTCCGGATCGGCCAAATCGAGACCATCACCCCAAGTCTCCAGATTTGTGTCAACCGAGATGCTCTCCAGATAGCGTGAGAGTACCTCGTTCAGATGCCTGCGCTTTCTCCATTTCTCCTTGCGGATAAGATCAAAGTCGCCGTCCTGTGCGCACTTCAGGGCTTCATCCGAGAACGGGAACGTCTTAGCTCCGAAAATTCCATTGTCGACCCCGACTATTCCCTTGGACGCGAACAGGGGCTGCAGATGATCGGCGAATACATGCTTGTGCAGGGGATGATCGGTCAACTCCGCCGCGAAATTGCGCGATACGGTCGAAAGCGGCCCCGCTGTCTCGGGGATCATCCGCGACAGCACCGATGGACCGTCCAAAATGTCGGCAGCAATCAATTGCGCCTCGGTATCGACTATTCCCCTGTCGTATGGGTTGTGGAGCGTCAGAAGCGACGCCGTGTTCGTTATACCGGTCTCGAGTTTTATCGTGTGTGCCACAGACGCAGCTTCCCAGTCCTGAAGGTGAAGGACCAGATCGGTCGTTAATCCGACAGCTTCGAGCACTTTGGGCACCGCCGCACAAAAGAACAGCGAATCGACCAGCAGCTTGCCGGGGTTGTCCCGATCAATGTATGGATCGCGGTCTGCGAGGAAATGATGCTCGGACTTCACAAGGTACGTATGGTAGCCCCGATTGTCGACATGCTCCAGAATCTCGGCTTCCCGTACGGTCGTGCCGAACTTGAACCTGACCGTCTTACCCGTGCTCTGAATCTCCGAACTCTGAGGCTTCTTCGTGGTGATCGCCGGAAAGTACGGAGCGATCGTGCAGCACGATTCGATGTCTGCGAGAAGCCTGGGGAAGATATTCATCACTGCGGCAAGCCCGCCACACGGTGCAAACTCGCTCTCGTACGTGACAAACACAATCTTGCGCCTGGATTTCGATGGGCACGCGGATGGATTAGCCAATGCCGGGTTCCTTTCCTGTCCTCGGGTATAGTTGGTTGATGGCCCGCTGACACGGATATGATAAAGAAACCGGACCTGTGTTGCAAGTAATGTCTATCAGAAAGAAATACCCGCCGGGACAATTCCGGCGGGTATTCGGAAACGCGTTGTCGGAAGGCTCACTCGCAGAATATCCGGACTTTCCCGTCCTCTGAATCAATATCGATGCTCATCTCAGTGAGTGCCTCGATTAGCGGATCGAGATCCTCGGACTTGACATTCTTCAGATCAAGATCAAAGCCCTTCTCCCGCAATGCATGGTTCACCTTGCCGTGGGCATTGTGCGGCAGCACACTCGCGAGTTTTACACCCGCTCGGAGTAACTGCAACGGCACGCGCACATTGACCTTTTCCGGCTTGCCGTTCTCCACCGAGTCGATCTTCACGAGTAGATGCTGCGGCATCCTCGATTCAGGTTTGGGCTTCCCCTCGGCACTCTCGACTTTCGTTTCGTCTCTTTTCTCGATAGCATCCAGAAGCTCCTCGGCCTCATCCACGCTTATCTTCCCTTCCTTGAGCATCTTAAGAATCTGACTTCTGTCCTTACTCATGACAATTCCCTCCAGCTATGTGAATTCCAGAAAAACTACATCCTCACCGTCATTGACATCCACTTTCAACCCGCGCAGCGAACAAACCGTGACAAACATCGCGGGAATCCAGCGGATAACCGCTCTCGCTTTCCGGCTGACAAGCGAGACCATCACCAGAGAGACGAGTCCAACGACTGCGAGGAGAAGAACCACTGGCCAAAGAAGGATAAGTGGTATCCACACTTTGACGCCGAGCCCCCGCTCGCCTCGGACTCTCAGCTTCATCCAAACAGGCGGCATCATTTCTTCAACCTTTCCAGAGCGTCCTTCACGCTGATCTCACCCCGATCAAGCATCTGCAGGACCTCCTCACTTCCACGGTCGGGCTTGACCTCGACAAAATCCAGTTTCTCCGAGAGCTTGTTGAGCCGTGCCTTGACCGTGGGATAGCTGATACCAAAAATTCTCTCCATCTCCTTGATCGAACCGTGACTCCGGACAAATGCCGCAATAAAAACCTGCTCATCCATGGAGAGCCTCGCCAGCGGGGGCAGCTCGAATTTGCCCTCGAGCGCGACATCGCTCTCCACGAACCTGATTCGCTCCACGATCACTTCTTCGTCTTGTGTCAACTGTTTCAACCGTTGCCAATTCACTGCTATTCATCCTCCAATATATCCATTTTCTTAATCTATCTACGCAACGCACATCAATAAAGTTTCATATACTGCGAATATATATCAACTTTTTTAATATACAAACAGGATGTTTGTACAAAAAACTGACATTGCACCGGGATATTGGTGGATTCTCGACGTAATCCGTTGAATAGCAATACAATAAGAAGGCCGGACCATGAGAAGCCTGTTGAGGAACCCCAAAACCTCAGTCTTTGCGAGTGAGCGTTGTGAGCGTGGCAATCTCAAAGCAGCCGTATAGTATTGCCCGACCATGAGATAGCCGCGTCGTCCCGCTATTGCGGGATTCCTCGCGATGACAGCTCTTCCAGCGATACGAACTTTTTCAACAAGCCCCCGAGCGGAGGGGCCGGCCAGTTTGCTTACATATTATAGGGGCAGAATTCAGCAGTCACATGGTGCCGGCCCGCCATTGAAAACAAAGTCGACGAGGTAGACTATATCCGATATGTCGACTCCATTAACGCAGTCGATATCTCCTGATTCCAGAGGAATCGGTTCGGGACCGCCCTGGAAGACGTATTCGATAAGATAGATTATGTCATCGATATCGGTCATCGAGTCTCCGTTAACATCGCCGCAGACAAAATCCGGGGTGCCATCGGTAACGGTGAGATAGCATCCGAGGGTATCCGTATTCGCCGGACTGTCCGAATCAGTAACTGCGATCATCGCGAACCATTCGCCGGTGACCAGCGGAGTTCCAGAGACCGTTCCCTCGCTCCCACCGGTGAACACAGTACCATACGGCACGTGTCCGAGCACTTTTTCCCAGAAATAAGGCTCTACTCCACCGATCGCCTCGAACTCGTAGAAGAACGGCTCATTGATGATCGCTTCGGGGATGTTGTATGACACGAGATGAAATTCGCCGTCGCAGAGATCTCCCACGCCATCGAGATTCTCATCCCACTGCTCCGGGTTGTGAATCGAGGGACAATTGTCGCAGACATCTCCGACGCCGTCACCGTCGGAATCACCCTGTCCCGAATTGGGCATGTTAGGACAGTTGTCGGCGAGATTCTCGATTCCGTCGCCGTCTCTGTCGTCAGTATTGAGTTGGGCAACGACCGCGCAGGTAGCCTTTGTCATGCGGGTCATGTAGTTGAAGTCCATGTAGTTCATATTGTCGCTTGGTGAATGGTATACGGTTGAAAAGAAATACTCTTGAGAATAGCAGACATCGTAGCCATTCTGCTGAAACGGGTAGTGATCCGAGCTTCGCGAATTTCCTGCAAGATGCCCATCGATATTGACATTGTCGTTTGCGAGATTATCCCATAGCTGGGCAAAGAACGGATTCGGACCATAGAATAGATCAGCGTCATAGTTGTTCTGATAATATCCGATCATATCCATATTGAGCATCACAACGATACTGTCTCCGTTTGCCGCAGCTTCATCGGCATAATGCCACGAACCGTGCAGGCCCTGCTCCTCGGCATCGAAAGCTATGAACACAATAGTCAGGTCTGTCTCGATATCTTTCATAACTCTCGCGATCTCCATCACTGCCGCGGTACCGGAACCGTTGTCATCCGCGCCCGGCGATCCGGGGACGGCATCCCGATGGGCACCAACTACAATCTGCAACTGGTTTCCCGGAGATCCCGGTTTGACAGCTACGACGTTCCTGCATATCGTTTGTTGCTGATAGATCAGGGCAGTAAAAACGTCGTAGAAGACATCTTCGTAGCCGAACTCCTCGAATTTGGACTTGATCCACTCACCGCTCTCGTAGTTCTGTGTCGTACCCGTCACACGTTCCCCGTACGACTGCAGCTTGGCGACATACGAGTGAAGCGAATCCTGACTGATGCGCGATATTATCGTGTCGAGATCGATATCAGTCCGAATGGAGATATTCTCCGGGGCAAGCGGCTCTTTATAGGTGAAGCGCATATCGCGGATCCGTATCGGGACAAGCTCGTGATATTCACTGCGGTCGGTAATTGCAGAGAAATCGACTCGCAGCAGCCTCAGGCTTCCTTCCTCGTAGACAAGCTCGTACTCATCCGCATTCTGCCGGTCATCCCGTTTGTCGATAGCGAGAGTAGATTTCTCGACATCCGTTGCTATGAACTCGAATTCGAGCCCGGATGAACGCAATTTCATCCCGGCGTCTTCATCCACAATTACGAAAAATTCGTTCTCTTCCCGAAGGACGCCATCAGCACCAATCCCGGACAGTACTATAGCGTCATCATGGCTCTTGACAGTGACCTTGTATAGATCTCCCGCGAAAGCACTACCGGCGAAGAGAATCGAAGCCAGCGTTGCGATTAGAAATAGTCTCAAAATCTCGCTCCTGTCTATTCCAAAAGTGGGGTCTAATATCGAATTCGAGTTAACGTGTTCAATACTTGCCACAGGATCGCTTCATAACGATCCTCTTACAGGTGTACGTAGCCGGTGAGTATTCTGTCAAGTGTACTCAGCAGGATGCAAACCCATCCCGAGGCGATTTTGCACGGAGCTAACTACTGCTAATTATAGCACATTATTCAGATTCGTCAATATGATCCGGTATTAACTCTCGATGGTATTTGCGGGATTCGCAGATTCAGGCTCGTACTTGTCCTTCAAGTGCATGTAGGCGATAGTCCAGATCGAGCTTTTGAACACGCCGGTGAAGGAGGAAAACAGGATAAACAACACCAATCCGACAATTACGCCGAGTGCTATGGCGACGTACGGTATAATAAACCCCATGATTATAAACGGTATCGCGACTACGAGCCCGACGAACGCAAAAACTATAAACATCCCGATCTGGCAGACAATGGAAGTGAGACCGACCAGCACTGTTTCGGTGATATACTCACGAAGCATGTTGAGTCCGCCTGTCAGTGAATCGACAAAGGGAACGTCATCATATACGGCGAGCCGGACAGCCCAGGCGAGCACCGCCTCAAGCACGAATATCACGAGCATCACGACCGGAAGCGCAAAGACGGCCATGATAATCCCGACAACCGTGGACCCGATCATGGCGGGCACCACGAGCGCGGCGAAGATCACGATTGCGGTCACTGCGACGACTATCGAGATCAACAGGATCCCCAGCACCCGAAAGAACTTCGATATCCCCTCAGACCAGCAGTCACTGAGGGTGACATCCTGACCCAACTCCTTGCGCTTTATGCCCAGAACGAGCGCTCCCTCCGAAATCACACTCAAAACAAGCATGATAAGCCCGAACAGCAGCGCAAGCATAATGAGCACAACGATAAGCGCTATACCAAGTTCAGTAATATCACCGAAAGGTAAACTCTCTCCAAAGATGCCCGTGCCGCTTGTGTCTTCCGGCGTGTAGCTGTTGAAGAAGCCCATATAGTCGGCGGCGGCAACGAAGAACCCAAACGGCCAGAGAAATTTGTAGTGCCAGGCATTCCTGAATGCTCGTTTGGCCAGATCGACATAGTCGAGTGACATCTACACGACTCCCTGCTGTCCGAGTTGGAAAAAACCGATTTCAATTGTGATCATATGAGCGATATCCCATAATTGCAAGATAAAACTCGGGTTGCAGTTATCAATACGAAGCCCGCCGGCTCCGGTTTCCCCTTTTTATGAGCAAACAGAGCAAAGTCGGCGGGCTTTAGCGGCAGACATTGTAGTCAGTTGACGTCGGTGAGACTTCTGTATTCGATATGGACCTCCTTCTGCGCTTTTCATTCCGACCCGGTCGTGACAGTCTGGGTAGGTTCGCGGCCGGGCCGGTCTGGAACTACTGTTGTGAGAGAAACGTGAGAATGTTCATCAGTGTGCACGCGGCTCAAATTGCGTTCCGATGCTGTCCCAGTTTCCTCTGCAGTTAGTACATATCAAATAGCGTGCCATACTCGTGTGAGACTTTGTAACTCGTTGCAGGACAACATGACTTTTTATCGCGTCCGTGAAACTCCAGCTTCTCGGTACTATTAGACAGTCTGGAAACCGCCAAAGTCTCCGAATAAACGCCGAGTTTTCTGTTCAGGTTATAATTCGAGGGGGTCAGGTTATAATTCAGCTATGCAGGTGAATAGATCAGGGTATGCAGGTTATAATTTGGGGGGTGCAGGTTATAGTTGGGGGATTGTGATGCCGGAGAGATGGGATACTGACAGCGCCGGTAGCCCCAAAGGCGAGGCTCGAAGAGCCGAGACTGCGGGTGGGGACACGCAATTCAAAGATACAAGCCCCCTACCAACGCCGAAGGCTTCGGTAAGCTACTCGGATGATCACTCCTCCAACAGCCACCTGTGGGGCTCCGGGGCGCCCCTTGTGCCGGAGCAACTGAGGGAATCAAGCTGGTACATGAGCCTGTTGCAATCCGCTGTGTCGACAAAAGGACTCCAAAACTGATGGATATGCGCTGTGGAATCGATCAGCAGTTTCAGCGGCGCAAAGCCACGCGGCATTCCCAGCTCGAGCAGATAGTCCTCGCAGCCGGGCATCACCAACACGGGCGAATCTACGCTATCGAGTTGAGCCGCCCATACTAATCCCGCCGAGTCAGCTCGACTGGTAACAAGAACAAATCCATAGCCGGCTTCAGTTGCTGTCTCCTGCCACTCGTCCCACCACATTGTCTCCTGGAGAAGCTTACCACACGGACTTCCGTCGACGAGTATCAGCAGGGTATACGGGGCGTTAAAGTACTCCGGCTGGTTCTGCACCAATTCCTTCAGAGCCGGTTTAATACCCATGTCATCCAGCTTATACACTCTCACACCTTGCGATCTGTAGCAGGATGCGCCAAGCAGACCCAGCAGCACTACCGAGAGCAAACAAATGAATCTGATGCCGCGGCCAACCGCCCGAGCGGATCGATCTGTTGAAACAGTTCCTTGAAGAAACATTCCGACTCCCTCACGTTACCCATTCGACCTGCAATCTTGACCGGTTGGCAGTTTTTGTCAAGTAGTACCTTCACTGGCGTGCCCAGCTTTGTCCAGCCAAGCGCCTCCACTACATCACCGTCCAGAACCCTGACTCGACCATGCAGTCCTTCCATTTTCATCGCCCAATCGACATCCGCCGAATCCTCGCGAGGTGCCCAGAGAGATAGAACGCCTCCGCACTCGGTGAGCCGCTGTTCCAGTTCTCTCCAGGCGTCCATATCCTCCGTACACGCTAGACAGGCATCGATGTCGAGGTAGATAACCATATTCCAAGTCGGTGCTCTCGAGGTGCTGTCGATATCCCGGCTGAATATGTGATACCGCGGCGGGTCGGGTATGTGGCTCTTCATCGATGTAAAGGTGGCCAGGCTCCATACCGAACCAAGCAGCAAGGCCACGCCCGCCGGCCAGGATGAGCGCTGTTGTTCTCGTAGCTCGATTCATGGCTCTATCCTCGCTATGGTCAAAACTACTCGTAAGGTATCATCCCGAATCTCTCTGTGTCCAAAGACTATACGACCGTCATCATGTACACCGACAAGTCGCCAGTATTTATTGACCTCCAGTGGCACCGGTCGGCGGTCGACATCCCAGACTACGGTCGAGTATAACAGACGTATCCCCTTCCCCTTGCCTTGTCTTTCAGAGCCGACGTGATACTGCATAAGAAAATACCCGGGCGGAACGTATGAAAACGTTTGAAGCGGTGTCCAGTGCGACATCCACTCGGTCCAAACAGCATTCGACTTGATACGAGACTTGATCGGGGGAGGCACCCGGTAATCCGGCGCAGATATTTGAAGGCTGTCCAGAAGCTGTCCTTCCATGTCGATGATATACAAGTAGTCGTATGCATAAATGGCTAACCACAAGGTGCTGTCGGTCGGATTGAAGGCTGGGATGCAAAACCTGTCACCTTCAGTCCGGCCGATGGAATCAAGGTGGTGTGTCAAAGCCTCCGGGTAGTCGAAAACCCTTCTGTAATCCGATTTGTCAGTATACTGGAGAGCCACAGCCTTGTCAGAAGCGAAGCGGCCCAGAGCGGACAGAATCAAGTTACCTTGGACATTTACGTTTTGGCAGTAGTCCTCGGAATGATCCTCTCTCATCTTCTTGCGCCAAATTCTGAGATAACTCTGACGTCCGTCGCGAATCCGGAGTGAATACAACCGGCTGCAGAAACCCTCCAACACGAGTATCTCGTCTCCGTCCTCTCCCGAGACACGCCAAAGCCCATCAGGAAATATCAATCGTTCCAGCTCATCTCTGTCGCAGACACTGAAGGGAACCGCTTCCGTATGGGGGACACAGTCGATGATCTTGCGCCAGGACTGCAAGCTATCGAACCGGGCAAAGAGGCCCGACAGACTGACATACATGATAGAATCGCCACCGAGCAGCAAAGCTCCGATTGGGATCGACAATCCGACGCTGTCAAAGGTATGCGATAACTCGTCAATAACGGTGAGAGTCTCACAGCAACTCTCCTGTGCGATAAAGGCGCTGGCGAGAAGTACGGCTATGAATAACATGGCTTTCTGCATGATGAACCTCTCCGACAAGCTGAGTGTATACCGGCCGGGTCAGGCCCACCCCGTAATACGTGGACCTGACTCCAGCCACTTCTCCTGCATAGAACGGATAGCGCGGTCGATCAGTTGACGCTAACGTCTGCTATTATACACTCAGTGCCGCCATCCGCAATCTCCAGCAGCCCATGCTTGTCCTCGGAAGCACCCGTGA
>CAYQCE010000007.1:0-92557 GCA_964415885.1 uncultured Ignavibacteria bacterium
AGCTTTTCCAGCCATACGGACTTTTTCAACAGGCCCGAAGGCGGGAATCCATCTTAGGCCTTAGAAGATGTACTTTGTCTATATTGTGACAAACCAGCGAAGCCTGGGTTCTCCATCAGCTTGCTGTGGGCAATGTGGGGGTATTGTACAACCCTGTAGCTATGGTGCCGAATTTGAACGATGACCAAGTACCCAAAACAAATAGCGCTCGAATTTGTCCAGCGGATCAACGAACGCGATGTCGCCAAACTTGGCGAGATGATGACCGAGGATCATCGGTTCATAGATATAGCCGGCGAACTCTGGCAGGGCCGAAGAATCATGATGTCCAACTGGGAGGAGTATTACCGCATCTTCCCGGATTACACAATCGAAATTGAGAGAGCGATTCCGGTTGGCAATTTCGTGATTCTGATAGGCGTGTCCGACGGCAATCTCTCCGAGCACGGCCGCGAGGTGCTCAGGCGCGACGACGGTACGGCTCCGCCCAGAGACGAACTGCAGGGCCCGGCTGTCTGGACGGCGATAGTCGACAGCGAGAAGATCCGCCAGTGGAGGGTCTACCCTGACACGCAGGAAGTCCGCGAGCGGCTGCGGATAGCGCGGAAAAGCTGACTTCGATCGACTATCAGTCCGACGCGCAAACCGCTTCAATCCTCTCCCCGAATTGCCGATATACCGAAAAAGGCGTAAAATCCAGTCATAAGGAGAGAATATGGGCGTTTTCATGGAGATTATCGAGTGGGTCGATCTCGACTCGAACGATATGATACATCGGATTCCCGAGAAGGGCTCTGCCGACATTAAACTCGGTGCGCAGTGTATAGTCCGCGAGAGCCAGTCGGCGGTTTTTTTCAACAACGGCAAGGCGACCGATATGCTCAGCCCCGGGCGGCACACGCTTTCGACGCTTAACCTGCCGATCCTGACGAAAATCCTCTCGCTCCCATGGGGATTCAAGTCGCCGTTTCGGGCAGAGGTCTATTTCGTCAATCACAAGGTTTTCACGAACCTGAAGTGGGGGACGAGAGACCCGGTGGCGTTTCGCGACGCCGAACTCGGACTGATCCGTCTGCGCGGCCACGGCGCATACACCTGCCAGATCAACGAACCGCTGGTTTTTCTTAACAAGATGGTGGGGCGTCAGGCGCTCTATTCGACGTATGATATCGAGGACTATCTCCGTGACGTCATAATTGCGCGTCTCAATGACTATTTCGGCGAGAACCTGAAGACGCTTTTCGATCTGCCTGCGCAGTATACCGAGATGGCCACCGATCTGAAGAAGATCCTGATGGACGAGTTCACCAAATACGGCATGGAACTCGTCGACTTTTACATCTCCGCTATCACACCGCCAGACGAGGTCCAGCGGATGATCGACGAGAAATCGGGAATGAAGGCGGTCGGCGATCTCGATCACTTTCTCAAGTATGAGATGGCGAAGGCGTTCGGATCTTCGGGGGCGGGCAGCTATGCCGGTCCCGGCGCAGGGCTTGGGATGGGAGCCGGAGTCGGTCTTATGGCGCCAATGATGATGTCGAAGGCGTTCGCGCCCGACCAGACAGATTTCAAACAGCACGAGATTCCGACAGTGACCTGCCCGCAGTGTAACGCCGACACTCCCGAGGAGTCGCGTTTCTGCTACAAATGCGGCCACCAGATGGTTCGTACGAACGAATGTCACAAGTGTGGAGCGGAGCTTCCTGCCGATGCTGAGTTCTGCATGAAGTGCGGAACGAAGCTGCAGACGGGCGAGAGACTCGAATGTCCCGAATGCGGACAGAAGCTGCCCGACGGCACCAAGTTCTGTTTCAACTGTGGCAAGAAGCTGGATGACGACGAAAAATGAGCTTTAGGCTCGAGGTAAGATGCTGTTTCTGCGGTGGCCGCCTCGATATCGACGAGGCGAGCCGCTGTACGCGCTGCAGCCATTGCGGATCGATAATCAAGATCATGCGGGACAGAGTCCCGACATATATGATTCGGGATGATGTCCTCAAGCGTGAGGTCAAATTCCTCGTCGATCGTCATCTGAAGACCGGAGGTCGAAACCTCGTCTCGAGCTGGAATGATCTTCAGAAGGTCTACCTGCCGTTCAGGCGTGTTACCGGCACTGTATTCCGTATCGGAGAGAAGCACGAGGATGAAATCCAGTACGATTCCGAGGGGAACGAGGTGAGAAGGCGTGAGAAGACCACGCTCGATATCAAGCTTGTTCAGAAGGATGTTTCCTATTGTGCAAGCGATGAATTTGACTGGGGGTTGCATTCGCTCGGAATACGTACGCAGACCGTGGCGCTTGCTCCGCTGGATGAAGAATTGGCGTCGGACGGGCTATTCATGCGTGCGAACGATACGCCCGATGAGGGACAGAAACGTCTGAGCGCGGCAGCGCGAAGTATGGCATCGATCGGACTGGGCGACCGAGCGAAGACCCAGCTCGATGTCGTCGGCCTCGAACAGATGCTGATTTATTTCCCGATCTGGATCGGCTGGATCGCGACCCGGGACGGGCGCTTCATGGTGCAGTTCGATCCGGTTGCGAAGCGAGTCGCCTCCCTGAGTGAAGGTGAGATGGGATTGCCTGAGTCGGTTCATATCTCATCTGACGGAAGCGTGAGAGCGGCAGCACACCGATGCCCTAACTGTGGCTCGGATTTTCCCCAGGCGGAGAAATCAGTTGTGTACTTCTGCGACAATTGCAGGAGGTTGTACAGCGAGTGCGATGATGGCTACGATCAGGTACTGCCACAATTGATCGGAAGCGATGATAAGGATGCGAATCTCTTTCCATTTTGGGTATTCGATGTCGAAGCATCTGCCTATGACGGGCGAGCAGACCTGCTGCAGGTGTTTAAGCTCTCGCGCTTTCGAGGCTCCAAGTTCTACATTCCGGCATTCAATGTCACTAATCCCTCCAGGATACTCCGGCTTATAGGACAATACAATTCCGGCGCGGCAAATTTTACATTTGAAAACCGCATCGAGAGACGCTATACTTTCTCCGACGTAGTTCTGCCGAAAGCAAAGGCCAGAGAAATGATCTTCCCGCTGGCCGCGGCGATTGCTGCCTCGCGCGGCTACCGTTTCAAATACGACAGTCCGTCGCGTGGAGAGGGAATGGCCGAACCGGATCTTGTGTGGATGCCGTACAGGCTGGAGAAATATTTCTGGCTCGACCAGGCCACCGGCGCAGCGATCGAAAAGGCCGCTGTTGGAATATGAAGAGACTCGCCGCAATCGATGTCGGCTCCAATTCTATTCTCCTCCAAATTGTCGAAGCACATGACCGGAACATTGTGAGCACGATCACCGCAATGGAGCGCACTCCGCGAATCTCAGAGGGACTGAAGAAATCCGGTCGGATTAGCGACATCGCAGTCGAACGGCTGATCTCCGCACTCTTGGAATTCAAGCAGCAATGCGATCAGCACGATGTCGATATGATATCCTGCTACGGCACTTCAGCGATGCGTGAGGCATTGAACAGCGATGAGGTGGCTGCGTCGGTTAAGAAGGAGACCGGAATCGAGATCGAGGTGATCTCCGGCAAGAGAGAGGCGGCGCTGACCTATCTGGGCGCGAGCTTCGGCATGGAAAAGCTTAATGAGGATCGCGTGCTGATCGATGCCGGTGGAGGATCATCAGAGATTGTCGTAGCACACAGGATGGTCATACATTCCGCTGAGAGCTTCAAGATTGGTGCGGTAAGGCTGACGGAGGAATTCGGCACCGACGAGCAGAAGTCAGATTCGGAGACGGCAGAGGTTAAGCGGGAAATTGAACGCGAACTCTCGCAGTTCGAGCTACCCGGTTTCACAGGCAAGCCATCGGTAATCGTATCCGGCGGAACACCTACCGCACTTGCGGCATTTAGACTGGGACTGCAGAAGTACGAACCGGACCGAGTGCATGAAATGGAGATAACGGTTTCTGAGTACGAGAGGCTCATAACCGAACTCGCGACTATGAGCGCGGATGAGCGTAGAGGTGCGCTTGCGTTCGAGCCGAAACGGGCGGATGTCATCACTGCGGGCGGGCTTCTGAGTCTCTGCTTCGCGGAACATTACGATGCCGGGAGTGTAAGAGTTTCAGAGCGAAGTCTCCGCTATGGACAGCTTTACGAGCTACTCGGATTCGAGATTGAATTTGCTTGACACTCATTTGGCCGATCATATATTGACTCGGACTGGAGGTGCGCATATCGAGATTTGATAATGAGTTAGAATGTTCGACAATAGCGGAGAATAAATGTCTATGAGCGTATCCAGTTCGAGCGAACCGTGCATACCAATGCAGCGGTTTTTCTTATTTAGGTCGAGTCGATTCATCCCTCTGATTACATTGCTGTCTCTGATCATCCTGCCAATGTCAACGGCGTCCGCCTGGATGACGTACAGCCTCGAGGAGCCGATTACAGTGCTCGGCGCCAATTCGGCGATTGATATAATCTACGATGGCGAGTATGTCTGGCTGGCGACACCGAGGGGGATTTCCGGAACGAATGATCTCGGTCAGTCGTGGATCACATACAATGAAAGCAATGGGCTCAATTCGAGCGATATTTCGGCGATTGCGTTCTCGAGAGGCGATCTCTGGGTAGGCACCGCCCACAATGTGATTGTCGAGGATCAACAGGTGGCATGGGGGGATGGCTTCAATGTCACTCCGGACCGTGGCAACACGTGGCAGTCATACCAGCCGGATCAGGCGACTTCGGCGCAGATGCTTCCATACGATGTGGCCGTACTTGACTCGGTAACATACGCTGCCTGTTTCGCCGGCGGGTTGATTCGCTCCTTTGATGGCGGTGCGACATGGGAGAATGTCTTCGCGTCCTATCAGGATAGCGTCGACTTCGTAAACGAAGTCTTCGCTGAGCGGACGAATCTGTATTACTCCGTGCTGATAGATACACTCCAGACCGACACGACTATTGTCTGGGCCGGGAGCGCTGCGGGAATACACAAGTATTCGTACGTCGCCGAGAATGCCAAGCTCGGAGGGAATGATACTTACGACATCGCATTCAACGGTGACTCGAGCGTCTGGCTCGCTATCAGTGGCGGCCTTTCGAGAGGCGACTCGCCCAATGAGGGCTTCGCATATATCTACCGTTCGTGGGATGAGGATGACGGCCTTCTCTCTGACTATTTCACGGTCGT
Source organism: uncultured Ignavibacteria bacterium (assembly GCA_964415885.1). Lineage (GTDB taxonomy): Bacteria > Zixibacteria > MSB-5A5 > JAABVY01 > JAHJOQ01 > CAYQCE01. The sequence continues at coordinate 5,169 of CAYQCE010000007.1, forward strand.
CGAAGCCGACTCTGACTTCGTGATTGCGGCGGCGTGGGATACGACGATGCGCGCCGGCCTCGGATTCAACTACAGCACCGATGCCGGCGAGTCATGGAACTCATCCGCACCGGACCAGGCGGCCGGTCACGAGAGCATCGTGACCGAAATCGAAATCACGAATGACATAATCTTCGCCGCGTGCAGCGAGGGTGGGTTGATCCGGTCCGTCGATGGCGGCGATAGTTGGGATGGTCTGTATCTGCTCGACGGCGACACATCGCCCGACAAACCGTACAATCGCGTATACTCACTCTCCACGGAGATATTGGGTGAGGACTCCCTTGCGCTTTGGGCAGGGACCGATTCGGGCATAGTAGTTTTCACATTCGATGACCCAACAGCCGAACCTGTCGAAAAAAGACATATTCCATTTGCGGACACCGATTCGACCGGACAGCATATCGAAGCAATCATGGTTTGGGATCTCGACACAACGATCGTCTGGGACGAAGATTCGGTATCCAAACAAATTTGGGTGGCGTGCTGGCCGCTCGATGAAAACACATCGTCATATCAGGTGATGCGCTCCACTGACAACGGCGCATCTTGGGAGACTCCGCTGCAGCCGGCGCGCGTATTTGAGATTACGAACTGGCGTGGTCTGCTGGTGATTGGATTAACTGGGAGTTACATATACTCGCCCGATTACGGCAGGATCAATTTCCAGTCTCAGACGGTCGGGAGTGGATCCGACAGGATATATTCAGCGTTCCGCAGTCTCGAACCTGCGGGGGCGTGGCTCTGGGCGGGAACGCTCCAGAGGTCTATCCGCTGGCTTGGCCCGGGGACCGCATGGCTGGGTGAGACAGTGACGACCGATCCGCTCAAGTTCGATTTCCATGCGCTATACGACAGAGACAACCATGGCCTGAGCGGCGATTTCGTCGTGGCGCTGGGCCTTCAAAAATCCGGTTCGACGAAAAAGCTCTGGGCAGCGACGCACAGAACCGAGCTTGGCGGATACGGTATCACATACACACCGGATAACGGCTCCGAGTGGATAATTGCCGCGAACGGAGTGCGCGCATGGAATATCGCCTTCGACAGCTCGGATGTCTATTTCGCCGCCAACGAAGGTCTCTACCTCCTCGAGGACGGTACCGGCAGTCCTGAGCGTATCGAGTTCGTCGAGGAGGGTGGCCGTGAGATCGTGCCGACCGCCGAGTTCTACTCGGTGCGTGTCATTGACGATTACCTCTGGGCCGGTTCCAGTGATGGCATAGCTCTTAAAGAGCTTTCGAGTGGTGACACGGATATCTTCCGGGAGTTCAGGAGTGTATCCGATCTCGAGGGCGGCGATCCGTACACCACGCCCAATCCGGCTTCACCAACCAAGGGTGAGGGTTTCGTTCGATTCCACTACGAATTGACACAACCATCGACGGTCACGATCAAGATATACGATTTCGCGATGAATCTCGTGGCGACCGTCGTCGAGAACGCGCCTCGTCAGCCACTGGAGGGCAAAACTCAGGAGGACGAGGATACATGGGATATGAGGAACGGAAATGGTGACCTGGTTGCGGCCGGTGTCTATTTCTTCCTCGTTGAAACCTCATCCGGCGATCAGCGATGGGGCAAACTGATGGTGTTGCCGTAGAGAAAGGAGGAACGGCATGAAAAAGGCATTTATCGTATTCAGCTTATGCGCCGCCGTCCTTCTGTCTCGGGCGGCTGCCGAGGACTACGACGGGGGCTATGCGGGCTCATTCCTCGAACTCGGTCTGTCGGCCCGCGCTGTTGCGATGGGCCAGGCGCAGTATGCGATTTCGGATGACCCGGCAGGCGTCTTTTATAATCCTGCCGGAGTTGCATATCTGAAAGAGAGAGCGGTCGGCTTCTCATACCGCGTCATGGACCTCGATCGCAAACTCGCGTATGCTTCGATAAATTTCCCGGTGCGTGACGAGGCTTCGCTTGCGCTCGGGTGGATACACGCAGGTGTGGGCGATATTATCGAGCGCGACAGGCTCGGCGAGCCGGGAGATGAGCTCACTTATTCCGAGAATGTAATATCGGTGACGTTTTCCAGAATATTCTCCCGGTATGTATCGGTCGGTGCTACCGGCAAGTATCATATCGCGGAGCTCGCAGGTGTTTCGAGTACTACCGCCGGTTTTGACATCGGCGCATTCGTTCGACTCGAGAAAGGTGTCACGCTTTCGGAGAATTCGTTCATCGACCTGCTGCGGTTCGGTGCTCTCGTCGGTAATCTCGGTGCCAGTCATATCTGGACCACTGGCGACTACTGGCAGCAGCGGGGAGAGGTCGGCGATTCGCAGTCTGATGACTTCCCGATCCTGGTCGGCGGGGGAGCGTCCGCGCTGGTCATGGACAGCACTCTGCTCGTTGCGGTCGATGTTCGAAAATACCAGTGGCATTCACTGCGATTCCAGATCGGCGGAGAGTATGCCATTGGCGATGTTTTGAAGATTCGCGCCGGCATGGATGACTTCCACCCGACATTCGGCGGCGGCATCGAGCACAAGCTCGATACATTTACGCTCAGGATAGATTACGGCTTCTCGTCGCCGAAGGCCGAGGAATCCTCGGATCACCTGTTTACTTTCGGGGTAGCATTCTAACTTGTGACAAAAGAGCTGATTAGGTTATGTGATATGAAGTATATGATTGTCTTTATCAGCATCGCGGCATTGATTGTTCTCTCGGGATCCACAGCCGCCGGTCAGTCGGTCAATGAACGTGACCTCTCCGGCGTGGTCGGATTACGCATTGCACCCGGGGCTGCACAAGCCGGCGCGGCTGAGGCGTTCAGTTCGGTCGCCAGTGACATTTTCGCGCTTTATTACAATCCCGCAGGCGCAATCGAGGCGGGCGAGTATTCCGCTGGAATCATGCACCATGAGTGGGTGGATGACATCCGTTCGGAGTATGTCGCAGGATTGTGGCGGCCCGACAGGGTCGCTCTCGGAGTTTCGCTTCTCTACAATTCGGTTGGCGATATCGAGCGTCGCGATCAGGCGTCCGAAGACCCGATATCGCTCTTCGATGCTCAGGACCTCGCCGCGGGACTAACCGGGTCTTTCTTTATCGGACCGGATTTCTCACTCGGTGCGACTATCAAGCTGATCTACCAGAAGATCGATATCGAATCGGGGACGGCATGGGGGTTCGACATGGGCGGCTACTACAGATTTATTGAAAATCTGGAGGTCGGGCTTTCCGTGGCTAATCTTGGCTCCAGGATGACAATAGATGAATACGAGGCTGATCTGCCGACCGTGGTTCGTGCCGGTGGCGCGTACACATGGCGGACGCTGCGAATGGGCTTGAGCCTTGTGACGCCCACCGACGATGAAACCCACTTCCATCTCGGCGCGGAGAATATTATCGGCGACATTCTTACGCTGCGCGCCGGATATGCGACCGGGTATGAAATCCGTGACCTCGCGATTGGGTTCGGGGTCAGGCATGAATTCGTGTCGGTCGATTATGCATACACACCAATAGAAGCTGGTTTAGGGGACTCACATAGGTTTTCACTGACATTTAGCTGGAGGTAGAATCTCAATGGCAAAGTACAGAATAGCCTGGCTGCCGGGTGACGGAGTCGGGGTTGACGTCATGGAGGCGGCAAAGATTGTTCTGGACAAAATGGGACTCGATGCGGAGTATCCGCACGGTGATATAGGCTGGGAATTCTGGTGCAAGGAAGGCAACCCCCTGCCCGACCGGACTGTCGATCTTCTGAAACAGTGCGATTGTGCACTCTTCGGAGCGATCACATCCAAGCCGAAGGACGAGGCCGAGGGCGATCTCGTTCCGGAGCTGAAGGGTAAGGGACTCGTGTATTCCTCACCGATCGTAGGGCTTAGACAGCTCTTTGATCTCGGTACGAACATGCGACCGTGCAGAGCGTACGAGGGGAACCCGCTCAACTACAAGGATGGAATCGATCTCGTCGTGTTTCGAGAGAACACAGAAGATCTTTACGCGGGAGTCGAGTTCTTCCCGTTCCCGAAAGAGGTCTTCGATGTTATCAAGAGCAAGAACAAGAAGATCGAGCGGTTCGAAAAGTACGGCATGGAGAATCTGGCGGTGTCGCTCCGCATCATCTCCGAGCAGGCCTCGACTAATATCATTACGGACGCGTTCAAGTATGCCAAGACTCACGGCTACAAAACTGTGACCGTGGTGGAGAAGCCGAATGTCGTTCGTGAAACCTCGGGCCTCTTCGTTCGCACCGCTCGCAAGGTCGCAAAGAATTATCCGGGCATCGAACTCTGGGAGACCAATATCGATGCAATGTGCATGTGGCTGATCAAGAACCCGCTTGATTACGGAGTCATTGTAACCTCGAATATGTACGGCGACATAATCTCCGATCTCTGTGCGCAGCTCGTGGGGGGGCTCGGATTTGCGTGTTCGGGTAACATCGGTTCCGAGTTTGCGGTGTTCGAGCCGACTCACGGTTCCGCGCCGAAGTATGCGGGGCAGTACAAGGTCAATCCTATGGCTATGCTGCTGACTACGAAGATGATGCTCGACTGGCTCGGCGAAACGGACCGCGCGAAGGCGCTGGAGGAAGCTATCGCCAAGGTTATCAAGAGCGGTGAGTTCAAAACGTACGATATGGGCGGCGACAATTCGACGCTCGATGTTGCAAAGGCGATAGCGGACAGTCTTTGATACGGGAATTATCGCTTCAGTATTCAAACGGCGGGTCACTGACCCGCCGTTCTTGTTTTTTGGTTAACGGCGCAGAGCTCGCAGGTCACACTCCTCGCAGTCGCGGATTGCAAGACCTTCAGGAACTGTTAAGCCGAGCCCTGCACCATTGATAGCGGATTGGATATTCTCATTTTCGTTGATTTAACAACCGCAATTTCAGATATTACGCATGATCGACTACTGACAGAGTGAATCCGGCTGGAGTTCGGATCGCATTTAAGATTTAGTCCATCGGACAGAGACTAAAGGAGACAATACATGGGCAACCACAGATCGTATCACGGAGCATCAGTTGAAGCTTTAACTCTTCCCGCAATTCGCCCGCGTTCAATTTCAGTGCAGGCGGTGCTTCTGTTCGCAGCCTCGTTCCTGCTTCCCGCCGCCGCGCATGCTATTGGCATGCCGGTCAGGCTGTTTCTTCCGATGCACTGGCCGGTCGTGCTGGTCGGTCTTTGCTATGGATGGCGGTCCGGTGTGATTGTAGGCGCTGCCGCTCCGACTTTGAGTTATCTGCTATCGGGGATGCCACTCCCTGCTATTCTGCCGTCCATGACGGCCGAGCTTGCCGCGTACGGACTCGTGGCGGGAGTTGCGCGCGAGATGTTTCGACTGAATGCATGGATTGCAACGGCACTATCGCTCGTCATCGGGCGGGTTGTCTTTCTGGCGTTTGCACTGTCGACCGGTGCGATCGCCGGGTCTATTCCGACCTATCTCAAGGCGGCAATGCTGCCGGGTCTGGTTGCCGGGCTGGCGCAGCTGCTGCTGCTCCCGATTGTTGCCCGCTGGTGGGTGAAGCGTGAAGCGGCGAAATAGGGGCGAGTGGTAAGTAGCCAACCATGCGTCGTCGGGAATCCCTTCCCGACGAAATCATGCGATCAAGCGGCTGGTGGAGATTCCGCCAGAAGGGAATTCTGTTCCCGGCAATTCTGCTTTTGCAGGTCCTGCTGTCGGCTTGCCGACAGTGTCGGCCTGCAAGTATCTCAACAAAACTTGCCCCGTCAACCTTTGAAATTGCCGTCCAGCAGATTGCCGATTGGTTTGAGAGTGTCGATGTGATCGCAGATGACCTTGAAAGTCGCAGTGATCGGCATCGCTAGAATCACGCCCGCGCCGCCCCATATCCAGCCCCAGTATAGAGTGGCGATGAGCACTGACGTGAGATTCATGTTAATCCTGTTGCCGATCAGTTTTGGCGTGATGATATTCCCCTCGAGAAATTGCAGAATGAAGAAGAAAACGCCCACGTACAGCAGCCACCAGAGGGAGCCGTACTCGATCGATGCTATTATCATCGGCGGGATGGCGCCGAGGAATGCGCCGACATACGGTATCAGATTGAGCACGCCGGCAAGCGGACCCCAGACATAGGCGTACGGAACGCCCATGATCAGCAGGCCGATTGTCACGACCACGCCGAGTCCGGCGGAAGTCGCCGTTTTCATCACAAGAAATCCGGATACCTTGTCAGATATTTGATCGAGCATCTGTTTCGATGCCTTCGATACCTCCAGCCCGAACAGATTCGCGAGCTTTTGGCGAAATCCGACCTGCTCAATTAGCGCAAACGATGTGATGAGAAGAACGACTATCATCTTCCAGAGCATTCCGAGCGCCGATCCGAGCCCGGCGAAGAGATAGCCCGAGACAGACGCAATGTCATTCCACTTTATACCCTTCAGAATATTGGTCTTGTCATGCTGCAGGTTGCCGGGAAGATACTGGGCGAGTGACGGAAACCGTTCGAGCCAGTCCGAAACCTGAACCTGGAAGCTCTTCCAGTATACCGGCAGCTCGCTGACCAAATCTCCCGCCTGCGCTCCGATGAGCGCAGCTACCGAGAGGAAGATGACGAGGGTGAGAAATACCACGATCAGAACGGCTGCGACATGCGGCACCTTGAATCGCTTGAGTCCCCGCACCAGCGGGGTCAGCACGAATGCGAGCGTGATTCCGAGAACGGTCGGCACGAGTATGGGGCGGGCGTAATAGAAGAACGCGGTCATCACCATGATCGCGATCACCGGAATCGCGAGCTGCTGGATTTTCAGCGCGCCTTGTTCAACTTTCTCCGCCACTTAATCGTCTCCTGCGAGCTCGTTGAACTCATCCTCGCCAATGATGCGGATTCCGAGTTGCTGTGCCTTGTCGTACTTGGAACCGGGATTCGAGCCGACTACTACGGCATCGGTCTTCTTCGAAACCGAAGATACCACTCTTGCACCGAGAGATTCAAGTTTTTTCTTTGCCTGCGAGCGCGAGTAGTTCTCGAGTGTGCCGGTGACCACGAACGACTGCCCGGAAAGCGGCTTCGGTCCTTTCGGCGCCTCCTCGACAGGAAATTCCATCCCACCGTTCTTGAGTTTCTCGAGGAATTCATCCGTCTCGTCCAGATCGAAGAAATCGCGTATCGACTGCGCAACAATAGGACCGACCTCGTTAATTGCGGATAGCTCTTCAACCGAAGCATCCTTCAGGTTGTCGATAGAATGGAATTCCCGTGCGAGAACCTGCGCGAGATGCTCACCGACATTTCGTATCCCGAGCGCGTTGATCAGATGGGGCAGGTCCGGTTGTTTGCTCCGTTCAATCGAGTCGAGAATATTCTGTGCGAGCTTGTCGCCCATTCTCTCCATCTCAAGCAGATTGTCCCTGTCAAGGTAGTAGAGATCGGCAGCGTCCGAGATCATGTCGATTTCGACCATTTTCTCGACGAGCCTGGAGCCAACGCCGTCGATATCCACTCCGGATTTCGACACAAAGTGTATAATCCGCTCGACAACTTGTGTGGGACATGCCGGATTGTTGCAGCGGATGTAGACGCCGTCCGGGTCTTTCCTGACCTCGGAACCGCACGCCGGGCAGCTCTTTGGCATCTGGAATTCTCTCTCATCGCCCGTCCGCTTTTCCTTCACAGGCTTGACCACCTCGGGGATGACATCCCCCGCTCTCTGCACTATTACAGTGTCGCCGATCATAACTCCCTTTCGGCGCAGCTCGTCCTCATTGTGGAGACTCGCACGTCGAACTTCAACGCCCCCCACGCGTACCGGCTTGAGATGCGCGACCGGTGTCAGAATTCCGGTTCGTCCCACCTGCACGCCGATATCCTCGATTACTGTCGTAGCCTGCTCGGGCGGGAATTTCCACGCCACCGCCCATCGCGGAGATCGCGACAGCTCCCCGAGCTTCTGCTGCAGGCGGTACGAATTGACTTTGATTACCATTCCGTCCACATCAAACGGCAGTTCGGAGCGCATGTCCATGAACCGATCGTAGCGTTTTTCGACGTCCGACGGGGAGGGGCAGATATCGATGAGTTCCGAGACGCTGAAACCTGTCTCGCGCAGAAACTGAAGAGCATCGGAGTGTCTGAGCAACTCCGCGCCTTCGACGACACCGATCGAGTAGGCGAACATGAAGAGCGGTCGTGAGGCCGTGACCCTGGGGTCGAGCTGTCGAAGCGATCCCGCTGCGGCGTTCCGTGGATTCGCGAACAACTGCTCGCCACTCTTCTCGCGCTTTCTATTCAGCTCGATGAAACTCTCCTTCTTGATGACCACCTCGCCGCGGACTTCCAGCCTGGTCGGCGGATTATCCCCGATCAGCCTCAACGGTACGTTCCTGACCGTTCGGATGTTATCGGTAATTACTTCGCCCGTCACGCCGTCGCCGCGTGTCGAGGCTATGGTCAGGACGGCGTCTTCGTAGACGAGCTCGACCGCGAGACCGTCGAGCTTGGGTTCGGTGACATACTCGATCCTCTCCGGATCGCCTTTGAGGTCGGTTTCGACTCGACGCACAAAATCCGCGAACTGCGATTCGGATGTCACCTTATTCAGGCTGAGCATCGGAATCGAGTGCTTGACTTGTTCGAACTTGTCGGATGGCGGTGCTCCTACCCGCTGGGTAGGGGAGTCGGGCTCTTTCAGGTCCGGGTACTTGGACTCGATCTCTGTAAGGCGATCAAATAGTTGATCGTATTCGGCGTCGGGAATCACCGGGTCATCGAGCACGTAATAGCGATAGTTGTGGTAGTTCAGTTCGTCCGTGAGCCTGCGGATTTCCTTTTTGGCGTCGGCCTTCTTCATCAGACAGAAGTTACTCGGGTTAGACGTTGCTGTCAATTACATACGACACGACATAAAAGCGGCGGCGGGCATTGTCTGCCTTGCCGCCGGAGACTTGCGGTTGGCGCTTTTTAGAAGGTGCCGACTATTTTAGTGCCCCCCGCCTTTCTTTCCCTTCATCATGGCCTGTGCGGTGTCTTCCATAGCTGCCGCACTGTCATGCATAGCCGCGCTATCAGGCATCTGGCCTTCCATCTTCATTTCAACCGGCTGAGATTTCTGAGTTGTGTCCGGCATCTCGGTTTTCTGCGGTGGCTCCTGCTGTTCTTCTCCGTTGCCACATCCGGCCACGAGCATCGAGGCAAAAGCCAGAACCATCAGCAGAAGAATTCCCTTTCTCATTCTAATCCCTCCTCCATCGGGTTTGGTTTACGGTAGCATTTGAAATATATCGCAAGATGTTAGTCAACAAAAAGTTGGGGGAGACATTTCCATTTTTTGTTGAATCGCACCGGGGCAGAATCTATAATCGGGCATTTGAGGGCCGGTGAAACAAACTTACGCATCAGGCTGTAGAACACTTAAGGATTAGCCGGGAAAGGACTCTTAGAGATGCCGTTTCTTCCGACCGTGGCTCAGGCCGCGTCTATGAACTTCTGGGATTTGATAGCCCAGTCGAGCTTCTTTGCACTTCTGGTTCTCCTGATTCTGGTCTTCATGTCACTGGTGTCATGGGCGATAATAATCGCCAAGCTCCGTCTCTTCGGCTCGGTGACCCGTAACAACGACAATTTTATTCGGGCATTTCGGAAGCGGCGTCGCCTCCAGGATGCTCTCGCCAAGACTGCGCCGTACAAGGCCAGCCCGATGTACTACTTGCTGGAAAACGGTCTCCGGGACCTCGATAGCATCGTTCAGAGTAAAAAAGGTGAAGGGAACCTTCAGGCCGGACTGGTCAAGCTTGATGAGTACGACCTCGACGCGATCGAGAAGACGCTCGATCGTGCGGCCAATGAAAAGATTGCGGAACTTGAAAAGTACACGATCTTCCTCGCGTCGACCGGCAATTCCGCGCCGTATTTCGGATTGCTGGGTACATGCTGGGGTGTGATGAGCGCGTTTATGAATATCGGCGTTCGCGGCTCGGCATCGCTCGCGGTTGTTGCGCCGGGCATCGCGGAAGCGCTAATCGCTACTATCGTAGGCCTCGCGGCAGCGATTCCAGCGGTGATAGCCCATAACTGGGCGAGCAACAAGCTCAAATCGATCGGCGGCGAGATGGAGAATTTCGAGCTCGAGTTTCTCTCGGCCGTGCAGAAGGAGAGTGAGTTTTGATCAAGCGCCGCGAGTACAAGGTCATGTCCGACATCAACGTGACGAATCTCGTGGATGTTGTGCTGGTGCTTCTGATCGTCTTTATGATCTCGGCTCCGCTGCTTCAGTCGGGAATCGACATCGATTTGCCGCAGACTACGTTTGTCGATAAGGAACTGTCCGAGGGAGTAGTCATTACCATCAACGAGAAGGGCGGGATCTTCATCGATGATGTTTTTACACGAGCCGAGGATCTCGAGGAAAATCTGACGAAATACATCGATCGAAATAATGTGAGCGCGATCTATCTCCGAAGTGACAAGGATGTCACCTACGGAGTCGTGATAGATGTTATCGCGAGACTGAAAGAAATGGGCATAGTTAACGTTGGCCTCGTGACCAAGCCGTACGATGAGGAAACATCGTAGTGAAGAGGTCGGATTTCATCATATCGGTTCTGCTGCATGTCGGGCTTCTATCCGTGATCGTGATTGCGTCCTCCGCGCGAAGCGGAGCAACGCAGTTCGATCCGGACGAGATAGCGAACGTGGAGATACTGGATCAGCTCCCGATGGGCGGCGGTCCGCCGCCACAGCAGCAACCAGAGCCGGAACCAGAACCGGAGCCTGTGCCCGTTCCCGATATGCCCACCGAAATGGCAACCGATGTTCAGGTGGAGGATCCGGTCAAGCTGACATCCATCACCGAACCAGCGGAGCTGGAAGTCGAGAAGATCAAGGAAAAGAAGCCGGTCACTAAGCCGGAAGAGAAACCGAAGCCAAAGCCGCAACAGCCGAAAGCGCAGTCCTCCGGAGACTCCGAGAAGGACGAAGGCGATAGCAAGACCGTGGTCGGTGAGGGAGAGGTCAAGACCTCGATCGGTGTTGGATCGGGAACGGGGGCCGGCGGTGTTGGTGACTTCCCGTATGATATTCGACGCGCTGTTCAGCTAATCGACAGAAACTGGGACAACCCGGTTCTGTCTCAGAAAACACTCCGTTGCACAGTTTACTTCCAGGTCGACAGAAACGGCGATATAAAGGGCGCGACCGTCGAGGAGTCCTCCGGTCACAGCCAGTTCGATATGTACGCTCTCGCCGCAGTTATGCGTACCGGCGAGTTGCCACCATTGCCCGCAAACTATCGATACGATGTTCTTGGGTTTCATCTGGAGTTTGAATACACGCCATGACGAGATTATCTGTACTATTACTGACAATTTCACTTCTCGTGACAGCGACCATAGCCTCTGCACAGCAGGATATACGTGTTGGTATTCAGCGCAGAGGATTCGATCAATTCGCAATCTCGGTCGATGATTTTGACATAGCCAACGAAGTTTCTTCTTCCAACGATAGTACAATAGCTCGCAATATTGCCCGGATAATCAGAAATGACTTGTCGTTCCACGTGGCGTTTGAGCACGTGAAGCTCGACTCGTTCCTGCTCGAGGTGCTCGAACTGGACGAGATGACCAACAGCGCCTGGCACTATATGGGATCCGACTATCTGGTCGCGGGCAAGGTGACATTCGGCGCAGAGGATGTCTCGGTCAATTATACGATCTGGGACTTGAACCGCGACAACGACATCCGGGCGGACGGGTTCCGAACGCGTCGCGACAATTACAGACGGCTCGCGCATGTTGTCTCAGATGCCGTGGTGAGAGAGATCACGGCGATGAAGCCGATCTTCAACAGTAGGATAGCGTTCATCTCGGCGAAAACCGGCAACAAGGAGGTTTACGCTTGCGATTACGATGGTGCGAGAGTAGTTCCGCTGACATCCAACGGGTCGATTAACCTGTCTCCGGTTTGGGCGCCGGACGGCAACGCAGTCTATTATACGTCTTACAAGGATGGCCGTCCTCATCTCTGGCGGGTGGACCTGCAGACGAGCGATCATACGAAGGTCGCCGCATATCCGGGGATAAACTCTGCCGCGGCCATCTCGCCCCACAATGACGAGATTTGCCTTACTCTTACCCGTGATGACAACGCGGAGCTGTACATTCTCGATCTAGCGGGCAATATCAAGCGAAGGCTCACCCGTACTCGTGCGATCGAATCGGGACCGTCTTTCGGTCCCGCCGGCTACACGATAGCTTTTTCTTCCGACCGAACAGGGAGCCCGCAGGTCTATGTCATGGACAGAGACGGACTTAACGTGCACAGGGTGACTTTCCAGGGGAACTATAACGACTCGCCGTCACTGTCCCCGGATGGCACCAAGGTGGCGTTCGTGACTCGAAGCCGTCGTGGGGCGTTCGATATCTGCGTCGTGGACATCACAGGGGAGAATTTCCGCATAATCACGGATCGTGGCGCGAACGAGAACCCGCACTGGTCCCCGGATGGGTATCATCTGGTTTACTCGAAACGAGAAGGCGATAGGAGCGACATATATATCGCGGACTTCAGAGGAATGAAAGAGAGGAAAATCACGGACGACGGCAAATCGAGCAATCCGTTCTGGTCTCCGATTATGCGTTAATATCGCAAGTTATTTGTTGACCAATGTGTCGGAGAATAGTAGCTTTAGCCATTGAAATAATGGCGATTCCGAGAATTGACCGCTTTTGTATACAAGTTTAAGGAGGATTGGAAATGTCACGGAAGATTCTGAGTGTTCTGGCGCTGTTTACCCTGGCATTGGCCTTAATAGCCCTTGGGTGCGGCGGAGAGGGTGCGGAGGTAGAACCCGAAAAGCCGCCGGTTGACGTTGAACCGGAGCAACCGGATCAACCTACTGAGCCTGAGATTCCTGAAGAGCCGGAAATCGAACCGCTTTCGGATGCCGATTTCAAGATCGCGTACTTCGACTTTGACAAGCACAATCTTCGTCCGGATGCCCGCGAGGCGCTGGAATACAACGCAAGGATGCTCCGTGAGAATCCGAACGTGCGAGTACTGCTTGAAGGACACTGTGACGAGCGCGGTACTGTTGAGTACAACCTCGCACTGGGCGAGAAGCGTGCCCGGTCTGCCCGCGAGTACTGCGAGAGTCTCGGAGTTGCGGGACATCGTATGGAGATTATCTCCTACGGCAAGGAGCGTCCGGTTGCGCTGGGCCACAACGAAGATGCCTGGCAGAAGAATCGTCGTGTCAAATTCACGATCGTAGAGCAATAAAAGCTGTTTGATATGAGTATGATGAGGCGATCAGGTATTGCAATTATACCAATCGCCCTCCTTCTGCTCGTGGGGTGCTCGTCGAGCCGCAAGCTGGACGAGATGATCCTGCAGATAAACGTTCTCGAGCAGCAGAACAGGGCGATCGAAGACAAGCTGATTGAGATGGACTCACTCAATGTGACTCTTCTCGAGGCTCTTCGTACGTTCAAGGCTCGTACTGAGTTCGCTGAGAAGGCCGGGGATGCCCGTCTCGATGAGATAAGCTCCAAAGTCAACGACGTTCTCGACCGTATGGAGCGGATGCAACAGTCGATCGCTGCGCTTCAACAGGGGCTTGTCAGGTCGCCGGTAGTCGACACTTCTGGCGCCGACGGCCTCGCGGACACGACTGCGGTCGTTATGACCGACGCCAAGCGCCTTTACAATCAGGCATTCAAGGACATGGCATCCGGGAATTTCGAACTCGCGATACTCGGGTTCAGCGAGTATATCAAGACATTTCCGAATACGGATTTGACTGATGACGCTCAGTTCTGGATTGGCGAATCTTATTACAGGCAGAAGAATTACGAGGCTGCGCTCGATGAATACTCGAAGATCGAAAAGGGATACGCAGAATCCGACAAGCTCTCGATGGCTCTCTACAAGCTCGGGCGATGCTATGAGGAAACCGGGAATCGGACAACCGCGAAGTCATATTATCAGAAGACGGTAAATCAGTTCCCGGAATCAACCAGCGCGGAACTCTCACGGCAGAAACTGGACAGCCTCGGCGGTGGGTAATACTATGACGAATTGTCGCATCACAGTGGATGTTGTCGATACGAACCGTATCCCGAACGGTAGGGCATTCTACGACAATTTCGAGAAGGTGCTCAATTTCGCCACCAAATCCCGAGGCAAGTTCTACTCCTACATACAGAGTGACCAGTTCTCAATCGATCTCGATCGGCGGGGAAACATTCTGAACATCGAAGTGAACATCGGTAAGGATTTCTGGGAGATCGATCCATCGCTCAGGCCACCCGAAAATTGCCCGTACCGGAAGATCCGTTTCCTCGATCACCGATTGGATATCATCGGTGAGACATTCCATACCGATGAGTCGGCGTCGTTCCTCTATATCTCATTCACCGATGACAAGCATTTCAAGACCTACGAGATCGCGCGTAATCTCCTCGCCGAGGTCAATGTTGTCAACGAGATGGCCGGATTGTGGATTCTCGACATCGAGGATGACTTTGGTTTCAAGAATGAGATGGCATTCCGCAAGAGCAAGGTTACCGCGAAGAAGAAGTAGCCGTATCCGGCTGATCCCGATACCACTGCCAGAACGATCTCCATTCGCTCTCCATAGTCTCGGCGAGCTGCACCTGCTTTGCGAGTGAGTAGTCGAACTCGAGAAGCTCCGGGCTTGGATTTCCGATGCTTAAGTTCTGTGGTGGTTTGGGCTCGTATGACTCATTTCGCCTCAGGATGCGAAATGCAAGGCCTTCCGGGATGCGCGTAAGTTGATGCGAGTCACGGAATCGTGTGGCGATATCGACGTAAACAGGCCTATTGTCCGTCCGCGCGACAGCGGTGATAATCGACTGGTAGGCGTCCTCAATCTCGTTCACGCTGTACGGCTCGTCGCGTTCGAATTTTCGGAGCAGAGGCAGTAGCCGATCAACATTCGGTTCAATTCGGGCGTACAGCGCGCTGTCCGCCTGCATTAGATACTTGTAGTACCATGATCTCCGAAGAAGTTCAACATCGATCGATGTAATGTCCGTCCGGAATCCCTCGATGTGCTGGTGGTAGAGGAGGGGCGAGTAGAGGTCCCAGTTTGATGTCAAAAAGACCGCGTTCCGGTCCATATTCTCGGCGAGCACTCGACTCTGCGTATGCGCATACGCGTAGTCGTCTCTCGCCGCGATCTCCTCATTTTCAGCGATCATCCAGCCACCGACAGCGAGGAGCAGCAACGATGCAGCGGCGGCTTTCACTTCCAGCATCTGTCTCGGCTGAAGCAAAGCGATGACGTAACGCACGATCCAGATCGTGCCAATAGCTGCAAAGACTGAGTAGACAAAGACCTCCGGCAAAAGATATGTGTCTATCTCCGGTATAGTGTACCCTGCTGTGTAGAGTAGGTTGGAAGCGAAGAGAAGAATCAGGAAGATTGCAGCGATGCGATCTCTGATCGTCATAACAATGGCTCCGATGATCGACGGCAGCACGAGGATAAGCGGGAACATGCCGACCGTCATCCCTATCAGATCACCGGCACTGGAGATGTATTCTCCGAAGCTCTTGTTGAACATCCAGCTCCGATACTGCCACCCGGAGACATGCCGGACGAGGTTTTCGAACGTAGCCGGGTCGCCCCAGTTCATGAGGGGGCCCTGTGCGGCTCGAATCGGCAGGTAGAGATAGACTGTGAGTCCGAGGGCTAACGTGGGGAGAGCCCACTTGAGCATCCTTGTCAGATTTCGGCGGATCGATCTCTCTGCAAATACGACGAACGCAAGCGGAATCAGGAGCAGAGAGGTAGACATGTGATGCGCGAACGACAGCCCGAGCACGAATCCGACAAGTGCCGCGCGCCTGAACATGCCCGCTTGGTCCAGCCCTTTTCCCGTGATCAGAAGATATGTCAGAATTGCCGCGAATAAGAGATGCAACGGGTAGACCTCGTTGGTGGCGATCAGGCTCCAACTGATCGGGTTGTAGAAGAGTAGTGTAACCGCCGGGGCAGCCACGAGAATCGAGTATGATCCTGACTCGCCGAGGAAACCGCATCGTCTAATCAGGCTGGCGAGAAGAAAGACAAGTACAACGCCGGCAGCGAAGCCAGCCAGTACAGAGAGCAATACCGAAGCCGCAATTGCACTTCCGGGATATAGGACGTTGGCGGTTCTGCCCAGCAGTGTATAGAGTGGATATCCGGTCGGGTGTGCGATACCGAGAGTCGCGCATGCGGTAGCCAGCTCACCGGAATCGACCCAGACGACATGCCTTGCAGATGTCGCAGCGAGCCACGCGAGATTGGCGGCGAGAAAGATACCGGCGGCTGTTTTGGCGGACCGTTCGGTCATCAGATATCCGCGTTAGAACGGCAGATCATCATCCTGTGATGATGACTCGGTGGGGAATTCCTCGCCGGGAGGCGTTTGGTCGAAGTCCTCCTGGCCTCCACCACCGCGTCGTGCGCCGAGAAGCTGGAGTCTTCTAACGACAACCTCCGAGATGTAACGCTTGTTGCCGTCGCGATCCTCGAAACTGCGGTTGTCGATGCGCCCCTCGATAAATACGGGGCTGCCCTTCGTCAGATACTCCTTGGCGACTTCAGCCTGACGGCCCCATGCCACGATATTGTGCCAGGTCGTGCGTTCCTGCCACTCCTCGTTGCGATCACGGTAGCGTTCGCTGGTTGCTATCGGAAACCGAGCGCAAGCCGAGCCGCTCTGGGTGTATGTCAACTCCGGGTCGCGTCCCAAATTGCCAACAAGTATAGCGAGATTTGCGGATGCCATTGTTCCTCCTCTTTTTCGGAATTTACGGGAATATAGTCGAGTTGCGCTTCAATGTCAATTTCCTATGATCGAACCGAATAGGCAGGTGCGCCTTGTCGGCGAGTTATATCCTTGACAACATCAAAGGTCCCGGTATACTGACATCCAATGGCAGGAAAGCTCTACATCGTCGCCACTCCTATCGGGAATATGGATGATATCACGCTTCGCGCAATCGACATTCTCAAGTCGGTCGACCTGATAGCGTGCGAGGACACACGCCATTCGGGCGTGCTCCTGAAACGGCACGGTGTCTCATCCAGGCTTGTCCCGTATCACGATCATAACAAGGACTACGCAGCGCCAAAGATAGTGGAGCGGCTGTCAGACGGTCTCGATGTGGCGCTGATAACTGATTCCGGAACTCCCGGTGTCTCCGATCCGGCGTATCTGCTTGTGAAGCTTGCTGTCGAGCAAGACCTCGAGGTTCTGTCGGTCCCGGGGCCTTCGGCATCGCTCGCGGCGCTGTCGATCTCGGGGCTGCCGTGCGATCGTTTCGTATTCGAGGGGTTTCTGCCCGCCAAGAAGGGGAAGCGGAAAAGCCGTCTCGATGAGATAAAGGCAGATCCGCGCACGATCATATTCTACGAGTCTCCGCACAAGTTGCTGAAAATGCTGAATATTGTGCGTGATGTCCTTGGAAACCGTCGATGCGCTGTGGCGCGTGAGCTGACCAAAATCCATGAGGAAGTGCTGCGGGGCACATTGACCGACATGATTGAGCATTTCACTACAACGAATCCGCGCGGGGAGTTCGTCGTTATCGTTGAGGGCAACAGGGATGGGAAGTAAACCGGGATTGCACCTGATCCCGATCGACTACCTCGTCGTCGGATATACCGTCTACACCTCGATTCTCCTCATTCTTTCTCCGCCGAGCGCAGAGCAGAGGGCAAGCTGGGTCATTTTCAATGCTGTCGCGATCGGATTTGTGGCAGCTCTAACGCGAATCGATCCTGATTCACGCAACCGCTGGCTTCGAATCCTGAGAAGGTACTATCCAGCAGTTCTCTTCACATTCTACTACGAACAGAGCGGCTCACTCGTTCATGTCTTCTTCGACGGTTGGTTTGATGCGCAGATCGTCGCATTCGAGAACTCGATCCTTGGTTTTCAGCCCGCGGTAGCTGTTGAGGAGTGGTTCAGCCCGATCCTGAACGAGATTATTATCGGTTGTTACGTTTCTTACTATGTCTGGCTGCCGGCAGGACTCATCTACCTTCTGATGCGTGGGAGAGAGAGCGAAGCGGACAAGATGATCCTCTCAGCGTCGATAGCGTTCTTCGCTTCATACGCCACTTTCATGCTCTACCCGGCAGAGGGACCGAGGTATCATCTGGTCGAGTTATTCTCAGCCCAGATGGAAGGTTGGTTATTCGTACCGCTCGTGAAGCAGATCATGGATACGGCCGCAGTGCACGGCGGCGCGATGCCATCCTCGCACACAGCCGTAGCACTCATTGTGCTCATATTCGTCTGGCGACACTCGCGCTTCGTCCGATATCTGCTCGCTGTTATATTTATTGGATTGATGTTGGGATGTGTTTGGGGACGTTTTCATTATATCAGCGACGTCATAGTCGGCGACATCATCGGCGTCGGGGCATATCTAATCGCAGCACGTCTTATCCCCAACGGATTCTCGGCAAGAGCGCACTCCTTTAATAGTGGTTGACCGATTAGCGATTGGCGTGTATAATCGATGGAAGTCGAAAGGAAGTAGATGTATCCGGAGCTGTTCAAACTCGGTTCTATAGCAATCAGGTCATACGGTGTGATGCTTGCGATCTCGTTCTTCGTCGGGATGTTGATCGTTCACAATCGCGCCAGGAGGGTTGGTGTCAATCCGGATTTCACCATCAATCTTACGTTTCTGGTGATGATCTCCGGTGTCCTGGGAGCGCGACTATTCTACGCTTTCTACCACTGGGACGAGTTCTCGGATAATCTTCTCGGCATCATTAACCCGTTCGGCTCATCGGAAGGATTCGGAATCGCAGGGCTCAATCTTTACGGCGGATTGATCTGTGCGATTGTTGCAGCGGTTATCTACTGCCGGATTCGACGCGAGTCGATCCCAGCGGTTTTCGACCTGTATGCTCCCGTGGTCGGTCTCGGGATCTTCTTTACCCGCATCGGTTGCTTCCTGAACGGATGCTGCTTCGGCACGGTATGTCATCAGCCGTGGGGGATCACTTTCCCGGAGGGGAGTATACCGTACTCGTTTCTCGGCAACGTTTCCATACATCCGTCACAGCTCTACTCATCATTATACGGACTACTCCTGTTCATTCTGCTTTCGTGGCTTGAGCGGCGAAAGAAGTATCTTGGGTTGACATTCTCCGTGTTTCTCATAGTGGAGGCGTTCTTCAGGTTTGTCATAGAGTATGTGAGATACTATGAGCATCAGATGGAAACCGTGATCGCCGGGATGACATTGACTTACAATCATATAGTAGCCGTGCTTCTCTTTCTGCTCGGCTGGGGGCTTCTGTTTCTCTTCAGGCATCTGCAGCTCAAGCCGCATCGCCCTGCGAACTGACCTTCGACCAACTCTGCTCAACTGTCGCCGCAAATCTGTCGATACTTCTTTATAGGCGAAGCATGCCGTCCATCGGGCTTATGTCCGATGCGATGAATACAAACATAAAACCGTGAGTTGCTGAGCGTCGCAGGAGCGGCAACTTCCGATTGACTTTGCATGCAGATCTGAATATGATTCCATCCGGCAGTTACCAGCGCGGATTGTGCCATGTGCAATCCGTGATATTTGCACCGCGAAGTCACTGGGAGCTGGTAGAGAGGAGAGACGCATCATGAGCCGTCAGCACGGGGACGTACGATGAAAAGGCTCGCATTTCCGATTCTTGTAGTTGTTCTCACTTTGGGATTTGCTGTAAATGCCTATGTCGACCCCATGGTAGACTGGGATATGCTGCCCTACCTCGCCATCGCACTTGAATTCGAAGAGTCGGACTATAAGGTTATTCATGAACGCACGTACGATCTGGTGCGGGAGAGTGTCTCGGATGAGGGGTTTGAGAAGCTCGCGTTGCGTGAGGGTTACCGGTCGCAGATGTACGCTCGACCCGACTTGTTTGCGCAGCAGCTAAACTTCTATCGGATCAAGCCTCTCTACATCCTGCTACTGTATTCGCTGATGAAACTGGGCATGACTCCGCCCACGGCATCCGTGCTTGTGTCTGTGCTCTCATGCGTTGCGATCAGTTTCATCGTTGCCGTCTGGATCAGAAGATACTACCGTGGAATAGAGGCCACGATATTCTGGCTATTGGTAATAGTCGCGGCGAGGGTGCCGGAGTTTGCCGGACTTTCATCGCCCGACGCGCTGGGGGCGTTTCTCACGATGCTGTCACTCTACCTGCTTCTGGAACGATCCAAAGTCATTCTCTCGGCAGCCGTGTTGATCCTCGCCATGTTCGCGCGGCCGGACACGGCTACGCTTGCGCTACCCCTGTTCGCATATCTTGCATTCACAAATGACAAGGACCTGAAACTGAGTTTCGCGAAGGCCGGAGCGCTGGCGATGACCGCACTGGTTGTGTATGGCGGGATTTCCTATTTCGCCGACGGCTACAGTTGGTGGACTCTCTTCTGGCATACTTTCGTGGGCAAGATTCACGCTCCCGAGCAGTTCGACACGCCGATTTCTCTCTCTACGTATATATCGGCGTTCGCACGGAATATCTCGGAGCTGACCAGTTATCGTTTCCCGTACATCGTACTGCTCGCATTCCTGACGTTTGTGACAACAGGCGCCGGTCTAATCAGGACCAGTCGCTACGCGCACATTGTCGGATTGCTTCTTTTTGTTTTTGTCGCCAGATTTGTTCTATTCCCGGCAATCTACGAGAGATTCCTGATCGCTCACTATCTCACAATAATGCTCTCCTTCGTAACCGTACTACACGGAGTTACCCACAGGAGAGCCACGGCTTCGGGGAAAGAGCCGGCGGAAGTCAGCACAAGCAGAGTCGCTAAGTAGATATCTCCCGTTCATCCAGAAGCAACCGCAGGCGAACGACGAATGCCTGCAATGCGATGATGTAGTATCCCATCAAAAACCGCTCCATCAGAACGGGGTAGAGAACATATCTGATTGCAAATACGAGAATGAGGATAGCCCCGATGTGCATATATCTGTCCGGCGATAACAACTTCCATCGCGCCATCACGAAAGTCAGGAAGATGACAAAGATGATTGCAGGGAACCGATAGGCCGTCAGCTCAGGGATGTTCCCCAGAAACTTGGAAAGGTACATCGAGAGCGAGAATTCGATATCCACCGCGTTCGGATCGAGAGTGGTTCCGGAGATCATGTGCTGCAGCATGGTTGACCAACTGTATGTCCTGAAGAAGTGGCCCATGACGAAGTGAACCACAACCAACGCTGCCAGCATCAAAGCTGCTCTGAGTCGAGGAACCTTGATCTGTTCGACGTTCGTAATGCCGATGTAGACTACGATCAGCCCGGCGAATATCACGTTGTCGGGACGAGCGAGCATCGACAGGATGAGGGCGGCGAGGCCCATGTATGGACGGCCCTTCTCGATGAAGAGATAGCCTGCAAGAAACACGAACAGGCTGCCGAGAGCATCCGGCGATGAGTAACTCGAAACCTCCGGAAGCTGGACAAAGAGGAGGATCAGAAGCCAGATTCCGACTCCCTTGATATTGGGATAGTAACTGTAGACCCATAATCCGAGCAGAAGTGCTATGATAATGGACGCGATAACGGATATGAGCACAGAGGCGTCGAACATTGGGATGCCGGCAGTGTATGCGAGATAGAGGAGCGTGTAGTACAGCGGCTTCACTCGATAGAATCCGAGCTGAGCGACAAACAAATCCGGTTCGGCATACATTGCCGACCTGTAGTCGCCTCGTGCCGTCAACTCCTCGAACTTCGACTCGGAGACATTTTCGTGGACGATCTCATAGGTCCTGTTGTGAACTGCCTCGGGATCGGTTTCCTCGAACTCGATGGCGCAGGCGATATACGGCAGGATGTCCCAGTCGATCACCGGATCCATATAGCTGTTGGCTGCGATGGCCAGTGTAACTGCGGCAACACAGAGAGTGAAAACGGTCTTTTTCAAGAACGGCCTTTCTGCAATCGTCATCTGTTTGTGGTTTTTCGCTTGACTGATCGTGATACGCCACTTCATTGCAACCTGTTATGGGTTCGAGAAGTTCAAAAGTATTTTCGATGTGTTCGATATGTACGTTTGCGCTCTGGTGCGCTTTCGTTCCGGCCTGTTCCGGTCCGGACGTTGTACAGGAAATCGCGCTTCCCGATTCGACCGGAGTTTCGGTGCTGGAGCTGACGAGAGCGTATCACGAGGTGGACTTTAAGCAGACGTCGGCAGGCGCATTTATTGAGGCCATCGATGGTGTCCGTAACCGTGACGACACATATTGGCTTTACTATGTCAATGACAGCTCGGGCACGATGGCTGCAGACAGGTATATAGTTAGAGAAGGTGATCGGGTTGAGTGGCGGTATATTTCCGGATACTGACCTCGGATCATCCTGCTTGGAGGGTTTTTTCCTCATCTCAATTTCGAGTGGATTCTGTACTTAGCCAAGCCTTGGAAGGCGTTTATATTCGGAGACTTAAACTGCTTGACTGCTTTCACGGGTGAATATATATTCCCTGAGCTAAGGAAGGCGGTTTATTGAATGAACAGTGATCGAAGGGCAGCTTACGAGCTGAAATCGCAGTTTTTCGGTCGGATTTGCCTCAAGGCGGGGCTGACGCCAAACGCGCTGACGGCGATTAGTTTATTGATTTCAGTTGCGGCGGGTATTACCCTTTGGAAGGGCTATTTTTACATCGGATCGGTACTGATAATCCTAACATCATTTGCGGATATGCTCGACGGTGCAACGGCGCGTGCCGGTAAAATCGGTACGACGTATGGTGGAATACTGGATCATGTCTCCGATCGATATGCCGAGTTCTTCATACTTGCGGGAGTTTTGCTCTCGCAGCGTGTTCACGCCGGATGGGCACTGTTTGCACTCTTCGGTATGATCATAGCCTCCTACACCCGCGCAGCCGCCGAGTCAATCGGCAAGATCGAGAACTGCGAGGTGGGCGCGGTCGGACGTCTAGAGAAGTTCATTATCCTCCTGTTCGGCCTGATCGGTGAGGAGATATTCCCGGGCAATCACCTGCTCGCAATAGGCCTTGCTCTGGTTGGAATCTTCTCATACATAACTTCGATACAGAGGCTCATCCACACCAAGAAGCTTCTCCGGGAGAAAGATAAAGCATAGATGATCACCGCAGTCGGAAATCCGGTCTACGACGAAATCGAAACACAATATGTCAAGACCGACGGTAGAGTTCTGTCGGGCTGTTCCACGAATTTTTGTCTTGCGCTATCCAAGCTGCAGGTGAAGACCTCGCTTGTCGGGAACATCGGAGCCGACATGCGCGAGCGTTTCACGAAAGACCTGGATCAGTATGGCATCGAGCATGATCTCTACGATGCAAGCGAGAGCGGCGGTTTTCATCTCAGGTACTACGGCGATCACGGAGAACGCGAGCTGACTCTTCTCGGCGATGCCGGACAAATCGAGAGCTTCCCTGCCCGGTATCTCCAGAGCGACTACATCGTCTTCGGACCGATTCTCGGAGAAGTCGATTTAGAGTACGTGAAGGATATCAGGCGGAAGTCGGATGCCAGGCTGGTGCTTGACCCGCAGGGAATCCTCCGGGGCCACAACTCGGGAAAGATCTTTCATGAGAAGAAGGATGAGACCGAAGAGCTGATAGGTTTGTGCGATATCGTTAAGCCGAATGAGCTCGAATGCAAGGTCCTCACGGGTATCGATCCGAGGGTCGACTCGAGGGAGCCTGCGAGAATGATAAAGGACTGGGGGCCGGGTGTCGTTGTGATTACGCTTGCCGAGCTCGGTTCAGTTATATACGACGGTAACCAGTTTATCGAGATCCCGCCGTACGAAACACTCGCGAAGGATTCGACGGGTGCGGGGGACACCTATCTCGGCGGTTTCATTTACGGTGTCGTAAGTGGATGGGACCTCGAGGAGTGCGGCTGTATGGGCTCTGCTGTCGCGAGCGTAATGATAGAAAACACTGGTCCGGAGTTTCCGTTGAACCGCGTGGAGGCGCTAAGACGACAGCAGGATCTTCTGAAACGGAATTCAGAATCGAATGTTTGATACAGGAAGGGAGGTTTGATGGGCAAGGTTAGAGTTGCTATTATCGGTGTCGGCAACTGTGCCTCATCATTCGTTCAGGGAGTGCACTACTACAGAAACGCATCGGAGAGCGATTTCGTCCCGGGTCTAATGCATGTCAATCTCGGGGGATATCATATCTCCGATATCGAGTTCTCGGCAGCAATAGATATCGACAAAAACAAGGTCGGACTCGACCTTGCGGACGCCATCTTCACACATCCGAATAATACTTACAAGTTCAGCTCCGTACCGAAGACCGGTATCAAAGTCCAGCGTGGTATGACTCACGACGGCCTCGGATACTATCTTTCGCAGATAATCGAGAAGGCGCCCGGAGATACGGTTGACATCGTCAAGCTGCTCAAGGATACAGGCACGGATGTCGTTGTGAGCTATCTTCCGGTCGGTTCCGAGGAAGCCACGAAGTGGTATGTCGAGCAGATTCTGGATGCCGGCTGTGGGTTCGTGAACTGTATACCGGTGTTCATAGCCCGCGAGCCGTACTGGCAGGAGCGGTTCAAGAAGCGTGGATTGCCGGTCATCGGCGACGATATCAAGTCGCAGGTCGGCGCCACTATCGTGCATCGTGTTCTGACGCGTCTGTTCAGGAGTCGAGGCGTGCGGCTCGAGAGAACAAGCCAGTTGAACGTAGGCGGCAACACAGACTTTCTCAATATGCTCGAACGCTCGAGGCTCGAATCCAAGAAAATATCGAAAACCAACGCCGTGACATCGCAGCTCGATTACGATATCGGCGAGGGCAATGTGCATATCGGACCGTCCGACTATGTCCCCTGGCTGCAGGACCGCAAGTGGGCTTACATCCGTATGGAGGGCCGCACATTCGGCGATGTACCTTTGAATATCGAGCTCAAGCTCGAGGTGTGGGATTCACCGAATTCGGCGGGCGTTGTGATCGATGCGGTTCGGTGTTGCAAGCTCGCGCTCGACAACGGGTTGTCCGGGGCAATGGAGGCTCCGTCGGCATATTTCAAGAAGTCGCCGCCGATACAGTTCTTTGACGACAAAGCACTCGATATGACCGAGGAGTTCATACGACAGTATGGTTTCGGCGGAACGGCGAAGAAATCAGCAAAGAAGTCCGGTGGTGCGAAGACGACACGAAAGCGTACAACAAAGAAGAAGTCCACGAAGAAATCCTCGAAAAAGAAATAGATGATTGCGAAGGCGGCTTCGGCCGCCTTTCTTCTATATACGTATGTCTCAATCCGGATCATTCATAACCCTCGAGGGGATAGACTTTTCGGGAAAATCGACTCAAGCCGGGTATCTCGTCCGATGGCTTGCAGAATCGGGATATGAAGTAGACTTCATTCGCGAACCGGGTGGAACGGAGGCCTCCGAGCGGATCCGCGCCATACTTCTCAGCCGCGACGATATCGCCGTTGGTGACAGAACCGAGCTACTACTATTCCTTGCTGCGCGTGCACAGCTTGTCGATGAGATTGTCGTACCGAAACTTGAGTCCGGATCGATCGTGGTCTGTGACAGGTTTTTCGATTCGACATTCGCGTATCAGGGCTATGCACGAGGAATAGATATCGAGGTCATCAAGCAGATAAACGGCTTCGCCACAAACCGCCTGAACCCTGACCTGACACTTGTATATGACCTTCCTGTTGAGGTAGCGCAGCGGAGAGGTAGCGATACTGCCGCCGATCACGATCGTCTCGAAAAAGAGGATCTCGGTTTCCACAGACGGGTGCGGGAGGGATACCTCAGGCTTGCCGATGAGTATAAAGACAGGATAGTCGTGATCAGGGCGGATGACTCCCTCGAATCAATCTGGGAGAAGACCCGCGAGGTTGTGAGCAAGAGAGTCTTGCGCAAATAGACAAGGCAGAGAGCCGATTACTTCGATATGCGAACCGCTATAATACGGATCATATTCGTCCCCGCGATAATGTTACTCATCGCGGCTCTGGCTGTTACGGTCGTAGGTGACCCGCGCTTTGCAAGCATGCGTCTGATGTCGGAGGCGATGCTCATCGTGGATCGCTACTCGTTCGAGGAGGCCGAACCGAAGCAACTCTTCAATTCCGCGTGGGATGGGATGGCCGGTATGCTCGATCCGCATACGACGTTCATTCCTGCGGAATCATACCGATTCGTTACCGAGGAGAATCAGGGGTCATTCCAGGGTATAGGCGTAGAGATAACGGTGCGGGATGGCCTCGTAACCGTGATATCCCCGATTGCGGGATCGCATGCCGAGGAGGTCGGGCTGAGGCCGGGTGATCAGGTCATTGCTGTCGACTCAGTCGATGTAACAGAAATGCCGTCGGACGAGGTGACATCGCGTATCAGGGGACCCGCCGGGACGACCGTTCTTATTCGCATCAGACGACCGGGCATGAAGGAGCCGTTCGAGGTTGAAATCGAGAGACGGAATGTCGAAATATCTGCGGTTCTTTACAGCGGTGTTGTCGATTCGGTCGGATATGTTCATATGTCGCGATTCTCACTCATGAGTCCGTACGAATTCAGCGACGCGCTTGAACAGATCATGAGCGAGGATTTGAAGGGTCTCGTGATCGATCTTCGCGGAAATCCGGGCGGATTCATGTCTGGCGCGATCTTTGTCGCCGGGCTATTTCTGCCGGATGACAAGCTGATAGTGGCGACAAAGAGCAGGCGCGAGTGGGAGAACTACTCCGTCAGCACGACGAACGACGGTCCTCTCACCGACATACCGCTCGCAGTGCTGGTCAGTGGTGGCTCAGCATCTGCATCGGAGATTGTTGCGGGCGCGTTACAGGATCACGATCGAGCGGTGATTATTGGTGATACGACATTCGGAAAGGGACTCGTCCAGACCAACATCATGCTTCCGGATGATAATGCGTTCCGTGTTACAACATCGAAGTACTACCTGCCATCGGGACGGCTCATCCAGAAGTTCGCGGAGGCGGACTGGGCAGAGAATATGCATATCTCACGCGAGGAGATAAACACCGCCTACCGTACCGATGCCGGCAGAAGCGTTTACGGCGGGGGCGGCATAGCTCCGGATATTCCGATGGTCCGCGACAGCGTAACTGTGCTCTCAACGGTGCTGACGTACGGCAACTACTTCTTCAGATTTGCTGTCGACTACAGGGCGCAGCACGGCGACTCGATACCGGAAGGAGTAACGGATGAGATGCTCGCAAGCTTCAGAGAATATGTCTATGCGGAGGATTTCGAGTACCCCAATTTCGTGCACGAACAACTGGACTCGCTACGAGTCGGTCTCGCCGGTATGGATGGTCGCGCTGTAGAGAATGTCCTGTCGAGTATTCGTGCCAGGGCGGAGCAGCTCGAGGAAGACGACTGGATGCAGTCGCGAGATTTCATTCGCGACAGACTGTGTGAGAGGTTTGCCAACCTCCGGGGAGGCAGAGAGGAAGTCTACGAAACGTGTCGTCTCAGAAGCGACGAGCAGATTCAAACTGCAATCGAGATCGTGTCGGATACTGCGCTATATAATTCGCTACTTCGGCTGGAATAAACGTCGCCGCGATACGGGCTTGTTTACATGTCGCTTCTGTGCACAAACTTCGAACAATCGAGGCGCAACCGATGTAACTACTACATCGAGTACCGTTCACGATTGACATGAGGGAGTTATGATCTGGCATGCGATTCGAACTGTTTATTGACTTCGACGGCACCATCGCAACAGAGGATGTGGGGAATCGCTTTTTCACGACTTTCTGCAACGGCAGGAACAGGGATCTTGTCGAGCGCTGGAAAAGACGAGATGTGACATCGATTGAATGCCTGAAGGGGGAGGCGGCGCTCATAACCGCGAGCGAAGCGGAACTGCTCGAATTCTCCCGTCAATTCGACATCGATCCGGGATTCAAAGCTGTCCGCGAGATATGCAGCAGACACGATGTTCCTATACGTATCGTGTCCGACGGCCTGAGTCTCTATATCAGGGAGATACTGAAGAAACACAACTTCAGCGATATCCCCGTCTTCGCCAACCGGGCAATTTTCAACAATGGTCGCGTCGATGTCGAGTTTCCTCACATAGATTACTCGTGCGGTCACTGTGGAAACTGCAAAGGCGGTGCCATCCGTACAATGCGTTCGCCCGGCAGCAGGACCATCTTTGTCGGAGACGGATACTCCGATTTGTGTGCCGCGGGTGAGGCGGATTATTTATTTGCGAAAGGGGACCTCGCAGCCTATCTTGGGCGCAATAATGAGGCCTTTATACCCTTTGAAACGCTGCAGGAAGTGGCCGAAAGCATGATGCGTATCGTGCGAAACAGAGAACTCGAAATCAAAGAAGACCCCGCAGGAAAGGACATGTCGAGATGAAATCGATCATCATGGCTGGCGGATTTGGAACCAGGCTCAGACCCTTGACTCTCGGAATTCCGAAGCCTATGGTTCCGATGGCCAACAAGCCCATGATGGAGCATATTTTGGATCTCCTCAAGAAACACGACTTTGATCACCTCCTTTCACTTCTTTACTTTCAGCCGGAGACAATCACCAGCTACTTCGGCGATGGATCCAAATTCGGCGTGAAGATGGAGTATCTTCAGTCCAAGGATGACTATGGCACCGCCGGAAGTGTCCGGAATGCCATGGATTTCATTGGCGATGAGAGAATTCTCATTATCTCCGCAGATATCCTGACAGATTTTGATCTTACATCGGCGATGAAGTTTCACGAGGAGCGTGGCTCGGTGGCCACGATGGTTCTCACCCACATGGAGAATCCGCGTCAGTACGGAGTCGTGATTACGGAAGAGGACGGCAAGATCACGCGATTCCTCGAGAAGCCGACATGGGGAGAGGTGTTCTCGGACCGTATCAATACCGGCATCTATATTCTCGAACCGGATGTTGTAAAGATGATCCCTTTCCAGAAATTTTACGATTTTGGCAAGGACCTCTTTCCGCATCTGCTGAAAGAGGGTGCGCCTTTGTACGGCTACACCGCGGATGGATACTGGCGTGATGTCGGGAATATCACCGAGTATCAACGGGCTCACAGGGACATTCTGGATGGAACCGTTCATGTCGATCTCGGCCTTAACAAGCTCCAGCACGGAGACGCTGTGCTGTGGATCGGAAAGAACGAGGAAGTGGATGAATCCGCCGAGTTCGAGGGCGTGGTCATACTCGGCAATGACGTTACGATCGGCCCAAAGGCTCGGATTTCGAATGCGGTGGTTGGCGATGGTTCAGCAATAGGGGCGCAGGCGGAGATAGCGGATTCGATACTGTGGGATAGCGTGACGGTCGGGGATGGTTCCGGTCTCGACAAAACTATGATACTCTCGAACGGCTACATCGGCCCGGGGGCGAACCTTGAGGAGAATACGATAATCTCGGAGAATGCGAGAATCGGGCAGGAGGCTCGTGTCAAGGCCGGGTGCAAGGTCTGGCCCGGTAAAGAGGTCGATGACGGCGCAACGCTCGCCGATAGCCTGATCTGGGGCGAGAAATGGAGCCGCGAGCTGTTCACCGATGCAAAGGTCTCCGGTCTTGCGAATGTCGAGATCACTCCGGAGTTCGGCTCGAAGCTCGGAGCGGCGTTCGGTGCATCGCTGCCAAAGGGCCAGAGTGTTGTTATATCGCGTGACGGCGGTAATGCCTCGAGGATGGTATCTCGTTCGATCATGGCTGGGCTTATCTCCTCCGGTGTAAACGTTGAAGATATCCGCACGCTCCCGATTCCGCTCGTGCGGTACAATTTAAAGAGCGGTCGACACGCCGGTGGGGTGTTCGTCCGTCATGCACCGCAGAGCGAAGAAGTTACAGACATAATATTCTTCGACTCCAACGGCATAGACATGCCGACTTCACGCACCAAATCGCTCGAGAGGATGTTCTTTGCCGAGGACTTCCCGCGTGCTAAAGTCGGCGAGATCGGGAACATCGACTATCCGGTGAGACTGCTCGAATCATACCGTCAGGATTTCCTTGATGCTATCGACCTTGATGTCATTCGCAAGCGTCGCTTCAAAGTCGTCGTGGACTACGACAACGGCGGGGCGGTCGAGGTGTTTCCGGCGATCTTTGCAGCGCTCAACTGCGAGGTGATCTCGCTGAATGCGTTCATCGATCCCGCCAAAACAGCCCGATCCCGCGATCGGACGGAAGCGTCTCTCAACAATTTGTCGATGATCGTCCGCTCGCTCAGCGCGGATATTGGGATACTTCTCGACAACAACGCCGAGAAGGTCAGGGTTGTTGATAGACTCGGAAATCGCGTAAGCGACATGCTTCTTCTCCTTCTTGTGACGAATCTTCACTTGCGATCATACCGGACGAAGGAGATCGCGGTGCCGGTTGTCGCCTCCATGGGTGTTGAGGAGATTGCGCGCGACTATGGGGTTAAGGTTATACGGGTACGCAATGACCATCTCGCAATGATGGGCGCGGCCCAGCAGCTTGAGGATGGATTCGTAGGTGGAACAAGAGGCGGTTTCATTCGCCCGGGATTTCAAATCGGTGCGGATGCCATGTTCTCGGCGGTGATGATTCTTGAGTTGCTGGCGAAAGCCGGCGTAACTCTCGCCGAGATTCGGGAGCAGTTCGAGGGCTATGGCTTCAAGGACATCGAGGTACCGTGCGATTGGACCAAGAAGGGACAGGTAATGCGGCGCCTGATGGAGCACTCTGCCGAGTACAAGCGTGATCTCGTCGATGGCGTGCGGATCGACTTTGGTGATGCCTGGGTGTTGGTCACTCCGGATCGCAACCGCGCCGCGTTCAAAGTAATTGCTGAATCAAGGAATGGTACCAGGGCGGACGAGATCGTACAGCAGTATCGTGAACTTATTCTTTCCTGGCAGAAATAGAGTCTGTGGCCTGTAAGGCCTTGTGCTGCACAATCTTCACCGGCTGGGATGTCGGGGGAAAGCTCTTGACTTAGACATTTAGCTGGCATATACTTCCATCCACGTTTGATAAGGCGAAAGGTGGCAAGTTGGCCATTTTAAGAACGCTTATAATCGCAATCGTCTTGGTCAGTCAGATCGCTGTGATTGCGACAGGACAGACTGCACGCACGGAATCGGATATCTCAGAGTTGCAGCGCCTTCGTGCTCTCGAGGAAGATCGTCAGGAACCAGTTGAAACATCCGCTCTCGACAGGGTTGTCGAGCCGGAGAAGTACATCGTCGGTCCCGGTGATAAGATCACAATTGTATTTACCGGCAAGTTCGTCAAGCGTTACAGCCTGACAATCACACCAGAGGGTTACCTCCTCATTCCCGAATTCGGCCCCGTGAACATTGCTAAGATGAGCCTCTCAGACGCGAAGCAGAGGTTGCTTGAAGCCTTGAAAACACGCTACCGCGATGGGTCCATATCGGTTTTGCTCACCGGAGTGCGAAAGGTCAAGGTGTCCGTTTCGGGCGAAGTCGAGAATTCCGGGATATACACCGTATCTGCCGGCGACCGTGTCAGCGAAGCGATAAGACGCGCGGGTGAGACCTCAAGGTTCGCGTCCCAGAGAAACATACGGGTGATTCGGGATGGTGAAGTCCTTCGTGCTGATCTCCTGAGCTTCTTTCGAGTCGGGACCGGTGAGCTGAATCCATACGTGCAGGAAGGTGACGCTATAGTCGTGCCCACTCTGGAGGAATCTGTCTACAGAGTCGGTATCTATGGCGCTGTGCGATCGGCGGGCAGCTTTGAATACTCGGATACGGATCATCTGTCTGATCTGATCATGCTCGGCTACGGCCTTAAATTCGATGCCGATTCATCCTACTGCGAATTGGTACGTTTTGAGCCCGACCATGTAAATACCCGGACAATCAGGATAAATTTGCCATCCGACGACACCTGGGACGATAGTGTCGCGAACATTAAGCTGATGCCGGACGACCGCGTGTATTTCCGGAGCAAACCCGCGTTCCACTACGCTGCACAGGTTGAGATACGAGGAGAGGTCGTGCATCCCGGTTTTTATCCGATTGTCGAGGATTACACGAAGCTATCGGAGGTCATCGAGCGGGCGGGTGGATTTACGGAGGATGCTTCTCTTGTCGAAGCGAGCATGGATAGAGTGGGTTTCGAATCACTGGAGGATACGGACCTCGAGCGGCATTTGAAGCTGTCGGCAAATGAGCTGAATGATGTGGAGAGAGAATTCCTGAAATATGAATCCGCCGACAGGCCGGGCAGAGTTTCAGTTGACTTCGCAAATCTTTTCGTACGCGGCGATGCGACATACGACGTGACCCTGAAGGACGGTGACGAAGTATTCGTGCCGAAAGTATCGAACACCGTACGTGTGATCGGTAACGTGCTCAAGCCGGGACTGATCGAGTATATCAAAGGTGCTGACTACAGTTACTACATAGAGCGCTCTGGTGGCTATGGCTGGCGCGCGAATGCCGGGAAGGTACGAATCGTGAAATCGATTTCCGGTGCGATTGTCGAACCGGGTTCCGATGCGGCTATCGAGGTCGGGGATGCGATTGTCGTTCCGGAAGAGCAGGACTTTGACTGGTGGGCATTCATCAAGGACGCCGGTGTGTTCCTTGCGAATCTTGCCACAGTATATATTGTCATAGATCAGGTAATTGAGTAGAGACCGGTAGGCGTCGGTTCCGGCGCTTAAGAGAACAGGGAACAACCAGATATGATTAATTTAGGTGTTGTCGGTGTTGGCGGCTGGGGAAGGCATCTCCTGCGTAATTTCGCAAGTCTCAAAACATGCCGTGTCAAGACCGCGTGTGATTTGAGTGAGGATATCAGGAAGAACATCTCAGCAAATTATCCGGACATAAAGGTGGTATCAGACTTCGAGGAGATCGTCGGCGATCCCGATATAGACGCTGTCGTAATTGCCACGACTCCCGAGACACACTTCAAACTGTCAGTTATGGCTCTCAAGGCGGGGAAGGATGTTTTTGTCGAAAAACCTCTCGTGCTGAAGGTCGAGGAGGGCGAAGAGCTCGTCAAGCTCGCCGAGGGCAGAAGCAGGATTCTGATGGTCGGCCATATCATGGTCTACCATCCCGCGGTACTAAAGGTGAAGGAGCTTATCGACTCCGGCGAACTCGGCGACATTTACTATCTCTATGCTGCCCGTCTCAATCTCGGTAAAGTGCGCGAAGTAGAGAACGCTATGTGGAGCTTTGCACCGCACGACATCTCGATCGTGCTGTATCTGCTCAATAAGGAACCGGTAAAAGTGACGTCGGTTGCGCAGGCGTATCTCCAGAAGAATATCGGCGTGGAGGATGTGTCGTTTACGACTCTGACATTTCCGGATGGCGAGATGGCGAATATCCATGTCTCGTGGCTTGATCCGAACAAGGTGAGGCGTTTGACCGTGGTCGGATCGAAGAAGATGGTCGTGCTCGACGACACCGAGGCATCGGAAAAGGTGCGGATCTATGACAAGGGTGTGGAACTGAACCACGACTACCAGACATATGGAGAATACCTGTCGCTCAGAACGGGCGATATCATAATACCGAAGATTGATTCGTCGGAGCCGCTGAAGAATGAGTGTCTGCATTTCCTCGAATGTGTGGAAAAGCGGAAACAGCCTCGCTCCGATGGTATGGAGGGGCTGAAAGTCCTGAGAATACTGGCCGCCGCCCAGAAGTCGATAGAGGAGGGTGGCGTGCCTCAGACCATTTGAGGAGTTAGATTGTATGGTCAAATACATCTCGCCTAAAGCCAGTGTCGGGAAAGGCACGCTTATCGGCAGATTCTGCGTCGTTGATGACGATGCCTCGATCGGCGAGAATTGTGTAATCGGGAACAACGTGATAATACATCCCGGTACACAGATCGGGTCGAATGTCCGAATCGACGACGGCACAGTTATCGGCAAACAGCCGATGCGAGCAGCGAATTCTGCCGTCACAAAAGAACAGCAGCTTGAGCCGGCAAAAGTCTCCGACAACTGCATCATCGGCACGAACGTGGTGATCTACGCCGGTTCGGAGATCGGGGAGAAGGTCCTCGTTGCCGATCTCTCGACCATTAGAGAGAACGTCGAGATCGGTGATTTCACGATTGTCGGACGGTGCGTAGCTGTCGAGAATTACTGCAAGATCGGCTCGTACTGCAAGCTTGAGACAAATGTGTATATCACTGCATATTCAGAGCTCGAAGATAGAGTGTTCGTTGCGCCCTGCGTGGCAACCTCTAATGACAATTTCGTGGGCAGAACCAGGGAGAGGTTCAAACACTTCAAGGGTGTCACTGTCAAGAAGGGTGGCCGGATTGGTGTGAATGCCACAATCCTGCCCGGCAAGGTGATCGGTGAGGATACACTCGTGGCTGCGGGAGCGTTGGTCACTCATGACACGACACCGCGCAAGATCGTTGCGGGTGTTCCGGCGAAAGAGCTTCGGGACGTGCCCGAAGAACAGCTTCTGGAGAATCAATAGGAAAGGACGGGTCATGCAAGTACCTCTGCTTGATCTAAATCGCCAATACAAGAGTATCAAGACCGAGATCGATGAAGCCGTGATGAAAGTACTCAATCACTGCCGGTTTATCGGCGGTCCGGAGATAAAGGAATTCGAGGATGCTGTCGCAGAGTTCTGTGGCGTCAAGCACGGGATCGGTGTAAACTCCGGAACGGACGCGCTGCTGATCGCGCTCCGTACCGTCGGCGTGGGGCGCGGGGATGAGGTCATTACGACGACATTCTCTTTCTTTGCAACAGCCGGTGTGATTTCTCGTCTCGGAGGGACGCCGGTGTTTGTCGACGTCGAGCCTAAGACCTATAACATCGATGTCTCAAAGATCGAAGAGAAAATCACGCCGAAGACGAAAGTGATATTGCCCGTTCATCTGTTCGGTCAGTGCGCAGATATGGATGCGATTCTCGAAATCTGCCGTAAACATAACCTGATTTGCATAGAGGACGCCGCCCAGGCTGTTTCCGCCGAGTATAAGGGAAAGCGAGCCGGATCTATGGGAGACTACGGGTGCTTTTCTTTCTTCCCGAGTAAGAACCTCGGTGCAGCCGGTGACGCCGGGATGGCGGTGACGGACCGGGATGACGAAGGTTTCGCGCGGACTCTGCGCGTTCACGGGTCGAAGCCCAAGTACTATCACTCGCACATAGGATACAACAGTCGCCTGGATACTCTTCAGGCGGCAATCCTGAATGTCAAGCTCAAGTATTTGCCTGAGTGGTCGAAGAGCCGGGCCGAGCACGCTAAAATCTATGACAGCGCTTTTGCAAATGTTGACGCGGTGACGACTCCATTTGTCGATCCGAACAACTATCACATCTATCACCAGTACACGATCGCGGTGCCGAAGCGAGATGCTCTGCGTGATCATCTGAAGGAGAAAGGCATCGGCTGTGAGACGTACTATCCGGTACCGTTGCACGCTCAGAAGTGCTACGAGGAACTCGGTTACAATCCGGGCGATCTTTCCGTTGCTGAAAGCGCAGCCGAAGAGGTGATCTCACTGCCTATCTTCCCGGAGTTGACGGAAGATGAACAGCAGTATGTTATCGATACAGTCAAGGCATTCTATGGATAGGATGTGTAACCGCGAGATAGAGTAAATCAGCTTTGCGCGGCGAGTCATGCAGATTCGCCGCGTCTCTGTTTGAAGGATATCCCTGTTCGGGTGGAGACCTCGTTCCAATGTTTGCGAGAGACACGATCAACACTTTCATCATCAAGCTCTGCTCGTATGTCCTCATTTTCATTGCAACGATCCTCATTTCCAACATGGGACAGCGGATCAAGGGTGAAGTGGCAATCCTCTTTCTCGTGGCTGATTTGATACGGATGATCACTTACATGGGAATAGAGGTCGCCATCGTGTACTTCCTGCGAAAGGGCATTTTCGATTATGACACCATATCGCGAAATCTGAATGCGGCCCTGCCAGTATTTCATATTGTCTGGACGGTGATCCTCTTGCCGATGACGTACTGGCTTCATTCGATCGGTGCATTCGGAGAGATACGATTTGTGTTCATTGCCGCCTGTTTCGTGATCGCACCGCTTATCGGTCTTTACAATCTGCAGCTCGCGATATTCAACGGCTCCGGCGAGATTCGCCGTGGCAATCGAGTCTCGCTCGTTATGGTTGCAGCTTACCTCGCGTTTCTGACACTGGTGATCCTGATCGGGTACGGTGAGACGTGGGGAGTAATTGCAGCCTACTGCTGCGCACTGCTGGCCGCGTTTGCCCTCGGTGTAGCGATGAATTGGAATCGAGGAAACAGGCCGCGCGGATTCGAGTTTCGTGCGGATGTAATCGGAAGCCTCGCAGGCTGGGGGCTCAAGAGCCAGGTCGGTGCGCTTCTCAGGCGGGCTTCGAATCGGGTGGGGCTCCTCCTGACTAACCTGTTCGTCTCCCTCTTTGCTGCAGGGGTCTACTCTGTCGCGATCAACTGGTCTGAGCTTCTGACCTTTGTACCGCTGACACTCTACTACGTTCTTTTCCCGCACGCTTCGGGACGCGAGCGCAGCCAGTCGATCGACCTTATTAACAGAGTGTCGAGGCTCTCGATTGCGGTAATGGTCTTTGCCGTCATCGGGGTAGGCATCGGTTTTCCATTGGCGGAGAGATTCATCTACAGCCCCGACTACTCCGATGCCGTATTGCCGTTGTTCATACTGCTCCCGGGAGCGGCGGCTGTCGGAATTTTCAACATCCTGATGGGTGGCACGGACGCACTCGGGCGGCCCATATTCGGAACATACGCAT
The DNA here is from genome assembly GCA_964415885.1 of uncultured Ignavibacteria bacterium. Taxonomy (GTDB): domain Bacteria; phylum Zixibacteria; class MSB-5A5; order JAABVY01; family JAHJOQ01; genus CAYQCE01. The sequence continues at coordinate 41,902 of CAYQCE010000007.1, forward strand.
CCATTGTAAGTTTGATTTCAACGGTGATTTTGAATATCATACTAATTCCCCGGTACGGTATAATCGGGGCTGCGATATCGACCTCGCTAACGGGTATAGTTATGCTTGCCGTAATAGCAGTGTCATATCACCGGTTGAGCGAGTCAAAATGGAGCACGATCCTGGTTCCGAGGAGCGAGGATTTCACGCACGCTTTGGAGTCACTGAAACGAGTGCTCGGCAGAGACAGGAGTTAGAGCGAAGCTATGAGAGTTGCAATACTCGCACCGGCAATAAGCAAGCATACGAAACGCTGGTGTTCGCAATTGGCGAATTCAGACATCGATGTTCACGTTATAACGGCGCATCCTGAGGATCGCCCGCGTGTGCCATCCGCCGCAGCGTCTCTCGCCGCGCGAATCGGCTTTGTCACCAATGCGGGTCGAGTACGGCGCGAAATCAAAGAGATCAAGCCGCAGATCGTCCATGCCTTCTATGCGAGCGGCTACGGATGGTGGGGGGCGCGATCCGGATTTCATCCGCTGATTGTGTCGGTTTGGGGTTCCGAGGTTACGATATCCGCTCGTAGATCCATGATCTCCCGCAAGATGACGGGCTACAATCTCGACAAGGCGGATGTGATCTGTGCCACGAGCAATTATCTCAAGAGTCGTATTGTTGAACTCTATCCACATGTTGAGAACAAGATTGAGGTTATACCCTTTGGCATTGACACACAGAAGTTCTGGAGCGCATCCAAACCGAATACGACGGAGGCAAAATTTGTTGTCGGCACTGCGCGACGATTGGAGCGTGTGTATGGTTTGGATATACTGATTAAGGCATTTGCCCGGGTCAAGGCACGGATACCTGATTCTCTGCTTAAGATTGCGGGTGCCGGTACGCAACATGAAAGTCTCGAGCGTTTGGCTGCATCACTCGACATCGCGGATTCTGTCGACTTCGTCGGATACGTGGAGCAGGATGACATGCCGGACTTTCTTACATCGCTCGATGTATTCGCGATGCCGTCCCGAGAGGAGGCATTCGGCGTCGCGTCACTGGAGGCTATGGCATGCCGCGTTCCGGTCATTGCGTCAAAGATAGGTGGAAACCGTGAGATTTTGCGCGACGGGATGTTCGGAGTTATGTTCGAGTCCGAGGATGCAGATGGGCTTGCGGATGGCTTGATTTCGCTTGCCGAGAACGATTCTCTCCGGAAACAGCTCGGCAGTGCCGCTCGAAAGAGAGTGGTGGAGAACTACGACATTATGGCGACAACGAGCATGATGATTGATGTGTATGAGAGGATAGTCGAGGAACAGGGTGTTGCATTTCCACCCGGGCTTTGATCTTGCCGCTAATCATCAACAGCGATATATTCGACTCACTGAGGCAGTAAAATGACAGATACCCCGATTCCATTCTACAGAACTCCGATCTCACGAAAGCAGATTGCCGCCGTAGTGAGGACTCTCAAGAGCGGCTGGCTCACAACCGGTGCGGTCTGCCATGAACTCGAACGTCGCCTCGCAGAGTATCTTGGGGTCAAGCATGCAGTCGGTGTGAACTCATGCACGGCGGGTCTTCACCTTGCGTTACTTGCGACTGGAACAGGGGAAGGGGATGAGGTCATCACGACTCCGTTTACTTTCATAGCCTCGGTCGAGACGATCGTGCATGCAGGCGCGACACCGGTATTTGCGGACATCGACTTCAATACATTCAACATCGATCCGGGAGAGATCGAGAAGAAGATCACAAAGAAGACCAGGGCGATCATGCCTGTTCATGTTGCCGGATTACCATGCGAGATGGACTCTATCCGTGAACTTGCCAATAAGCACAATCTGGTGATAATTCACGACGCGGCTCATGCCATAGGATCGGAGTACAAGGGCACGAAGATAGGCGCGATTCCCGACATCAGCTCTTTCAGCTTCTACGCCACGAAGAACATCACGACCGGGGAAGGCGGATTGATAACCACGGATCGTGACGAATGGGCGGATGAACTGCGCGTACTTCGGTTGCACGGTATGGACAAGCACGCGTGGAAGCGGTATCAGAATTCCGGCAGTTGGTATTACGAGGTCAAACGCCTCGGCTACAAATACAATCTGGCGGATTTGAACGCAAGCATCGGTCTCGCGCAACTCGATGTTTTCGACAAACTGCAGGATGCACGGCGCAGAGCCGCGCAATGGTATGATACCGCACTTTCGCGAATTGACGAGGTTTTGCTGCCGCCAAGACATGAGCACTCGATACATGCGTGGCATCTATACATGATACGTCTTCGCAACGAATCTCTCTCGATTTCACGCAACGAGATAATAGAGCAACTGCGCGACGCAGGTGTCGGGACGAGCGTTCACTTTATCCCCGCATTCAAACATCCGTATTACAGGGACAACTTCGATCTCGACGAAAGCGAGTACCCTGAGGCAAATCGCCTCTACGAGTGCATATTGACGCTCCCGTTCTTCCCGGGAATCAAGAAGTGGGAGACGACGGAAGTCGTTGAGCGTCTGGGGAAGATAATCTCGAAGCACAAAAGAAAATGAGACGCCTCTTCGACATAATCTTTTCGCTCGCCATTTTGGTCCTGACTTCTCCACTTCTGCTCGTTATCGCAATAGCCGTTAAGATATCCTCAAAAGGCCCGGTGTTCTTTGTGCAGACGCGCATCGGCAAGAACAGGGTCCCGTTTGCAATATGCAAATTCCGTTCCATGCGAGTCAGTAAAAAGGACGATCTCAAGCTCACGACCGCATGTGATGAGCGCATTACGGGTGTCGGAAGGGTAATAAGAGCGCTCAAACTGGACGAACTTCCGCAGTTCCTGAATGTACTCAAGGGTGATATGGCTGTCGTCGGGTATCGGCCCGAGGTGCCGAGATATGTCGAGAGGTATGAGCCGTGGATGTACGAGCTCTTCGAATATAAGCCGGGACTGACCGATCCGGCATCTATCGAGTACCGTAATGAGCCGGATATCCTCGCGAAAGCCGAGGATCCGGAGAAGCGGTATGTCGAGGATATCATGCCTGAGAAGTTGCAGCTCAGCCTCGACTATCTGCGAAATCGCACTATGATTAGCGATCTTGGGGTCATACTCCGGACAGCCCGGCTCGTTATCGGTGGGTAGGGTTATGATGTTGCGTTGTGTAAACAACTGGTTTATCTTCTGAGCATGTTTGGCAAATCGGACAACAGGTTTCCCGGATGGGTGATTCTTCTGGCGCTGGATTTCCTGGTGCTGCAGGTCTCGTTTTTTCTGGTCTACTGGCTCCGCTACGGTGCGGATATTTTACCGAATGAGATCGTGGACGTTTCACCGGATCTCACGTCGTATATCGTGCCGGATTTGATCGTCACCGCCTGCTGGCTGGTGATCTTCGGGGTGTTCCGTTTTTACAGACGAGGTCCGATCAAATGGCTGTTTGAGGAAGTCACGCGAGTGATTTCCGCCACCAGTCTCGGAATGCTTGCGCTCGTTGCGCTCCTCGTCGATTTCACCGATCCTCTCGCGGAGTTCAAATACTCGCTGTTCATCTACTGGGGCGTAATACTAACCGGACTGATTCTGAACAGGATGTACTATTTCCGCTATATCCAGTCCGGCAGCAAACTATCGGAGAGCGAGTATAACAGGATGATCACGACCCAGAAGCGCGTCTTCCTGATCTTCCTCGATCTCGCGGCGATAGTGGCTGCGTATGTAGGCGCTTTCCTGCTCCGCTTCGGGGGCAGCATACCGCGCACTGAGATGAGTCTGATGACCAACACCGTGTTCGTTGTGATGATCGTGCGCTTCGCGATGTTCGCCTATTTCAAAGTTTACACAGGGCTCTATCGTTATGCATCGATCAATGATCTGCTACAGATTATAAAGGCTGTCACGGCCGGTTCGGTGGTCCTGCTGATACCTGTATACTTTTTCAATATTCCCCTGTTTCCGAGATCCATCTTCATTTTAGAGTGGCTTCTGCTCGTTTTCTTTGCGGGTGCGCTCAGATTCGGCCTGCGCGCCGCTCGAGAGGTCGTGCCCGGCATTTTGAGACCCGGCAGGCGACTTCTGATTGTCGGAGCCGGTGATGCGGGTGAGATGATAGCTCGTGAAATCAAGAGCTCCCCGGAGCTGCCGTACCAGCCAGTCGGATTCGTCGATGATGACTCGACGAAGAAGGGCATGCGTATCCATGGCATCCCGGTTCTCGGGGATACGAATGACATCCAGCGACTGGTGGAGAAGAACCGAATATCACAGATCATAATAGCTATTCCATCGGCTTCGAGTCAGGACATGCGCGCGATTGTGCAGAAGTGTCGAAATGCGAAAGTCGATTTCAAGACGATACCGCCCTTGAAGGATATTCTTGACGGCAAGGTATCTCTTAAACAGGTCCGCGATATCGAGGTTGATGACCTTCTCGGACGCGAACAAGTTACGCTCGATGAGGGTGTGATCCGGAACTTCATTACCGGTCGACGCGTACTCGTGACCGGTGCAGCCGGATCGATAGGGTCCGAAATCTGCCGACAGACATGTCGTTTCAATCCCGAGGCGCTCCTGATGCTCGATCGCGCGGAGAACAACCTGTACCGTCTCGAGATTGAACTGAATTCGAACTTTCTACCGGGCAGTCGTTCGATCGTCATAGCGGATATCAACGACGATGCGAAGATCGATCATGTTTTCAGCGAATTCCGGCCCGATGTCGTGTTTCACGCTGCAGCCTACAAGCAGGTGCCGATGATGGAGTTTTTCCCTGAGGAGGCGATCAAGAACAACGTGGTCGGAACACGAAAGGTTGCCGAGGCTGCGAGGCGTCACAACACCTCGGCTTTTGTAATGATCTCAACCGACAAAGCGGTAAGGCCGACATCAGTGATGGGCGCATCCAAGCGGATTGCAGAGATGCTGATCTCGGAGATATCGAAGGGGAGCACGACAAAATTCGTGACCGTGAGATTTGGAAATGTCCTCGGATCGGACGGCTCGGTCGTGGAGCTGTTCACTCGCCAAATTGAACGCGGCGGACCGGTTACGGTGACCGACCCGAGAGTCACGAGATATTTCATGACGATACGCGAGGCCACACTGCTCGTAATGATGGCCGGATCAATCGGTACGAACGGGCAGTTGATGGTTCTCAAGATGGGTGAGCAGGTTAATATCGTCGACCTCGCGAAGGATATGATCACGCTCGCCGGGCTCACGCCGAATGAGGACATCATGATTGAATTCGTGGGACTGCGACCCGGAGAAAAACTTTTCGAGGAGCTCTTTATCGAAGAGGAAGGAATGCTGCTGTCGGCGCATCCGAAGATCACTATCGCGAGAACGGTTGAGTCTGAGAGCGCTAATCTCTTCGCGGATATCGAGCATCTCCAGGGGCTCGCGAGCCAGATTCGGCGCATTGAAATAGTCGATAAGATCAAAGAGCTCGTACCTTCATACACCCCAACCGGACAGATTCTCAAAAGCTGAAATGGACTGAGGAGTTGATATGCTTGACGCGAAGTTCATCCGTGAAAATGTCGGCCTGGTCAAGGAAGCCGTCAAGAACAAGAACGAGAAGGCGGATATAGATGAGTTCCTGTGTCTCGATGATCGCCGCAAGGAGATCACAACCGAGTCGCAGACGCTGAAAGAGAAGCGCAACAAGGTCTCGGATGAGATCGCTAAGATCAAGAAGTCTGGCGGCGATGCATCGTCAACTATCGCGGAGATGCGCGAGGTTTCCAAAAAGATATCCGACATGGATGAGGAACTGAGAGCAGTCGAGCAGAAGCAGAGGGATGTGTTGCTCTGGATTCCGAATATCCCGCATGAGTCAGTCCCGGTCGGACCGGATGAGAGCTTCAATGTCGATGTCCGGTCGTGGGGAGAGAAACCGTCCTTCGCTTTTACTCCCGCTCCACACTGGGAGCTTGGGGAAAAGCTACGGCTGTTCGATCTCGCGAGCGCTTCGAAGATTGCCGGATCCGGTTTTCTTCTCTTCACGGGTCCTGGAGCGAAGCTGGAACGGGCTCTCATTAACTTCATGATCGATATGCACTGCGAAAAGCACGGCTTCACTGAAGTGTCGCCGCCGTTTACATCGTCGGAAGAGGCGATGATGGGTACCGGCCAGATCCCAAAGCTGCGTGAGGACATGTACAAGGTTGAGGAGACGAATCTCTATCTCATTCCGACCGCGGAGGTGCCGGTCACGAACATTCATCGTGATACAATACTCGATGAAGAGGACCTGCCGAAGAAATACGTTGCATATACTCCGTGCTTTCGCAAAGAGGCGGGGGCGCACGGCAAGGACACGCGCGGTCTGATTCGCGTGCATCAGTTCGATAAGGTGGAGATGGTCGTGACGTGCCGTGCCGATAAATCGTGGGACATGCTCGAAGAGTTGACGAAATACGCGGAGGCTGTTCTTCAGGCCCTGGAGCTGCCGTACCGCGTTCGGGCACTTGCCACCGGTGACCTTTCTTTTGCGGCGTCGAAATGCTATGATCTCGAAGTCTGGTCGGCGGGAGTCGACAAGTGGCTCGAGGTATCGTCGTGCTCGAACTACACCGACTTCCAGGCAAGGCGCTGCTCCATCAGATATCGCGACAAAGACGGCAAAAAGGCGCAATATGTCCATACTCTGAACGGTTCCGGTTTGGCGTTGCCACGGACTGTTATTGCGCTCCTCGAGAATAATCAGACGGAGAAGGGAACGGTCAGAATTCCGAAGGCTCTCCAACCGTATCTTGGGGGCCTTGAAGAGATCGCCTGATGAGATTCTACCTCGCAAGAAAGCTACCACCGGGCTATGCCGCAGTACCGCTCGGATTCAAGCTCCTGATGCTTTTCGGGGCGCTGCTCATAGCGGTCGTGTTCATTTATTACACACAGGATGTGGTGAGCCAGCTAAAGGACAAGACGCGCCGCGATGTACGTCTATATGTCAAGCTCTACCAGGTTGCGCTCTCCGACCAGACATCCGGCGTTGCGACGAGCCTCATCTTCGAAGAAGTGATCAGCTCCGTGTCATTTCCGATTATCTTTGCTGATTCGAGTATGATCCCGCAATACTGGAAGGAGCTGGATGGTATTCCGGATGGTATGGCGACCGATGTCTCCCCCGAGGTGCTCAATGCCGTGGTGGATCGTCTGAGCCAGTTTGCCGCAAGGGGAAACTCCGTCGAGATTGTATCCAACGAGCGGCTATTCTATCACATGTTTTATGGCGATCCGAAACTGGTCAGGCAGTTGCAGCTTATGCCGTTCGTCGAGGTTGGTGTCATCGCGGTGTTCATCCTCGTTGGGTTTGTGGGCTTCCGAAACATCAAGCGCGCAGAGCAGCGGAATATCTGGGTCGGTATGGCAAAGGAGACAGCGCATCAGCTCGGTACGCCGCTATCCAGTCTGCTTGGCTGGCTGGAGCTTTTGGAGATCAAGCTGCCGGATGACAGGAATTCGAGTGAGGATTTGTCCGGCCGGGAGATACTGTCGAGGATGGAAGCGGATGTCCATCGGCTCGAGAGAATCGCGAACAGATTCTCGCTTATTGGATCGACACCCACTCTCGAGACGATTGATGTTGAGGATGTACTCTCGGATGTTGTCGAGTATTTCTGCAGGCGTCTTCCGCACCAGGGCAGGGGCTTGTGTGTTGATTTCGATAGAAGTGAACCGAAACTGGTGAAGGTCAACCGTGAGCTTTTGAGCTGGGTTATCGAGAACATCGTGAAGAATGCTCTCGAAGCCTGCGATTCCAAGAGCGGTGTGATCGAGATCCGATCGTCTCTGTCGAAGGATTCGAAAACTGTCATTGTAGAGATCGAGGATAACGGCAAGGGCATGACCGCCTCTGAAATGAAGAAAGTCTTCAATCCGGGCTTTACGACGAAAAAACGGGGCTGGGGGCTCGGGCTGACTTTGTCGCGGCGCATTGTCATGGAACATCACGATGGCGAGATATTTGTAAAAGAGAGTGAACCGGGCGTGGGAACAACGTTCAGGATCGAGTTACCGGCGCATGGATGACATTTGAAATGGATTGTTGAGGTTCTAAATGGCGCAAGCACAGGATAGCCGACGCATACTCTGGGTAGACGATGAGATAGAGCAGCTTCAGGCACACATAATTTTCCTCCGAGAGAAGGGATTCGATGTCACTCCGGTGTCGTCCGGTGACGATGCTGTCCAGGAGGTGCAGGGCAAACCTTTCGATCTGGTGCTGCTCGATGAAATGATGCCGGGGAAGGACGGACTCACGACACTCGAGGAGATCAAGGATCTGCGGCCGAATCTGCCCGTAGTAATGGTGACCAAGAGTGAAGAGGAAGACCTGATGGAACGGGCTATCGGCCGGAAGATTTCTGACTATCTGACCAAGCCGGTGAACCCGTCACAGATTCTGCTGGTGATTAAAAGACTTTTAGACACGAAGAGGATTCGCGACGATCATATCACCCGCGACTACGTGCAGGCATTCAACCGAATGAATCAGAGGCTGTTCAGTCCGATGGACTGGTCGGACTGGGTTGACTGTTATCGTCAGTTGGCGACATGGGAGGTGGAGCTTTCGGAGATGAGAAGCACGGAGTTGACCCAGACTCACGCCGGCCAAAAGAAGGAATGGAACGCCGAGTTCTCAAAATACATCGAGAAGAACTACGCTGAATGGGTCAGGTCGGAAGATAGGCCGCCGTTATCCCCTGACGTTGTGAAGAAGTTCGTTGTGCCGCATCTCAAGAAGAACATTCGGACATTTTTCATAGTCATCGATTGTATGCGCCTCGATCAGTGGATGACCGTGCAGCCGATAATCGAAGAGTATTTTGATGTCGATCTCGACTACTATATGTCGATTCTCCCGACAGCCACGCCTTTCGCTCGGAACGCGATCTTCCTCGGAGACTTCCCCGACAAAATGTTTGAGTTGTATCCCGATTTGTGGCGGCGATCTGCAGACGAATCCTCTCTCAACAAAGACGAGTCCGATCTCATGAAAATGCAGCTCGATCGCGAGAGAGTGAAACTCGACAATGAACCGATGTATGCGAAAATTTTGGACGCTTCCGACGGTGCCGCACTCGCCAGAAGGCTGTCGACATTCCAGCATACTCCGCTCGTTTCGATGGTATTCAATTTCGTAGACATGCTCGTACACGGACGCTCCGAGTCCGAAATCCTGAAGGAACTCGCACCGAACGAACAGGCCTTTCGATCTGTCATGCGGTCCTGGTTCGAGCACTCGTCCCTTCTGGAGATACTCCGGTATCTGTCCACTATCGACTGCAGGGTGGTCATTACAACCGATCATGGAGCGGTGATTGCGGGTCGATCAACGCTCGTTAAGGGCAAACGAGAGGCGTCGACGAATCTCAGATACAAGTACGGCGACAACCTCGCGTGCAATACGAAGGAAGTCGTGCTCGTGAAGAACCCGGAGATGTACCGGCTCCCGCGATTCAGTATATCGACCACTTACATTTTCGCTCGCGAGGATTTCTATTTCGTATATCCGACACAGTACCATCATTACGAGTCGAAGTACGCGGACACATTCCAGCACGGCGGGATTTCGCTGGACGAGATGATCCTGCCGGTTGCAACACTCAGACCAAAGAGAACCTGATATGCAAACAATAACCACGAGAAGCGAAGAAGAGACGATCCGATTTGGAGCCCAGATAGGGCAAAGTTTCAAGCAGGGGGCGGTCGTCGCACTCGTTGGCCCCCTCGGCGCAGGGAAGACCACGATGATTCGAGGCATGTGCCGGGGAATGGGTTTCGGCGATGAAGTTACGTCTCCGACGTTCAATCTCATGAATATCTACCACGGCGGTTTGAAGATTCATCACTTCGATCTCTATCGACTCGGAGAGAAGACCGAACTCGACGATCTCGGATACGAGGAGTACTTCTACCCGGAGAAAGGTGTGACGTTGATCGAATGGGCGGAACGAGCGGAGGATTATCTCCCGGACACAGCGCTTGTCATAGAAATGGAGATGGTGAGCGAAAACGAGAGGCGAATAACTCTCGCTCCGGCAGAATCTTACGACCTGAGCAATAAACACTTTGATTGACTCTGATAGGGTGTTTTCATATATTTCAGCGTGAATATTGTATCACTGGATACGTCCACCCGTCAGCTCGGCGTGGGCGTTTTAGGTTCGAATGGAGAGCTTGCATCCGGCAGATTCGATGACGGCGGGCACTCGTCGCCGCTGTTCAGCAGGATCGAACAGGTTCTGCAAGAGGCGAGTCTAACAAAAGAAGTTGTCGGATTGCTGGCGATTGTGAGTGGTCCGGGGTCATTCACCGGACTCAGGATAGGTATGTCGGGTCTGATTGGCTGGGCCGAGGCTGCCCGGCTGCCTCTACAGCCTGTCGACTCATTCATGGCAATGAGAGCATCGATTCCGGAGAGCGCTTTCCCGACTTTGATCACGATCCACAGCCGTGCGGAGGAGTTCTATTACCAGATTGCTGAATCGCGCGAGAGCTACTCGGAGCCGTTCGTGGGACCGGTCGAAGTAGCGCAACAGGAAGTTGATGCCGAGATGACCGTCGCTGGTCCGGGTGCCGACCGATTCATGAGGCTTATCGGTACAGATAAAAGCTTCTCGCGTTGCGATCCTGATCTCGAAGCGTGTAACATGATTTCTGTTTGCCGAGAGGCAAAAACAATGTATGATTGTGACGGCAGTCTTGCGGATAGTCGGCGAGCCGAGCCCTACTATATGACACTTTCACAGGCTCAACTCAATTTTGAGAATCGTGAAAGGAGAATTTGAGATAGACAACATGACCACGGAGGACATCGACGAGGTCTACAGAATTGAAACCGAGTCGTTCTCCAATCCGTGGCCACGGGGTGCGTTCGAGACTGACGTGCGGAACCGTCAGATCTACTCGCCGGTGGTTCGAGATGGTGACGGGCGAGTGGTTGCATATGCACTCCTGATGATTTTCGCACAGGAAGCGCATCTGGCGAATATTGCAGTCGATCTCAAGAATCGAGGATTGGGAATCGGGACGTTTCTGATGGACCATTTGATCGAGAAGGCTGAATCCGAGAACTGTAGGGCAATGTTTCTCGATGTACGTCCCTCGAACACGGAAGCTGTCTCGATGTACGAGAATAAATATGGCTTCAAGGTGCTATATCAGAGGAAGGGCTACTACAGCAGTCCGCCCGAGGATGCTCTGGTAATGGTTCGCCCACTTGGAGAAAGGGAGAACTATGGTTGAGTGGTTCAGAAAAGCCAAGCAGGGAATAATATCGCAGCAGAAGAAAGATATCCCGGAGGGGCTCTGGACAAAGTGTCCGGACTGCGGGGAAATCATATACGTCAAGGAGCTCGAGAAGAATCTCAACACGTGCGGGCACTGCGACTATCATTTCAAGATAACAGCAAGGCAGTATATCGATCTGCTCCTTGACGAGGGACTCATCGAGGAATTTGATCAGGGTCTAATCTCCGGCGATCCGTTGAACTTTCGTGATTCAAAGAAGTACCCGGACAGGATCCGCGCGGCCCAGAAGAAGACCGGGCAGAACGACGCTGTCATTAGCGGCATCGGTAAGATAGATGGCCGTGAGGTCTCGGTGGCGTTCATGGACTTTTCGTTTGTAGGCGGCTCGATGGGCTCGGTGGTTGGCGAGAAAATCGCGAGGACCATCGAACGGGCGACCGTTCGACAGGTGCCGTTGATTATTCTCTCCTGCTCCGGTGGTGCGCGAATGCAGGAGGGGATTCTCTCTCTTATGCAGATGGCGAAAACGAGCGCGCTCCTTGCACGGTTTGACAAGGTCAAGCGTCCGTTTATATCGATTCTGACAAATCCAACCACGGCCGGTGTCATGGCAAGCTATGCGTCGCTCGGAGATGTAATAGTCGCGGAACCGAAGGCGTTACTCGGTTTTGCAGGCAAACGGGTTATCCAGCAAACGATCGGCGGAGATCTTCCGCCGGGATTCCAGAGCTCGGAGTTCTTTCTCGAACACGGATTCCTGGACAGGATAGTCCATCGGAGAGAACTCAGGGACACCGTTGGTGGTCTCATCAACTATTTCTCATAAGATGAACTACAGAGAGGCGCTCGACTTTCTTCTCAACCTCGAGCTCTTCGGGGTTAAGCTGGGTCTGACCAATATCACGAAATTCCTCGACAGGCTCGGCAATCCGCAGAACTCCTACCCATCGATTCACATTGGTGGAACGAACGGCAAGGGCTCCGTGGCCGCGATGATAGAGTCTATGCTCGTCGCGAACGGCTACAAAGTCGGCAAGTTCACGTCTCCGCACCTCGTGGAGTACCGCGAGAGATTCCGAATCAACAAGGTAAAAGTACCAGAAGAGTATATCGCGGATTTCGTAAGCGATCATCGGGACTTTGTTAAGGAAGAACGAATCACTTTCTTTGAGACCGCGACGGCGCTTGCTTTCCAGATGTTCAAGGATGAGAACGTCGATTTCGGAATCGCGGAGGTGGGGCTCGGCGGCAGGCTGGATGCAACCAATCTGTTGACGCCGGAAGTGTCGGTGATCACGCAGATCGCGCTCGATCATCTCAAAGTTCTCGGCGATTCGATCGAGAAAATCGCGACGGAGAAGGCCGGCATAATCAAACACGGCGTGCCGGTCATAACATCTGCGAAGAATCCATCTGCTCTCGATATCCTGACTTCGAAGGCCTCCGAGCGCGATACGTCGGTCACAAGACTCCTTCCGATCGAGCACTATGATGTCAGTTCAATCTCTCTAAAGAGCACCAGATTCGAGTACGGCATGAACTCTACCGGAAAGCGTTTGTTTGAGACTAATATGATAGGCGGTCACATGGCCGAGAACGCCGCTCTCGCACTCGGCGCATTGGAGTTATTGAAAGAACGAGGCGTGGTAGAGCATTCCGACCGCAATAATGAGGGGCTGTCCGAGGTATACTGGAAGGGACGCTTCCACGTCCTCGACATTAAACCGAGAGTGATATTCGATGTTGCGCACAATCCGAACGGAATGGGAGCGCTCGCTGACACGCTCGATGCGATTTTCCCCGGCCGCAGATTCACCGTGGTGTTCGGGGTTCTTCAGCGACGTGACTTCGATCTGCTCTTCGATGAGCTGGCGAGATTCACGGAGTATCTCGTGATATGTAAGCCAAACACCGGAAGAGCGGCGGTGATAGAAGAGATAGTGTCGAACGCGATATCGCACAATCTGAAATTCATGGTGATAGAGGACGTTTCGGATGCCTTCGACCATGCGCGGACAAGAGTCGCCGGGGACGACTACATGATAGTCACAGGATCGCACTTCACACTCGGTGAAGTCTACGCGCATATCGAGTTCGCCATATAAATAGGTGGCATTCTCCGCCGCTGTTGCCGATCTTAAGAAAAATGGCTCGTGAAAAACCGAAAGACGCGGTAATCAACGGGAAACCGCAGATCGAGAATCTTCGCAGGGACTACGATGCGAAGATCGATGAGTTGATGCGCACTAACAAGCGTCTCAAGCGAAAAATCTTTGACCTGTACACGATTTTTGAAATCTCTCGTCATCTGAATACGGTTCTCAACACCAACGACCTCCTCGACGCGATGATACTAACGATCATCGGGCAGATGGGGATAAACGGTGCCGCTATCTATGTCCGGTCACGCGAAGATGACGACCTTTTCGATCTTGCGCGACACCGGGGTATAAGCTTCGACAAAACTGAGGACCTTTCGATTTCTTGCGATGGCTGTCTTGTGCAATATATCTCATCCGAACAGAACCGGGCCTATGAGATGTCCGAGCTCGAGGAGAAGATACCGGATTGCGGGGATGTAAATACGCTCGCGCGAGTCGAATGCGAACTGCTCGTACCGATGAGCCTCAAGAACGAGATTTGCGGGTTACTGCTGGTCACGCGGAAAATATCTCAGACACCGTTTTTCGAGGATGACAAGGACTTCCTTCTAATACTCTCCAATCAGCTCGCGGTAGCGGTCGAAAATGCGCATCTGTTCGAAAGCGAAAAGGCGGCGTACGAAAAGCTCAGGAAGACACAGAAGCAGTTGATTCAATCTGAAAAGCTCGCAGCCCTCGGACAGCTCTCGGCACGTGTGGCGCACGAGGTAAACAATCCGCTTGGAATTATTAAGAACTATCTTGAGCTGATGGCACTCGAGGTTCAGTCGGACGGATGTGGGCCGGAGTATGTACGGATCGTCCATGAGGAAGTAAACCGGATCGCCGGAATCGTACGCCAACTGCTCGACTTCTACAGGCCGGACTCGGGCGAGATGCAGAAGATCGACCTTCGCCAGCTTTTGGAGGAGCTTCTCTTGTTAGTCGGAATGCAGCTCGAAAAAGGTCGAATTGAGGTCGTTAGAGAATTCATCGCCGACGATTCGACAGTCGTTGCCTCTAAGGAACAGTTGAAGCAGGTCTTTCTGAACCTCATAATGAACGCGAAGGACTTCATGCCGGATGGCGGATCCATCACTATTTCGCTGTTGGATGACGGCGACAATGTGAGGATCGAGTTTATGGATACAGGTCCCGGCATTCCCGACGAACACCTTCCGAGCATTTTCGATCCGTTCTTCACGCGCCGCAAGGAGGGGTCCGGAACCGGACTCGGTTTGACTATCTGTGATGGTATTATGAGGAGACACGGCGGACGAATAGCGGCTGCGAATTCAACCGAAGGCGGCGCGCTGTTTACGCTAGTTATTCCGCGAGTTCAGAGGTCAGAGGACGATGAGCAACAGCAATAACAGCGCGAGAATCCTTATCATCGATGACGAGAAGCGTATGTGCGAGAGTCTCGAAGCGCTGCTTGGGAAGCTCGATTACAAGGTAGATACCGCGACCGACGGCAACACCGGATCGGAGAAGATCGCCGATGGAGGATACGACCTCATTCTCTCCGATATAAAATTGCCCGGCAAAGACGGTATATCCCTGCTGAGAGAGGCGAAAGAGAAGGATCCGAGCACGGTGGTCATCCTGATGACCGCATATGCTTCTCTCGAGTCTGCTGTCCAGGCGGTGTCTGAAGGTGCATATGATTACCTGTTGAAGCCCGTGGAATTCTCTCACCTGAAGATGGCCGTGAATCGCGCTTTGGATAAGCGTTTCTCGGACAGGGCGAGAGAGGAACTCGTCGGCGCGTTGCAGGCAAAGAACGAGGAGCTTCAGCAGCGCATCGCTGAGATCAACGCGCTCTATCGCGCGAGTCAGTCGATGTCGACCACGGTGGAGCTGCCCGAACTGTTGTCGCAGATTATCAATCTGGCGACAGCCGTCATTGGCGCGACTACCGGTTCGATTATGCTCATGGAATCCGATCGGAATGTCCTTCGGATACAGGCTGCCGTCGGAGTCGATAAAGAGGTCATCGAGAATACTACGCTGCCCCTGGGATCGTCAATTGCCGGATATGTCGCGATGACCGGCAAGCCGATCATGGTGAAAGACATCGAACACGACGAGCGTTTTAAGCGGGATGCCAAAAATCACTATCATTCCAAGTCATTTCTATGTGTGCCACTGAAAGTCAAAAATGAGATTCTGGGCGTAATCAACCTCACAGACAAAGCGAGTGGTGAAGATTTCGGCGAGGGTGATCTTAAGTTGCTGACGACGTTCGCATCCCAGGCAGCGATCGCAATCGACGACGCCAATCACTATGAAGACGCGCGGAAGAAGCTACGGCAGTTCACTGTGCTATATGAGATATCGTCGATGCTGCCCGAGATCGAAGACTTCGACAAAATGAGCTCGTTTATACATCACTCGATACGTGGAATAATCCCGCTGGACTTCTCGCTGTGGATGACATGGCATCAGCGCTCCAGAAAGATGGTTATCACTTTTTGGGAGGGGTGGGGCAAAGACTCATCTTCGGACCTCATAATGAGCGAGATAGAGATGACCAACGAGGAGCTCGCGAGCGCAAACGGCCGGACCGACAGGGTCCTCGAATTCATCAAGGGCAAACTGCCCGAGGGCGGCAAGATTGCCTCATTTGCATCCGTGCCGGTCTATACGCAGGGTATGCTGAACGGGTTGTTCTGTATAGGGAGCCTCCGGAAGAATGCATTTACGATCGATCACGAGTATATTGCATCTATCGTTGCATCCCAGGCGACATCAGTCTATGAGCGCCAGCGGGCTATTCTTAACGCCACCCGGCTCATGACAATGGGCAATATGATGTCCGAGATATCGCATGACCTTCGAAAGCCGCTGACTAATATCCGGGGCGGGCTGCAGGTGCTCAAAACGCGCTTCGGCGACGACTCGAAGGAGGGTGACATCATTACCGAGGCGGATGAGGAACTGCGCAGACTGTCTGATCTCGTCAAGGAACTCGTCGATTTCTCGAATCCAAATAAGTACAACATGGAGAAACGCCGAATCGAGGACGTTCTTCATCAGGTGATGAAACTCACTCGTACCGACGCAGAACGGCTCAAGATAGATGTCAAGGCCGAACTGGATGAGTCGCTTCCGCCGGTCTCAATCAACTTCAATGAGATGATGGAGGTCTTCCTCAATCTGACAATGAACGCATTCGATGCTATGCGCTCGGGCGGTGAGCTGCGGTATGTCTCGGAAAGGCATGTCGATCCCGAGGATAAGATCGAATATGCCCGAATCCGCGTTCAGGACTCCGGCGTAGGTATCGAACCGGAGGATATCGATCGAATATTCGAGAGGTACTTCACGAGCAAGGATACCGGTACCGGCCTCGGTCTTGCAGTAGTCGAGAGAATAGTCATGGCGCACAACGGCAAGATCAAAGTCGACTCCACGTCCGGTAAGGGGACGACATTCTCAATCATGCTTCCTATGTAGAAAATCCTTCTGTTTCATTCCGAAATCCCTGCATGCAGAATTCCAGTTTTTGTTGACTGTCTGCTCCGATTCCCATTCATACGTGCAGGGCATTGCATTAAATACGCAGCCCGATGCTCAACATCGGGGACATCACGCCGATAACATCAGTGTATAACGCTCACAAAGAGGCTGATGTGACTAAAGACAAAGTCAAAGTACTTGTTATCGATGACGACCCCAAGGTCTCTTGGATACTCTCCGAGGGCCTCGAGGGCGATTACGAAATCCTCTCCGCGCGGGATGGCGCTGAGGGCATCCAGCTTGCATCCACCGAGAAACCGGAGCTGATTCTGCTCGACATCAAGATGCCCGGCATGTCCGGGCTGGATGTGCTGTCGAAACTTAAGAAGTCGGATCTTCCATCGGAGGTCATTATGCTCTCCGGCCACGGTGAGACGAAGTACGTCGTTGAATCGATTCGAAAGGGTGCGGCAGAATTCGTCAACAAGCCGTTCGATGTCAAAGAGGTCGAGATACATATCCAGTCGGTTCTGGAAAAATCTCGGTTGCGTCAGGAGCTGACGCACCTCAAATCGGAGCTTCAGGCGAAGTCTCGCTGGGATTCATTCGTCGGCGACTCGCCCAAGATGCTCGAGGTTAAGAACATCATAGAGCAGGTCGCCCCGAGCGAGCTGACAGTTCTTATCAGAGGCGAATCGGGCACCGGCAAGGAGATCGTGGCACGCATGCTGCACGAGATGTCCGATCGTGTCAAGAGCTCGTTCTCCAAGGTCAATTGCGCGGCTATCCCGCGGGACCTTCTGGAGGCTGAACTGTTCGGGTATGAGAAGGGTGCTTTCACGGGCGCCCATCGAACCAAGCCGGGCCGTTTCGAAGTTGCCAACAACGGCACGATGTTTCTCGATGAAATCGGAGATATGCCGCTCGAGCTTCAGTCCAAGCTCCTTCAGGTGCTCGAACAGCAGGAGTTCGTGCGAGTCGGTGGGATAACCAACATAAAGGTGGACCTCCGGATAATCTGTGCTACGAACAAGAATCTCGAGGAGGCAATAGGGACGAAGCAATTCCGTGATGATCTTTTCTATCGGCTCAACGAGATCACGATTTTCCTCCCGCCCCTGCGAGAGAGAAGAGAGGATGTCCCGCTGCTTGTCGAGCACTTCCTGAAGAAGTACAACGCTCAGTACAAGAAGGAATTCCCGCCGCTCTCCAAGCAGACGGTGTCCAGCCTTATGGAGTACGAGTTCCCGGGCAATGTCCGCCAGCTCGAGAATCTGGTCAAACAGGTAGTGGTTCGTGAGGATGAGGGCATCGTAGAGGATCTGCTCGCTCGCGGTCAGCAGGTCACGCCGACTCAGTCATACCAGTCTGCGGGGCAAGCGCCGGTTCAGGGCGGGATGACTCCGAATCCGCCGATTCAGCGGGAACAACCGAAGGAGCCAAAGGACTACTCTCTAAAAAAGAGGGTGTCAAGGGCGGTCGAAGAAGAGGAAAAGACCCTGATTCTCGAGGTGTTGAATAAAGTTAACTGGAACCGCCGGAAAGCCTCTGAAATTCTGGAGATTAGCTATCGTTCCTTACTTTATAAGATTAAGGAATATCGCATAAACGAGATTAATCAGTAGTGTGAGTGATGCAGGATATGTGAATATTATTGCGCAGAGTTTGAACAGTTTGTGACTAGTGCGTGTTATGGAAAATCAGTGAGCTTATAGCCTGTTGTAATTTATTGCCCTGTCATAGCTTGCGAATTGGAGGCTGGACTCTCTGATCTATTGTTCGGGGCATGGAAATTGCTTTAGGACTGTAAGCTTGGTGTGAGTTGGCATCGGGAGGAGAATTGATAGTACCCGATATGACGAATGAGTTTCACGGTAATACTAATCGAATGCTGTTTCGAAACTTCGATTTTGCCTCACTGGTTCGCCATGAGCTAAGGCGTTCGGAGCGATACTGTACCTTCCTGTCACTGCTGGCGCTTAGGATTGACGATCTCGAGGAGAGCTTGAAGCGTCGATTTCCGGCGGATGACAAGACCGCAGCAGATTATCGCTCTCGGCTTCTCGATGTGATAAGATCGCACGTACGCGCGACCGATGTAGTCTCAGTCGTGCATCACAACACGGTTGCCCTCCTGCTCGTCGAAACTCCCTCCGAAGGGGCTGATGTGCTCGGCCGCAGGCTGTCCAAACATCTCCGAGACTACTTCACCTCGAGCGGTGATCCGCTCGACAAAGTCGATGTCGATACCGACGTGGGTTCCTACCCGGAAGACCGAGACTCAATCGAGCGTTTGCTTAGCGAGTTTGTTTCTTAGTATCCGTCTTGACTTGATTCCCCATTACGTATAGATTCACTTTCAATGTTGTCTGACGTATCCGATTCAAGCGGCGGCGACTACCTGTATTCGCTGCGTGATGTCAGTCTCTCGAAAGACGGCACAGACATTCTCTCGGGCATAACGCAGCAGTTAAAGCGTGGCCGAATCTATCTGATCGCCGGCCCATCGGGTTCGGGCAAAACCAGCCTTCTCAAGCTCCTGAACGGGTTGGTGTTTGCAACCGAGGGCTCGGTGTTGTTCGAGGGCCGCAATATACAGGATTACAATCTGCCTGAGTTGCGTTCTCGCGCTGTCCTGATGACGCAGGAGCCTATTCTAATTAGTGAGACCGTGATAGAAAATCTGGAGATGCCCTTCAGATTCGCCGCGAACTCGAATCAAACTTTCGACCGGGCGGACGCCATCAACACGATCGGCAGAGTCGGGCTGAACGAATCCTTCGCAGAGCGCGATATTGAAAAACTCTCCGGTGGAGAGAAGCAGCGCGTGGCTCTTGCGCGGGCTCTTCTGTTGAAGCCGGATGTCCTCCTCGCCGACGAACCGACCGCGTCGCTCGATCTCAAAAGCGAAGAGCGTATAGTGCGTTTGATCGAAAATCTGAGAGGGTCGATGACCTTCGTCGCCGTCTCCCATTCCACACGCTTCCTGAGCCTGGCCGATCAAGTGATTCTGATGTCGAACGGGCGGATATCGAGTGTACGCGGGGAGATGGATGTCGACGAATTCCGTGAGTTTCTCGACCTCGAGGAGAACTCGAAGAATGGTTGAGAGTGTAAGTCTGCTCCAGATGGTTATCGCCTACGGGCTCCTTGTCCTCGTATTCGGGCTCGCAGCGTGGAATCGCCTCGACATAAACAAAGACCTCGCTATCGCGTCGTTACGGATGACTGTCCAACTCGCAGCGGTTGGACTGATCCTCCGCTATCTCTTCGAAGTCAGCCTCTGGTACACAACGCTTATTCTCCTTCTGATAATGACCGGATTCGCGGTGCACGTCGTCCTCGGTCGCGTGAAACGACGAGTCAGCCAATTGCCGCTGATTCTGTTCATCTCGATAGGATTTTCGAGCTTCGCCGTTATTGCAGCGTTTATCTTCGTGATCGTCGATCACGAACCATGGTATGATGCGCAGTATGTGATACCGATCGGTGGAATGATAATCGGCAATGCCATGACTGCATCAGCGCTTGCGACCGAGCGGCTTTTGAGCGAAGTCCGCTCCTCGCGAGGCGCGATAGAGATGATGCTCTCGCTCGGAGCCACGTCTAGGGAGGCATCGCTCGAACCGTACCGTGCCGCATATCGTGCCGCGCTCCTGCCGACAATTGCCTCCATGACCGGAATGGGGATTGTGCATCTACCCGGTATGATGACCGGTCAGGTCCTGTCCGGCGTTGAGCCTCTCCTTGCAGTGAAATACCAGATAGCGATCGTGCTCGCGATTATTTCGGCGGCCGCGATATCCTGTCTTGTATGCCTCTACCTCGAGCGGAGGCGCATATTCAATCGATGCCACCAGATATCGCTGGATGAACTAAACGAGAATTGCTGATGGACTGGCTTAAAAGGGCAGGCCGGCGAGAAGTCGAATCCCGCCGGCTGTTGTAGAGGAAATAGGGCAACGGGTGTTTATCTAGTTAAAATTGATGTCCGGTTCCATGTCGAACTGCTCGTAGATCACCGCGAACTTTGTCGACGAGTTGAGCGTGAACTCAACTACCGTACTCGAATTCGGGATCGTGGTCGAGTAAAGACTGTACTGTTCCGCGATCGATCGATAGAGAGAGAACGTCACATCCCTCGGAGCGTAGTTGCGGTTCGACACTCCACTTTCGATAGCGAGACCGATTGCTCCGATGTACGCCACCTCGGACGGCTCGAACTCGTAGACTTCCAGATTATCACCATACAGATTGTATCCCTTGGTGATCGTTACAGAAACATCCCAGTCCGCGCCCGCGGGACGAGCCGGGAAAGTGAGCGTACGATAGTCGCCATTGAAGTAAAGGGTCAGGTCCCCGCCTGATCCCGGAATAGTTCTCGTGGTCCGGCGAATATCGGAATCCAGTGACTCATCAAAACTGAAGAGCGAATCGGTCTGGTCTCCACCGTTTATGGGGCCGGAATCACCGGGTTGCTCGATATCGGTCAAGCCGGTTGTCGAGAATCTATCCGGCGAGTTCGAGCAGCCGGTCAGGATGAGCGCCAGAAGCGCGGTGAATCCGATCAGAGTCCTGCAAATGTCTTTCATCGTGAATCTCCTTTCCTGCACGATTACAGCCTGCACTACCGAGGATGTACGCAAACCGGATACCGAACTGGTCCGAATGCATCGAATTGTGTAAGTGGTAGTGGTTCCGTTGATTAGCGCGCGTGTGGCCAAGGCCGGCTTGAACAGGAGCGGCGAATCGTATAGGAATTGACCCATACAAAGACGATTCGCATCTACATGACTTGCCGCTGTCATATCCATGGACCCTTTTAACGGAGCTTATTGACTTGACCGGGAACTAACATAAAGCTATCATCTCATCTATGAAGCCGGCCATATCCACGTCCTGGAATTATTCGGTTCCGTTCGACAAGTCGATTGAACTCATCCGAAACTCAGGTTTTGACCTGATTTCAATCGGCGGCAAGGAATCGCATTCGCGCTTTCACAAGCCGGAAGGACGAGAGCGAATTCGAGAGATTTGCGATCGGCATGGCGTGGCGATTGAGTCTATCCATGCCTCGTTCGGTTCGACAGTCGATATCAGTGAGCCGGAGGAAATTCTCAGACGGTCCGCCTCGATGGAGATCGCCCGGGAAATCCGCGCGTGCTCCGATCTCAAAGTCAAGATACTGATTCTGCACATCTCCGGCTTCAGGATCGATGACATCTCGACTCGCATGAAACAGGTTCGCAAAAGCCTGGACGAGCTTCTCGAAATTGCCGAGAAGGAGGACGTCTCGATCGCGGCTGAGAATCTCGGCGTTAGCATGGCGAAAATTCTCCTGAAATACGCTCTCGATCTGTTCGAGACTCCGCGTCTTGGTCTCTGCTTCGATAATGGCCACGCTGAGCTTAATCGTGAGGATTACGACATTCTCGACCACCATTCCAGCCGCCTCTATGCCGTGCACCTCCACGACAATGATCGCGCCCGTGATCTACACCTCCTGCCATTCGAAGGCTCCTGCGATCTACCCAATCTCGCTGCGCAGTTGAACAAGCTGGAAAGGCTGTGCCCGATTACGGTGGAATCAGAGGTCACAAACTCTTCATACAAATCCCCTGAGGCGTTTCTGTCGCATGCACGCAAGGCCGGCGATCGTTTTATGGAGATGCTAAAACACGATTGACTGTCAGCTCACGTGCGTTTTTGATTGACTTTTCCGCCACTTTTTGTTTCCGCTATGTAAGCCAAAGAATCGCTCTGTTGCATCTCTAAGAATCGAATTCGGACAATTGACACGATCGGAGAAAACGCGATGAAGGTCTCAGTATTCGGGCTCGGATATATAGGAACGGTTACAGCGGCCGCAATTGCCAGGGCCGGGCACGAGGTCACCGGCGTTGACATAAATGAAACAAAGATCGAGATGATTAACTCGGGCAAGTCGCCGATCTACGAGGCCGGTATGGATATGCTCGTCGAGGAGGCAGTTACCAACAAGAAGCTGAAGGCGACGTTCGACGCGCGCAGCGCTCTGCTCGAATCGGGTTCGTCCATTATCACGGTCGGCACACCGGCGAAAGAGGATGGCAGCCTCGATACGACATACCTGAAACGTGTCTGCACCAAGCTCGGGCAGGTGTTTGCGAACAAGGACGGCTTCCATACGTTTGTCTTGCGCAGCACGATCCTCCCTGGAATGACCGAGGATCTCGTTATCCCGACAATCGAGGAGCACTCCGGCAAAAAGGTCTTTATCGATTTCGATGTATGCGTCAATCCGCATTTTCTCAGAATTGGATCGCTGGTGGATGACTACTTCAATCCACCGTTCACGTTGATCGGAGAGCAGGAGGGGAGTTCGGCGGGTGGGAATGTCGCTACTCTCTACGCCGACATCGAAGCGCCGGTTGTCAGGACATCCCTGCGCGGGGCGGAGATTATCAAGTATGTCTCCGATTCATTCCACGCCCTGAAGATCTGCTTTGCCAATGAGGTTGGAACGCTCTGCAAGCACGCCGGCATCGACAGCGAAGAGATAATGGACATCTTCAAAATGGACGAGCGGCTGAATTTGTCCGGTTCGTATCTCATGCCCGGCTTTTCGTTCGGCGGTCCGGCGGTTTCGAACAATATCCGCACTCTGCTCAACCTGACCGGGCGTTTCGATACTCAGTTTCCGCTGCTCTCATCGATCCTCGATTCGAACCGGACGCACATCGAACGCGCCCACAAGATGGTCAAGGAAACGGATGGAAAGCGCATCGGTTTCTACGGTCTCGCGTTCAAGCCCGGGACTGACGAGCTCCGCGATTCTCCGCATGTGCGGCTTGCAGAGAAGCTTATTGATGACGGCTACGAGCTTTTGTTCTACGACGAGATGATATCGCCTGCTCGCCTGATTGACGCCAACAGGGAGTATATCCGGGAACGCATCCCGGAATTTGAGAAGAAACTTGCGGGGTCGTTCGATGAGCTGTACGCGTGGTCGGACGTTATCGTGATCGGGCATGCAACCGACGATCTCGAGTATCTTGTCTCACTCGACTCGGACAAGATTATAATCGATCTGGTCAGAATCGCCAGAGATCTCTCCGACGCAGGTGACAACTATCGTGGGATTTGCTGGTAAGTTTGCATAGGTCTACGGGCATGCCTCGCACGGCAACGGCCCCTGTTTGAATACGTAATCCACGAGATAGACAATGTCGTCGATATCAGCATAGCCGAGGCAATTGGCGTTCCCGGATTCTGCCGGAACAGGAGCAGGCCCTCCCGAGAATACGAAGTTCATCAGGAAGATGATGTCATCGATATCGACACCACCGCTCGAATCGACATCCCCACACAGATATACCCTCAGAATCAGTCTAAGAGTATCAGCATGGCAGTAGTCCGCAACTGACAACTGCAACGTATCCGCCATAGTTTCAGATGGTGCGGTTCCATAGACGCTGTCAGAATCAAAGTTGAGCCAGGCGGGAAGCTGAAACGTCTCGACTGTCAGCACAGTATCGTCCGTGTCTCCGTACTCGATGTCATACTTGAAATACGCATCTCTGCGGACGGCGAATTCACTCGTCGTGTCGAGAAACGCCGGCGGCTGATTCCAGTCGTTGACGATAACATTGATTCCACGAATGGTCGACAAGCTGCCATCGCTCACAGTTACGCGAATCATATCATCCGGAATGCCGCAATCTGCAGTACCGCGCACGGTGTCGCCGTGAAGCGTGCACCAATCGGGATATTCGTGAAATGTGATGCTCAGCTCGCTGCCGTCGCAGTCGGGATCGTAGTACTCGAGGATGTATTCGAAGATATTACCCGGATTGGCGGTGTCATAGGACGAGGATGTGATGATGGGCGAGTTGTTACTCCAGCGAGGATCGCAGCAGTCATCGAGCGGATGATCGATACAGATATCGCAGGAATCCCCGACGCCGTCTCCGTCGGAGTCTTCTTGGTATGGATTGAATGTGTATGGACAGTTGTCCTCTGCGCACTGATTCTCCGGGTGCAGCGGATCGCCAAATCCGTCACCGTCGGAATCGAAGCAGACGAGATTGTTCAAGAGCACCGTCACATCATCGGACATCTTGTTTCCGGTAGCTATATCGATGTCACCATCGAGATCGAGGTCACCGAATGCGATAGATTTGGGCGCGTGCCCAACATAAGCTATCTGGTGCGTTGAGAAGTCTGCGCCGGAATTGAAGCGGAGCGAAAGAGTATTCGAATTGCTGTTCGCCGTAGCAATCTCGAAGTCGAAGTCACCGTCAAGGTCGGCAGTTGAAACATATATCGGTGTTTCCTGCACCGAGTACGATCCCGCGAATATGAATGTTCCATCTCCGCTGTTTTCAAGCACGACGACGTTGTCCGTATTGTCGTTTGCAATCACGAGATCGAGATCATAGTCGGAGTCGAGGTCGGCGGCGCTGATTGCTACGGGCTTGTAGCCAACCGGAACAACCAATGTAGAATCGAAGCCTGCGATGCCATCGTTGTATAGGATTGAGACATCCTCGGAGACGTCGTTCGCAGTAGCCAAATCGATATCACCGTCGGAATCGAAATCTCCCGCACATATTCCCCATGGTTCAAGTCCCACCGAGTGAATGGCGTGCAAAGTGAACGCACCACTGCCATCATTAAGGAACACGTGAACATCGTGAGACTGAGCGTTTGCCGTGGCGATGTCGATATCACCGTCACCATCAAAGTCGGAACCCGTCAGCGAGAGCGGAAAGTCGCCGGAGGGATAATAGACCGTATCCACGAACACTGCGTCACCGATATTCATAGCAACGGAGAATCCGCCCGAGATTGAGTGCGCGAACGCAAGATCGATGAGACCGTCCGAGTTGAGATCGGCGGAGATCAGATCACTTGCGGGGATGCCGGGCAGCGTGAAGCTGTCGCTCACTACAAATTCGCCATCGGCCATGCCTTCGAGAATACGGAACGTCTGATTATTGGACATACCGACGACAACGTCAAGATCGCTGTCACCGTCGAGGTCGGCACACAACACTGCCGCCGGACCGCCGCCCGTTACATAATTCGAGTCTGAGATGAATGTGCCGTTTCCACCCAGAGTTCGCACGGTGAAGTTGTAGACGAATGGCGAGTCTGCCGGGCTGCCTTGTGAGTCCCGGACTCCGGTCGTGATCGTGACAGTGATAACATCGCCCACATGGAAATCGGTGCTCGGATTCAGTGTCGCCGTACGCAGACTCGAATTGTATGAAATCGAACAGGCAACGCGTCCCCTGAACCGACTGTTCACGAGTATAGTTGTATCATTGATCGACTGAGGCTGCATCTGGTCGATAAAGCGAATTCGGATGTCAGTGTCGGGCAGGGCCGTAATCGAATGTTGAGCGGGTGTTAAGTGGTCGATGTGTCCTGCGCTCGCCCCGCAGACGAACACGATCGCGATTGCCGCCGACATGATCAGGCTGCGAATTGCAGTGCGTGGCGAAATCTCCATCCGGGTCTGTTTCCTACTGTCCGAATCTCAAGTGGTTTGGAGTAAGTCGATCAGTAACATGCAGAATATACCTCACGCTGGATGCGAGTCAAGCATCAAACGAAGCGAAGTCTCGGACATCAGCCAGTCGCTATCGCGGACACAAAAGTCATCAATCGGTGTCTACTCTAAATTGACACGCGGGTTGAAGTTGGTTATCATTGCTTCGACATCTCGAAGAAACTCATATTGCCATGGAGGGTTAAATGAAACGACTTTGCCTGATTCAGGTACTTGCGCTGTTTCTTCTGCTCAGTTCGGGCGCATACGCTCTGACCGGTCTCGGATTGGGTGCGAGGGGCGGTATTTACACAACGTACAACAATGACGACCTCGAATTCGAGGGATATGAGGTCATAGATGTCGATCAGTTGTCGATGATTGGCGGGCATTTCAAGATCAGCACGCTCCCGATATTTACATTCGAATTGGTCGGAGAGTATAGCTGGAAGAGCGAGGATTTCGAGATTCAGGCCGGCGGAGTAAACCGAACAGTCAGCGTGGAAGTGCGAGACTTCATGATAGGCGTCAATGCCAAGTACGAGTTTGGAACTCCGGTCTTTACACCATATATCGGTGGCGGACTTGCAACGCACCAGTTATCGTACGAGGTTGCTCTCAACATTCCAGGTGTAGACAATCTGGTCGTGCCCGACGATGGCCCGCAATTCGGAATGCACGCTCTGGCGGGTGTAAAGCTCGGTTTGCCCGCGTCCCCGATCGAATTCTTCGTCGAGGGCAGAGCCGGGAGAATCTCTGGCGACGACGGCTCAACGACATTCACCATGATCTATGGTGGAGTGACACTCAGCCTGCTGTAGAAGTCGACCAGCAGTGTGAAAATTCAATCCGGGAACTGATACGATTATGTTCAGACCCAAGATACAGAACTATCGCAGATACCGGGAGATTGTCCGCGTACTCGTCAAGTACGGGTTCGGAGAGGTTCTGGACCGGATGAAGCTGGCGTCCCGGTTTCGCATAGTTCGCCGTGTTTTCTTCAAAGAATCAGCTCGACTCGCGCAGTTGAACTATGCGGAGCGGATTCGGCTAGCGATGGAGGAACTCGGCCCGACTTTCGTAAAGCTGGGACAGGTGCTTGCGAGCCGACCATTTCTGATCCCGCCCGAATTGGTAGTCGAGTTGTCGCGTCTTCAGGACGAGGTTGCGCCCGCCGACTTTGGCCTGATCGAAAAGACCGTGCAGCGCGAACTCGGAAAGCCAATCGATGAGCTGTTCAAGCAGTTCTCGAGAGAGCCTATTGCATCCGCATCCCTCGCACAGGCACATCTGGCAGAGACGCTCGACGGCAAACGAGTCGCCGTCAAAGTGCTCCGCCCGGGTATGGAAAAGAAGCTGCGTGTCGATATGGATATCCTTGCGGATATTGCAGAGATGCTCGAGAGATTTCTGCCCGAAGCGAAACAATATGAGCCGGTAAGGCAGGTGGATGAGTTCGCGCGAGTAACGAGGCGCGAGGTCGACTTCTACCACGAAGCCCGCAACATCGAGATATTCCGGCTCAACTTCAAAGATGACGACTCGATCGTAATCCCCGAGGTCCTCTGGGATCTCAGTGGTACACAGGTCCTGACCATGACATATATCGACGGCATCAAGCCGTCGCGTCGCGATGTGCTCGAGCGAGAGGGGTATGACCTGAGGGAGCTCGCGAGTCGAGGCACGCGGATCGTGTTCAAGATGATCTTTGAGCACGGGTTCTTCCACGCCGATCCTCATCCGGGTAATCTCTTCGTGTTGCCCGGCAATCGTTGGGGGCCGGTGGATTTCGGTATGGTCGGACATCTCTCCGGCAGCTCGTTAGATCTGCTGTCGGATCTGCTTCTTGCGGGCACAAAGCGAAGCACTAAAGCGATAATCCGAACGCTATCCGCGAACGATCTGATCGACGAAGATGTGGACCAGGATTTGCTCGAAACGGAGATAACCGAGTTTCTGTACCGGTATCATCGGATACCGCTCAAACAGATCAACATGAAATCGATCTTCAACGACGCTTTGAACATCTTCACGCGTCACAGGATTCGTGCGCCGGTAAGCCTATCGCTGCTCGCGAAGGCCATTACGACCTTTGAAGAAGTGGGGCGGATGCTCGATCCGGATCTGAACATGATCAAAGAGATCGAGCCGTATGTCAGCAAGATCGCGATGCGGAAGTTCAGGCCGGATAAGATCGGATCGGATTTGCTTGGACTTCTCGGAAGCATGACGGACTTTCTCTCGGAAGGTCCCACTGATCTAAAACGACTTGCCCAGAAAGCGCTCAGAGGTGAACTGGGACTTGTATTTAGACATCGCGGTCTGAGCAAGCTGACGAATGAGATCGACCGGGCATCCAATCGACTGTCATTCGCGCTGATAATCGCTGCGATCATCATCGGGTCGTCACTGATTATGACGCGGGAGATAGGTGTCAAATTCTACGGTGTCCCAATCGTAGGAATCATTGGGTACGTTTTCGCCGGACTCCTTGGAGTCTGGCTTGTTATTTCAATCCTCAGGTCGGGAAGGTTCTGATGGCGGTATACTCACACTCCAGATTGTCTACTTTCGAGCAATGTCCGCGAAAGTACAAGTTCAAGTACGTCGAGCATTTTGATATAGGTGACAGGCAGTCGGTGGAGGGCTATCTCGGCCATTGTGTTCACAAGTCACTCGAGCGACTATATGAACTCGTAATGGCGGGCAAGGTCTGGAGCGAGGAGGAACTTCTCGACTACTACGAACAGACCTGGGATGAGGAGGAGCCTGACGAACTCTTCATAAAGGACGAGGTCCTTGAACCAGATGATTATCGCCGCAAGGGGAGAGACATGCTCCCGGCTTACTTCCGCATGTATCACCCGTTTGACCAGGAGAAGACTGTTGCGCTCGAGCGAAATGTCGTTGTCAATCTCGATGAGGAAGGCATGTATCGAGTGCGGGGAATCATCGACCGACTCGCTGTCAAGCCGGATGGTACTATTCAGATTCACGACTACAAGACCGGTCAGAGTATGGTCAACCAGCGGTGGCTGGAGGACGATCGTCAGCTTGCAATCTATCAGATCGGCGCCAGGGAGATGTGGCCCGACCGCGATAGGTTCGAGCTGGTCTGGCATTACCTCGCAGTGCCGGAGAAACGGGTGTCATCGCGGACCGACGAAGACCTTCAGGAATTGGTCGACTCGACGATCCAGTTGATCCGTGAAATCGAACAGGCCCGCATCGACGATAACTTCCCAACGAATGAAACCAAGCTCTGCGCCTGGTGCGAATACCACTCGTTCTGTCCGGCCAAGATCCATCCGTCCTCTCTCGATGGAAGAGAGAGGAAGGAAATCTCGAACGATGTCGTTGTGGGATGGGTGGACCGCATCGCGGAGATCAAGAAGTACGTCACCGAGCTCGAAAACGAGGAATCAGAGCTCAAGGCAAGGATTGCTCAGTTCGCGAAAGAGAAGGGCTATGACGTGATCGCCGGGACAGAGGCGCGGGCACGTGTGCAGTTCGGCGATCGCTATGTGCCGAAGTTTGCCGAAATTGACGTCAACAAGGAAATCGAACGGAAGAAATTCCTCGATTTTTTAATTCGGACTGGATTGATCGACGAAGTATTTTCCTACCACGCCGCCGCTTTTGATTCGTTCATAAAGAAATCCAAGTACGACCCGGAGTTCAAAGAGGAGCTGTTTGGTCATATTCAGTTGAAAGAGAAGTCTCCGGTCGTAAGAGTCACAAAGAAAAGAAGATAGGTCCGGTTCTCCTTGAAAGCCTCGACGAGAAATCCCGGCGCACAAGATGCTCTTTTGATCTCCTGGCCTGACGCAGAAATTGCCTTTTGAAGGCATGCACGTATAGGTTCAGACAATCTCCGTAACTGTATAAACTTTCAACATGTTAGGAGTCTGTTAGAGGTGAAAAACGTCTTGACAATATGGGGGCATGAGCTATATTGGCATCGGTGAGACTACCTGCCTCAGGCAGGTTTCTATTTTGCTGCTGACGTTGTACTTCGTTGTCCTTACGTTGTTGGCTTGCTGAAAGGCAATGAGAAGGCCTGAATGTGACGGGGGAAACTCAGGCTCTTCGCGGATAACTGAATACCTGCCGGATTAGGCTTATACAATTTTGGATATACCTGGTCCAGAACTATAGACAATCTTCTTTGATAGTGCATATTCGTTTCTGGTGGGCTTTCAATTACTAAGGAGAAGTTATAATGCCGAATCTTCTACACAAATTGCCAATTGGGTTGTTACTGCTCCTGGCGTTTGTGCTTGTTGTCCCCAATTCAGCTTCTGCCGCAGGCGGTGAACAGGCGGTTCTTGATTCACTGCTCTCACTCGCAGGAGACGAGCCTTCACTTCAAGATATCCTGGATAGCCTCGGTTACGAGATAGACGTTGACCTTGACGAACTCGGTTGGCGGGATTTCTGCTTTCCAGAGGGCGAGAACATCGCGATCCTGATGGACGAGATGTCGAGTTCGTTCTCGAGCGCCTATGCCGGTTTTGCCGATGCTGCCGACTCCAACTCGAAATGGCAGCTCTTCGGACCGGATAACGAGGCGGGCGATACAGTCAATCTGCCGGATGCCGATGTCGAGAACGTCGCGATCTATTTCCAGCCCGGTATCAGCGGGGGATATACCTGGTACACGATCCCGGAATTCAACCGGGACGGATTCGATCACGCCAAGCTGTTTGCCACAGGCGTCAATCCTCATGAATACATCGTCGCATTCGAAGACCTTAAATACGGCGGCGACTATGATTTCAATGACCTGATTATCAAGATCAGGTTTACAGAGGCCGATCCGGTCGTCGATCTCGGTGAGGACATCACGTTCAATGCCTGTGATCGCGATACGGTCTGTTTCGATATCTCTGCTTACGATGCCAATTGCCTTGGCGACACTCTCACACTGCAGATGCTGGAAGGGCCGGGCAGTTTTGATCCGATAACGATGGAGGGCTCGATTGAGGGAACGCACTGCTTCCTGCCCGATTGGCTCGATGACACTTATCTCTTCGTTTTCCAGGTGACTGACGCCAACGGCAATTCCGACATCGACTCCATGTATTTTACATATGACTACAATGATCCTCCGGTGCTCAATATGCCGGAGAGTTTCGATACGCTCGTTTGCGGCGCTTCTGAGGTTTGCTTCTT
This sequence comes from uncultured Ignavibacteria bacterium, assembly GCA_964415885.1. Classification (GTDB taxonomy): domain Bacteria; phylum Zixibacteria; class MSB-5A5; order JAABVY01; family JAHJOQ01; genus CAYQCE01. The sequence continues at coordinate 73,460 of CAYQCE010000007.1, forward strand.
CGTAGAGGCTACGGACCCAGAAGGTGATGACATCGAATTCGAGCTGGTCGAAGGACCGGGAACAATTGATCCCGTCACGGGTGAAATATGTTTCGTTCCGTCAGCGGACGGCGCTTACACGTTTAAGGTGCGAGCTTCTGACTCATGCTGCGCTCTGCGCTGTCTGCAAGCCTGTCCGCCTCCGGGGTGCCCTGAAGGTGAGGTGACGGTTACCGTGCAACTCGCCGAACTGCCTTACTTCGTGAGCGTCCCGGATACATCAGCTTACCTTTGCGAGCCGGGTGAAGTCTGTTTCTTCGTGAATGCGGAGAACCCGAGCGAGAGACCATTCACGATCGAGGTCGATCCACCGGCGACGATTGATCCCCAGACTAATGAAATCTGTCTTTCGGTCGAGGCCGAAGGCACGTATGATGTAGAAGTTCGAGTGTATGACGCTGAGTGCGGCCTGGGAGATGTCGACACTGCGACGGTAACGGTTGAGCTGAATTCACCGCCGACCGTGACACTTCCGGCTGACTCTGTGTTGAATCTTTGCGAAGCTGTTGAATACTGCTTCTTCGCCGAAGCCGGCGATCCGGACGGTGATCCGGTTGATCTGGTTCTCGAGATGGGACCGGGCGAATTGAACACAGAGACGGGCGAAATCTGTTTCACTCCGCTGGAGAGCGCGCCCTACCAGTTTATCGTCTCAGCATACGATACCTGCGGGGCAGTGGCTTCGGATACGGTTACATTCGATGTCTTCTTAAATGAACCTCCGAGTATCACAGTACCGGATTCCTTGCTCGCGCTTTGCGAGATGGCAGACGAGATTTGTTTTGAAGTTGAATACAGTGATCCGGACAATAACATCACTTCGGTCGAGCTTGTCGACGGTCCCGGTGTCTTCAACTCCGAGACCGGCGTGGTCTGTTTCAATCCCGAGGAGGCCGGAAGTTACCAGTTCGTGCTCACCGTGATCGATGAGTGCGGTTTGACCGACACCGATACCGGTACAGTAGTGATAGAGCTCAACACCGATCCGCTGATCGAACTCCCGACCGTTGACACGCTTTTCTGGTGTGATCTCGGTGATTCGGTGTGTTTCGATATCGCGGTAACCGACCCGGATGAATTCCAGACTTTGACCATAGAGAAGGTTTCGGGGCCGGACGGCGTACTGGACCAGCAGGCGAGAAGATTCTGCTTCCTGCCTGAATCCGCCGGTATATTCGATTTCGAGTTCAGCGTTTACGATGACTGCGGCGCTGCGGATACGGCCGCCACGAGCATAGTTATCATTCTGAATACTGAACCGGTCGTTACACTTCCCGATGACTTTACGGTGGATCTCTGCGATCCTGACTCGATTTGTTTCCCGGTGAACTGGGAGGACGATGGTGAGGTCACAATCGAGATTATCCCCGATATCGGCACATTCGCGAACGGCGAAGTGTGCTTCTACGCAACCAAAGACACGACGTATACTCTGACCGTGCGTGCAATCGATGACTGTGAGGACTTCGGCGAGGATCAGATTACGATTGACGTCTCTGTGAATGCTCACCCTGTTCTCACACTCGCGCCGGACACTTCGATCAGCGCCTGTTTTGCCGGCGATGATGTGTGCTTTGCTTATTCCGCGACCGATCCGGACGGCACCGAACCGACGGTCAGCGTTGTCTCAGGAGATGCGGATGTCTCTGACGGCTTGATCTGTTTCACTGCAGACACCTCGGGGACATACTTCTTCATCGTTCGCGCAGAAGATGAGTGTGATTTCATCGATAAGGCGATCTCGGTAACAGTCGACATAAACAACGCTCCTGAATTGACGGCGCCCGAGGACACAACCGTAATTCTCTGTGGCCCTGCCGATGAGCAGGTCTGTTTCGATCTTGAGGTCGCCGATGCAGATGAGAATGACAATCTTACCCTGAGACTCGTGTCCGGTACCGTACCGGGTGTGCTTTTCCAGCATGAACGCAAGTTCTGCTTCCAGCCATCTGCGGTTGGAAGCTATCAGTTCGTTTTTGAGTTAACGGACGTATGCGGAGCGAGCGACAGAGATACAGTGAATGTCACGATAGAATTCAATTCTCCGCCGACTATAAGCGGCACGAATACGAATCTCTCGATCAACTACTGCTCAGAGCTCACCGAAGTGGATGAGCAGTGCTTCGTGGGATTGACAGTATCGGACCCCGATGTGGATGACATGCTTACGGTTGAGAAGATCTCCGGTGACGGGGAATTCTATCCTGAGACGATGACGACCTGCTTCACTCCGGCTCTCGTCGACTCAGTCTACGAGTTCTGCTACAGGGTCACAGACCTTTGTGGAGATTATGACGAGACGTGTGTGGAGGTCTCGGTCTCTTATCAGGATACATGCGGTGACACGACAGTCTGCCTCACGGTTTCTATCGAGGAGACCGATGAATGTGTCTTTAACAACTCTACCGTTACTTTGGACGTCTATGCAGATGCCCAGACAGGGATCGGCGGTTTCGATCTTATGTTCGAGTATGATGTGACAGGGTTTACATTCACCTCGGCTACGGAGGGTCCGGCTCTCGAAGATTGGGAGTATTTCACTTTCCGCTATGGTCCGACGGGTAACTGCGGCTACGGGCCGTGCCCGGATGGCCTTGTTCGAGTGGTGGCGATCGCTGACATCAACAACGGCGCAAGCCATCCTCCGGCCGATGCCTTTCTGCCGTCCGGCTCAATCGTGCGGCTCACTTTCAGGGTGACGGATGATGTCAATTTCGGTGGGCTGTTCTTCCCGATCCGGTTCTTCTGGGTTGACTGTGGCGACAATGCGTTCTCATCGGTTGGAGGCGATTCGCTGTACGTCGACAAGCTGATCACCGACAGCAGAGGTCAAGTGATATGGGATGAGTTTGATGAGGAGAACTACCCCGAGTCCAATCGTTTGCCGAACAGGGGCGCTCCCGATGAGTGTATGGCGGGCGGTAAGACCAAGCCGGTCCGATGCGTAATCTTCCGCGATGGCGGAATCTGTATCATACATCCGGACGAGATCGATGCTCGCGGAGACCTGAACTTGAATGAGCTCGCTTACGAGATCGGTGACGCGGTCCTGTACACGAACTATTTCATCTACGGCATGACTGTTTTCACGATCAATCGTGAGGGGCAGATAGCGGCCTCCGATGTGAACGCTGACGGTCGCACGCTCACGGTTGGTGATCTGGTTTATCTGATGAGAGTCATCTCCGGTGACGCGAATCCGATTCCCAAGATCGAGAATTTCGCGGATGAGATCGTGCTCAGGGAGACAGTCGCAAACAACAAGCTCACAATGGACTACGACTCCGAAGTCGACATCGGCGCAGGCTGGTTCGTATTCGAATTCGATCCGGAACGCGTGACTCCGGGCGCACCATACGCAATCGGTGATGCCGAGGGTATGGATGTCAAGTATGCGATCGACGGCAATACCATGCGTGTGCTGGTCTACAGCATGGATAATCGCAAGATAATTGCCGGTAGCGGCTCAATGATCGAGATACCGCTAATCGGTGATGGCGATCTGAAAATGACGAACGTGCAGTTCTCCGACTACTGGGGCAGTGAGCTGAAGGTGACGCAGTCGACGAACGGTATCCGTCCGTCGCAGTTCACCGTCAGCCAGAATTACCCGAATCCGTTTAACCCGGAGACTTCGTTCAACATCTATCTGCCCGAACCGGCTGACTGGACTGTCGAGATATACAATGTCCAGGGTCAGGTTGTCAAGTCGATGCGCGGTTCATCGGCAGCCGGTGTGACTAGCGTCCACTGGACCGGTACCGATGACAGCGGCACACAGGCCGCATCGGGTATCTACTTCTACCGCGTGACGGCCGGGCAGCATACGACAACAAAGAAGATGGTTCTCATTAAATAGACTAAGCCATAGTTCTGTTCATGACCATCGTTAAAGCCCCGACTCTGTCGGGGCTTTTTCTTTTTGAGAGAAGTGCCCGTGTCGCTGCTGTAATGGAGTTTCTTGTTGCCGTTGAGGGCTGCGACGCTTAGTTTAGTCGAGAGGAAGCATGCCGGGATGATGAGAGGAGGAGAGAATGAAGATCCGGATAAGCCAGATCGACGGTCTCGCGGTGGCCGGTAAGGCCGAGGACAGCCCCTGGGTAACGATGGACGCTCCCCCGAAAGTCGGCGGTCAGGGCGGTGGAGCGCGTCCGATGCAGGTGATGCTCATCGGAATGGCCGGATGTGCCGCGATGGATGTCATCTCCATATTGAAGAAAAGGCGAGTTGAGCTGAAACGATACGAACTCGAGGTCGAGGGTGAGCTTGCGGATGAGCATCCGAAAGTATTCACATCGATCAAACTCGTGCATAAAGTCTATGGCAGAGACATCAAATCGTCGGATGTCGAGCGCGCAATCCAGTTGACGGATGACAAGTACTGTGGTGCGCTGACGATGGCGAAGAAAACCGCAGACGTCACGCACGAATACGAAATTCGCGAGATGGAATAGGCTCTCCGCGGCTTCTCTGAACCCCCAGTTTAGAATCCGCTTGCGTTTTTCTCGGATCATCTGTTGATTCATAATGTTGTACTATATGTAAGTCATTGTGTGGAAATGGATGAGGGAGAATTCTAAATGAGCTACTTAAAGCGGATTGACCCCGAGATATACGACGCTATTCAGAAGGAACTCCGGCGTCAGAATGAGAAAATCGAGCTCATAGCATCCGAGAACTTCACATCACGCGCCGTTCTGGAAGCTGCCGGTGGAGTAATGACAAACAAGTACGCTGAAGGTTATCCCGGCAAGAGATACTACGGTGGATGTGAATATGTCGATATCGCGGAGGATACCGCTCGAGATCGCGCGAAAGAGCTGTTTGGTGCGGAGCATGCCAACGTGCAACCCCACTCCGGCTCACAGGCCAACATGGCCGTCTACTTCACGGTCCTGGAGCCGGGTGATACTGTGCTCGGAATGGACCTCTCTCACGGCGGACATCTCACACATGGACATTCAATCAATTTCTCGGGCAAGCTCTACAATTTCATTGGCTACCAGGTCGACAAGGAGACCGAGAAGATCGACTATGATGCGCTCGAAAAACAGGCGAAAGAGGTCAAGCCGAAGATGATCGTCGCCGGTGCATCGGCATACCCTCGCCTTCTCGATTTTAGGCGCTTCCGCGAGATCGCTGATTCAGTTGAAGCGTATCTCATGGTCGATATGGCGCATATCGCCGGTCTCGTTGCGGTGGGCTTGCACCCGTCTCCGGTCCCGATGTCGGATTTCGTTACCAGCACGACCCACAAGACACTCCGAGGCCCGCGCGGAGGGCTCATACTCTGCAAGGAAAAGTACGCAGAAGACATTGACAGGACTGTAATGCCCGGTATTCAGGGCGGGCCGCTGATGCATATCATCGCAGCCAAAGCTGTGGCATTCAAAGAGGCGCTCTCCGCCGAATTCAAGGACTATCAGGAACAAGTAGTGGAGAATGCCGCTGAGATGTGCGCCGAGTTCAAAAACCTCGGTCAGAAGGTTGTTTCCGGAGGCACGGACAATCACCTTCTACTGCTCTCATTTTTGGATGAGGATTTCAGCGGAAAGAAGGTAGAGAAGGCGCTGGATAAGTGCAACATTACGACGAACAAAAACACAGTGCCCTTTGATACACGCAAGCCGTTTGTAACGTCCGGAATTCGTATCGGAACACCGGCGGTTACCACTCGCGGTATGAAAGAGGACGAAATGAAGAAGATCGCGCAGTTGATAGATAGAGTCATACGGAACCAGAAGAACGAAGACGTCTACGAGGAAGTCAGGGCGGAGGTCAAGGATCTGTGTGATCGGTTTCCGCTTTATGAGGACCTCGTTGAGGAGTGATTACTGAACATGTTAGTCGAGTTTTCCACATTTCCAAACGGTAAAGAAAAGAATCTATCAGAAGAAGTCGCGAGAGTTATTGATATTATAGAGAAATCGGGACTGCCGCACCAGACTCATGCGATGGGAACTCTGATCGAGGGGGAGTGGGACCAGGTGATGGATGTCATCAAGAAATGCCATTTCGAACTTGCCCAGACGAGCAAGAGGATATACACTCGCATCGTAGTCGATGATCGCGTGGGAGCGACCGGCAGACTCTCCGGTAAGGTTGCATCGATCGAAGAGAAGCTGGGTCGTGAGATAAGAAAGTAGGTGTTTATGGCTGAAGGCCATGAATATGTTCTCGTGATGACGACCTGCGCAAACCGAAACGACGCCGACAAAATGGCGATAGACCTTCTTGAAAAGAGACTGGCGGCATGTGTCAGTGTTCTCTCTGGCGTGAGGTCGCATTACTGGTGGAAAGACAAGATCGAAAGTGATAACGAGGTGATAGTCCTGATCAAGAGCGAGGCTTCGAAATTTGACGGTCTTGAGGTTCAGATTAAGGAGGATCACTCTTACCGGAATCCGGAGATTATCGTCCTGCCAATCAAAGGCGGCAGTGAGACGTATCTCAATTGGATTTCCGAGGTTCTTGCTGAGGACAAATAGTCAGCACGGAGAATTGTATCGTGTTGTCGAAAAAGCTGGAAAACAGGTACGTTGTCAGGCTCGAGCGGGGAGAGGATGTCACCGAATCTCTCTCCCGGTTCGCTCTGGAGAACGGCGTCCGCTCCGGGTGCGTGCAGGGTATAGGCGCGGTGGAGAATGTCGAACTCGGCTACTTCAACCGCGAAACGAAGGAATACCAGAAGATACGCTTCGACGGCGAGTATGAGCTGATTGCGCTCATGGGCAACTATACGCTCGTCGATGACAAGCCGTTTCTACACGCGCACGTGATCATCTCGGATCATGCCTGCAAGGCATTTGCGGGGCATCTGTTCTCGGGTGAAATTGCTGTGACAGGTGAATTCTTCATCACGCCCACGAGCGACGAGATTACGCGAGAGCTTGACGAGGAAACCGGCCTAAAATTGATGAAGCTGTGATGGCTCCTCCCGGTCTGGTCGCTATCATCACTGATTTTGGGACGCGCGACAGCTATGTCGCGGAGATGAAAGCGGCGATGTTGCGCATTGACGCAGGGATTCGCTTCGTGGATATCTCGCATGACGTCCCACCCGGCGACGTACGAGCGGCAGCATATCTGCTGTCGCGCAGTTCAACTCACTTTCCAGAGGATACAGTATTCCTCGCTGTCGTCGATCCGGGCGTTGGATCAAACCGAAAGATCGTGGCGGTCGAAACGGAAACCGGCCAGAGATTCGTCGGTCCCGATAACGGCCTTTTCTGGAATCTCTGCAGTGACACACGGTATTCCGCATACGACATCAGCGCATATATTGATTTCGGACAGTCAGCAACAATCAGCACGACATTCGAAGGGCGCGACAGAATGGCCCCGGTTGCGGCTCGTATCGCATCCGGTTCGAGTACGGCTGAGTTCGGTGAGAGAATAACGGAAATCATCTCTCTGGAGCCAATCCCGGTTTTACGTACCGCCGCCGGTATGGAGGGTGAAATTATCTGGGTCGATCGGTACGGCAACGCTGTCACTAATTTGCCGAAGGATGATATCCGTACGCTGGGTGAGAGTGTGGATATATTCGTGCAGGGAAGGTTCTCAGCGAAAGATATCTCGACAACATTTTCATCGGTGGCGCAAGGGGAGCCGTTAGCTTATATTGGAAGCTGCGATCTCCTCGAGATCGCGATAAACAGTGGAGACTTTGCCTCAAGGTATGAAGTCAAACGCGGAGCACGGGTTGAAGTCAGACGGCGAGAGGAGCCACGGTAGAGATCCGAGGCCATCCTGGGATCAGTACTTCATGTCGATAGCGGAGCTGGCGGCGACGCGATCTACATGTCTGCGTCGACAGGTGGGTGCCGTAATCGTGAAGGCGAAGCGCATTCTGACGACGGGTTACAATGGGTCTCCCAGGAATCTCCGGCACTGTCTCGACATCGGGTGCCTGCGCGAGGAGCTGAAAGTCCCCTCGGGAGAACGTCACGAGCTCTGCCGAGCCATTCACGCCGAGCAGAACGCTGTCGTGCAGGCTGCAACGTCTGGAGTCGATATAACGAGTGGCACAATCTACACGACCACTTTCCCGTGTGTGCTCTGTTCGAAGATTCTGATCAACTCGAGCATCAAACGGATCGTTTGCAGGGAGGGCTACCCGGATGCTCTCTCTCGCCAATTCCTGCAGGAGGCGGGTATAGCTGTGGAATTGCTGCTCGATGACGGCACAATTAAGCCGATTGACCTGGAGAATTATGTCTGATGCGTTGCCCAGCCTGTGGAGAAGATGAAGACAAGGTCGTAGATTCGAGATCGGTTCAGGATGGACGAGGCATACGCCGTCGAAGGCAGTGCCTCTCCTGCGGTGAGCGATTCACGACATACGAGTATGTGGAAATGGAGGGCCTGACCGTGCGGAAGGCCGACGGCAGGCGCGAGCCGTTCGACCGAGGCAAGCTCAAGAGCGGGATAGAGCTGGCTACGAAGAAACGGCCTGTGTCGCAGAAGCAGATCGAGAATGCGGTCATTGAGATCGAGAACCAGCTATTCAACATGGGTAAGCAGGAGGTCTCCGGGAAGCAGATCGGCGAGATGGTAATGAAGCGCCTGCGCGAGCTGGATGAGGTTGCCTACGTGAGGTTCGCGTCAGTCTATCGAAATTTCAAGGATACCGAGGAGTTCTACGCTGAAGTCCGCAAGCTTCTCGATCAAGAAAACTAACCCATGGCAGATGACAGCAAATTCGATATGCCTTTCCTCGAGCATCTGGAGGAATTGCGCTGGAGGCTCTTCAAGTCACTAATCTCGATTGTAATCTTCTCAATCGCCTCGTGGTATTTTGTTGATTATGTCATTGACGAACTCGCCGATTTCGTCGGCGAAGTTTACTTCATGGCTCCAACCGAGGCATTCATGGTGCGGATCAAGATATCCGTCATCATGGGTATCGTTGTCTCCGTGCCGGTCATATTCTATCAGCTCTGGAAGTTCATCTCACCCGGATTGTACAAGCACGAGAAAAGCTATGTTGTTCCGGTCGTGGTCGCATCCACGCTGTGTTTCGCGATCGGCGGCAGTTTCTGTTACTACGTTGTTCTGCCGAATGCCCTGCGGTTCCTAATGGGTTACGGGACGGACTTGATGACGCCGCTCATTTCAATAAGCAATCTGATAACGTTCTGCGCCTATTTGATACTGGCTTTCGGGCTCGTGTTCGAACTGCCGGTCGTGGCGTTCTTTCTCGGTAGAATAGGTCTCGTCGACTCCAGGAAGCTCGCGAAAGGGAGACGCTATGCGGTCATTATCGCGCTCATCGTGGGAGCATCACTGACACCCCCGGACGTCTTCAGTCAGGTAATGCTCGCTGCGCCGGTCCTCATTCTCTATGAGCTCTCGATCTGGATTGTGAAATTCACGGGTCGTGAGCGAGAAAAGGACCCGGACTTCGAGCAGGATGAACGCGATGTAGGGCTCTTTGGATAACCGTTTTTTGTTTCATTTGGCTGTTCATTTCATATATTTGGCCGACAGCAACAAACAAGAACAGAGTATATAAGCTACTATGACCCTAAGATACACAAGCAGTCTATTCCTCATATTATCGATTCTCCTGATTCTGTCCCACTCTGCAAGCGGGGCAGAGGATTTCCGCCTCCGCTGGAGTGAGGGTGAAACGAGAGAGTACCGTCTGCAAATGGGCTCGGCAGAGATTGGACGCGAGCGAGCGACATACATCGGCACTCAGAATATCGACGGCATCGGAACTATCTATGAATTCGATATGGCATCCCGCATGGACCTGTCGCCTGTTGGACAGGATACTGAGCTGATTTATAACTGCCGGATAGCCTACGTATCCGGCGGTATTCCAGTGCAGTATGAAGCGACTTATGTTGAACAGGGCGATACGTTCAGAGTAAAAATCGCGATCAATGGTAATGAGGTCAGAGGCCTCTTTGAGTCAGAGCTGGGTGACAGCGTTATATCGCTGTCGGTAGCTCCCGGCACATACATTTGCGACCGGAATTTCGTAGCTCACTGGGATATCGTTTTCGGGCGGGTGGACCCGACACCGGGCGATTCGGTGCGAATGAACGTGCTGATACCACGAGTTGTGCGGAGGTTTCCGCTGCTTGGAATCGGAGTTGGGACAGAGACTATTGACTACGCGGGAGAGCAGGTGCAATGTGACGTGCACAACGTCTCCACAGTCAATCAGCGCTTCTACATTGGACCGGAAGGCAACCTGCTGCGGGTTGTTGATCCGAGACGCAGTCTGATAATTGAGCTCGTACCGGCGGGACAAGAAACGGGCACCGGCGGGCCGGGGTTCTTCAGCACAATACACCACCGTGTTCTAATCTGGCTTTTCTACCTGATATGGGCGCTTCTTGTGCTCTTTTTCTTCATCCGGAATCAGATCAAACGGCCGCTGATCGCCATCGTTTTCGTCGTCACAGGGGCACTTTACGGTCTCATATTCCTCATTCAGGTGCCGATTCAGCGAAGCATTGCGGAGGCCATATTCAAAACTCTTGGTTCGACCGGATCGGGGGCGTATGTCGTCTCACTGCTTTCGGGACTCATGTCAGCGCTGATACAGGAGAGCCTTAAGCTTGGACCGATCTGGCTGTTGTGGTACCTGATGACCAGGAAGCCGCGCCTCGAAGAGATCACGGCATTTGGTGCTGCCGGAGCCGCAGGGTTTGGATTCGTAGAGTCATGCTGGATTACGGGCGGAGCTTTCGCCGCAGGTGCAGTCGGACTAATCTCAGTCAGTGTTCTCGACAGACTGACCGCCATGGTGTTCCACACGATGACTGGTGTAATTCTCGGGTATGGTCTCGGGCGACGGAACATACTTGGGTTCTGGTTGATCGCAGTTGCGATTCATACGTTTGGCAAGTTCCTGCTGGTCTTTCTGAGCACCGGCGCGCTCGATGCTTACTTCTATCAGTTCTTCGTTATAATCTACTACTTAATCGTCTTCTTTTTCGTTCATAAGCTGCTGAAGAACATTAGATTACGTTAACCTGCTTTTTACGAATTTTTTCCCTTGATTAGCCTCCGAGGGCCGTATATATTCATGAAACTTTTAGCGGGAAACTGTTTAGAGCCAGTGGTGCTAAACAAAGAGCGTTCCGAGGAACGCGGACCAAGAATGGAGGTTGTTTTAGTATGGCAATGACAATAACGGACGAATGCACCGCTTGTGGCCTCTGTCTTCCGGAGTGCCCAAATAATGCAATCGAAGAAGGCGACATCTACGTTATAGACCCGAATCTCTGTGACGAATGCGAAAGTGTTGAGGGCGGATCTCGTTGCGTTGACGTTTGCCCGATCGATGATTGCATCGTCAAGGCCGAGTAATCCACGATGTATTTTAGATACAGGCGCTCTCATTAGAGAGCGCCTTTTTTTGTCTCTCGAAGCGAAATAAGAGTTGGCTTGCCCATTTTTTCCTAATCCTTTATACTATAACACTATGCCATACACCTTCAGGGATGATATTGCCGGCGGTGATTCGGCTGTCGAGATCGAGGCATCCTCGATCGAGGAGCTGTTCGTCGAAGCGGGGAAAGCGTTCACCGAGGCGATGGTCGACATTGAATCGGTGGGGACCGGCAACACCTTTGATATCTCGCTCGAGGATGACGATATCGAGAGCCTGTTCTATGATTATCTGAGCGAGCTCGTCTATCTGAAGGATTCGTCTTGTATGCTCTTCAGCAAGTATGCTGTCGAGAAGCTGGAGACGGGCAAGAGGTTCAAACTCGATGCCACCGCTGAAGGTGAGCGCATAGACTATGACAAGCATGACATCTCGGCCGATATCAAGGCCGTGACCATGCACCGCTTCAAGGTCGAAAAGACCAACGGTGGATGGAGAGCATTTGTAATTTTCGACTTGTAACCGATCCGGGGTGATTGACTCAATGCAGAAACAGAAGATAGCCGAAGGAATCTGGGAAATCGATCCGTCGCAGAAGAAGGGAATGAACGTACCCGCGCAGATTCTCTCATCCGACAAACTGATCGGAAGCGTCGAAGAGGGGGTGTTCGACCAGATTACGAACGTGGCGTGTCTACCGGGAATCGTGGGCAAAGCGATCTGCATGCCCGACGGTCACTGGGGATATGGCTTCCCGATCGGCGGCGTCGCGGCGTTTTCAGTAAGCGACGGTGTTATCTCGCCCGGCGGAATCGGGTTCGATATCAACTGCGGTATGCGTGTCATGCGGACTAATCTCACACTCGAGGAGGTCCGCCCGAAGATAAGGGAACTCGTTGATGCACTCTTTCAGCATGTCCCCGCTGGAGCCGGTAAGAGTGGGACAGTGCCACTTGACAGGAAGCAGTTCGAGAGACTCATGACGGACGGCGTCGGCTGGTGCGTTGAGAACGGATTTGCCACTCGCGCGGACGAAGATTCCACCGAAGAGAGCGGTTGCATCAAGGGCGCAAATCCCGATTTCATCTCCGACCGAGCGTTCAAGCGGGGTGTGAATCAGCTCGGCACCCTTGGTTCGGGGAACCACTATCTCGAGGTCCAGGTCGTGCGCGAGCCGGATGTTCTGGATGAGGAAGCGGCGAAGGTCTTCGGTATCGACCGGCCGAATCAGATTCTCGTGTCCGTGCACTGTGGATCGCGTGGTTTCGGCCATCAGATCGCCACCGACTACCTGAAGGTTTTCGAGAAGGGTGTAAGAAAATACGGCATAAATGTGCGCGACCGCGAGCTGTCATGCGCACCGTTCGAATCCGATGAGGGCCGGCGCTACTTCGCAGCGATGAAATGCGCAGCTAACAACGCGTTCGCGAATCGACAGGTAATCTCTCATCAGATAAGGCAGGCATTTAAGAAGGTGTTCGGCAAAAGCGATCAGGAGCTCGCGATCAATCTCATATACGATGTCGCCCACAATATCGCCAAAGTCGAAGAGTATGAGATCGACGGCAGGAAACAGAAGGTGGTCGTGCATCGCAAGGGCGCCACGCGTTCCTTCGGACCGGGGCTGGCAGAGGTGCCGTCTCGCTATCGTTCCATCGGTCAGCCCGTAATTGTGGGCGGTTCGATGGAAACCGGATCGTACCTGCTGAGAGGCTCCGAGAAAGCGATGACCGAAACATTCGGATCGACTCTCCACGGCGCCGGCAGAACAATGTCGCGCAGACAGGCCAGGAAACACGTGCACGGCAAGACGCTTCAGAGCGAAATGGAGAAGCGCGGCATTACGGTGCGTGCGGCATCGTTTTCAGGACTCGCCGAGGAGGCGGGTATCGCATACAAGAATATCGATGACGTCATCGATGCGGTCGCGAAAATTGGCATCTCCAAACCTGTCGCCAAACTCCTTCCAATCGCAAATGTCAAGGGCTGACAGCAAGTGGCTTGTTGAAAGAGTCCGTATCGCTGGATGATCCCGTCATCGCGAGGCTCCCCGCAAGAGCGGGCCGACACGGCGATCCCATAGTCAGGCGATACTATATGGCTGCTTTGAGATTGCCACGCTCGCTACGCTCACTCGCAAAGACCGAGGTTTGGGGTTTTTCAACGTCCCCGCAGTGGCGGAGGTGGGGTCCTCGCATCAGTTCGAATCGATGTGCACTGGTTCGCCAGACGGTACGAAATCGGGGTCGGTCTTTGGCCGCTGCATGATGATCTCGTGGTATGCGCCCTGCAGTTGGAGCGAGTCGACGTCCGGATTGTGATAGTGCTCGACTATCCCGAACGCTTTTTCGCGACGATTCCAGAAAACCGCATTCCCCCACAAGCCGGTGCTTGCCCAGCCGTCCGAGATGTTTGACCACTTGTCCTTATCTACCCAGAGTTCGAGCGTCACATTAACACTGTCGCCGGAGTATATCTGGATGAAGTGGGGAAGATAGCCTCCATAATCGTCGTACATTCGGAAATCCGCGTTGTAGTTGGTCACCATGTCGCCCTCGGCAACATTGTACTGCGCGCCGTCGAATATCGCGAAGAAAGGATTGTGGATAGGCTCGTTGTACGCGTTCATGTCAACCGAAGCGATAACGGTCTTGCCTGCAGCGGTCTGGCTGAACGCAGTGAATCGATTCTCGTCGCCGAATTGTGGACGGCCCTCGCCATCCCACGGCTCATCGAGACGGAGATTGATGAACTCGTGGAACATCTTGCCCATGAACACCGTGTCGCGTACCTCGATTCGGCCGTCGCCACAACCATAAGTGCGCTTGAAGCTCTCGCCGTGGCCATAGCTTCGGAATGCGACGATATCTTTGAAGTCGATTATGATCGTGCCTCGTCCGAAACTTAGAAAGCGCATCGATCCCGAACGGCCCTTGTCGACCCAGAAGAAATCCATTTTCGGCGTGCTCGAAATCACGCTCATCTCCTGAATGACATCCTCGCCCTCGTATGCGCCGAGTTCCTCCCACTCGGTACCGTTGAAGTAGCTGATCCGGAATGTCTTCATCACCTCGGGACTACCGCCCGGATCGAGATATCGGTCGAATTCCGCAATCATGAGTATGTTACCGATTGTGCTAATCCGCCCGACGAATTTGAAGCTGTCGTGGAACCACCACGGGTCGTCGGCCTGCGCGACAGAGACGGTGAGCGGCACGAGATCTGCACGAGTCGGCTTGTATTCCATCGTGATACCCTCGCGCTGCTCGATCTTGACTGTGTCGTCGCCACCGCAACTGAGGAGGAGCAGTGCCAACAGGAGGGTACACAGGGTCACGACATCTTTAGAAGTCATCATCATCTCCAGAGATACGGTTGTATGTTGCCTCTCGTCTGAGGACGAGCCACTGAACGACATTCAGCGCGACAAGACCGCCAACGAGAATGTAGTCGATGAACCGCCATCCGAGCGCGGTCTCATCCTCGGGAAGGAAGATAACAAACAGCGCGATGTCAAGCATTGCCAGGAAGGCGGGGAAAAGGAGTATCTTTGATTTGCGGATTAGCCCGCATGCCACCGCGAGCAGGATCGAAAGAGCGAATGCGATCGCGACTACCCAGAGAAGCAGCGCTGCGAATCCGGTTACGAATGATATCCCTGCCGCGTTACCGAGCAAAGTCAACAGTATCACCGCTACGAGCGTCGGCAACGGCACTACAGTCGCCCAGTAGAGCAGTCTTGCGCAGATAAGTCGTAACATGCCGTGAGTATATGCCGCTGCGTCACGAATGTCGACAAAAAGAATGATACGTCAGAAACCTGCGGAAAACAGTGTCGTAGACGAGTAGGGCAGAACCCTTCAGCGGTTCTGCCATCTTCACAGCCGTTCTGTCCCGCGCGGAAGGCCCCCTTCCTGACGAAAGACACGAAGACCGAACGCCGCCTTCTCTCGTTACGGCGGTTCCTGCGTTCGCTTGCGGACGTGTGAAGCGCCGGAAAAGACCCGGCACTTGTGCGAAAACACTTTGCATCGTGGCGTGCGGCATCGTTAATTGGACACTGCAATCCACACTGACTTCAACGGCACGCTACTTCAGATATTTCACCGGGACGCACGTCACAGGATGAGAAAGGCCCATAGCATGTTAGATCGCATATTCATTTCACTCTGCTTCATGCTCGTTACATATCTGAGCCTAACAGCGCAGGATGACGATGCGCTCGAAGAGGCCAGGCGTCTTCTTGACCAGGGAGACAGCGCCTTCACGAGTGAGGACTACGCGCAGGCTGTCGATTTGTTTCTGCAGGCTGGCGAGATACCGGCTGTAGAGCCGTGGATGGGAGAGATTTACTACGCGGTTGCTTCCGGGTACTCGCTGCTCGGTGAAGCCGACAGCGCGTTTGCCTATCTGGACAGCGCATTCGGTTCAGGATTTATCGACTTTCGCCGCGTAGAACAGGATCCCCATTTCGATCGATTGCGGGCAGACCATTCCGAGAAATTCGCCTCGCTTTGCCTAAGGCTGCAGTCCGTGAAGCTCGAGGAGATTCAAAAGATGTCGCCGCTGAGCATTGTGGAGTACGACAACTACAACGGGGCGCTCGATATTTCGAAGTACGAATGGGAGGACATCAATCGGCCGGAATTCGATACACTCCGAACACAGTACAAGCTACGTGATGTGCTGGGCGACCACGGCGGTGAATTCGACCGAATGAAACGACTGCTGAACTGGGTCGCTACGCGGTGGCAGCATGACGGAAGCAAAATGGCGCCCGTTCGAACCGGACTCGCGATCCTGCGCGAGGTCGATAACGGCAAGCGCTTCTGCTGCGCAAACTATGCCGACGTTCTCATTGATTGCATGCGATCGCTCGGATACCCGATTCGGTTCGCCGGACTCAGGACCGCGGATGCGGCTTACAACATGGGCGGCGGGCACGGGTGCGTCGAAGTTTGGAGCAACCAGTTTCAGAAATGGATATTGCTCGACGCACAGAATAACGCATGGTGGGAACATGATTCGATTCCGTTGAACGCTTACGAGTGTCACCTGCTGCTCACGGAGGGAAGAGAGGACGAGCTGCAGTTTGTCGGGCAGCATGAAGAAATGAACTACGACTATATGAGATCGACATGGGTGCCGTACTTCTATCGACCCGTGGCCTACTGGATGGGCTCGAGCCTCTATCTCGTGTCGGAGAATGCCACCCCGGGTCTGTTGTACCAGGGCTTTCCGCAGAAACACGAAATCACGGATCAGTACGACAGAGTCTATCCAAGCCTGAACCGTACTTCGATCACGCTGCGGATCGACAGCAAGGATTCGCTGGACATTGTGCGGGTGCAGCTTGATCACACGATGCCGTACTTTGGTCGATACGAAGTTCGATTCGACGAAAGCGATTGGGCCGAGTCGGCAGACTCGCTTGATTGGCTACTGCACGACGGACTGAATACGATTGAGGCGAGAGCGGTAAGTGCTGTAGGCGTCGAAGGCAAACCGAGCCGCATCGTTGTCCGCTACAACGCTGACGCCGGGTAGGTCGGGTTCCGGAGTGAGCGAAGCGAGCGTAGAAACCCGACGTCTTTCAAGCGCGATCCGACGAACGCCAGGTCACACGTTCGCGAAGCGCAGCCGCAGGATCTGGCGTAACAAGGTCTTTCAACAGACCCCACGAAGGGGGGTACCTTTTACCTTCCAAGTCCCAGGTCAACCGGGCAACCGGCTTGACAAGCCATATGAAACAGCTTACATAGGAAAGAGTACCGAAACCGGTGGCAAGCAGACCATGCGTGCTTTTAGTGGACTTGATGGTATAGAGCCTCGTCATTGCCTCCCGGTATGATCATTCCGTTCTATTGTTTTTAATGGCTGCGCGCCGAACTCCATGGGCTTGAGCAAATGACGGCTGGTAAAACGAAGCATGTAGCTGTAATAGGTGCCGGTATTGCCGGATTGATTGCGGCCTATCGTTTGAGCCACTCGGGGTATCGGGTGACTGTGCTTGAGACTCAGTCCCGTACCGGTGGTCGTGCAGTGACGATTCGGTCGTTTTTTCCGGAAGGTCTCATCGGTCAGGCTGGACCGTCGCGTTTCCTTGGTGATTTTCAGAGAGTGTTTCACTATGCCGGTAAGTTCGGATTGGAGCTTTGCCCATACTACCCGGGATCAGGAACCGTCGTCGCGTATTTCAAAGGAAAACGCATAGCAGAATACCATCCGAGTCCCGAGGAATACTGGGGCTATACTGCGATCGTGAAGCGAAAACCTGGCCGAATCGAGAGCCTTGCCATGGAGTTTGCCCTCTGGCTTCGCGCGTTGGCAAAGCGCATACTGAGGAAGCGGCCTTTTATGACCTACGGTATTCGAGGGGGAACGGAGCTGCTAACAGACGCGCTCGCAGCGGCTACAGACGCGGACTTCAGGCTGAATACAACTGTCAAGACCGTCACGCAGGACGTCAACGGCGTGCGGGTTGGCTTTGCAGGACCTCAGAGTGAAGGGACCGTGGAAGCGGACTACGTGGTTTGTGCGGTGCCGTTGTCTGTTGCAACAGATATCGCACTTTCACCGCCTGCTGCGCTGGAGAAGACCAAGCTGATGGAAGAAGTCCCATTCAGGTCAGCCATTCGCGTATTCATGCAAATGAGTCGTGCTTACTGGCGCGACCCCGGCCACAATGGCTTTGCCGTAACAGACACGCTGGGAGAGATATGGGATCCGCACCACGACGGTCCCGAAGAACCCGCGCTGCTGGTTTGCTATGCACAGGGTCAACTTGCCAGGCAATTGGGCCAACGTTCCGAGAGCGAGCGAATTGAACATACTCTCGAGGAGCTTGAAAAGGTCTTTCCCGGGGCAAAGACACACTTCGTGAAGGGCATATCCTACTATTGGGATGAGCAGCCGTGGATTCGAGGGGGCTGGCCACTGGTACGTCAAGGCTTCTCAAACCGCGTCAGAGTTTTCCGTGAACCTGATGGTCGTGTCTATTATGCGGGTGACTATGCGGCCTCACCGGACTTGCTTAACACCATGGAAGGGGCCATCGAGTCGGGGGAATATGTCGCACGTGAGATTCACCGGAGAATCGGAGCAGAGTAAGTCGGGTTCCGGAGTGAGCAGTCGAGTAGGGCAGACCCTTCAGCGGTTCTGCTGTCTTCTGTGCCGTCGGGAATCCCTTCCCGCCGGGAAATCCCATGCCGCGAAAACCACCTGACCGTTCCGGCAGTTCCTGATTCCTCGAAAGCTGGGAAGTGTGAACCGCCGAGTTCCAGAACCGCCGGAAAACTCCTTGCCCCCATGAACCACATTTCCTAAATTGGATACCATAATCCACACCGAGAATATACAGCGGCAAGCGGGGCTTTGTCTGGAGATAGTAGTTATCGATACCGGCTTCATCGGCTGGAATCGATCGATTTGATAGAAGAGAATAAACCCGCCCAAAGGGTGGGCCTCTTGAACCGGTGGATGTAGGTTGGAAGTGTCTGGGCTTTGGAGGGATGCCGTCAGGAAGGAGTTCCTGACGGCGCGGGAAAAGAAGAGGAGACCCACCGGAAAAGTGGGCCACCGGACAGCTTTGTGGGCTGGGTGCGATTGATATGATAGAAGTTAAAGTCTCTCGGATGAAAGGGAGAGAAAAGCAATAGGAATCCCCCTCGCCGTCAGGAACCCTTTCCTGACGGCAAACACGACAG
>CAYQCE010000008.1:0-79047 GCA_964415885.1 uncultured Ignavibacteria bacterium
ACCCGAATCGTAGGTCAGGAGCCCTGCGCTCCTGACGTTCGCGCCGCAGGCGCGGAGTATTGTAGATCACCCGAATCGTAGGTCAGGAGCCCTGCGCTCCTGACATCCGCGCCGCAGGCGCGGAGTCCGCATCGTACGCCGTTCGGTACCCCAGCATCATGTTCAAGTTTCCACTCTGAAACGACGATGTTAAATGTATGGCATCGTTCCGCTTTGATTCCCGAAAAACAGAGGTTGCGTGGTGCCGGAATCATCAATAAAGAACAGAATCGTGCTGAGGCGCGGCCGAGAGGATACATCGGTTCCGCAGTGCAATCGACTGATACAACACGGATGCGAGAGATCGAGTCAGTGTCTGTCGGAGGAGTTTCTTCGCTATCTGGATATCAGCGGCAGCATAATCGTAGTGCTGGATCGAGATGGTCGTGTGCAATTCGTAAATCAGAGTGCGTGCGAGGCTCTCGGGACCGAGCGCGAGGAGATGATCGGTCAGAGTTGGTTCGACCAATTCGTCCCCGTGAGCGAGCGCGAGGTGTGTAGGGAGACGTTCAGGAGGATTGTATCCGGCGAGCTGTCGGGCGTGGAGCATTTCGAGAATCGTATACTGGATGTCAATGGCGAGGAGATGCTGGTTGCCTGGCATAATTCTGTATTGCGCGAACCGAACGGAAATATCAGAGCGACGCTATCCTCCGGTGAGGATATTACTGAGAAGCGACGGATGGAGACTCAGCTTCAGGAGACGTTTGCTCGGCTCTCGATGGCGGAACTGATCGCCGGACTCGGACACTGGAGCCTCGATCTGATGACCAACGAGATGGACTGCTCGGACCAGGTTTGCAGACTACTTGGCAGAGGATATGACCATGGCTCGCAGCGCCTCGAGGATTTCTTTGAATGCGTTCATCCGACGGATCGTGATCGGGTCGTTGAACAGTTCATGCGGTTCTGCGTGTCCGCCAACGAATTCTCGACTGATTTCAAGGCGAATCTTCCCGACGGAAGTGTGCGGTACCTGCAGCTCAATGCCGAGACATCTTTCGTTCAGAATGGTCCCCGGAAGGTTTTCGGAACTCTGTTCGATATCACCGAACGGAAGAAATCCGAGATAGAGCTTCGCGAATCGGAACGTCGATACAAAGACCTTGTGGAGAGAGCGGGAATAGGGATTGCGATTGATGATCTCGATGGCAACCTGATATATTTCAACAACACGTTCGCAGAAATTTTCGGCTATACATCCGAGGAGATGAAGACTCTCGATTTTGAGAAGCTCTCGTCGCCGGATGCAAACCACAAACGAAGACAGTTGATTCTTGATACCGTGAACACCGGTCCGAGATTCGACAGTTACGATTTTGTCGGTCTCAAGAAGGACGGCACGAAGATCTATCTCGAGGTGGATGTTGTCGCACTCAAGGAGGACGGCAGGCTACTCGGCTGGCGGTCATATGTGCGTGACGTGACAGCTTCCAAAATTGCTCATGAGGAGCTCGAAAAGCGAGTAAGCGCACGCACGGCGGAACTGAGAGAGGCGAACGAACGATTGAAGTTCGAGCGTGAGAGCCTCGAACGTAAAAACATCGCGCTGCAGGAAGTGCTTCAACAACTCGAGACCGCAAAGCGCGATCTGGGAAGAAATGTCCAGAGGAATGTGGAGAGTGTTGTGCAGCCACTCCTGGTCCGTTTGGAGTCATCTGAGAATTCGCGAACGCGCGAACTCGTCAGAATCACGCGCGAGAGCCTGACCACAGTAATTCAGCCTTTCACGTCTGCGCTCGAAAGCCGTTGCCGGAATCTGTCTCCTCGCGAGACAGAGGTCTGTAATATGATTCGACAAGGCATGTCGTCGAAAGAGATAGCTTCGATCTTCGGCACGTCTGAAGGGACGGTTAAACAGCAGCGCAAGACCATTAGAAGGAAGCTCGGGATCTCCGGCAAGAGCCAGAATCTGAACTCAGTGCTCAAAGATATCACGGGTGCATCATTAGGCAGACACATGTAACCCGCAATGGTTTAGCGCCTTGCGCCGCTGTCATGTTTGCAGGGTATATTCGACGTATACAGTTCCTATCCCTTTTTGTAACCTCAAACTGCTTCAGTACAAATCCGAAACAGGTAATGTATGTGGGCGAGTTGCGCCTGCTGGACCACGCTTGAGGGTGCGGAGCGGTAACGTCACGAAGAGTCAGATTTATCGAATCCCCCCTATCGCTCTCACAGAAACGACATAGTAGACGGATTCAGCGCCGGGGTCGTGCAACAGAATTGAGCAGAGGTTTCGGCTGTGTCGTCCGGTCGTCTTCCGTTGCCGGGGTTTGTAATCGGCGAAGACAGGGAAGAGTAAGGCCATTCAATAAACGGGGCAAGTAGAAAGGAGGACCTGTTATGATGAAACAGCACACTATTATTTGCACAGCAGTCGCGTTTCTGTTTGTCATGACCGGTACTGTGCTGGGCAACGATGGCAGTTCGTTCAGCTTCGACTGGTACGGCTACTTCAAACTTGATGGAGCCTACGACCAGAACCAGACCAGCCACGGCAATTTCGTGATGTGGGTTCAGCCCGGTTCCGCGGACCAGGATGACGGTCAGTACAATATGACCGCTAACGAAACCAGATTTGGTTTCAAGATGGCGCGGAGTCCGAAGAGTGGACCGGAAGTCAGCGCCAAGCTCGAGTTCGATCTGTATGCAGCTGTCTCCGGTGCAGGAGTGGCGGAGAACAAGGCGATGCTTCAGATGCGTCACGCCTTCTTCCAGGTCAAGTCCGGAAACACCCGATTCGTAGCGGGACAGACCTGGGACATAATCTCCCCGCTCAACCCATCCACTTTGAACTATCCGGTTCTCTGGGGATGCGGAAACACGGGGTATCGTCGGCCACAGGTCAGTCTATTTCACACGTTCGAAGTTGGCGAGGGTTCCAATCTCGAACTCGCGGGCGGCCTGTTCCGGACAATCGGAAGCGATCTGACGCCCACCCTGACTCTTGCCACCGGCGAGACCAGTGACGGTTCAGATGACGGCACAGATGCCGCTATTCCATCCGCTCAGGCCCGTTTCGATTTCAGCCATAAGCTGGAATCCGGCGGAAAGGTCCGATTTGGTGTCTCGGGCCTGGTCGGAAGGCTGAAAGCCGAGACTAACATGAGCAGTTATCAGGAGTATGACAGCTGGGCGGCCATCGCTCACTTCATGCTTGCGCCGTCGAAGAGTTTCGGCGTTTCCGGCGAGGCATTCACCGGCGTGAACATGGGTTCCTACTTCGGCGGAGTGCTTCAGAACAGCACAATTGACGGTGTCGATACGAAGGGAGGCTGGGGCTTGCTCTGGTTCCTGCCGTCACCTAAAGTGAAGTTCTCGGCCGGCTACGGTATGGATGATCCGGATGACGCGGATCTTTCGAGCGGAAGATCGATGAACAGCTCGGTCTTCGGCAATGTCCGCTATTCCTTCATCGAAAACGTCACCGTGGGATTCGAGCTTTCCCAGTGGAAGACGGAGTATGTAGGCGGTGCTGAATCAGACAATCTCCGAGCTCAGTCATCGTTTATTCTGAACTTCTAAATTGAAGATAGAAAGAAGCTCTGAAATAGAGGAACATCAGGAGGACAAAATGAAGACACGTAGATTTTTTGTTTTGACGATTGCATTTATGCTCATCGCATTTTCATCGCTTCTCGCGGGCGGTGTTGTAAAGGTCGGTTTGAACTATCCGAAAACGGGCCCGTACAGCGTGCAGGGTCTCGATCAGTACAGAGCCGCAACCATGGCAGTCGAGGAGATCAATGCCAATGGCGGTATTCTCGGCAAGCAGGTCGAGCTCGTGTGGAGAGATTCACAATCAAATCCGGATATCTCGAAAAAGAACGCTACGGAGATGATCGAAACTGATGGCGTCTCGATGTTGTTTGGCGGGTCCTCCAGCGGAGTCGCAGTCGCCGTGGGAGATGTATGTCAGGAGAAGGGTGTCCCGTTCTTTGGCACGCTCACTTACTCAACTGCGACGACCGGCCACAGTGGTCATCGCCACACTTTCCGCGAATGCTATGACTCCTGGATGGGAGCCCAGGCCATTGCCGACTATCTCAAGACCCAGTTCCCGGGCAAGAAATACATGTACATCACGGCCGACTACACCTGGGGCTGGACAACGGAGGCCTCGCTCCGGAAGCTGACCGGTACCGAGTCGAAGGATGAGCATACCGGCGTTTTGACCCCGCTCGGAGCGGAAGATTTCGGGAAGGAACTCGCATTGGCCAAGATGGTCAAGCCGGATGTTCTCGTTCTTGTGCTCTTCGGTAAGGACATGGCTAATGCCATCCGCCAGGCTACCTCTATGGGCCTTAAGCAGTCGACCCAGATCGTAGTGCCGAACCTCACGCTCGGTATGGCGGAAACCGCCGGCCCGAAAGTCATGGAGGGTGTTATCGGCGCTCTTCCGTGGTGCTGGAAGGTCCCGTACAAGTACAATTTCTCGAACGGCCAGAAGTTCGTCGAGAGTTTCGCGGCTAAATTCAATCGTTACCCGAGCACGTCGGGAGCGTCAGCGTACACAATTATGCATGAGTACAAGTCGGCTGTTGAAAGAGCGGGTGCCTTCGATTCTCCGAAGGTGATCGCCGCGCTCGAGGGGCACTCCTATACGCTGCTCAAGGACAAGCAGACGTGGCGTGATTTCGATCATCAGTCGGTCCAGACGGTCTATGCTGTGAAGTGTAAGCAGCAGGCCGAAGTTCTGAAGGACAAATTCAAACTCGATTACTTCGATATTATCGGCAGCGTTCCCGGCGACCAGGCCACTATTACTCATGCTGAGTGGAAGCGGGCGAGACAGGATGCCAATTTGCCCGCGTTTCTCGAGCCGCTTCCCGGCGAGGAGCTGACCGGCCAATAGAAAGGATGCATTTCGATGCGCCGTCAACGAATGACGGCGCATCGATTCATTAGAGGTGTCATCTCAAGTTATCGTGCTTGGAGGTAATGTGTCAGCAATGCAATCATACATCGGGAATGGGGGGGGACGAAAGCTGCTCCGCTGGAACGTAAGAAACCAGATTCTCGCTGTCGGAGTGACGAGTCTCGCTGTGCTGTTCGTAGCGGTGGCGTACTTCTACGGATTCGCCAAATCAGAGCTCGAGTCAAACAGCAAGAATCTGATAGGAACAACGAATGACCAGTTGGTCGAAGATATCAATCGAGTCTTTATCGAGAGAGCCGGTGCATTCCAGTCATGGGTGCGTGATGATGTCTTCGGGCTCGCTATAGAGTTCCAGACGACGCAGGAGATGAATAAGCAGTTTCACGACTGGCTGAATGACGATGCCGGCTTCACTCTCCTGACCCTCGTCGATAAGCAGGGTACTGTGCTCGAAGCCGCCGGAGGATCCGAAATCGGCCAGCGCGCAACTCAGTTGAAAGGCCGGAATCTGGTGGAGATATCCGAGGTGAAGAATCAGAATTCGGACGGGATGTACTTCATCGAGGTTCCGACGCTCAAAAAGATGAGTGGAGATATCGACAAGACGATCATGTTCTATCATCCATCAATCTCGACATCGGGCAGTCGCAACGGTGCGTTTGTCGCGTTTGTCGATTTCGAGGGCGTGAACTCGCTCGTCAGCGGTAATGTGGTTAGGTTGAAAGAGTACGGCTATGTGGATGCATCCTGTATGCTTCTTTTCCCGCAGAAACAGGTTGTGGGATCCAGCTCGTTTGCTGCCGGAGTGAAAGACAGCGAGGCATTGACAGTCGGTGCGTTTAACTGGCTCAAGTCTACAGGACAGTCCGGAGTGCATGACGCAGAGTTTGCCGATGAGTCGTTTGCCGCCGGAATCGGTTCAGTCAATATGCCGAAGATCGGTTCAGATTCCGGCAGGGACCAAAGCGATCCGTTCGTTCTTTCTATGGT
The DNA here is from genome assembly GCA_964415885.1 of uncultured Ignavibacteria bacterium. GTDB lineage: Bacteria > Zixibacteria > MSB-5A5 > JAABVY01 > JAHJOQ01 > CAYQCE01. The sequence goes on from CAYQCE010000008.1 coordinate 5,915, forward strand.
TCCCAAAGGCAATATTACGTCCCAGCTCAATTCTGTTCTGTTCATGATAGGTGTAATCACATTGCTCGGCACGGTGCTCATGGTTACCGTCAGCTATATGATCGCTCGCAGAATAGCGGGCAATATCGAGAAGCTGACTAGAATATCCAAGCGTCTCGCCGAGGGAGCCATCGACTGCGAGATCAATGTTCGCACAAACGACGAGATCGGTGAGCTGTCGAACGGTTTTCGTGATCTAACGAATTATCTCAAAGATATGGCTGAAACGGCAGAGAAGGTATCCGGCAACGACCTGACTGTCGAGGTGAAGCCGAAATCCGATGACGATGTCCTCGGTAAATCCTTCGCATCGATGGTTCGCAACCTCTCGCGGATGATCACGCAGATAGCTGATAATGCGCAGGTGCTGTCATCCGCCGCGAACGAGATATCGGCTACTTCGGAACAGATGGCGAAGGGTTCACGGGATCAGGCGGAGAGAGTCGGTGACGTTTCCACGGCTGTCGAGGAGATGGCCGCGTCGATAGTTGAGTCGTCGAAAAATGCCGAATCTGCGTCGGATGCCTCTCGCAATTCGTCAGATACTGCGACAAAAGGCGGGGACATTGTCGGTCAGACGATTCAGGGAATGCAGGAGATCAACCGGGTCGTGCGCGAGAGCGCGGAATCGATGACCGAACTCGCCAGGGCCGCGGATGATATCGGCCGTATAATCTCGGTTATCGATGATATCGCCGATCAGACCAATTTGCTCGCGCTCAATGCCGCGATCGAGGCGGCCAGAGCGGGTGAGCAGGGTCGTGGATTTGCTGTGGTTGCTGATGAGGTTCGCAAGCTCGCAGAACGTACCGGCACGGCAACCGGCGAGATAGCTTCCATGATTCGTGGCATTCAGGATAAGTCCGAACACGCAGTGCACTCGATGGAACTCGGAGTACAGGAGATTGACAAGGGTAGAGGGCTTGCGGATACCGCAGGCGAAAGCCTCAAAGAAGTCGTATCCACTGCTGAGAGTGTTATGAGCATGATTCAGCAGATAGCATCCGCTACGCAGGAGCAATCCGCCGGAGCGGAAGTCGTCTCCAGGAACATCGAGCAGATTTCATCCGTGGCTAAAGAGACAGCTTCGGGAGCCGAGCAGTCGGCTTCAGTCGCTGAAGAGCTGAACAAGCAGACTCAGATGCTGCAGGATATCGTCGAGAGTTTCAAGCTCGACGTGAAGGAGACTACTGACCGGGAAGAGAAAGCCCCGGCTGAAAAGACGATATAGTTCTGCACCCATCAATCCCTCACTTGCAGAAGTGGCAGGCTGACGGTGGCTATTGGCTGCCTCAGCCTGCCTTCTATTCTTTTAGTCGACATCGTTTCGGAGAGGCCTTATAATATTACAGAGCTGACGTTTGAATCGGTAGGTCGTCTTCCGATTTGCCTTGACAAGCGTATCGCGGAAGCGTATACTTCGACATAAGAATTTGTGAAAGTTGTCACAATGTCTTCAAAGAAGTCAGAAAACCCAGCCTCGTTAATCATTGACCTGCAAGGGATTAAGGCCCTGCTTGATGTGCTGTCGGACAAGCCTTATGAGATCATTGGCCCGAAACTGGGTGAAAGCTCGATCATCTACGGTCGAATCAACGGGGTCGAGGACTTGCCGGCTGGCTACATAGATCGACAGGAGGGCGGGGAATATCGGCTCGAGAAGACCGCCGATTCGAGTCTGTTTTCCTACGTTGTCGGCCCGATGTCATGGAAGCGCTTCCTTTATCCCCCCGAGCAGTCGCTTGTCTCGATCAAGTCGACGGTGTGTGGATTCGATGTCGAGGAGGAGGTGGTGGAGAATACGAAGCGTGTATTCTTCGGCGTACGTAGCTGCGATATTTCCGCGATACGGATCCAGGACCGAATTCTGATGGATGGCAAGTTTGCCGATCGAACGTACGCCATCAATCGAGACAATACTCTCATTATTGCAGTGAACTGCACTTGCGCCGGTGGAACGTGCTTCTGCGCATCGATGGGGACCGGGCCGCGCGCGAAATCCGGATTTGACATCGCTCTGACAGAGCTTGAGCTCGATGGTGAGTTCGTGTATGTCGCGGAGGCGGGTTCAACTGCCGGCGCCACGTTGCTCGACAGCGTACCGAGTCGCGAGACAGATATTGACCTCGAGAAGCTTGTTGTCGATGCCACCGATTCTGCGGCTGAACAGATGGGACGAGAGCTGGACACCACAAATATTCGAGACTTGCTCGCCGGCAATTTTGAGCACCCGCGTTGGGAAGAAGTGGCATCGAGGTGTCTAACTTGCGGTAATTGCACACTCGTTTGTCCGACATGTTTCTGCGTAAATGTAAAGGACAGCACTGATCTCGACGGCAAGACTGCGCGGAGACTCAGGAAATGGGATTCCTGCTTCACGCTCGATCATTCATATATATACGGTGGAAGTATTCGCACCTCTGCGTCCGCTCGATATCGCCAATGGATTACTCACAAGCTCGGCTACTGGATTGACCAGTTTGGCACAAGCGGATGTGTGGGATGCGGCAGATGTATAACCTGGTGCCCGGTCGGTATTGACATCACTGAGGAGGCTGCTGCAATCCGGCGAACAAGCCGGGTGGATGTAACAGAATCTGATGAGGCGGTGACCAATGGAGAATCTTAGCAAAATAATAGCGGAGCATCCGTTCCTGAATGAGCTCGCGAAGGAGCATATCGACTTGATTACGGGATGCGCCTCGAACGTTGTATTCAAGCCGAATGAGTTCCTTTTCAGCGAGGGAGATAGCGCAGATCACTTCTATATTATCCGACATGGCCGAGTTGTGATACAGACACACGTTCCGGAACGCGGCACGATAGATATTCAAACACGCGGTGAAGGCGATATTACCGGCTGGTCATGGCTGGTGCCGCCGTATCGCTGGCATTTTGACGCAAAAGCGACTGAGTTGACTCGGGCGGTTAAGTTCGACGGCAAATGCCTGAGAGAAAAACTCGAGAATGATCACAGCCTTGGATACGAGCTGATGCGACGATTTACGCTCATTATGGCTGAGCGACTCGAGGCGACGAGGCTTCAACTTATGGATGTGTATGGCACAGGCGAAAGCAAATAGGCGCGGGGATGCGCCTGCGGAGTTGATGGCGCCGACACCTTTCCGAATTCACAAGGTCGTTCCTGAGACCCACGATACATTTTCTCTCGAACTCCGACCGGTGGATGGGAAGCACGATTTTCAGTATCTGCCCGGGCAGTTCAATATGCTCTATATCTTCGGCGTCGGGGAAGTGCCGATCTCGATAAGCGGTGATCCGTACCGCACGGACGCTCTCGTTCATACGACCCGGGCGGTCGGCAATGTGACGAAGGCGATGAAGCGTCTCAAAATCGGGGAGACAATTGGGATTCGCGGGCCGTTCGGGACTCACTGGCCGATCGAGAAGGCCGAGGGTAACGATGTAGTGCTCGTTGCGGGAGGTATCGGTCTTGCTCCTCTCAAGCCTGTCGTGCATCATATCCTCGCAAACCGTGACAAGTACGGCAAAGTGGTGTTGCTGTATGGCACCCGAACTCCGAATGATATTCTCTTCAGGAAAGAGCTGAAGCAGTGGCGGTCGCGGCTTGATATGGAGACGCACATCACTGTGGATCGCGCGATGGGTTCCTGGCACGGTAATGTCGGCGTGGTGACCACGCTGATCGGCAAAGCACCGTTCGACAGGACCGCGTGCACCGCGATGGTGTGCGGCCCTGAGATAATGATGCGCTATACTGTGCTCGCGATGCAGAAGCGCGGAGTCGGTGAGGATGAGATATTTCTTTCGATGGAACGAAATATGAAATGTGGGCTCGGATTCTGTGGACACTGTCAGATGGGATCGTTTTTCGTTTGCAGGGACGGTCCAGTGTTTCCGTACAGCGAACTCGCAGGCATGTTCACGAAGCGGGAGCTTTAACATGGCACGCGCCAAAAAACCAAAGCTTGCGGTCTGGAAATTCGCATCATGCGACGGTTGTCAGCTTTCACTGCTCGACTGTGAGGACGAGCTGCTTGCTGTCGCCGAACTGATCGAGATAGCCAACTTCCCGGAGGCGTCCCGTGCGGTGCAACGCGGGCCGTATGATCTGTCTCTTGTTGAGGGGTCTATTACTACACCGCATGACGCGGAACGGATCCACAAGATCCGTCGTAACTCCAGGTTTCTTGCCACGATTGGAGCGTGCGCTACCGCCGGTGGTATACAGGCGCTAAGAAATTTTGTCGACGTGGATGAGTATGTCTCGACTGTATATCCTCACCCGGAGTATATCAAGACGCTAAACAAATCTACACCGATTTCGGACCACATATTCGTCGATTTCGAGCTCCGGGGCTGTCCGATAGACAAGGATCAGCTTCTCGAGCTGGTGAGCGCATTTTTGAACGGTCGCAAGCCGATCATTCCAACCTACAGCGTTTGTATGGACTGCAAGCGCAAGGGAATCGAGTGTGTGATGGTCTCGCGCGGGATACCGTGTCTGGGGCCTGTAACTCAAACCGGCTGTGGCGTGCTTTGTCCTTCGTATAACCGCGGCTGCTATGGCTGTTTCGGTCCAAAGGAGACCCCGAATACGGCATCGCTAGCGGAATGGATGGATCGGCTTGGACTTACAAGGTCTGAGATCATGCGGGAATTCAGAGGCTTCAATGCCTATGCTGAAGCGTTTCGCAGGGAGAGCGAGGCACATGAAAAGTAAGAGAATCAAGGTCAAATACCTCGCGCGCGTCGAGGGCGAGGGCGCACTCGACATCAAGATCAAGGGCGATAAATTCGTCGATGCCAAGCTGAATATTTTCGAGCCGCCGCGCTTCTTCGAAGGCTTCTTGCGAGGTCGCAGCTTCATGGAAGCACCTGATATTACGGCTCGTATTTGCGGTATCTGCCCGGTAGCCTACCAGATGAGCTCGGTTCATGCGATGGAGAGTATATGCGGCGTCAAGGTCGAGGGGCAGCTTCGTGAGCTGAGACGTCTTCTTTACTGCGCTGAGTGGATCGAGAGCCACGTGCTTCATATATACATGCTGCATGCTCCGGATTTCCTCGGTTATGAAGATGCCATCCGGATGGCAAAGGACCATCCGGACGCGGTGAAGAAGGGACTTCGGCTAAAGAAGATCGGTAACGATCTGATGCGGCTGCTCGGCGGGCGTGAGATCCACCCGATCAATGTCAGAGTCGGCGGTTTCTACAAGGTGCCCTCAAAGAATGAGCTGCTCGCGAAAGTGGATGACCTGAAATGGGCTCGCGATACTGCAATTGAGACAGCGAAATTCGTATCGGGCTTCGACTTTCCCGAGTTGGAGCATGACTATGAATTCGTGTCGCTTCGTCATGAGGATGAATACCCGCTGAACGAGGGGAGGATCGTATCCAACAAAGGTATAGATATAGAGATCGATAGTTTCTACGACGTGTTCGAAGAACAGCATGTCGAGCACTCGACGTCTCTTCATTCGGTGGTGAAAGAGCGCGGTGCGTATCTCGTCGGTCCGCTCGCTCGCTACAGCCTGAATTACGACAAACTCACACCAACCGCACAGGAGATTGCGAAGGAATGTGGACTCTCATCGACTTGTAACAGCCCGTTTAAGAGTATCGTGGTGCGTTCGATCGAGACGATCTATGCCTGCGAGGAAGCCCTGCGGATCATCTCCGATTATGAAAGGCCGGACAAGCCGTTCGTGGAAGTTGAGCCAGGGGCGGGAGTCGGTCACGGTTGTACTGAGGCTCCCCGTGGATTGTTGTATCATCGGTACGAGATCGATGACGGAGGGCTTATCAAGGATGCGAAGATTGTACCGCCGACTTCGCAGAATCAGAAGACTATCGAAAACGACCTCGTCAAGTTCATTCCCGACAACCTCGATCTGTCTCAGGATATGCTCACCTGGCAGTGCGAGCAGGCTGTTCGCAACTACGATCCCTGCATTTCATGCTCGTGCCATTTCCTCAAGCTCCGAATCGAGAGGGAGTGAGGCGATGGAAACATGCCAGAGCCCAAACCTGTACTTATAATTGGTGCCGGAAACGAGTTTCGATCCGATGATGCCGCCGGGCTTGTCGTAGCGAGGCTGCTGAGAGACAGGGTCTCCGATTATGCGGATACTATAGTCGGTATCTCCGACGGCACCGAGCTGCTTGATCTGTGGAACAGCAGGCCGCTTGTGTATCTGATCGACGCTATCCATGCCAATCTGGAGGCCGGAGAGATTCGAAGATTTGATCTGCCGGATGAAAAGCTGCCTGCAGAGTACACCAGCACACAGTCCACGCACTCCTTCAATGTAGGAGAAGCCATTGAGCTTGGAAAAGCACTCGATTCGATGCCCGAAAGGCTGTCGATCATTGGAGTTCAGGGGGAGAATTTCGAGAGCGGTACGGAGATATCTGAGTCTGTAAGAGCTTCGATTGAGCGTGTTGCCAAAATCATAAGCGAAGAGGTGAAGCGTTTGAACAATAACTCCGGAGGCGATACTGATGCATGAGTTCACCTTGATGGCGGATCTTCTTAAGAAGATCGAGAATATTGCGAAGGAGAATGACTCCGATCGCGTATTATCTGTGAGGGTCAAGCTGGGCGCGCTTTCGCACATTTCGGCAGATCATTTTCGGGAGCATTTCGAGCATGCTATCCGAGGTACGGTTGCTGAAGGCGCGAAACTGGACGTCGAAGAGCTGACCGATGAATCCAGCCCGGATGCCGGGGATATAATGCTCGATAGCGTCGAGGTCGCGCAGTAGGTCGAGGTGCTGCTTAAATGACGGATAGCGTAAAACAGGTTTGCGCGCGAGAGCGCAGGGTATATATCGTGTCCGGAGCAGTGCAGGGTGTCGGATTCCGTCCGTTTGTCTATCGAACGGCTGCGGATTTAAAGCTATACGGCGAGATTGCCAACTCTTCCGCCGGAGTCACAATTGATCTCGAGGGCGATCCGGCGACGCTCGACATCTTCGAACAGGACCTTCAATCACGTACGCCTCCACTCGCCAGAATAGACAGTGTGCTGAAATGTGCAAAGCGGGTACGAGGTTTTGATGCTCTTCGAATTGCCGAAAGCGATACGGATGGTTCCAATACGGCGCTCGTCCTCCCGGATGTTGCGACATGCAAAGACTGTCTTGCCGAAGTGTTTGACCCGAATGATCGGCGATACCGTTACCCATTCACCAACTGCACGAATTGCGGTCCACGCTACAGCATCGTCGAATCGCTGCCGTACGATCGCTGCAACAGCACGATGTCGGAGTTCGATATGTGCGATGAGTGTCGTGCTGAGTACCTCGATCCGACCAACCGTCGTTTTCACGCCCAGCCGACGGCATGTCCCGTCTGTGGGCCTCATCTCGAGCTGTGGGATGAGCGCGGAGGCAGATTGGCTGCTCACGATGATGCATTATTGCGAGCATGCAAGCTGATCTTTGATGGCGCCGTTATTGCGCTGAAAGGCCTCGGTGGTTTTCAGTTGCTTGTCGACGCATCGAACGATGCCGCGATTGAGAGATTGCGCGAGGCAAAGAGGCGACCCGACAAGCCGTTTGCGCTCATGGTACCGGACATGGAATCCGTGGAGTCGATTTGTCAGATCAGTGACACAGAACAAGAGCTTCTGTTCTCTTCCGCAGCCCCGATTGTGTTGTACAGGAGACGACCTGAAACAAGTGGTGTAAGCGAACTGGTCGCGCCGAAAAATGTGTATCTCGGGGTAATGCTGCCGTATACGCCGATGCATCACCTGCTGATGGCGGAGATTCGCACACCGATTGTCGCCACGAGTGGAAATCGCTCATCCGAACCGATCATCATTGATGAAAACGAGGCGCTGAAGCAGCTTCACGGAATTGCAGATTTCTATCTTGTGCACAATCGCAGGATAGCGAGGCATGTCGATGACTCTGTAGTAGGTGTAATGTCCAATCGCAGAACGACAATTCGCAGGGCTCGCGGATACGCGCCGATGCCGATCAATATCGGCTCGGACGTGACCGGAATCGTTGCAGTCGGCGGCCACCAGAAGAACAGCATTGCGGTCGGAGTCGGCGAAAACATATTCATGAGCCAGTATATAGGTGATCTTGACAGCGTTAAGTCTATCGAGGCCGCGGAGAAGGCACTGGTCGATCTCTGCAGAATTTATGGAATTGAACCTGAAGTCGTAGCATGCGATCTTCATCCCGAGTACGCCAGCACGCTGATTGCGCAGCGAATGGGACTGAGGATGGTCCGAGTACAGCATCACTATGCGCATGTGCTCTCTTGTATGGCGGAGCATGGTAAAGGCGCCGATTCCGCACTCGGAGTAGCATGGGATGGGACCGGGCTTGGCAGTGACGGCACCATATGGGGCGGGGAATTCCTCAGAGTGGATGATAGCGGATTTAACCGACTTGCGCATCTGAGACAATTCAGGCTTCCCGGCGGAGATGCTGCAGCGCGCGATCCATGGCGAAGTGCAGTGGGAGTGTTCTACGAGCTTTATAACGAAAGATGGGTTGAAGAAGCTGCTGCAATTGGACTTGACGAATCCGAGAAGAGTATCATTGCGCAGATGCTTCCCGGTGAAGTGAATTCGCCGTTGACCTCGAGTGCGGGAAGGCTGTTCGATTGTGTAGCGGCTATACTGGGATTGTGCCGATACTCGTCTTTCGAGGGTCAGGCTGCAATCGCTCTGGAAACAGAGGCGATAAAGAGTGATATAGAATCGCGATACGAGTTTGGCATCATTGAATCAGGCAGTACTCTGCAGTTGGACTGGAAACCCGTAGTCACGGGTATTCTGGATGATCGCAGGTCCAGTGTCTCACATTCCGATATTGCGCGCAAGTTCCACAATTCGCTGGTGGCAGTGATCAGCGCCCTTGCGAGACGCTTTGGCGATTCACGAATCGCCCTGACCGGTGGATGTTTTCAGAACAGGCTTCTCGCCGAGAGCTCAGTGATAGAACTGCAGAGTTGTGGTCTTCGGCCGCTTTTGCACAGCGAAATTCCAGCAAATGACGGTGGACTGGCAGTTGGACAGGTTATTGCTGCAAGTCGAGAGATAAAGAGGGAGTGAACCGCATGTGTCTTGCAGTTCCCGGAGAAATAGTCAGAATTACCGATAATGATCCTCTCGTCCGCAAGGCAGAGGTCAGCTTCGGGGGTTTTGTTCGTGAAGTGAGTCTCATACTGCAGCCGGATGCCGCAGTTGGTGATTATGTGATAGTGCATGCAGGTTTTGCCATCTCCACGCTCGACGAAGACGCCGCAAGGCGGACGATTGCCGAATTCGAGTCGTTATCCGATTTCACTGATGAGGATTCAAAGAGACTGTGAAGTACATTGATGAATTCAGGGACAGAGGTGCGTCGAGGGCAATCGCCGAGTCGATAGCGCGAATGGCTTCTCGCGAATGGAGAATCATGGAAGTGTGCGGCGGACAGACTCATTCGATCGTTCGCTTCGGAATCGACGCGATCCTTTCAGGAAGCGTCTCTTTTCTGCACGGCCCGGGCTGTCCGGTTTGCGTAACTCCCGCGGAGCAAATAGATCATGCAATCGCGCTTGCACTGAGCAAAGATGTCGTTCTCTGTTCGTTCGGAGATATGATGCGAGTACGAGGAACTTCGATCGACCTTATGACTTCGAAGGCTCGAGGGGCGGATGTCAGGATAGTCTATTCACCGCTCGAGGCTCTTGAAATTGCGACTGAGTCGCCCGAGCGACAGGTTGTCTTCTTTGGCATCGGGTTCGAGACGACCGCGCCTTTGATTGCGGCGACTCTGCTTCAGGCAAAAATAAGGAAGTTAAAAAACTTCTCCGTACTGTCATCTCTGCGGCTGATCCCACCCGCGATAGAATTGGTTCTCGGCTCGTGCGAATCTCAGATTGATGCTCTCCTCGCTCCCGGGCATGTCTGCACTATATCCGGTATGCGACCGTATTTCGAGATAGCGTCGAAGTTCTCGGTGCCTGTCATTGCAACCGGGTTCGAGCCGATCGACATTCTTGTCGGAGTGGAGACCGCAGTCAGGCTACTTGAGTCGAGACGAGCTGATGCAGTGAATGCGTATACGCGATCAGTCAGAGATGATGGGAATATTGCGGCACGAGAGTTGATGAGTCGAGTGTTCGAAGTTACCGACGCCGAATGGCGTGGAATAGGTGCCATTGAAGCGAGCGGTCTCAGAATGAGTGCCGAGTTCGCTGAATTTGATGCCGCGCGCAGATTCGATGTTGAACCGGATATCGAAACCTCGGCCGCGTCGAACGAATGCATGGACGTGTTGCTGGGCCGTAAGACGCCTTCCGAGTGTTCGTGCTTTGGAAGCTCGTGCAACCCGGATCATCCAATCGGTCCTCTGATGGTGTCATCCGAGGGAGCTTGTGCGGCCTATCACCGATACCGTATCTGATGTTCAACGGAGTATGCAATTGAACAAGCCGAATCCCAGGAGGTCCGAAGGAAATGTACTGATCGGTGGATATGACCGCATAGTCCTCGCGCATGGCGGCGGCGGGCGTCTGATGCACGAGTTGATCGAAGACGTGCTTCTCGAGGCATACGGTGATAGACTTCTTGCGGACGGTCCGGATTCAACGCCGATAAATATCGAGTCTTCCCGGCTTTCAATTTCAACTGATTCGTTCGTCGTCAGGCCGCTTTTCTTCCCTGGCGGCGACATCGGCAAGCTGTCGGTGTGCGGCACAATCAACGACCTCGCTATGTCAGGCGCACGGCCTCTCTTCCTGACCGTTGGTCTGATACTCGAGGAGGGGCTGATGCTGAGCGACCTCAGTGTGATCGCGACATCGATCGGGGACGCTGCAAGAGCGGATGGAGTGCGGGTAGTTGCGGGCGACACCAAGGTTGTCGAGAAAGGAAACGGGGACGGCATCTATATCAATACTGCTGGCCTTGGAGTTCGGGACGCAGAACGAGCGGTTGCCCCGGCTGAAGTACTGTCCGGCGACGCAGTGATTTTGAGCGGCGATATCGGGCGGCACGGAATAGCGGTGATGGCCGCACGAGAGAATCTGCCTGTTGATCCTCAGATAGAGAGTGACTGTGCGTCCCTGTGGCCGTCAGTCAGCAAGCTGATCGATGCCGGGATCGAGATTCACTGCATGCGCGACCTCACACGTGGCGGCCTTGGGGCCGCGGTTGTTGAGATAGCGAGTGTATCCGGGAAACATGTCGAGCTCGTAGCAAGCAGGATTCCGGTTGCTCCGCAAGTCCGGGGAGCTTGTGAGATTCTCGGCTTCGATCCGATGTTCGTCGCCAATGAGGGACGTTTCGTGGCATTCGTTCCGCAGAAGTGTGCCGACGAGGCGGTGGCGATTCTCGAGCAGATAGACGCTGATATCAAACCCGCGAGAATTGGCGTAGTATCGGACGACAGCGCCTCAGGTGTATCGCTCGAGTCGGAGATGGGTGTCAGACGCGCCGTCCACATGCCGAGCGGTGAGCAACTGCCGCGAATCTGTTAGGCGGTTCCCCGCCTTCTAAAATCCAAAATCAACAATTGACTCCACGTTGCAGTCGTGGTATAATAATTACAACGGTTGGAGCCAGTCTAACCGCTCGATGCCAATCAGGAAAAAACTCGAATAGTCTGAGATAAGGCAATTCACGATCGCGCAAACGTTGGTCCGCATTTTATGCGTCCAACATCTTTCGCGCGCTTTTCGGCAATGAGGATGTGAGGCGGTGATTCATTTATTGGTTTTTAGCGGGAGGAAAATGAGATGTGTCGAATGAAACGGTTGACCGGGCGACTCACGTTGGATGTCGCCCTCATTACAGCGTGTATACTAATGGTCGTGCTGAATCCGGTCGGGTTAGGCCAGTCTTCGGCTGACCTGAGCCTGCAGGACCGGGATGTGCCGAACTGCACAGCCTTCGGTGATGCGAACTGCGATGGCTACCTTGATCTGCTGGATCTTGTCGCGCTCATCTACTACGTTATTGATGGTACCCCGGAGCCGTGTCCGGAACTTCTCTGCGGAGACGAGGACGGTGATTGCGATGTCGACTGGTGCGACGTCCTCTATCTTCTTGACTACCTGTTTCTATATGGTCCGCCACCGGCAGTGCCGAACTGCAAGGGCGTTACATATATCAACGATCCGGGGTACGCCGATACTCTCAGCCTGTTTTGCGACGCCGCCGGGAGCGAGATTCCGGTCGGTAGACGGGTCTGCGTTGAGGTTTACTTCTTCAACGATGAGAATATCGAGGGACTTGATGTTTCTATTGATTTCACCGAAGACTCACTGAGTTGCGATTCGATCTCGTATGTCGGGACACGCCTGGGCGATTGGTCGATGCTGTCTTATCGCACTACCAATATCGATGACCGAACGGCGACCGCCTGGCTGAGCGCCGCGGGGGGATCGGATATGCTCACGCCCGGAAGCGGTCTTCTGTTCAAAGTATGGCTCACGACTCAGGGCGAAGGAAGAGGGCGAATCTCATTCCATTCTGTCAATGATGTATACTATCCGTATGTCTTTTTCGAGGGAGGCCCAGACTATTGCTATCCCCCGGTGCTCGGCACATCGTATGCGCAGTTCATGATTACATCCATGACCGGAGATGTAGACGGCAGTGGAGGGGTTGACATCGATGATATCGTTTTTATGATCCAGTACGTCTTTCAGGGAGGACCGGAGCCCAATCCTTTGGAAAGTGGAGACGTGGATTGTTCCGGCGGACTCGATATCGACGACATTGTATATCTGATATCCTATGTCTTTCAGGGCGGTTATGAACCCGGAGACCCGGACGGAGATGGCGACCCGGATTGCTGATAGCAAGGCAATAGTTTAGCGAATCTCCTTTGTAAATTTGCGTTTTCCATTATATTTGGATAGAGGATTATGAATATGCGCCTCTTCCGAATCATCACAATTCCGGCTTTGTTCTGTGTTTTAGCGATGTCCCTTCCAAGCACTGGAGCGGACAAATCGAAAGGGCCCGAATCGTTGCCTCTCGAGGCAGCGGTATCGTCTGCGGGAGTCAACCAGACGTCGAGTGGGCCGGAGCATCCGCGTGCCGGTGAGACTGTAGACTGGCAGGTAATAGCCGGTGGCGGGCAGACAAAGGGCACCGCACCGAATCTCCGTCTCAGCGGAACGGTAGGCCAGACCGCGGTGGGAGGCGGATCCTCACAATCTTATGGGCTTAATCATGGCTTCTGGCAGAATTTTGGTGCGGAGTATATGTGTGGTGATGCGAACAGCTCAGGCGCCATCGACATTGATGACATCGTGTTTTTGATCGCTTACGTTTTCCAGGGCGGGCCGTCGCCTGAGCCACCAGAGGCTGGTGACGCCAATTGTTCCGGTTCGATTGACATAGATGATATTGTGTTTCTCGTCGCGTACGTTTTCCAGGGTGGTGACGAGCCTTGCGATTTGGATGGGGACGGAGTCCCTGATTGTTAAGTTGATTCAGGGGAAGGTTTGGTAACGGGAGCCGTTTTGCGGCTCCCGTTTTCATATGGATAACGCCCTCGTTAACCGGCAGCTTCGGATTTTGCGATCTTTCGCATGTTTGCGAGATAGAAAAGCACCGGTACGATGATGAGAGTCAGGATTGTTGAAGACACCAATCCGCCGACCATCGGAACGGCGATACGCTGCATCACCTCTGATCCGGTGCCATGCCCGAGCATGATCGGCAGAAGTGCGATAATCGTGGTCGCGACTGTCATCAGCTTCGGTCGCACTCTCTCGACTGCACCTTCCTTAATCGACGCCACGAGATCGCCCCTTGATTTCAACCTGTTCTCAGCTTTGAAGCGCGATAGTGCTTCCTCGAGATAGACGAGCATAACAACACCTGTCTCTGCAGCGAGTCCGGCAAGCGCAATGAACCCGATATACACCGCTACGGAGCTGTTGAACCCATAGATGTAGAAGAGCCAGATTCCCCCGACGAGTGCAAACGGCAGAGACAGAATAACGATCAGACAATCGGTGAGATTCCTGAAGTGAAGGTACAGCAGTACGAGAATTACAAAGACGGTGAGAGGAAGGATGACTTGCAGTTTGTCAGCGACGTTCTGCATGTTCTGGTACTGGCCGGACCAGACAAGACTGTAGCCATCGGGGATGCTCACGTTCTCTGCTACAGTGTCTTTCGCCATATCCACGTAAGAACCTACGTCTATTTCGTTTAGATCCACGAAGACCCATGCGGTCGGCCGCGCGTTTTCGGATTTGATCATCGCGGCGCCCTTCGATATTCTGGTGTCGGCGACGTGTCCGAGCGGAACATGTCCGCCGTCGGGTAACGGAATGAGCACGCGCTTGATCGCTTCCGGACTGTCTCTCAAGTCCCTCGGATACCTGACATTGATGGGGTATCGCTCTATTCCCTCGACTGTTTCGGTGACATTCATTCCGCCGATCGCAGACGATATGACTCTCTGGATATCTCTGACATTGAGGCCGTAGGCCGCAGCACGGACTCGATCGATATCGATATCGAGATAGTTGCCTCCCGTGATTCGCTCGGCATACGCTGAACGTGTCCCGGGTAGTTTTTTTACCGTGGTCTCGATCCGGGTTGCGATTGCGTTAAGACTATCCAAACTCGGCCCCATCACTTTGATACCGACTGGTGTCTTAATTCCGGTTGCAAGCATGTCGATGCGTGTACGTATCGGCATTGTCCATGCGTTGGTAAGCCCCGGGAACTGAATTGCACGATCGAGCGAATCAATGAGCATATCCGGAGTCAGGCCTTCGCGCCATTGCTCCTCAGGTTTGAGCATAATCGTGGTCTCGAGCATCGTCAGCGGCGCGGGATCTGTTGCGGATTCAGCGCGCCCGACCTTTCCAAAGACACGCTTCACTTCCGGGAAGGATGCTATAATCCGATCGGTCTGCTGGAGCAGCTCTCTTGCTTTTGCGACCGAGATTCCCGGCAGCGTAGTCGGCATATAGAGAAGATCACCCTCGTACAGCGGCGGCATGAACTCGGATCCTATTTGAGTCAAGGGGATCGCTGTTGCCCCGAGTGCGAGCAGCGTGAGAGTTATCACGACCACTTTGTATTTGAGCGCCCATGAGATGATCGGTCGGTAGAGCGCGATGCTGATTCGCGAAATGATGTTCTTTTCTTCCGATCGAATTTTCCCCTTGATGAAGAAGGCGGCGAGAGCCGGAATTATCGTAATCGACAGGATTGCCGAGGCTGCCATTGCGAAGGTCTTGGTGTACGCCAGCGGCTTGAACAACCGTCCGGATTCGCCTTCGAGAACCAGTACGGGCAAGAACGAGACCGTAATGATCAGCAGCGAGAAGAAGAGCGCCGGGCCCACCTCTCGTGTTGCGTTCACGATTATCTCGGAATGCGTCTTTTTCCCGGCGTGTCTCTCGAGATGCTTGTGGACGTTCTCGACCATTACGACCGAAGCATCGACCATGACTCCGACCGCAATAGCTATCCCACCAAGCGACATGATGTTCGCATTAATGCCAAGCATGTGCATGACGAGAATCGAGATTCCGACGCCGACGGGCAGGGTTACGACTGTGATCAGTGTCGATCGGACGTGCAACAGAAAGAGTAATGTGATTATGACAACAACTATGATCTCTTTGATGAGCGTATTCTGAAGGTTGTCGACAGCTCTCTCGATTAGCCCGGATCTGTCATAGACTGTCACGACCTCGACGCCATCCGGGAGCCCCGGCTCGAGTTCGGCGAGTTTAGCTTTCACTCGGTCGATTACCTCGAGTGCGTTCTCGCCAAATCGGATAACCACGATTCCGGCAACAGTCTCGCCCTTTCCATCAAGTTCCGCAACGCCTCTGCGGATTTCCGGGCCAAACTGCACATTCGCTACGGACGACAGAAGCACGGGTGGCGCGTTCTTTGGATTGTGAATCACGACATTCCGGAGGTCTTCGAGATCGCCGACATAGGCGAGATTTCGAACCATGAACTCAGTCTCTCCGAGTTCAAGCAGTCGCCCCCCAACGGCGCCGGTTGCGTTCTTGACTGCCATTCGGACGTGCTGGAGCGGGATACCGTAGTGTTCGAGCTTTCGCGGATCTACCTCGACCTGGTACTGGCGGACGAATCCGCCCACGGACGCCACTTCGGCCACGCCTGCGACCGAGGACAGTTCATACTTCAGGAACCAGTCCTGAAGCGATCGAAGATCAGCGAGGTCGTGGGTATTCGTTGTGTCGACGAGTGCATACTGGTACACCCATCCGACGCCGGTCGCATCGGGGCCGAGCTGCGGTCGAGCCGATTCCGGAAGTCGCCCGGTCATCTGTGAGAGGTACTCGAGCACACGGCTCCGCGCCCAGTACATGTCGGTGCCATCTTCGAAGATCACATAGACGAACGACAGTCCGAAGTAGGAGAAACCACGGACATTTTCGGCTTTAGGTACGGACAGCATCGCGGTCGCGAGCGGGTATGTCACCTGATCCTCGACAACCTGCGGCGGCTGACCGGAATAGCTCGTCTGAATTATCACCTGGACGTCAGACAGGTCAGGGATAGCATCCACCGCGATTTCGCTTGACGCCCAAAGCCCGGCGGCGAGCAATACTACTGTGACCGCAAGGATCAGCCCCTTGTTTTTGACTGAATACTCGATGATCTTACCGGTCATCGGACTCCTCCAGTTCGAGCCGGACCAGGTTCATGCCGCACACAGGACAGCTACCCTCTTCTGGAGCAGCAACGCCGCACTCACGCATGGGGCAGACCCAGACTTCTGTGTTCTCTGTCTGCTCGACGTTGACGAGCTTCATACCGCATTCCGGGCAGTCGCCCTCGCCGTACTGAACTATGTCGAAGTGACTGGGCATCGGACATGTATATACGCCGGACATCTCTTCCTCAGAGATATCTGCGTCCTCTTCCTTCGCAGCTTCGTCGGTGTCCTCGGAGTCATCATTTGCAATATCGAGGGGTTTGAGGAACATACCGCACTTCGGACAGCGTCCTTCGCCTTTCTGCGCGACTCCACATTCGCGCATCGGGCAAATGTAGACTCCTTCGTTCTCGGTTTCCTCGATCGGAACGAGCGCCATTCCACACTTCGGGCAGTCGCCTTCGTCATACTGCACCACATCGAAGTGACTCGGCATCGGGCAGGTGTACACGCCGGACAGCGACGTGTCCGCTTCCGCGGAGTGATCGTGTGTGGCGTGATCGTGCCCTTCGTGAGACGACTCCTCGCTCATCTCCTCATACGATGCCATCGAACCATGCTGATGCCCGCCCATCGCGAGAGCCTCGTTGAGACGCGACTCGCTGTCGAGGAGGAACTGTCCGGATGTGACGACCTCCTCACCGGCTGCGAGTCCTGAGTCCACAGCGATCATGTCATGTGCACCAACCGCGCCGGTTGTGACTACTCGTGGGGAGTAAGCGCCATCGGCTGACGCTACGAAGACGATCTCTCTGGCGCCGGAGTTGATGATCGCGCGTCGAGGTATGATCAGCTCTTCGCTGTCGAGGCTCGATTTGAACTCCACCTCGGCGTACATCTCGGGGCGCAGTCGCCTGTCAGTATTATCCAGATCAACCCTGATCTCAATTTGACCTTTGGAATCGAGATATGGCGATATGTAGGATATCTCCCCAGTGCGCATTTCTCCCGGAATGTTCGGGAATGTCACGTTCACGTTCTGTCCTGGTTCTACGAATGGAAGGTCCTGTTCATAGATGTTCGCGATTACCCAGACCTCGGCCAAATCAGCGACTCTATAGAGAGCCGTACCGGGGCGCACGCGATCGCCCTCATCGACCATCTTGGAAACAACTATGCCTGACACAGGTGATTTTATCTTGAGCGTACGCGTTATCTCGCCATACTGCAACAACCGCTCGATCTGATCGTCGGTTATGTCCCAGTTGCGAAGTCGGGAGCGAGCCGACTCCAGAAAACGGTTCATCTGGGTTTGTTTCGCGCCCACACCCGCAAACCGGGCTGGTTCAGTGGTCTCGTAAGCAACCATGAGTTCCTTTTGAGCGGCAACGAGTTTCGGCGAGTAGATTTCGAGAAGCGTCTGACCTCTTCTTACATCCGCTCCTTCATAAGCAACATCAAGGTGTTCAACCCAGCCCTCGACTTTCAGATTGACCGATGAGATTTTCGGCTCGGCGTAGTCGATTTTGCCGAAGGCGCGGACAGACTTCGATAGCATGCCGTATCGTGCCGGCTGTGTAACCAGATTCATATTCTGACGGGTCGTCGGATCGATTTTGACAGTTCCCTCAACAGATGAGCCGTCCTTTTTCGGTGTGAGTTTCATCCCGCAGATCGGGCAGTATCCGGGCTCATCCGAAACGATCTCCGGATGCATACCGCAAGTATACTGCTGTGTCTGTGAGGATTCCGCAGATGCTGGATTCGACTCTGCGGTTTGATTGGGCGTGATTATGAACACGCCTGCCGCGAGTCCTGCTATCAAAGTCAGAGTTGATATTATTATCGTCTTCATTTTGTTCCTCGCTTTATGACTGGCCTTTAAGTTCGTTTATAACTGCTTGAGTGTCATGGAACATACGGAGGATCTCTGTCCTCTCGATTTCGATCTCAAGTAACTCGAGATGCGCGGATAGAAGAGCGTTGAAGTCGACTTCGCCGACTTCGTAGGCTATCTTTGCAGCCTCGAATGCCGCCTTAGCCTGCGGCAGGACATCCGAGTCGTACAGTTCGAGCGTCTGCAAAGTCCGATTGATCTCGAGAATGGCGGAGTCGAATTGCTCGCGTACGTTCAACTCGACAGACCTGTGTAGATTCTGCACTGCCGTCAGCGTCTCCTGTGCAGACCGTGTGCTGTTCCGATGGCTCTTGAAAAACCATAGTGGAATCCTGACTCCCAGTCTAAACGATAGGAAATCCTCGCCCATCACTGGATCCATTGGGACTTCCTCCCTGTAGCGATAGTCGATGCCGACGGTCAAGTCGGGATAGTAGTCCGACTTTTCGAGCGCCACTCGGCGTTCAGCCGTCGATCGCGAAGACTGGGCGGTTCTTACCTTTGGACTCCGAGTCAGGTCAATTTGATCCTGATAGCTGTATGACTCGACTTCCGGTAATCCTGGTCGGATATGAGTTGTGGACAGTCGATCGGAGTCAAGAAGCCTCGCCAGATTCAGTAGTGCAGACTCTCGATCCTGCCGAACCTTCAGCATACGGGCTTCAAGCCGCGCAAGTGTTGTCTGTGCCCGAAGAAGATCCTGGGCTGAGCTCTCGCCGTTCTCGTAGCGCACACGGACTACCTCAATCAGAGAGTTCATCAGGCCGACGTACTCCTCGAGCTTCGACAGAACCGCCGAGCGGTGGGAGTAATCGTAGTATGCCCGCTCGACTTTTCTGATGATTTGGCTCCGTACGACGTCCAGTTTCGCGGACTGTGTTCGCGTGTGCTGGTCGGCAAGGTTCGAACGAGCGCTCAGCTTGCCCGGCCAGGGAATCGACTGGGTGAGGCCCAATACGATGCCGGTCATAGGTGTCTCATTTAAGGCGAGTGAGCTTTTGGGCAGATTCTGGAATGCCAGCGAGAGCTGCGGATCCGGCAGTGCCCCGGATGCTTTCGCCGAGTAATCTGCGGCTGACACATCAGATATGGCTGCCTGAATTTCCGGATTTCGCTCCAGTGCTATGTCGATTAGTGAATCCAGAACCTCTGCCTGCAGTGCTGTCGAACCCAATATAATCGACACGGCAATTATGGTAAAAAATGTCTTCAATGCACTCATAAGTACAACTAACCCATCAAGTTGGATTGTTAACGTATACGATCTGGAATCCCGTCTCGAACCGATCGAAACGGATTCAGGAAGTGCGGTTGAAGACTAAATCAGATATGCGGAGTTAAGTATGAATAGAGGAGGAGAGTTAGCTTTGTTGGGTGTAATCTTCACTGAACGACAGTCGACATCGAGAGGAGTCCGGGTGTCTTCGCCTTTAGTATCACCGACCACAGTCAGTTTAGTTGAATGATCCGGAACGCTCGAGTTTCCATCGAGCGGAATCTCGGATATTGGGCGCTCCTCGAAAATCCGGCATCCGCAATGGCGGGATGAGTCCTCAGAATCCGCCTGAGCAGGGGCGCAGCAACAGCAGCCGCAGCCGGTCTCGCTGGTCTTCTGGACCACAATCGACGCAGCAGCGGTCACTGATGCGACTGGAGACAGCACGAGCGCAACGCTAATAAACAGCAGTGCGAGAATTCTGATTTCTCTTGATCTCAAAACGTCCTCTCGCTGAAAGTTCTTTGCCTTGAATCACTATATAAACAATACTAAACTTGTCAAGTTCCAACTTCCGGTAACTACCGGCAACTACTTCGGCAGCAGCCTCGCTCCGGAGCAGTCCGGCAAGGGCAAATAGATCGGCTACATTGAGGTTTCGATTTGAAACGATTCAGGGCAGGCGAATTGTCTGCCCTGTCTCTTACCCGCGTTTTGTTCTGATACAACTTGTTTGCGACAAGTTGCCACGGGCTGGAGCTATCGGATTTTTACAAGTTCTATCTTTCCAGGAGTGAGATTCGTTTCGGTATGATACCGCAGTCTCAAGCTCAAGGGCTTGTTGAAAAAGTCTGTACCGCTGGAAAAGCTGTCATCGCGAGGAATCCCGCAAAGGCGGAATGACGCGGCGATCTCATGGTCAGGCAATACTATACGGCTACTTTGAGATTGGCACGCTCACGACGCTCACTCGCAAAGACTGAGGTTTTGGGGTTCCTCAACAAACCCTAAAGCCCGGGGCGCAATAACGCTTCTTATCCCTTAGCAGATAAAGCATTAAGGCCTTGCTGCCGACATTAATGCTAATGGACGAACGGTACGTAAACTCGTCGAATCCGGCGCTGGATGTCTTTCTCTTCCAGCTTGCCACGAAGTACTCGATTTCGCGGACGTACTCACCCGGCGAGGTAATCTTTGCCGAGGGTGACACCGGAAGGACTATGCTTCTGATCCTTGAAGGCATAGTCAAGGTGATGAAGCGCAGCTCCGAGGATGGGTCGCCTGTGGAGATCGCCAAGCGAGGCGCAGGTGAGTTCTTTGGCGAGATGGCTCTCGTCGAGCAGTCACCGCGGTTCGCGTCTGTCGTCGCAGTGACCGACTGTGAGGTGCTCGAGTTTTCGAAGGAGAATTTCGAGCGCATAATCAAAGAGCAGCCCGCGCTTGCGACACGAGTACTGAGAAGCCTGTCGCGCAAACTGCGAGAGTCCGATTCCGACAGGATTGCAGAACTCGAGGAGAGCAACCGGCTGCTTGATGTGTCGAATAAGGAACTGAAGAGGCTTAACGCGTTTCTGGACACGGTTATTGACCAGTCTCCGACGGCGATTTTTATCACCACAAAGACAGGGAGCATCTTTCGTCGGAATGTCGCCGCCGATCGAATGTTCGAATTGTCTGAGGACGACATCAATTTCAATGTGCAGGATCTGTTTCAAGACTTGAGTATCGACGAATTCGGACTTGATTCCAACCCCAACTGGCACGGCGAGATTACAGCCAAACGCAGACAGGAAACCTTCCCGGCATATATCTCGGTGACATCACTGACCGGGCACGACAATTCGATATTGTATCTCATAATCTGTCAGGATATATCCGAGTTACAGGCGTTCAACAAAGCGATGCGCGAGGTGGAGAGGTACTCGAGCGCTCAATCCACCGCGGCCGAATTCGCACATGATTTGAAAAACTACTTCGGGGCAATCACCTGCGGAGTTGATCTCCTCCTTGAGAGCCTGTCAACCGAGCAGAGAGACAGGCTATCGCGGACCGTGGAAGCAGTACAATCGTCGGTGCGGCAGATAATGAACTATGTGGACAGCGCCATGGTACAGAGCAGAGACAGCTCCTCTGCAAAGCCGAAAGATGTCGCCAGTGTAATTAGGGCGGTCATGAGGTTTTGCAAGACACAGGTCCGCTTCCAGGGCATCGAGTTGAAACTCTATGTTCACCCGAATACTCCCGGAACGATTCGTCTGAAAGAGGTGCAGGTTCAGAGTGTGATCCTGAATCTGCTCGTGAACGCCGCAGAAGCCCTTTCCGACCTGACGGATGGTGATCGCAAGCGAATAGCTGTTACTGTGGAACCGGAGAGCGACAGGCGGAACCTGCGTATCAGCGTCGCGGATAACGGGCCCGGCGTCGATCCGGAAATTCTACCGAGTCTGTTTAAGGAGCGCAAAACCACCAAGCGTGGGGGCCACGGCATCGGTCTCGTGTCAGTCGGCAAGATTATCAACAGCTATGGCGGATCGGTCGAGGTTCATTCCGAATTGGGCAAAGGTGCGACGTTCGAGGTTGTACTCCCGATCGAAGAGGGGTGTTCAGATGATGCTTGATCCTCTCTTTTACCTGATTCTTGGCCACTACTTCGGTGACTTCGCACTCCAGACCGACAGAATGGCGAGAGATAAACAAGATTCAACATCGACTCTCAGCCTGCATGTTCTCATCTATACTATCACTGTGGCAGCGTTTCTGTTTCTCGGGCTGACTGTCAACGGCGACTGGAGACAGTATCTCAGTCTTGCAACTCTCGGAGTATTCGTGTTCGTGTATGTGGAACACTGGATTCAGGATCATCTTAAGGGCACAATGTTCAATGGCTCGAAACAGGGGTTTTATCTCGATCAGGGAGTGCATCTGCTTGTTCTGTACGTAGTTCGCTTAGTTCTGTTCCGATAACCACCGCGGGCCGGTAATCATGATTGAAGCATACTTTCCACGCACATTGATCCGCTGGTACAATGCAAACTGCGGCTCCAATATCCACAGGTCGACGCGCCTCAATGGTGTGCTGGCGTTCATAGATGCGTCCGGGTTCACTGCGTTGACGAGAAGGCTCGGCAGCCACGGTCGCGAGGGATCTGAGATTCTCACTCGCATCCTGAACCATTTCTTCGAAGAGATCGGGGCGGTTGTTCTACGGAGGAACGGCGACATATTCAAGTTCGCCGGGGACGCTCTCTGGGCTTATTTTGAAAAGTTCCCTGAACCGGTTGTCTTTCTCGATGAGATTATGCGGGCGGTCGACACGGTGAACGCATCGGAGTCCGAGATAAGCTCCAGTCCCCTGACAGTGCATATCGGCGCTGAGAAGGGCGAATTCGGGCTCGTGACGTTCGGTGATCCGGAGAGCCGACTCGAGGCTGAACCGGTCGGTGCCCTCCTCGAAAGCGTGTACAAAGCATGCGATATCGCTTCCGCAAACGAGATCGCAATCGGATCGAGACTCTTTGAGGACGCAGCATTTCCAGAACAGTATGTCGACGCTGGTGACGGCTACTTCAGAGCGGCTCTTCCAAAGAAAGGGCTGTCTACGGATTCACTGCATGGCCGCGCAGCACCCGAGGTAATCCGACACGGAAGAGCTATCCTCGAGAAGTACGTGCCCGGCGAGGTATTGAGTCGTCTGCAGAGCGGCGACGCCGAGATGTCAGAGTTCCAGAGCGAGCACCGGGAAGTCGCCGTGCTCTTCGTGAATATTCGCTGGTCAGAGAAGGAGATCAGACTCGAGTTTGATGAATCAGTGAATGAGAAGATGAGACGTATCTTTGAAGTCATACAGAGTCTCGGCGGAAGCATTGCCAGAATCGACCCGTTTCTTCCCGGCCACAAACTCCTCGTACTCTTCGGTGCCCCGGTTAAACGCGAGGATGACATAGCGAGAGCGTTAAAATGCGCGCGAAGGCTGGCAGAGCATTCGAACTCGGAGTTCACAATCCGATGCGGGCTGGCGCATGGTGCTTTGTTCTGCGGTGAGGTCGGATCGTCATCTCGAAAAGAATACACTGTGATGGGCGAAGCGGTTAACATGGCTGCGCGTCTTATGTCTAAGGCGGAAGATGGGAGTATACTCATTGATAGCGTGTTCAGGTCGCAATTGCCTGATGTCGTTCGGACTGAGACAGTCCATCTCAAGCTCAAGGGAGTGGGCGAGTCAGTTCCATGTTTCAGATTCGTCGAGATTGCTGAAACCGGGCATCTCAGGGATAGTGGCGCAGTAGATGAGCTTATAGGACGGGACCGCGAACTCCGGATTCTGCGCAGATTGCTCGGCGGTCCGGACACCGCTACCGGCTCCGCTATCGTTGTCACAGGTGATGCCGGAGTCGGGAAGTCATCGCTTCTCGCAGCCGCTGCGGGCTATGCGGCCCCGGAATCCGCTATAACGATCAACTGCAGAGATGCAATTCTCCTTGGCCGAGGCTGGCTGGCCAGAACGCTTTTGATGCAGCTCCTGGGGTGCAATAACGGTGATGAAAGCGATCTCATCAGTTTCGTTAGTGAGCACACGGATGAGAGATGGCTGCCACTAATGGGAGATATTCTCGAATGGCAATTGGAGGACAATCCATGGACCACCGGGCTGTCGCCGGAGCTCAGATCGAGCAAACTCGAAGAACTGTTTGGAGATATCTTTGCAAAAGCAGCTCCCGACGGATGCGCATCCATTCTAATCGATGATGTCGACAAAGCGGACGAGCTGTCGCGAAAACTCGTGCTTTCATGCATTGGGGAACCCTCGCGCTGCCGCTTTGTACTGAGCGCACGTGATCCGTTAGATAATATGTCAGGGAAGGAATCGATTGAGTCGCTGCAACTCGAGGCACCCTCTGAGTCGGATTGGTGGGAGTACTTCGCGCGAAAATGTGATCTCGGGAAACGTGAGGTCGAACTCTTCGAGCAAGTCCTTGATTCGTCGGAGGGCAATCCGCTTTATGTGAAAGACATATTAGCCAAGCTGAATTCTGACGGCAGTCTTGTCAAGAATGCGGTGACCGGGAAACTCGAGCTGATCGAGACTCGTCTCGAGCTCACCGTACCGAAAAACATCTATGATCTGCAATTGATGAGATTCGATGAACTCGAAGAAGCCGACAGATCGCTCCTTAAAACCGCGAGCGTGTATCCATCCGATTTCTCCGTTTCAGGCCTCGCCGCTTTGACGAAATCGGACGAGAACATGCTCTCGAGCCGACTGAAGTTCCTTGCTGGAAAGGGGTTTGTTACAGCGGAAACCGATTTCAACTCGCTACGATTCAAGCACCCGATATTGCGCGAAGCCGTCTATGCCTGTGTGCCCGAGTCGAACCTGCGCGAACTGCATTCCCGCGCGGCCAAAGTTCTGCTCGAGTCAGGTTTCGCCGGATGCAAAATCCTGGCGTATCATTTTGTCCGGTCGGATGAACCGAGTCGAGGATTCGAGTATGCGCTTGAGGCAGCTAAAAAGGCGGCGCATGCGAATTCCATATCCGACTCGATGAAATTTTTCGAGGATTGTCGTCGTGTGCTCGATGTGTCCGATGCGCGCGCCGTGGAGTCGAATTTGGTGTTCGAGTTCTACAGAGAGTATGTCAGATCTCTGGTGCTCAACTCGAAACTCAGTGAGGCGTACTCAGTTTGCAGGAAATGGCGGCAGTTCGCGAAGCGAGAAGGGACGACCGAACAGGCGCTCGATGCCGGGGTTGAAACGGCACACATCCTGTGGATGGAGTCGAAGTACGACAGGTGCAGACGGGTGATCGGTCCCGTTCTTCGCGCCGCTGAATCCGGAGGTCTGGTTAGACAACGAGTCAAATCATATCTGGTGCTTGCGGAAGTTGACCGCCGGTCGGCAAACTTCAGGCAGGCTGAGCTCACTATACGAGAAGCCATCAAGGCAATGCGCGACGGTGACGATCGATCCACACTGGTAGGAGCTTACAACAAGCTCGGGCTGGCACTCTGGGCGCAGGGAAGATTGGCAGAGGCGGCCGACAGCTATCGCAAGAGCCTCGAATTCTGCAGCGAAAGCGACGGTATGTACTCGAGAGCGCAGGGTTCGAACAACTTGGCGATCATCCTGTGGGAGCTCGGCAACTTCAACGGAGCCACCGGGAAACTGAATGAATCTTTGGAAATATTCCGGAGTATCGGTGATCGAAGAAACGAGGCGTACGCTTCAGGGAATCTCGCAAGCCTTTATATCATTCAGGGCAGGTTGAAGGATGCAGAGATGCTGTTCCTTCAGGCCGATCAGATTTTCGAGAGGCTGAAGGACCGTCACGCGCACTTCTACACGATTGGGAATCTTGGAGATATCGACGTCATACTCGGTGATCTGGACAAAGCCGAGGATCGCTTCACTGCGGCGGCGGAATTTGCCGAATCCGTCGGCGATGAGGAACTGAAGGCCGAATGCGGTGTGAGATTCGGCGATGTGGCCTTTTTTAGAAGAGATTGGAATCGAGCCGATAAACTGTACCGGGAAGCGGAGCATCTCTCAGAATCGATCGGTTCTGTCGAGTACCTCACTCGAGCGCGGATCGGAAGAGCTCGTTTGATGATCGGCCTTAAAAAACCGGATGAGGCGCGACCATTGATTGACCTGATCGAGGAATCCGCTCGCGAGGAGCACAAAATAGTCGTGGAGAATGAAGCTCGATTTCTCCAGGGCGAATATCACCGAATTCGAGGTGATGACACCGCCGCCGTCGATCGATTCGTCAGGACGCTCGAGTATGCGTCGGCGGAGGGCGTATTCGAGCTGAGATTCAAATCCGCCGTCAGGTTGTTCGAACTCGACGAGTCCCGCAGGACGGATATGACACGCGAGATTAGTGATGTCGCCGACACGTTCATCTCTGACAACGACAAAGATCATTGGGATGTCGTTCTGAGATCGCCATACTTCTCTTATTTCACGAGTCCGGAAATCGGCGCCATAGTCTTCAGAAATACCAGTCAAACCTACACTCTATAGACCAATCCCGATAGTAGATCTTCGCGCTTTCCTTTATCTGTGCAAGGCCGGAACTCGGTTCAGCGATTGAGCAGGTGGTTCAATATGAACCGCGCCACTGCGTTATGGAAATAAATGTGTATCCGGTCGTTTCGCTGAGCAGATAGGGAACAGTCTTTGCAGTTACATTGAATGGATCACGATTCGGTGCGAAAGCGTGGGAGAGGCAAACGATGTCAAGAGCGCGAAAGACAGTCAGCGAGTTAAATATCTGGGGACCGGCTTTGATCCTGGTTCTTGTCTTATGTATCCTGCTTCTTTTTACGAAGTGATACTCCAACGGTGCGGCCACTTGAGATCTCACTTACCAGTTATCAGTTATCAGTCATGCCCTATACTGTATTGACTCAATCCCACAGAGTAGACGCAAGCTGTTTCATTTCTGAAAGAACGTGTGGATGCGTTCAACTATGATACAGACCACTAAAGTGATTGACTTCATGTGAGTTACCTCGGATAGCCCGAGCTTTAGCACCAGGGTTGCACATTTCGGGTTGGCATCTTGCTAATTGAATGGAAGGACGGAAGGAAGAAGTTGAGTGGGAGTAGGCGAGATAGCGAGCCGGAAACCGAAAACAGAAAGGCAGAGCAGCGGAGAAACAAAATGCGCACTTCACGAAGTCTGTTAGGTAAGTTAAACCTCTGGGGGCCGGCACTCTCAATCATGTTGATAGCCGGTCTGCTCGTACTGTTCGGGGCTGGATGTGGCGATGATCCGGTCAGTGTGGAGAATGAGACCCTCGTAACCGGCGGTCTGGTCACGGATGCGGACACCGACCCGAATGAGAATTTCAATGCAATGTCGTTGGGGACCAGAGAGGTTTCTATCGCCGATGAAGATGTCATAGGGGATGTCGATCCCAGTTCAGCACTGATATCGCCGGTGATAGGAGGTTCGTTCGAGTACGACAACGGCAGTTTCGTTTTCACCGTCCCGTCAGGGGCCGTCAGAGAGTCTGTTGTGATTACTGCTGAGTCAAGGAAAGTGTTGCGAGACGGCCGATTAGCCTACGTGCACGAATTCGGTCCCGATGGTCTCGTATTCGATGTCCCTGCCGAGATCAGCTTCAACCCGGATCTGCTTGGGGGCGATGTCAAGTATGTTGCTCTCTACTATATTAACCCGGACAAGCGTACCTGGCAGCTCGAGAGTGTTCAGTCAGCGACCGTGGACAGCAAAACGGGCGAGAGAGCTGTCACACTGCCCGTGCGCCACTTCTCCAAGTACGGAATCTCCGGCTGGTAAGCACCAGCCACGATTTACTGCCTGCACAAAGCCCGGAGCGAGATGCTCCGGGCTTTCGAATTTGCGGTACAATCCACCACCATGACTGTCTTTGACTGACTGAGTGATGGGTCCTGCCCTTAAAGTGTGGATGCAATCCGATATTTTTTGCACGAATAGGAAGTGGTTGACAAAAAAAACAGGAGCGGTTCACAAGTGATACACCCGATCGATCACGCTGTTAGACAGTAGTTTCGCTCGATCGCGCCAATCTTTAGGTCTCAGTTTGAACACATTGGACGGCACGTTGCTTTTAGTATGGTACGGATAGAATGAAAGAAAATACTCTGAAGATATCGAGATAGGAGGAGCAAGATGAAAAGACATGGCAGAACTCGACTCGGACGACTCGCGAAGCCAGTCTTGAGCAGCTTTGTAATCGCGACGGTGCTGATCTTTTTGGCCGCAGGTTGTGGAACGGATACGGTAGGAACAAGCACCGATCAGGGCAGAAGCGGGAGTTACTTCGACCAGCCCTACATGAACCCCGCGGATATACTGAACGGCGGTACGGAGCCATCTGAAATTATCGTGCTGACCGGCCAGGGCATGGTAGATAATAGTCATGGTGGTGAGGTAGTCGTCGACGACGATCGGTTCGTTCTCGATGTCCCATCGTGGGCAGTTTCGAATGCGACCATGATTGACATGAAAGTTGAGAAGTTCAGGTACGCTGATGCAGAGACAGTGATATTGTTCGATTTCGGACCGGACGGACTCGCGTTCGACAGACCTGCCACACTCCGGATCAATACGGCTGAATTCGATGCGACCGTGCAGTACGTATCATTCTACTATCTGAATCCGAATTCGAATACCTGGGAACTTCAGACGATCGTGCTGTCGGATGACGATGATGATGATGATGATGACGACGATGAAGATGACGATGACGATGATGATGATGGAGAAGAAATTGAGATCCCGGTCTACCACTTCTCCAAGTATGGAGTGTCGGGCTGGTAGATGAATGTCAACTCTCGATAGGAGGTATCTGAAAAGAGCCATCGCAACAGAGAGGTACAGACGTCGATCCCTCGCGCACGAGGGCTTGTTGAAAAGGGCGGGCAGGACCTGACCGAACTTCACTACCCGCCCTTTTCAACAAGCCCGAAGGCGGGAACCCATCTTTTGTCTTAGAGCCGGTGATTCGCAAGCCATGTGGCCACCCGACATAGCGGCACTCCAGTGGAGAGCTTTTCGATTGCTCGCAGAAGAAGAGAAGATAGACCCCCGTCTTCACGGGGGTGACAGGAGAAGGTGGGTGAAGCGAAACACTTAAGCGAAAACTGCTATCGGAAATGTCACCAATGTTGCGGTAATGTTGCGGTCCGTACAGAAGAAGAAACCGGCCCGAAAGGCGGGCTGCCCAACCCTTAGTATATGACTTGAATATACATCATATAGTCCTTCCCGCAACAAATGGCAAAATAAAAAAAGGTGCCGACTACTTTGTCAACACCCTGAGGCGGGACCTAACGGTCCCGCCTGTCGTCCAGCGTTGGGATGGAGGAGAGAATCTACTTGAGTAGTGTCATCTTCTTCACGTCAGAATAGTCGCCAGCGTTGACTTTGTAGAAGTAAACTCCGGAAGCCACGTTCGAAGCATCGAACAGAACTTCGTGGTCGCCTGCATCAAAGTAATCGTCAACGAGCGTTTGTACTTCCTGCCCGAGGACATTGTACACCTTCAACTCTACTTCGCCGGCCTCAGGGAGGCTGAACGATATCCGGGTCGTTGGATTGAATGGGTTCGGATAATTCTGTCTTAACTCGAAGCTCTGCGGTCTGATCGGATCATTCGAATTGAGCTTGGCGAAAGGACCGCCCGAGGCAGTTGGGAGTTCAACGACGGTTCCGTTGGGAAGCGCTGCGTACAATCCGAATGCCGGACCGTTCTGGTCATCGTCGGGACTAAGGAATCCCGAGGCAAACACTATCGCCGCCTCACCCTTGAGGGCAGCGAGGTCGGCGGAGTAGGTGGCAACTACCGTGGAATTGTCACCTGCGGGAGTAACGAAGAGCTTGTAGTCGGCCGGCCATACCGTACGATAGTGAGAGAACTCACCGTAAGTAAGATCGCTGAAGAGCTTGAACTTGAAGAAACCCGCTCTTACAAGGATATCAACCGCTGGCGCATCAGTGGCGCCGTGAAATGCTATCAGGCTGACAAACGGTCCCCACTCCGCTTCTTCCTTGATGTCATCGATCGCAAAGATGTCGAATGCGGTTTCTTCACCGGAAGGATTCTCCGCAAAATCTCCCGGAGAGAGCACGCCATTCGCGATTGCCACATAGGTTTTCTGTGCGTCGAGTGTAACCGGGAATGTGGCTACTGCATCGCTTACAGATCCGCTGTTGTCGGGTGCGACCGCTATCTCGAGCTCAACGCCGGCGGGCACGTCCACAAACGGAGTAGCCGTTCTAAACGCGAAGTTGTCCTGGAAGAGACTTCCATTGACGTAGATATCAACGACTTCAGCGCCGGGATCCGCAGCATTGTGGATCACCTGTAGTCTCGCGGTCTGGTCGAGTTGCGGCAGTTCGATAACTGTACCGTCCGGAAGTGCGGCATACAGGCCGAACGCCTCGCCGTTCTGATTCGTCGACGGATTCAGGAATCCGGACGCGAATACAACGGCTGCACCACCACCCAGAGCCGACAGATTGGCATCAAATGACGCAACCACGGTGTTGTTCATTCCAGCGGGTGTGACATCGAGAATGTAGTCAGATGCAAAAACTGTCTTGTATTCGGTGAATTCACCATAACCTAAGTTCTGCACGAGGGCGTAGCTGTTCAGATTGCGAACGAGCACGTCTACGGCTGGAGCGTCAGTGGCGCCATGAAATACCACAAGATTGACAATAAACGGCCACTTGGCTTCGGTCTTGATACCGTCAGCGGCGTACAGGTTGAAACCGATCGGACGAGATTCAGGATTGGCTGTGAAACTCGATGGATCCAGGACGCCATTCGCAACGGCAACATATCGTTTCTGCGACTCGAGTGTCACCGGGATTGTGGCGATGACGTCCGATGCCGAAGAGCTGTTACCTGGTGCCACGCCGATATTCAACGTTACACCGGCGGGAACCTCAAGAAATTCGGTTGCGGTTCGAAATGCGAAATCATCCTTGAAGAGACCGCCATTGACATAGATATCAACAACGCCTGCTGCAGGGTCTGCGGCGTTATGGATGATCTGCAGTTCGGCAGTCTGCTCGACTTGCGGGAATTCGACGACTTGACCGTCCGGAAGGGCGGCAAACAGACCAAAAGGTGCTCCACTGTTGTTCTCTCCCGGTGCAAGAAATCCAGATGCAAAAACTACGGCCGTGCCGCCTCTGAGTCCGGACAGATCAACGTCGAATTTCGCCACCTCCACCTGGTTGTCATTCGCTGGAGTAATGGTAACGGTCTGCTCCCGAGGCAGCAGCCTGCGATATGATGAAAAGTCACCATATTCGAGGTCATCAACCAGCTTGCCCCATCGCCAGCCGTTTACGAGAGCATCCACTCCGGGAGCATCGGTAGCGCCGTGGAAGACTCTGACTTCCACGAAGTACTTCAGATAAGCTTCAGTACGCATGTGATCATTTATGTAAAGGTCAAAGCCCGTGGGCTTATGACTCGGATTTTCTGCGAATTGCGTCGGATCCAGGACTCCGTTGGCGACTGCGACATAGGTCCGCCCCGCCTTGAGTGTCAGCGGGAAAACCGCCAGTGCCTCCGCTGCTGAACTGCTTGTCGGCGGTGCCACGGCAACGTCCAGATTCACTCCGGCCGGAAGCTCCAGGTATGGTGTCGCGGTACGAAATGCGAAATTGTCTAATTCGAGAGAGCCGTTGACATAAATATCAACTTCGGCTGCTGCCGGGTCGGCTGAATTGTGGATAATCTGTAGCTGTGCGGTTCCGCTTGCCTGAACCTCGCCCGCAAGTCCGAATGTGGTCACGAGTGCTATCATCAGTATTACCTTTACCTTCTTCATTTCCTCTTTCCTCTCTGCCTGACTTTAGTCTTGTTTCAGTTCCAGTTATTGCAGCGAGCCGGCATCCCCCTCGCGCAGCTCGCTGCTTTGTGCAATCAGTGTGCTAATCGAAATCCGGGAGAATAACGTTGTCGATCACATGGATCACGCCGTTCTCGCATTCGATGTCGGTCTTGACGACCTGAGCTCCATTGACGAGGACCTTGTCACCTTCGACCTTGATATTGACACTCTGGCCGTTTGCTGTCGCAGCCTCAGAGAGCTTCACTACATCCGCCGCCATGATCCTGCCGGGGACCACATGGTAGGTAAGGACTGCAGCGAGCTTCTCTTTGTCAGCGAGCAGTTTTGTGATTGCTCCGTCCGGGAGCTTCGCAAAAGCCTCATCTGTCGGAGCGAACACCGTGAAAGGTCCGTCGCTCTTGAGTACATCTACCAGCTCAGCGGCCTTGACCGCTGTGACGAGAGTGCCGAATGAACCGGCGCTAACGGCAGTCTCGACAATATCCATCTTCTTCACCTCTGTTGACTCCATAGCCTTAGCCTCCATGCTAATCTTGCTGCCGGCGTTGCTTGCCTTGATCTTGCTACCTGAACCGCAATCACCGGCGTTTGCCGGGGAAAAGGCGGACGCAAAAACCAGTGCTACCGCCATCATTCCTGTTCTAATCAGATTTCTCACTTTTCTCTCACTTTTCCTTACTTGTTTTTGTTTGTTTCAACGCATTTCCTCAATTGGGCGGGTGCCCCACCGGCACCCGCCGGAGTCGGATTAAGCTTCAGCAGATGCCAGCCCCCAGCGCTGCTGAATCGCTCTCCACTGAGCCGCCTGGTACACTGCAGACAACCCGACGAGAGTGTAGACTATTCGGCTGAGCATTGACATGTCGCCGAGAATGGTCTTCACCAGATCGAAGTTGAAGAGCCCGACAAGACCCCAGTTCAGCCCGCCTACAACCAGAAGTACTGCAACGATTACGTCTAAAGTTCTCATTCTAATCTCCATTTAGAGTTGCTGTTTTGTTCGCTTTCACCGGGCAGAACACACATGCCCATACAATTGTTCCGCTTTTGTATAACTTTGTTATAATAACTGTATAGTATATTGTAACTCGTTGGCAGACTGCGTGATCTGGAGCATCGTGGTTGATTTGCTTCTGCTGTGCCGGGGGGTTGTATCAAAAAAAGTGAAACATTTGTCTAATAATAGTGTTTTTCTTATTGACATTGACAAGATTATGTGAAAGTTGGTTGTATGAATAAGGCAATGCATTCAATAAAGGCAGTCTCGAAGAGGTCTGGGTTGTCGCCACATTTGATAAGAATGTGGGAGCGACGGTATGGTGTAGTGGAGCCTGATCGCACGGATTCGAACAGGCGCGTTTATAGTGACGACGATATTTACAGGCTCACGCTTCTGAAACGTGTCGTTGATGAGGGCGGCGAGTCTATCGGAAACATTGCCAACCTCCCGAATGACGAGTTGGAGCGGATAATACAGGCGGCATCGGAAGGGTCGTCGCCTGTTCCTGTACCGGCATCGGAGAACGGCGCAGAACCGGAGGAGTATATTGAGCGGGCTCTCGAAGCAATCGGCAATCTTGACGAGCACAGCCTCGAACGAGTTCTTTCGAGGGCATCTGTCAGTTTTGGCCGGACAGGCGCTCTGGAAAAGGTAATCATCCCGATGCTTGATGTTGTCGGCGAGAAGTGGCAGGAGGGCACGATCCGAATAGCGAACGAGCATCTCGCATCGGCGGTCACGCGCACGATGATCGGTGGAATGACAAACGGGCTCGGGTTGCCCGAGAATGCGCCGCACCTGGTTGTGACTACGCCGGCCGGTATCATACACGAGTACGGGGCTCTCGCGGTTGCGGTCATGGCGTCGACTGAAGGCTGGAAGATTACATATCTCGGCCCGAATCTGCCTGCGGAGGAGATAGCGGGTGTAGTTCAGGCTAAGAACTCCCGCGCTGTGGCGCTGAGTATAGTCTATCCGCCGGACGATCCTCTGATCGCGGCAGAACTGCGGAAAATCCGTGAGCTTGTGCCGGATGACATTGTGCTCATAGTCGGCGGCCGTTCGGCGAAGTCATATGGGGCGACGCTTTCAGAGATTGAGGCCCGATACGCCGACGATCTCGCCACTCTCAGACGTGTACTCAGGAATATCATCAGTTAGTCTGTGAAAACCAGCTTGAAATCCTGGGTCAATCATTCGAACTCCTCTGTCCCTTCGCTGATCTCCAATTTTCCAGGTTTTACTAAGTGTACATGTGACAAAGCCGAGTGACGTAGAAGAGCTGTGAGGACAAACTTGATCGTGCGATGATTTTGCGGTCTTTCCGGTTGTCAAGCAGGTGCATCGGACACGATTTTTCGTTTGCGGCATGGAGCGAGGTGAAAAGAGCCGGGAGCGATCGGGGCTACTCCTTAAGACGATATCCGACACCTCTCACAGTCTCGATCAGTTTGCCATGCGCACCGAGCTTCTTGCGGATGCTAACGATCTGAACGTCAACCGACCTGTCCGTAACTACAGGATCGCCCTCACCAATGCCGTCGATAATCTGATGACGTGTGAACACCCAGCCCGGTCGACGGGCCAAAAAGTGGAGAATCCGAAATTCGGTGGGAGTAAGCACAACGGGTTTGCCCTTCAGTAGCACCTCGTGGCGTCCCGGGTGAATTACGAGATCGTTGACTTTGACCGATTCGGTTTTGCCGACGGTTTCGTTCGATTTTCGTCGCAGTACCGCACGTATTCTGGCAATGAGGACTCGCGGCGAGAACGGCTTGGCTATATAGTCGTCGGCACCGATTTCGAGACCGGTAACGACATCCGCCTCTTCAGCTTTCGCCGTGAGCATGAGAATCGGGATATGCTGGGTCTTGGGGTCGTTCTTGAGAATGCGACAGACATCGAGACCGTCGATTCCGGGCAGCATTAGATCGAGCACCATAAGGTGTGGCGGATTGGACCTTGCCTTCTCGAGTGCAGCCTCGCCTGTAGTAACGCCATCGACGCGATATCCCTCTTTCTCGAGGTTGATTTTCACGAGTTCGAGAATGTCGGATTCATCCTCGATAATAAGTACGCTCTCTTTGGACAACTTCTCTCTCCTGCTTCAAATCACGCAGTTACTTTTGTTTTCATCCTTCTGTGCGATGAGAATTAGTCTCCCGCTAATCAGTCTCTAACTTTTCAATCCTCATGCGAAAGGTTCCGGCCCGTAGACCGGAACCTTTCATCTATGTGGAAGAAAGACCTGTTCTTACCAGCTCTTTCCACGAGGAGTTACTCCTCTTAGTTGCCTTCCGGGCTGCAGTCGCTGCAGCATGTGTAACCACCGAAGTGGAGGAATGTCCACTTGTCGGTCCAGAGGCTCTCCGTATTCGGGTCAAAAGCACCCGGATACGGGACATAGGTCCACCAAGCCGGAGGAGCGGGATCATCGGAACCACCGCCGCTTCCGCCACAGGCGCCCTGATCCGGTTCCGGACCGCCCTGGAAGACATAAGCGATAAGGTACACGATATCGTCGATGTCGATCGCACCCGAACCGTTGGCATCACCGCAGCAATCCTGCGGAACCGGAGCCGGGCCTCCCTGGAAGACGAAGGCGATCTCGTACACGATGTCGTCGATGTCGACAGCACCAGAGGCGTTGACATCACCTACGAAGCAGGGGGAGCCACCACTGCAGAGCACGCATGGATCGGTGTCTCTGACTGTGGTCGGCAACGGCTGGAGCTGACCGGCGCCATCGGCGAGGGCAGCCGCACCACCCGTGACAGGCCTCGGATTCAGAGTGCCCGTAGCCAGGTCACGGAACGGAGTAGCGCCCGGACGACCGACGGTCGGCGGGTAGCTGCAGAGCTCGGGATCGATCTGGTAGTTGTTCCACTCGGTGAAGAGGTAATTGTTTACCCAAGCCGGAGTGCTTGCCGGATCGTCAACGTGGAACCAGAAGCAACCCTCGAAAGTGAGGTCGCCGCAAGCCGCACGCATCTCGGTGTCTTCGCCTTCAGGATCACACTCACACTCGGCCGGAGTGTGGATGATAGAGCCGGTGCTCTCGAAGTCAGCATAGTAACCCGGGTGATCGATGAAGATCGAGTTGTAGTAGTGACCGCCGGCATTGTCGCGAATACTGAAGAATCGCGAGGAGTTGGCAGTCGTTGAGCCCAGGCCGGGACCGATATAGGTGACGTTTGCGATGTCCGGACGAGCGTACGGGCAGGCATCCTCAGGACTGCCGTTGCCGTCGTGCTCACCGGACTTGTCAGCCTCGTCGTCCTGAACGCTGAACCAGAACTGGCCGTAACCACGGAAACCTTCGTCATAGTCGAACGAATCGTCACCCTGGAAAGTGCTGACGAGATAGGCGGTGTTGACGGTACCGCCGAACCACTCGAAACCGTCATCGAGGTTGAAGGCAACTTCGATGTGATCGATTGTGGTACCGTTACCAAGCGCGCCCATGGTCATACCGTTAATCTCATTGGCTTCACCAATCGCATACCCGCCGTGGCGGATCGAGATGTACTGGTAAATACCGGAGTTGTCGGTGTCGTCGCAGAGGTTACCCGGAGTGTCGTCGCAACCGTAGATCACGAGATCGTAGTCGGGATCGGTTTCCGGAATACCCTCGACTCTGCGCTCGGCAGTACCCGGAACGCAGGGAGCCGGGCATGCGCCGATGTTGGCGCGACCCAGCACGATAAGGCCACCCCAGATACCGCGGGTGCCGTGTGCGATGTCATACGGATCGTTGACGTTGTCGTCGATAGCGGTCATGATGATCGGGGCATCTTCAGTACCGATCATCTCGGCGTAGCCGTCACGGTCGATAATCAGAGCGGACGGCTGATCCGGATGGAGAGCCTGACCGGGGGTGTCACCCTTGATGACTGTGCCGGGCTCGACATACAGAGTCTGACCGGCTTTCACATGGACACGACCGTAGAGCAGCCACTCTTTGTCATTGGTGAGAGTGTAGGTGCCGCTTGCGTCGATGTCGGACTGCTCGAAGACTTCCTGGGTCTTCGGATAGCCTGTGTAGCCGCCGAAGTCGAGGAAGGTCCAGCAATCGGTCCACATCTTGCCATCCGGAGCGAATGCGCCGGCGTAATCGGTCTCATCGAACCAGGCCGGGGCGGCCGGATCATCCGAGCCACCGCCGACTCCACCTGGATCACAAAGGACGCAGGGATCGCCGTCGACAGCGATCGGAAGATCAACCGGAACGAAACCGTTAGCAGCGAGAACCGGGCTGGTAGCTGCCGGACGAGCGTCGAGACCAAAGCTGGCCAGGGTACGGAAGTCACCGCCGAGACCAGCCGGATCCACTGTCGGAGGATAGCTGTTCAGCTCGACATTCATACCATCAACATTGCTGCCCCATGCTGGGACATTGAACAGATAATCATAGTTCCATGTCGGGGTGCTGGCGGGATCGCCGAGATCGTACCAGAAGGTACCATCAAAGGTCAGGTCGCCGCAAGCCGCACGCATCTCGGTGTCCTCGCCTTCAGGATCACACTGGCAGTCACCGGGATAGTTGAACGGATTATGAATAGTAGGGCCGGTGGCCTCGAAGTCAGCATGGTAACCCGGGTGATCGACAAAGATCGAGTTGAAGTAGTGACCGCCGGCATTGTCGCGAATACTGAAGAATCGCGAGGAGTTGGCAGTCGTTGAGCCCAGGCCGGGACCGATATAGGTGACGTTTGCGATGTCCGGACGAGCGTACGGGCAGGCATCCTCAGGACTGCCGTTGCCGTCGTGCTCACCGGACTTGTCAGCCTCGTCGTCCTGAACGCTGAACCAGAACTGGCCGTAACCACGGAAACCTTCGTCATAGTCGAACGAATCGTCACCCTGGAAAGTGCTGACGAGATAGGCGGTGTTGACGGTACCGCCGAACCACTCGAAACCGTCATCGAGGTTGAAGGCAACTTCGATGTGATCGATTGTGGTACCGTTACCAAGCGCGCCCATGGTCATACCGTTAATCTCATTGGCTTCACCAATCGCATACCCGCCGTGGCGGATCGAGATGTACTGGTAAATACCGGAGTTGTCGGTGTCGTCGCAGAGGTTACCCGGAGTGTCGTCGCAACCGTAGATCACGAGATCGTAGTCGGGATCGGTTTCCGGAATACCCTCGACTCTGCGCTCGGCAGTACCCGGAACGCAGGGAGCCGGGCATGCGCCGATGTTGGCGCGACCCAGCACGATAAGGCCACCCCAGATACCGCGGGTGCCGTGTGCGATGTCATACGGATCGTTGACGTTGTCGTCGATAGCGGTCATGATGATCGGGGCATCTTCAGTACCGATCATCTCGGCGTAGCCGTCACGGTCGATAATCAGAGCGGACGGCTGATCCGGATGGAGAGCCTGGCCGGGTATGTCACCCTTGATGATTGTGCCGGGCTCGACATACAGAGTCTGACCGGCTTTCACATGAACACGGCCATAGAGATGCCAGACTGTGTCGGCTGTCATGGTGTAGGTGCCACCGGCATCAATGTCGGTCTGTGCGAAGACCTTGATCGGCTTGCCGGCCTCTACCGGGCAGGAAACATCCGTTCCGGCGAAGGCAAAAGCGGGCACCAGGATTAGCAGGGACAGTGCAAAAATAACGCTGCGCTGCATTTACTTTCCTCCTGAATGAGTTGTTAAGGTTACCCTGATTGTTAACAAGTACATCGCTGCTTCGAGTTGAAAGTGAGAGACTAGAAGTAATCGTCAGCCTCGATCGGATTAAAGTTCCGAGACTTACGATTCTGCTTCATATGCTATCCTCCTCTTCCGGGCTGACGGTAGTTGAGACGTTAACGTGTACTATGGCTACTCTAATGTTTCAAACCGCCCTGAAGATTGGATTTCAAGATTAATGGCTAATTATGGGATTATTAGTTTTTCGTTCAGATGAGAATTCGCTTCGATACACAACCAGTCTCATATCAATTCGAGCTATAACCGAGCTAAAAGACGAGAAAGAATGAGGCCGCGACATCTCTGTCACGGCCTCGGGGAAGCAAGCAAATCGATATTGCCGTATCGTTAGAAGCTGAATGTAGCCCCGATCGAGATTCTGCGTCCAAGTTCGTAAGCTTCACGGGTGTATTCTTTTCCATCGAACTCGTGGACGACGAGATAGTCTTCCTTGAAGATATTCTTCACGGACGCATTGAGGCTGACCACCCGCCATATCTTCTGTGAGAGAGTGATATCCACCATATGCCTCGGCTGCTCGAAGGCATCCGGCATAGCGAGCTTGGCGTTGCCTACGAGTCTCTCACCGAAAGCGTTGTAGTAAATTGCAAAAGTTGTTCCGATTTGTGGATTAGTGTATGCAATATCCAGGTTGACTACATACTCGGACTGACCGAACAGGGGTCGAATCTCGTCGGCATCCTCGCCTTGAAGCTTCTTAATTTCATTGAGCTCATGGTCCGGGATATCGACTTCCGATCTGGCAATTGTGAGGTTTGCGCCGATCTGGAAATTGGAAGTCCATTCGTGAAGGAAGTCGAGTCTTTTTCTAACCTCGAACTCGGCACCATAGACAATGCCGTCATCCACATTGACAAATTTCACGTTGTTGTTGTGGTCGTATTCGTTCTTCTCGATCGGATTCTTCAAGTGTTTATAGAACGTACTTACAGCCACGATCTCGCCGGACCGTGCGAACCACTCCCACCTCAGATCGTAGTTCTCGATCAGTGTGCGTTTGATTTCTTTGTTTCCACTCAGAATGTAGTCCGTGGCGTACTCAGCGTTCGCGAACGGTGCGAACTCACGAAAACTCGGCCGAGCAAGAGTTTTGCTATACGCCAGGCGGAGGTTCTGATCATTCTTCAGCCTGTAGACGAGGTTGATGGAAGGTAACCAGTCTTTCTCACTGAGCTCACCGTTGTCATCCGCGGGATTCGTGACGTACATGAGAGTGCGCTCAAATCTCACACCCGCGATTGTATGTAGTTTCTGGCTGATCGGCAGTTCGATCATTCCGTAGGAGTGGAATATCTCCTGGCCAGCGTTGTAGTTGTGACGTCTCATCGACTTGTCAGCGTAGACCATGCCGATTGCAAAATTGCCGAATCTATCGGTACCGACAATACCGAGTATGGAGTCGGCAGTGATATCCTCCGGCCTGTCCCACTTGGCAACACCTGTCGAGTGTTCGTAGAACTGGAATTCACGTTCTCTGTGATATCTTGTTTTATCGAAGAATCCGGTACCGATCTTGAACTTCGCGGGACGATCATCCCAAACGTTGAACGGGATCGAGATGTTGGCCGAAACGTCGCGGCTGTATTCATTTAGCCAGCGCCAGGTTCTGCTGGGCGGCGGATTCTGGTTCGCGCTCAGGTTGTAATTCGTGTCGACAGTGCCGTCCTCATTGTGGCGCAGGAGCATATTGTCGGAGAACTTGCGAAGATCCGGCTCGTCCTGACCGGCCTCTGAGTAAGTTACCTGCCAATCGGCGCGGATGCCCCTGCCATCAGTCAACTGGTGCTCGCCGCCGAGCTGGAAAGTGCCGATATCCCGCATTGTGTATCGAAGAACTCGAGTCTCGAAGAATTCGTTTTCGCCGCCGAACGCTTCCGGGAAAACACCTTCGAGATATCTCGATTCCGATTCAGCATTTCTACTGTAAAGGTAGTTGACGGTCAACTTGTGTTTTGTTGCAATTGGCATGATGAAGTTCAGCAGCCCGCCCCAGTGGACCTCATCGACACCCTTCCTGTCCGAGAAGAACTGCTCGAGCGAAACATTCTTTTTCGAGGCGAGCTTCCATCTAGCCACGGTGCCGTCCTCATATCCGCTGTAGCTTCGGCCGTAGTTCATGCTTCCAAGTACGGAGACATTCTGCCCGAACAACGGAAGTGTGTTCCCATACGACAGTGAGTAGCTTTGATTCATCGGGGCATAGCCTTCTGTCGGGAAAAAATGACCGTTGAAAGAGTGAGTTACATCATCGATGAGAAACCATCTGGTGGAATCTCTCTTGGCTGTAGTTCCCGGGGGGTTGAACTTACCGGTGTTCTTGACGATCTCCGGCATATCGTATGTTCCGTCGTTGAATGCTATCCAGTCCTGATTTCCACCGGGATAGTCCATGAAGTCATTGTCGAATGTCACCTCCGAGTGATACCCGGCGGAGGAAGAGAACTTCAGGATGCGCTTACCGGCGAGCTGCTTAGTCGATATATTAACCGAACCGCCCGCGAAATCACCCGGCTTGTCCGGAGTGAATGTCTTCTCGACAACGATATTGTCGAGCAGAGAAGTTGGAAAGAGGTCCATCGGCGTGGCCTGCTGATCCGGATTGGTGCTGGGCATCTTGCTGCCGTTAAGCTTGGTGTTTGCATATCTGTCGCCGAGTCCGCGCACGTAGACGAACTTACCATCGAGAACCGTGGCTCCCGTTACCTTGGCGAGCGCATCGCCTGCGTCACTCGCACCGGCACGAGAAATGGCCTCGGCAGCGATCGCGTCGGATACTGAAAGCGAAAGCTGACGCTCCTTCAACAAAGCGGCGTCCGCATCACGAACTCGCTCGGCTGTAACCTTGACCACCTCGCCTGTCTGGATTGAGGTCGGAGTCAGGCTGAGATTCAGTTTGGCTTCGTTTGTATCGGTTACTTTGAAACCCTCGATTCTCATCTTCTGGTAGCCGACGCACTGCACTATTAGCGTGTGCATACCGGCTGCAACGTTTCTTATCATGAAATTGCCGTCAATGTCGGCTCGGGCGCCATTGGTAGTGCCCTCGATTGTCACTGTTCCCGGGATGGGGTCCCCGGTCTTTTCGTCGACGAGCCTGCCAACAATGTTCAGGTTTCCGTCAGCATATGTTGTGACACTTGCAGTCATTGAGAGCAAGAGCGCGAGAAGTGCGATGAAGTAAGTCGTTTTCATACTCGGCAGTATCCTCCCGAATGATCTCATTACTTCCCCTCCTGATTTGTTGTTTTTCCACATAGATTTCGAAATGCTTCCCTGCTTCAAAAATCTGAGACGGCATACGTTTGCCGTCACAGCCCTATAATGAGGGCGAATCAATTCCGCAAAGTTAGCGTTGTATTAGGAGGGAGTTAATAATTTGAGTGGTGGGTTCACGTCGTAATTTTGTGGATAACTCAGCTCAGGGTAACCCGATGGCGTTTCGCGGTTCATGGAGGGCGATTTTAACGATTGACTTGCCAAAGCGGCACTCATATTATCGTATTGATGGGGAATCTATGAATCTCAAGAGTCTGCTCAAGTACAAGCGAGCCTGGGGAGTGGTAATTGCTGCGATACTGCTGTATCTCTCATTCCACGATCTGGAGACAGAGAAAATCAGCTCCATCATCTCACGTGCGAACTACAAAATGCTGATCCCCGCCTTTGGCTTTGCGTTCCTG
Organism: uncultured Ignavibacteria bacterium; assembly: GCA_964415885.1. Lineage (GTDB taxonomy): Bacteria > Zixibacteria > MSB-5A5 > JAABVY01 > JAHJOQ01 > CAYQCE01. Next base: position 48,455 of record CAYQCE010000008.1, read on the forward strand.
ATGAATGTCTTCAAATCTTTGCGGTGGCGTGTCATAATAGATCCAACGAAGCGAATATCGGTTCGGAATATGCTATCGATATTCTCCGTCGGGCAGATGGTAAACGTGTCGCTGCCGGCATTGACCGGCCAGGCCGCGAGGATACTGCTGCTATCCAGGCAGGCACGACTGCCCAAGACCTATAGCGCCACTACTGTCGTGCTGGAGGTGATGTTTGATGGCATAACGCTGCTGATTCTTCTGGCGGCTTCGTCGACGCTCGTGGTGTTTCCCGGCTGGATAGCGCGTTCGGGACTCCTTGCGGGTTTGGTGCTGGTGGTGCTTCTCACCGGCTTTCTGCTGATTGTTCACAACAGGCGGCGCATACGGATTTTCGGTCGTCGTCGATTCAGGGCGAGATTCCCGCGCCTGTTCGAGAAGATCAGAAACGTGTCGCATTCTTTCGCGGATGCTCTCGACATGCTCAAGAGCACGAAACACACGTTGCTCAGTGCGCTCTATTCACTGGGAGTCTGGGTTTCGCACGTGCTCGTAATATATTTCATTATTATTGCGCTCGGGATAAATATGCCACCCGGAGGAGCGCTGGTGATTCTGGCGGTGAATTCACTCCTGCTGATGTTTCCTATCACGCCGGGTAACCTGGGGACTTTCCAGTGGGCGTGTGTGTTCTCGATGACTACGCTCTTCGGTGTCCCCAAGGAATCGAGCATCTCATTTTCAGTAGTGTTGCAGATAATGGACCTCGTGCCGGTTTATATCGCCGGCATCCTGTTCCTCATGACCGACCGTCTCGACTTCAAGGTGCTTTGTCACGAGACGATCAAAGAGGGGAAGAAGCAGCAAACTGGCGAGCAGAAGCCGCGTGCAGCCATGCAAGGCACTGCCGCTGATTCGGACCCTCCGAACCTCATCGGATCGGGCACCAGCGGCAAGGAGAACAAACCGGGTACGGTTTAGCTTGAAGCGTGCTCTGACCATGTCGCACTGGAGAAAGAACAGACATCGTACTACTCATTACACGTATGAGATAAGCAGGATGCCTGATGATCTCATATCGCTGCATTCCTCTATTCCCGAATATACTCCAACGCCGCTACTGGAGTTGCCGAACCTTTCACGTGATCTCGGTGTCGGTGATATCTCGGTAAAGGATGAATCGCACCGTTTCGGTCTCAAGGCGTTCAAGGCGCTCGGTGCTACTTACGCAATCTTCAAACTTCTGAGATATCTCGAGGGTGAGTCGGTAAGCGCCCGAAACTTCTACAGCGGCGAATCGCCGTTGAAAAGTTGCAGATATACCTTCACTACCGCGACCGATGGAAACCACGGTCGTGGTGTGGCCTGGGTCGCCAGCAAGCTTCGACAGAATGCGGTCGTGTATATGCCGGAAAATGCCGTTCAGGCGAGAGTTGAGAACATCCAATCCGAAGGGGCGGAAGTGATTGTCGTCGATGGCAATTATGATCGGGCCGTGGAATTGTGCCGGGAAGATGCCGAGAAACACGGTCGGGTGCTGATTTCCGATACATCGTGGCCCGGTTACGAGATGATTCCGCGATGGATTCAATATGGGTACTTCACTCTCTTCGATGAGGCGGTGTCCTCCGCCGCCACGGGAAAACCATTCGATGTTGTGATCGTACCGGGCGGAGTCGGGGCGCTCGCAGCATCGGCGGCCATGTTTTTCCGCTCTATCCTGAAGGATGAGAGCACTCGTCTCGTGAGTGTTGAGCCGGTGGATGCCGCTTGTCTGCTGGAGTCCGCAGAGACCGAATCGGGCGAGGCCGTGTCGGCCAGTGGGGCAGTGAATTCGATAATGGCGGGGCTGAACTGCGGGACTCCGTCTCTTGTTGCCTGGCCATCGATCCGAGCGGGATTCGATGTGTTTCTGGCAATAGAGGACAGCTATTCGGAGCACGCGATGCGGGCTCTGTACTATCCCGGGAACTCAGATCCGCGAATCATTTCGGGCGAGTCCGGCGCCGCTTCTATGGCCGCGCTTTTGGCGCTAAAGCGCGACGAGCGCCTTGCGGATGCATGTGGCTTCCCTGGTCTTGATAGTGGTTCCCGCGTCCTGATTCTCAATACCGAGGGTGATACCGACCCTGCCAATTTCGAGAGAATAGTCTCGAATCCTGATTAGACGATTCGTGCAGCGCAAAAAATTTGCGTCTACTCAATAATCTTTTATATTGTCTGCCAATTCCCGAAGCGGTTGTTATTGGTTATAAGTCGGAAAGACGACCATGATTAGTTCATTTATATGGAATCCTGAAGACGGCGGCCGTCAGGTCGACGGCATGATCAATTTTCGCGAATTGATCGACAAGAAGGATACCGTGATGTGGGTCGACTTGAGCCAGCCGACCGATGAGGAGTCGTACATCCTCACCCATGACTTCAAGTTCCATCCGCTGGTCATTGAGGATGTCCTCTCCGAGATGTCACGACCGAAGGTTGATGACTTCGACGACTACCTTTTCGTTGTGTTTCTCGTAGCCAGCGGTCGTCCCGGAGGAAGGGAAGAGATGCCCTTCAAGGAAGTCGGCCTGTTTTTGACAACAAATACGGTCGTAACCGTGCATTTCGAGCCGCTCAGATCAATCGACTCGCTGTTTCGCCGTCTGCACCGGGACGAGAGGTTCATCTCGAGAGGAGCCGATTTCTTCTTTCACACCGTTCTGGACCATCTTGCCGACACCTACTTCGACACGCTGAGGATCATCGAGAACGAGACCGACCGGATCGAGGATGATGTCTTCGAGGATCCCGGTCCGGAGATAGTGAAGCGGATATTCACGATTCGTCGAGACGTTCTTCAGGTGAAGCGGACAATCGCGCCGCTCAAGGAGGTCGTGGGGCAGTTCGAACGGGCGAAGTTCTCGCTGGTCAGAGATCGCACAGCGATTTACTTTTCCGACATCCACGATCATCTTGCTCGATTTTCCGACGAGGCAGACGAGCATCGTGATGCCCTGAATTCATCTCTCGAAGTGTACTACTCGACCATATCTACCCGTACCAACGAGATAATCAAGTTTTTGACGATATTTACAGCCATCCTTCTCCCGCCTACCTTCATCGTGGGACTTTACGGGATGAACTTCGCACACATGCCCGAACTGGAGTGGAAATACGGCTATCTCTTCGCGTGGGCCGTGATTCTCATTTTTGTGACCGGTCTGCTCGTGTTTTTCCGCAAGAAGAAGTGGATATGACTCCGGTTTGTAATCTCGATGCCTCATCTGCTCTTTTTCTGATCTCCGCGATTGAATAACGCAACTTTAACTTGACAAGGCCGTAGGAACGTATAAATTGACTGACCGGTCGGTCACAAAACGACTGTTTTTTGCGCACTGGAGGCACAAGATACCGAGAGGACAACTTACAGAGGCGGAACGCGAGCAAAGGCGGATCGAGATAATCGGTGCGGCTGTTCGCGAATTCGCTGAACACGGCTACCATCAGGCTGACGTTGGCCAGATAGCATCTCGTGCCGGCGTGGCCAAGGGGACAATTTACAACTACTTCGCGAGCAAGGAGGATTTGTTCGTCGGGGTCATCCGATTCGGGATAAATCAGCTCGTCACCGAGCTCAAGAACATCAGTGGGCAGAAGGGTGACGCGGTGACCCGTTTAAGAAAGGCCGTTCTCGAATCACTGAAGTTCACCGAGCGGAACCTCGGATTCTATCGTGTGCTGATGAAAGAGGCGATCCACTCTTGCCCGAGCGCCGCTGCAGAGTGCGGAGAGATTCACAAGGCGGTTCTGGACGTGGTCGAGAAGATCATTAAGCAGTGTATCTCATCCGGACAAGTCTCACGGATGGACAGCAGAATTTTGGCTGTCATGCTTTACGGTCTCGTGGACGGTGTGACGATGAACGCGGTACTTCTCTCGAACAAACTCGATGTAAATAAGAGTCACAGAGCAATAATGAGAGTATTTCTCGATGGGACAAGGAAGAGATGAGTTACATTCGCAATGCAAGACAACTGCTGGTTGCTTTTCTACTGGTATGCACGGCGGCCTCATCTGCGGTAGCTGAACGAACGCTGACCCTTACTGATGCTATCAAGCTGGGGCTCGAGAATGACGAGACGTATCTTATTGCGGAAGAGGATTTGTATCGAGCCAGAGGGCGCGTGCGCGAAGCGTGGGGTGGGGCCTTGCCTGATCTGAATCTAAACGCCAACTATACCCGGAATGTAGAGATCCCTGAGCTGACAATAGCCGGTCAGACGGTCAAGTTCGGGAGCGAAAACACATACATTCTCGGACTCACGCTGACACAGCCGATCTGGCTGGGGGGCAAGGTCTTCTCTGGTCTCAAGGTTGCGCGCTATTACCGAAACTATGCCGACTACAAGTTGAAGCAAACCCGAAACGATGTTATCTACGAAATCAAGCAAGGCTTCTTCGGTGCCAGGCTCGCCGATGATGTGGTGGAGATATATGAGGATGCTCTCGAACAGGCGGAGTTGAATCTGAACAACGTCCAGAAGATGCACGAGCAGGGAATGGCCGCCGAATTCGATCTGCTCCGTGCGGAGGTCGAAGTGGCGAATATCAGGCCGCAGTTGATCAAGGCCGGAAACGATTCGCAGCTCGCAATCATAAATCTGAAAAACCGCCTCGGAATCGATCCGGAAGAGGAAATCTCGCTCGTATACGAGTTTGACGACTCCGAGCTGGATGAGGAGTTGAGCCTCGCAGAGGCATTGTCTCATGCACTGCGGGATCATCCGTCAGTTCATCTTCAGGAGAATTTGGTCAAATCGTACGATCAGGCGGTAACAATAGTAAAGGCGGATGGCCGTCCACAGTTGTCGTTTCAGACGTCGTACCAGCTTCAGCAGGAAAGCGATCAGTTTTCTCCCACTGAAGGTACTTGGACCGATGCCTGGTCGGCATCCATTAATCTCACATTTGCAGTTTTTGATGGAAGAGCGAACTCTGGCCGAGTTATACAGGCGAGGGCTGATCGAAATGAGAGCCGCCTGCTCCTGAAACAGATTCGCGAGAATGTAATGCTCTCGGTGCGGTCGGCGTATGCATCCTGGGAGGAGGCAGTTGCAAGTCTGGAGACTCAGGAGAAGACGATTGCACAGGCGGAGGAGGGTCTTCGAATTGCGAACCTCAGGTACCAGAGCGGAGTCGGTACCCAGTTGGAGGTCCTGTCTGCCCAGACCGCAAATACACAGGCTAAAGTCAACTACATAAATGCCATCTACGATTTCGAGCTTGCGGTAGCCGGGTTTATCCGAGCCGCCGGATACCAGCCGGACATCACGGGAGATGAGAATGAATAGACTACCTGGATTTCTGATAACTGTTGTAGCGCTGATGTGGTTGTCCTGCGGCCAGCAGGAGGTCAATGAGACTGTTGATGAGAAATACACGGTCGAGACGGGACAGGTCTTACTTGGTGATATGACGGTATACCGCGAGTATACCGGGACCCTCGAGGGTATCGAGCAGGCTGATCTCTCCGCGAAGATAAGTGAGACAGTAACTAAGGTCCTGGTGAATCCAGGGGATAAGGTGAAGGCCGGCAGCGTACTCATATCGCTCGACTTGAGCGGTCCTTCATCGCAATATCAGCAGGCCAAGGCTCAGTTCGAATTTGCATCGAGCACGCTGAACAAGATGAAACGTCTGTACGAAGAGGGGGCGATCTCAGAGCAGTCATTCGACGACACCAAGACTTCGTATCGCGTTGCAGAGGCGAACTTCAAGGCCGCGAAAGAAATGGTCAATGTGATATCTCCGATTTCCGGGATCGTCACTGACATTGCAGTCAACGTTGGTGACCAGACTTCTATTGGAATGAAGCTCGCGACTGTATCGCGCGAAGACTCCCTGCGCTTGACCGTGGGAGTTGATCAGGAAGATATCGAGTACATTTCTGTCGGAATGCCGGCGTTGGTTTTCTCCGCTGGTGCCGAATCGAAGACAATCGATGGTCGTGTGCACAGGGTCGCGAGGTCGGCCGATCCCGAGACGCGTGCTTTCGACGTCGAAGTCGTTATTGAATCGAACCACTACAATCTCAGGCCGGGGAGTTTTGCGGGCGCGAGAATCCCGCTTCTCGATCTGAGCGATATTGTCAAGGTGAAGGATGATGCTATTCTCCTTCAAGAAGGGCTGAAGAAGATATTCGTAGTGAGAGGCGATTCAGCCTTCATGCGGGACATTGAGACCGGCGAAAGCTCCGGAGGATTCACGCAGGTTCTCTCTGGTGTCGAAGCTGGTGACACAGTTGTGACGCTCGGACAGGCATTTCTTCCCGAGAAAGCAGCCGTGACCGTTGATGGGGAGGAGGTCGGCTTAGAATGATCCTCTCAGACGTATCGATTAGACGGCCTGTATTTGCTACGATGATGATTATCGCGCTGGTCGTGCTCGGTATTGCCTCGTTCCTGCGCCTCAATATAGCTCTCTTTCCCGATATCGACTTTCCGTTCGTAGTCGTTACGACCGTCTATCCGGGAGCATCCGCAGAGGCTGTCGAGAACGACGTTACAGAGAAGATCGAGGAGGCGGTATCGGCAATCGAGGGACTGGAGGATATCCAGTCGACATCTCGTGAGGGTCTCTCGCAGGTGCTGCTCCGATTCGAGCTCGAGATGGACGGCAAGGAGAAGGCGACCGATGTTCGCGACAAGATGGCCGCTAACCGGGGTGAGCTTCCGCAGGATATCGAAGAGCCGATCATTCAGCGGTTCGATCCCGCCGAAGAGCCAATTATTTCAATTGCCGTATCGAGTGATGAGAGGTCGCCTCGCGAACTGACACGGATTGCCGACGATCGCATCAAGACGCGCATCCAATCGAAGCAGGGTATTGGCGCTGTTGAAATTGTTGGCGGATATGACCGTGAGATTCAGGTCGAGCTCGATATCAATAAACTCGCGGCATACGAGCTCTCACCGTTTGACATACAGCGATCGATCGCCGCTCAGAATCTCGAGATCCCCGGCGGAAAGGTCAAGCAGGGGAGCACCGAGTTTCTGGTCAGGACTATGGGACGGTTCGAGAACCTCGACCAGCTTGGAAATCTGGTTGTTGCCACGCCGCAGGGCAAGTTCGTTCGGCTTGATGAGCTTGCGACGATCACAGATGGTGTTGAGGACTTCGAATCCCTTTCACGTCTGAACGGATCGCGGGCGGTGGCGTTGACGGTGAAGAAAGTCTCCGGCGGCAACACCGTAGAGGTCGCAGATGCTGTCTACGAGGAGCTCGCGGTGCTTCGCAATGAGCTTCCCGATGACATCGAGCTGATTATCGCTCGAGACAATTCTTCATTCACTCGTGATGCCGTTCACGATGTCGAAATTGCCATGATCTACGGATCGATCCTCGCGATTATCGTGATTTTTCTCTTCCTGGCGGATATCAAGCCTACCGTGATTTCGGGTATCGCGATCCCGACTTCGATTATAGCGACGTTCACGTTTATGAACGCGCTCGGTTTTACACTCAATTTCATGACGCTTTTGGGGTTGTCGCTCGCTGTAGGACTGCTCATCGATGACGCGATAGTCGTCATCGAAAATATATATCGACATGTGGAAATGAAGAAGTCCTCCAAGGATGCAGCGGCAGATGCGACGTCCGAAATAGGGCTTGCTGTGACGGCCACGACATTCTCTATCATGGTTGTCTTCCTCCCGGTAGCGTATATGAAGGGTATTGTCGGCAGGTTCTTCTTCTCTTTCGGAATGACCGTAGCGTTCGCCGTGCTCGTGTCGCTCTTTGTAGCGTTCACGCTCACTCCGATGCTGTCATCCCGATGGCTGAAGTCGCCAAAGTCGCGCAAGGGGACGCGGAACCCGATCTATATGATTACGAACGCGTGGAACGCGTTCTTCGACGGTATTAACCGGCGATACAAAAGAGTGCTCGGTTGGGCTCTCAATCATCGGATCCTGACACTTGTTTTTGCAACTGTTGCCTTTATCGGCGGACTTATGCTCTATCCTATAATCGGATTCGAATTCATTCCGACCACGGATGAGTCGCAGGCGTTTGTCTCCGTGGAGACAGCTCCGGGTACACGCCTCGAGGCTACCGAAGGGATAGTGGCGGAGGTCGAGAGGCGAATTATGGAATACGATATTGTCACGGACGTATTCACAACCATTGGCGGAGAAGCCACCCCGATTAACGAGAGTATGGTCACGGTGAAACTCGTCCCCAAGGATGAGAGAGACCTGTCTGCCATGCAGTTCATAGCTGACCTGCGCGGGAGGCTGAAGTCAATCCCGGGAATCAAGACGAGTGTCTCGCGTGAACCTCCACAGGACGGGGGAAACGCCCCGGTCGCATACTCCGTAACCGGAGAGAACGATGAACGCGTGAAGGCATATACGAGACGGCTGTTCGACATAGTTCAGAAGACGCCCGGCACTGTGGACGTGGATAATACTCTCTCGCAGGGCACGCCTGAACTCCGAGTCAATGTCGATCGTAACAAGGTCGCCGACCTGGGACTGAACATGCAGGAGATCGGTAGGGCCGTGCGTCTGTTGATCGAGGGCGAGGTTGTCTCGAGGTTCAAGGATATCGAGGATGAGTATGATATCCGGTTGCGCGTTAAAGAGTCGCACCGGAATGTCGCGACCTCGCTCAAGGACTTCCTAATTCCCTCCGTGAAGGAAGTTGAGGCGACCGATCGCTTCATGGTGCCGCTGTCGCGTGTGGCTCAGCTCGAAAAATGGGGTGGGCCGACTGAGAAGACGCGATTCGATCAGAAGCGAGAGTATCGCGTAACGGCGAACGTGCAGGGGCGATTCTCGGGGAACGTCCGTCAGGATATCGAAACCGAGTTCGCGAAGATCAATCTGCCGCCGGGATACAAGATTCAGCCGGTCGGTGAGGGTGAGTACCAGAAAGAGTCGTTCAATTATATCTTCGAGGCGCTGTTCCTTGCGATCGTGTTTATATATCTTCTGCTTGCCTCGCAGTTCAACCATTTTCTCGATCCACTGTCGATTATGGCATCGTTGCCTCTTTCATTGTTCGGTGCGTTTCTCGGACTGCTGATCTTCGGCAGCTCGATTTCGCTTATCTCACTCATCGGTGTTATTATGCTGATGGGTATTGTGACGAAGAACGCGATTCTGCTGGTCGACTTTGCCAAGCAGAGACGAGCCGAGGGTATGTCGCGCCGGGAGGCTCTCCTCGATGCGGGTCCGATCAGATTCCGTCCGATTATGATGACCACGCTTTCGATGGTTTTCGGCGTGCTGCCGCTCGCGCTCGCGCTCGGACCGGGTGCGGAATTGAGAGCGCCTATCGCACGTGTCGTAATTGGTGGGCTGCTCTCCTCAACTGTATTGACTTTGGTCGTAGTTCCGGTAGTTTATACTGTCTTCGATGATATCGGAGGCTTCTTCACGGGACGGAAAAAGGACAAGCAGATTGAGCAGACCGCAAATTAGATTCAAAGACATCAAGGATACAACGAAGCTGTTCAGGGACTTCATCTACAAGGATGGGTCCCTGTCTCCATGGCTGCGCGGAGATTTCCGCAAGATCCAGAGCTACGAAAAGACAAAGCAGGAGCTGCTCGAAACTGACTTTCAGTGCGGCCGCCTGACGGACATTTTACTTGATCAGAATCGCGAATTCGGAGCATCTGATGCGGTCGAAGCCAATATCCGCAAAATGCGTGACGAAGACGCCCTCTGTTCCGTGACCGGTCATCAGGTGGGCCTTCTCGGCGGCCCGATGATGATATTCTTCAAGACGCTTACGGCGATCAAGTCGGCAGAGAAGCTGACTGCCGAGCTCAGGCATCCTGTGGTTCCGGTTTTCTGGATGGCGACAGACGATCACGACCTTGAAGAGGTCGATCATGTACATCTGCCGTCAGACGACGGCCTGCTCAAAAAGATCAGGTACGAACCGATTGATGCGATTGCGGACAAGCCGATGTCGCATGTCACACTTGACGAGAGCATCAAGGACTTTCTCCGGTCAGTTGAAGATGAGCTTGCGCGGTCGGAGTTCAAGGATGACCTGATCAGCAGTCTCAGCTCCTGCCATGCGCCGGGTGAGCCGATTTTCTCCGCTTTCGCAAGATGTTTCCAGAGATGGTTCCGTGACTATGGTGTTATCTTAGTCAATCCCGCGGACCCGAGGCTGCGAGAAATGGCCAAAGGCGTCTTCCTGCGAGAGGTTGATAGTGTCGGCGAAATCAGATCAGCGGTCGACAGCTCGAATAAGTCCCTGGCAGAAGCGCAGTATCATCTTCAGGTCACGCGTGGGGCACGATACAGTAACCTGTTTAAGTACACCGGTGTTCGTTCGAGAGTCGGTTTTGATGATGGACAGTTCATTGTCGAAGGCGAGGATGACAGAATGTCCACCGCGGAATTGCTCTCGGAGGTTCAGTCGTCGCCTGAGCTTTTCTCGCCGAATGTCCTTCTGCGGCCAGTCGTTCAGTCGAAGCTCTTTCCGGCTGTGGAGTTTACTGGAGGACCGGCGGAGATCGCCTACTTTGCGCAGATTTCCGAGCTGTTTGACATATTCAAAGTTGTTCGTCCGGTAGTACGTCCGCGCATCTCGGCGACCATAATCGAGCCGAAATACCGGCGGTTCATTGAGAAGCACGATATTGACCTCTGCAGGCTGACTACCAACGACGATCGTGAGATGTACCTCACCGAGATCATGAAGGGGCGGTTTCCGGAGGATCTGAGTGAATCGCTCGAAAAGACACAGGACAAGGTATCAAAGGCATTAACCGATATCAGAGGGCTCATCGAGAGCAACGAGAATCTCGTTCGAACCCTTGATAAGACCGCGCGGAAGGTTGACTATGAGCTCAATGAGTTCAGAGGAAAGGTCTTTCAGGCATTCAAGAAGGAGCAGGATGAGTTTTCCGGCAAATTCCGGATGTGTGCCGAGCAATTATTCCCGGAACAAAGCCTCCAGGAGCGCCATTACAGCTTCATATACTTTGCGAACAAATATGGACCGGGTATAGTCAATACGCTGTATGATGAACTTGATATCGACACCTCTGAGCATCAAACGGTATACTTCTGAGGACGCGGGATGAAGATTGGGATTGCATGTCATCCGGTTACGGGTGGATCGGGAGTTGTCGCTACTGAGTTGGGTATTGCGCTCGTGGAGCGGGGACACCAGGTCCATCTGGTAAGCTACGAGCTGCCTGTGCGTGTCGACCGGTTCATGGAGAACCTGTTCTTCCATCAGGTCGATGTCACGGCATACCCGCTTTTCAAGTATCCGCCTTACACCCTGACCCTTGCTGCCAAGCTAGCGGATGTTGCCTCGACCTGGGACCTCGATATCCTCCATGCGCATTATGCCATCCCGCACGCCACCTGTTGCCATCTGGCGCGGGAGATGCTGCCCGAGCGCAAGCTGAAGATTATCACCACCCTGCACGGTACCGACATTACGCTCGTAGGTTCGGATAAGTCGTTTCATAGAATTACGAAGTTCTCGATAGAGGCCTCGGATATGGTGACGACCGTGTCGAACTTTCTCAAGCTGGAAGTATGCAAGGAATTCGCGATCTGCGATGAGCCGCGCGTGATATACAACTTCATTGATACAAGCCGGTACCGCCCGAACAATTGTTCGGAGCTGAAGAAGCGGTTTGCCCCAAATGGCGAGAAGATCGTGATTCACATGTCAAACTTCAGGCCTCTGAAGCGGATAAAGGATGTGATCGACATTTTCCGATTGATCAGAGCCGGAGAGCCTGCCAAATTATTGATGATTGGTGAGGGGCCGGAGCTTGGTACGGCTCGTGCGCGGGTCGAACAGCATCACCTGACTGAGGATGCGATCTTCCTCGGTTCACAGGAGAATGTCGAAAGGCTGCTCGGAGTCGGCGACCTGTTCCTGTTGCCATCGGAGCATGAAAGCTTCGGACTCGCAGCGCTCGAGGCGTTATCCTGCGGGGTGCCGGTAATCGGAACGTCGCATACGGGTATTCCGGAACTTGTTGATGATGGCAAGTCTGGATATGTCCTTCCACTGGGTGATGTAGAAACAATGGCTATAAAGGGCCTCGATCTGCTCTCGAATCCTGAGAAGCACAGGCAGTTCAGTGAGTATGCCAGAAAGGCTGCAGTTGAGCGGTTCGATGAAGAGATGATTGTGAGCCAGTATGAGTCTCTGTATGAAGAGGCTCTCTCCAGGTAGGCTTCGGAGCGTTACAGATGTCAGATGCTTCAGATAGAAAACTCGATGCACTCGCGATTGCTGCTCATAGAGATGACGTTGAGATCACTTGCGGTGGGCTGTTGATTAAGTTGCACGACCTCGGCTACAATACCGGCGTTCTCGATTTCACCGAGGGTGAGATGGGTACTCGCGGGACAAAAGAAGAGCGTGCAAAGGAAGCGGCTGATGCTGCAGATGTGATGGGAGTATCGGTGCGGGAGAATCTCGCGCTGCCTGACGGCAATGTTCAACTGACGCGCGAGAACGTGTTGAAGGTGGTGAGTGCGATCCGGAAGTATCGACCGCATCTTGTTATCCTGCCGAACGAGGACCAACGTCACCCGGACCACTACTGGTGCTACCGAATCGGTCGTGAAGCGTGTTATTTTGCGGGACTCAGGAAGCTCGACTGCGGAGGCGAGCCATACAGACCCTTCAAGGTCATATTCGCGCCGTATTACCGCAATGTCGAGCCGACGTTCTACCTCGATATCAGCGATCAGTTTGGGAGAAAGATCGAGGCGGTGAAGTGCTACCGGTCCCAGTTCGAGGGCACGGGCGAGAGAAACCAGATATTCGTTCAGGGACTGGATGTGTTCGACTATCTTCGCACACAGGATCACTCGGCGGGACAGAAGATCCGGAAGGAATATGCCGAGACATATATTGTCAAGGACCTTCTCGAGGTCGAAGATCCGATGAAGCTTCCGGTTGCTTCGGTATAGATTCGCCAGTTCAATCCATCCGAGTTGACATGTTTCCCACGATTGCTATATTCACTTTTGGAAGAGGATGGGGTCTGGTGGCCCCCGCGGCCTTCAAAGCCGTTGGCGCCCTAACCGGGCGCGGAGGGTTCGATTCCTTCCCCTTCCGTTTTTTTGTCTGGTGTTCAGACTTGTTTGCCACCAACACTGTAGCTATATTTGGATACTATGTCGAACAGCATATTCGATATGACTCTTAAATCACCGCGCGACATTCCGCAGGTGGAGCAGATAGCGGTTGCTGAGTTCCTCGCACCATACATTGAGCGAATGTCGCGACCATATGTTCTTGCAATCGTGCGCGACGTAGTCAATGAAACCCGCAAGCGGATCGTCGATGGCGAGACAGTGGAGGGCGAGAAGCTCCGACATTCGTTGATCGATCGGCTTGATTCGGAAAAGCTGAGGTTCGTCACACGAGTGATCAATGCTACGGGGATAGTGATACACACAAACCTCGGGCGTTCGCCGCTCGGCAGAGAACGCGCGGAAGCGCTCGTTGAGAGGCTCTGGGGCTATTCTAATCTGGAGTACGATATCGAGCATGGCAAGCGAGGGAAGCGCGGCACTCAGGTGACGCGTCTGTTCGAGCTGCTCTCCGGTGCGGAGGCATCCTGCATAGTCAATAACAACGCCGCGGCGGTTTATCTCATTCTCGATACATTCGCCAAGGGCAGAGAGTGTGTCGTGTCGCGCAGCGAACTTGTTCAGATCGGCGGCGGATTTCGTATGCCGGATGTGATGAAGTCGAGCGGTGCGATTTTGCGGGAGGTCGGCACCACAAACAAGGTGTCGTACGATGACTACTGCGAGGCAGTAACTGAGAGCACCGGCCTGATTGCCAAGATTCACTGGTCGAATTTCAAGATTACCGGATTCACGCAATCTGTTGACGCCAAAAAGCTCGCACAGCTTGGAAAGGAAAGAGACGTCCCCGTAATGTATGATCTCGGTTCCGGGAGCTGGATCGCTCCGTCTGAGTATGGTGTCAGGGATGAGCCGTCGATCCTCAACGCGCTGAACTCCGGTGTCGATCTGGTCTGTTTCTCGGGTGATAAGCTTCTCGGCGGACCACAGGCGGGCGTGATACTCGGAAAGCGTGAGCATGTCGAGAGAGTGAATAAAAATCCGATGTACCGTGCTCTTCGCCCAAACAAGATTACGCTTTACCTGATGGAACAGACCCTGCTCTCTTACTTGCGCGGCGACGCACAGACGGATGTCCCGGCGATTACCCTATTGATGAGCCAGCCGCAACTCCTGAAGATGCGCGCAGAGAGTATCGTGGAGAAGCTGGCTGAATCCGGAGTCAGGAGCACCGTTGTGGAAACGACTGCTCTCGCAGGGGGTGGTTCCGCGCCTGAAGAGGAGATGAAATCGTTCGGCGTGCGCCTCGAGTTTCCGATGTCCGCTTCAGAGGTTGCTCTCAAACTGCGCAAGGCCGATCCGCCGCTCATCGGGCGGATAATTGATGATCGCGTGGTGCTCGATCTCAAATCAGTATTCAAGGAAGAAGACTCGCACGTTCGCGAGACCGTTTTAAGGACGCTCAAGTCATAGATGCTCTACACGATTGCAACTGCTGGACATATCGATCATGGTAAGTCAACGCTCGTGCGTGCGTTGACCGGAATCGATCCCGACCGTCTGCCCGAAGAGCAGGAACGGCAGATGACAATCGAGCTGGGCTTCGCCTGGTTCGATCTGTCCGATGGCTCCGAGGCTGCAATTATCGATGTCCCGGGCCATGAGCGATTCGTGAATGCGATGATCACCGGTGTCGGTACTATCGATATGGTGCTCTTCATCGTCGCGGCGGACGATGGCTGGATGCCGCAGTCACAGGAACATCTGGAGATTCTCGATCTACTCGAAGCGAAGCGCGGCTTTGTCGTAATCACCAAGACCGATCTCGTAGAGGATGACTGGCTTAAGCTCATAAAGGATGACGTGCGGTCAAAAATCGAAGGCACATTTCTCGATGATTCCGACATTCTGGAATTTTCCGGCAAAGACAACTCGGGCTTGTACCAGATCAAGTCTGAAATCGAGCGCATTCTATCGGAGGTCAGTGAGCGTTCACACCCGGATCTGCCGCGGCTATACATTGATCGGGTCTTTTCGGTCACTGGACATGGAGCTGTCGTGACCGGCACGATGCGCGACGGCGTGTTCGATGCCGGCGAGGAGGTCCGTGTCATCCCCGATGATATCGATGCTCGAATCAAGTCGATACAGACTCACAAGAAAGCCAGAGAAAAGACGGCGGTTGGTTCACGCGCCGCGCTCAATCTCTCCGGAGTCAGCCACAATGATGTCGCGCGTGGGAGCGCGATAGTAAGGCGCAAAGCATACGGTGGCACCAACTCGATTGCTGCCAGGATTCAGATATCTTCCAATGCCAGGATCGTACTGAACCACAACCGCGATGTCACGATTCTGATCGGGACAACGCGCACCGATGCGCGGGTGTTCGTTTTCAAAGGTGATGAATTCACTCCCGGAACAGGAGGAGTTTGCGAATTCAGGTTCGATGAGCGTGTGCTCGCAAGGATCGGCGACAGGTTCATAATCAGGCTTCCCACGCCGGATGTACTTATCGGTGGTGGAGTCGTGGTCGATACGGATTGTGAGCGTCACTCACGCACCGACAAGTGGTCGAAGAAGCATTATGAGTCACGGGACCTCGGGGATCTCCGTGGACTCGTTATGAGTGAAATTGGCAAGCGTAAATCTCTCAAATCGGAAGAACTCCTTGCGAACGCTAATATTGCCCGATCCGAAGTGAAGAAGATGGTGGCAGAGCTTCTGACCGACAGCGTCGTTAAGGAGCATCGCGGCCATGTCTACCTTGCGGAGCAGATCGATAAGGCGAAGGATAAACTCGCGAATACGGTTTTGGCTTTCCACAAACAGCATCCAGCCAGACGCGGAATCCGCAAAACCGACTTGATCTCGAAGTCAAAACTGGATCTTGAAATCGCCGAAGCCGCTCTCGATTCGCTGGAGCAGGAGAAAGTAGTATCTGCTTCGGGAGCGCTGGTGCATGAAGCCGGATTCAGTCCGCAGCTCAAACCGGAGCATCGAGAGACACGAGATCGCATTGTTGCGATGTTCAAGAAGGATCCGCAGAATCCTCCGTCTGTCAAGGAGATCGAGAAGCTCTCGCTGGATGCCGGGGAGGTGATAGAATTCATGCGCGATTCCGGCGAGCTTGTGGAACTGCCGGAGGGGCTTGCTCTGCTGGGCGAGGATTTTGAAAGAGTAAAACAAGGTGTTCGAGATAAACTCAAAGCTGAAGGTAAGATCGTTGTGCGAGACATCCGCGACATGTTTGGCTACTCTCGCAAGTACGCCGTGCCGATTCTCGAAAAACTCGACTCGATAAGAATGACTCGTCGTGTGGGTGATCACAGGGTGCTGATAGATTGAAGAAAAACAAAGACAAATTTACCGGGTATCGCAAGCGGCTGTTTCACTCGGGCAATATCCATACAATGGATCCGATGCTGCCCAAGGCCGAAGCGGTCATCTTCGATGGCGATAGAATCGCCTGGATCGGCAATAACTCGGACATCATCGGCATTCCCGCCGACGAGTGTGAGCTAATCAACCTCGAAGGCCGCACGATGTTGCCATCTTTCGGCGATGCGCACGTGCACTTCGGTTACTTCGCGCTGTCGTTTCTGAGGCTCGACATCTCTCACTGTAGTTCGTACGAGGAGTCACTGAGCGAGATTAGGAAGTTCGCCCGGACACTGAGAGGCCGTGAATGGCTGCTCGGTAATGGATGGAATCACGAAAAATGGAAGGTTCGCCGACTTCCTCACAAGAAAGATCTCGACAGGGTATGTCCGGATCATCCTGCGGCGATCTTCTCTCGCGATGAGCATATGCTCTGGGCAAACTCGCGTGCTTTAACGGCAGCCGGAATCGGCAGGGACACACTTGATCCTCCGGGAGGAGAAATCGTCAGGGATGAGGGTGGTGAGCCGACGGGAGTTCTCAAAGAGAACGCCTGCCAGCTTGTCTACGAGAGAGTCAAAGCTCCTGACAGGCGAAAGTCATTCGAGGCGATTCGCATGGCAGAGGAGGTGTGCCACAGACGTGGTGTCACCGCGTTAGGGAACTTTGACGGTATCGACAATTTCGCACTCATCCAGGACTACCACAGGGAGCACGGACTCCGCGTGAGAGTTCGCCAGTATATTCCCGCACGTTATCTGGACCACCTCGATGCGATCAAGGTGCGAGGTGGAATGGGTGACCGCTATCTCAACATTCGCGGAATCAAGATATTCTCCGACGGTGCACTTGGTTCGAAGACTGCGCTGATGCTCAAGCCATACCGGGGAGACAGAAGCAACAGCGGCATCGAGGTCTCGTCGGTTGATGAAATGGCGAATTGGGCACGCACGGCGGCATCGCTCGACCTTTCGACTGCAATCCATGCGATAGGGGACAAGGCCGTGCGCAATTGCCTCGATACATTCGAGAGATTACCGCGCAAGGCGCGCAAACTGCGGAACAGGATCGAGCATGTCCAGATAAGCACGCCGAGAGATCTCAGGCGATTTGCGAAGCTGAATGTCATTGCTTCGGTGCAACCATCGCACTGCAGTACGGACATCGAGCTGGCGCGAAGATTGTGGGGTGAGCGAACCAGACACTCATATGCGTACAGGAGCCTGCTCAAGGCCGGAGCGAGGGTCGCATTTGGATCTGATGCGCCTATTGAGAACCTGCGTCCGCTCGATGGTGTATACTCGGCGGTAACAAGGCGTTCGTGGGATGGACGTAAGCAGTTCCACCGGGAGGAGCGGATCAATCTGTTTGATGCTCTCAAGGGCTTCACGTCAGACTGCGCGTATGCCTTGCACGATGAAAGCCTATATGGGACGATAAGTTTGGGGAAATCTGCCGATGTAATAATAGTGAACGACGATCCTTTCAAGGTGCGTTCAACAGACCTCCTGCGGCTCAAAGTCGCCGCCACGTTTTTTGAGGGGTCCTGCGTTTATGGCGAGCAGAATCTATTCGTCTAAGGAGCTGGTTTGATGTCAAAAGGTAGACTGTTGGGGCTATACAGAATTGCAGCAGGTTTTATCGCATTGCTCGCGTTCCTGGCTACTGCCGAGGCGAAACAGAAGCTTTATGTCCCCGTACCTCACGCCGAGGATGGCAAGTCATATCTTCGGGTCTTTGATCCGGAAGACAAGACCATGATCTCAGAGATTCCAACTGTCAAGGGGAGCTCATTCGCAAGACTGACTCCGGACGGCTCGAAACTCTGGGTCTTTTCGTGGAGTTCGTCGAAAATCGAGATCTTCGAGACTGCGACAGATCGTCTGGCTGGAGAGGTTTGGCTTAATGCACCGATATGCGACGCGGTGTTTCATCCCTCCGGCAAGCACTGTTACATAGCTAATGGGTCATATTCGGGCAAGTCTGACAACAGCGTTACATTCGTCGATGCAATCGCAATGTCCGCAACTTACACGATAGTCACCGGAAAAAACCCGGTTGCTCTCGCAATCTCGGTGGATGGCTCCCGGTTGTTTGCCGCCAATCACGATGACAATTCGATTACAGTGGTCAACACGCGCGACAGGACCGTCGATGGTACTATGTACGCCGGGCTCAGGCCGTACAGCGTTACACTCTCGCCCGCGGGCAGATACCTGTTTGTCGCCAACCAGGGTATCAAGGGAGGCAGAATGGGCGGATCATCCGTGATGGTCCTTGATCCGGATATGCTCGAGGTAGTCTATGAGATCGACACTGGAAAGAGTGTAACCGATGTGGTTTTGAATGATGATGCCACCCGGATGCTGGTGCTGCACAGTCAGGATTTGGAGCCGGAGAATATATGGATGTACGGCCTCACGTATGAGAAGGGTCTTCTCGCTGAGGCAGCCCCGCTGGATAAACTGGCGGCCAAAGTCTCGACACGGTTCATATCGCTCAGCCCGGAAAAAGGAACAGCATTGCTGCCGGACCTGAACTCCGGCAGGATCGGGCGCGTGCCAATCCAGGACAGCCTTTCTTTCGACTGGTACATTTCATCGGAGAAAGCGCAGTCATACCAGGTCGTATATGCCGAGGTTCAGATAGATGAACAAATTGCCAATCTCGATTCAGTTATCGCCAAAGACCCGATGAGCATTGAGGCCCAAAGTGCCCACTTCGAAAAGGCGTATCTCTACCGTACCGCAGGTGATATGAACTCTGTGATTGCGGTCTACAACGAGATCGTCAGGAAGTACCCTAACACCGAGAGCCAGACACGGGCGTTCTTCAAGCTTGGTGATCTCTGTTATGAGCAGGACCTCGTATCCAATGCGGCCGATTACTACAATCGTGGTCTCACCGCTTACGGTGGATTGCTCGAGACCTCCGGCGGCCGTAAGAAGGTGGATGCGGAGATACTGCTCAAGTCCGCCGATCGTCTCGCGGAGCTGGCACAGAAGACGCAACAGGATTATTTCAAAGACCTCTTCAAGCTCTACGAGGATTTACCGGTCAGGCTCGAGGAGTTCCCACAGTTGTTTTTTACGTTCGGTGTGGCGCTCAAGCGTGCGGACGAGGACCGATATGCCCGGCGATGCTTCGAGGAGACCGAGAACCGCATGATCGAGCTCATGGACGAAGAGATTTATCGCGAGATGAAATCCAAGCTCGCCCTCGTGCGTGGAGAGCGCAGCGCGCGGATATCCTCGAAGGAAATCAAGTCTTCGATTGTCGTCGATGGTCGCCTCGATGAATGGCGCAACTTCGACCCGCTGGTGCTTGCACGGCGTGATGATGTTATCGTGAACTATATGCGCTGGCTCGATGAATCGGATGCCTCCGGCAGATTCTTCATTGGTCACGATAAATACAACCTATATGTTGCCGGAGATATTCTCGACGACAAGTTGTTCCGATCAGGTTCGAGTGGTGATTATCTCGGTGTATATCTCGATATCCGCGACGGTGCAGGGGACTTCGTGACGAGAGACAGTGATATGGAGAATGGCGTCTATATGATTAAAATTCAACCTCCGGGCTCTGGCGGAGGCGATTTCAGGGTGTCGTCCGAGCAGAATATGCAGCCTGTGCTCGGAGCTACCTTGACCGAGGGAGGATGGTCGTTCGAGCTCAAAATCCCGCTCGCGTATCTTGCGGGACTCGACCCGAAAGAAAGAGACAGAATCGGTTTTGGCGTCGAGATTTTCGATGTCGATACGCCGGGCTCCAACGATCCTCCCAAGATTGTCGGCTGGGTCATGCCGGCAAGCTCGGTTCACGGACCGAGAGATTCGCGGATGTTTGGCATACTCGAGTTCTGAAATGGAGATATGCATGTTTGAAATAGGACATTGGATAGTGCGGAGGGGAGATATGATACGGCAGGTCATTACTGCAGCTATGACAATTGTAGTAGTTTTCGTATGCGGCTGTTCCGGGCCGGAAGTAACCGTGGGTGAGCCTCGGGCGGTACCATATGAGTTCGAGATTGAACGAGTTGACAGCCCCAAGCCGGGTCTGGCTGAGGACTTCAACAAGTATATTGTCCGGGAAGATTTCTACCCGGTCGAGAAAGTAAGCAGGGGATTGATGTTCCCCCAGTTGTTTGACGACGTCTTCTTCCTCATAGCGAGATTCGAAAGCGGATATCCTCAGGCGCGTGCGTGGGTGGCATACGATACCACAACCGGCCGACTTTATCCTGTAACGAGGGAGGATGCGCTCACCGGATACAACGCCCTGCTCGAATCGAAGATCGAAGATACCCTGAGCGCGAAACAGGCATATTACATAGGGGCATCACTTAGCTTGTTACAGCACAGCGCTCGCGCGCTTGCGCTTCGCAAGGAAGACCTCTACCTCGAATCGCGTCTGAGGACCTATATAAACGACACCTACCAGGCACAGCCAGGCGAGCCGCTCGATGTATTCGATCGGGACTGGTGGGGATGGGAGGCATTTCCCTCGGTTAACAACGATTACCGTCGGTTCTTTAGCGCATACAAAGACAGTCTGGCCAAGGCGGATTTCCTCCGGGAGGTGCCGCCGGATGTGATTGGGCCACCGGAAGTTCGCAAAGACGGCAGAGACTACTACGTGAAGATTCTCGCCCTTCCGGCAGGCAGCGCCAGGAAGGTACAGAGATACGACTACCGTATCTCCGAGGATGGTCGGATTCTCGAGATGGACGCTACGGATGCCTTTGTCTATTAGGCATCAGCGAGCAACTTGAGAACATCCTCCGGCACAACCTTGCCCTGAGCCTGGGCGACATTCTGCATCTGGCCTCTGAGCGTACCAGCGACTGACCTGGCGCGATCCACTATCTCTTCCGGATAGAATGCGCTCTCTGCCGCTGCAAGGTTTTGCTCGGCTGTCGACAGCGCGGCCTCGGTAGCGCTCTGTGAATGGGGCTTATCCGTCCGCGCCGTTCCCAGGGTCTGCGTCAGTGCCTTCTCCGCCTCTTCAACCGTCTTCTGAGCATCAGCTGCATTCGATGCCGTCAGCTTATCCAGATCGACTTTGGCAGAGATGTTTAGCTTGTCGACATTAATGCCTTCAAGATCGACCCTCGCGACCTCTCCCTCATATTCGCGAAACTCATCGATGAGTCTCTTCTGCATCCGCTCAATAGACTCGGAATCTCCCCCCGCCACGGATGCAACCTGATAGAGCAGCGAACTGATCCTCATCAGGCTTCTCTTGACTGACGAATACGACGAGGCCTTGTCGCCTCCTCCAGACCCATTCAGCTCGGCATCCTCAACATTCGGCCGGTTGGACAGGTCTTTCAGCAGATTGAGCTCATCACGAATACTCTGCCGTGATGAACTGATCTTGTCGGCAAGGTCAGGATTGTACAACTCCTCGGCTGGCTTGGGGTTATCGTTCCCGACCTTAATGCTGACGTTCTTCTGCGGCTGAGTGCGTCCTTGCGCCGGTCTTACGACCAGCATCTGATTTGAAATCCGTTCAATCATGACGGAAACTCCTCTCCGTCCCTCTTTTAAGCAACCATCGTGCCCGCACTCCGTATGCCAGAAGTAAGATGTTGAAGCACAGTATGTTGTTGATTTCTGAGCCGGGCGTAACGGGATTAACCAATCCCGATAAAGTCTTGGATCGGTCCTATATGTTGTCGGAAGTCCAAGACTGATCTGAAGATGAATGAATGAACAGTTGTCGTGCGGCCAAAACGCTTACAAAAAACTAACGGAATCAGAATTCGCAGTAAGCCCCCTGCCTTAGATTGTCCCTGCAGGTTAGTGGTTTTAAGCGGTTGGTCGGAAGGAACTTGTGTGTGTCTCAGTTCGAATAAAATACTATGTACGGGTTAGTTCTCAAAAACGTCTCTAAATCGTTCGATGGCACAGTTGCTGTCTCGCGTCTCAGCATGAACGTGCCAGGCGGTAAGATCTACGGTCTGCTCGGCCCGAATGGTGCGGGCAAGACGACCACGATCCGTATGGTTATGAACATCATACGACCCGACTCCGGCGAGATCGAGGTTCTCGGCGAGCCGATGCGGGAGTCGACCAAGGATCGGATCGGCTTCCTGCCGGAGGAGCGCGGGCTGTATCAGAGCATGCCGGTCGACGAGGTACTGCTGTTTCTCTCCGAAATCAAGAACATCGATCGCGGCACCGCTCGCCCCCTTGTCGACAAATGGCTCGAGCGGATGGAGCTGATGCATGTCAAGGACAAGAAGGTACAGACACTCTCGAAGGGGATGCAGCAAAAACTCCAGTTCATATCAGTGTTGCTTCACGACCCGGAGTTGATTATCCTCGACGAGCCGTTTTCCGGTCTCGATCCCGTCAACGCCGAGCTCATTAAGGACATCATTCTCGAGGAGAAACGGAGCGGACGCACGATTATTTTCTCGACGCATGTCATGGAGCAGGCTGAGAAACTGTGCGATCATATCACGCTGATCAGTAGAGGGGAAAAGGTCCTCGATGGTCCTCTGTTTGAAATCAAGTCGAAATTCGGTAGAAACAGTGTGATCGCGGAGATTGATGGCGACGCGTCTGAGTTCGAGAATCTGGAGGATGTCGAACGCGTGTCTGACTTCAACAAATATGTAGAATTCAAAATATCGCAGGGCGGTAATCCTCAGAATCTCCTCAAAGCGCTGGTGGAGAAGACCACGGTGAATCGCTTTGAAGTAGTCGAGCCATCGCTGCACGATATCTTTGTTGACGTTGTCCGCGGCGGCGACAGGAGGTCCTCGGATGCGTAAATTCCGGGCGATAATGATGCGCGAGTTCCGTGATCAGGTGAAGAAGAAGAGCTTCATCATCGGAACGATTTTGACGCCCGTCATAATGGTTGCACTCGCGTTCCTGCCGTCGATACTGGCGACAACGCAAAAGGACGAGGGGGCGACATTCGCATTCGTCGATGTCGGTGCGGGTGTCGCGGACCGTTTTCTTGCCACGATGACCGATACTCTTTCGTCGGGTGAGCCGGTATACAATGCTATATTCTACGAGACGACCGAATCCGAGCTTCCGGAGCTGAGACGGACACTCGACGAGTTGACTGAATCTGATTCGCTCGACTTCTACCTGATAGTCGATTCTAAGATGTTCGACGATGAGCAGGCGGAATACCACGCCAAGTCATTCGGGTCAGTTCAGCGCGCCGGCAGGATCGAGCGCAGACTCAGCAGACTCGTGATAGAGCGCAGGCTCGAGTCGCGGGGGCTATCTGAAGAAGACGCCGATGATCTGATGGCGAATGTCGACCTGAACTACAGTAAGATCGGAGAGCCGGAGGAGAGTCAGTCGGCCAAGGATGCGTTTCTGAACGAGTACCTCGGCACACTCCTGTTCATTCTGATTATGTTCGGCACGGTGTTTGGATATGGTCAGCAGTTGATGCGTGTAGTGCTTGAAGAGAAGTCATCGAAAGTAATCGAGATTCTCGTCTCTTCCGTCACTCCGTTTCAGTTGATGACCGGCAAGATACTTGGCCTCGGCGCTGTTACCATACTCCAGGTGAGCCTGTGGATTCTAATGGGCGTCGGTGTGTTCGTGGCGTTTGGGGATGTAGCTATAGTCAGCCAGAGCGCGGCAAGCATCTCATTGTACTTCCTAGTAATGTTTGTCGTCTACCTCATCCTCGGTTATTTTTTCTTCTCAGCGGTGTTCGCGATACTCGGCGCAATTGTGAGTTCCGAGAAGGATGCTCAGCAGTTCATGTTTCCGATCATAATGATATTCATGATCCCGATCATGATTCAGATCATGATA
The DNA here is from genome assembly GCA_964415885.1 of uncultured Ignavibacteria bacterium. Lineage (GTDB taxonomy): Bacteria > Zixibacteria > MSB-5A5 > JAABVY01 > JAHJOQ01 > CAYQCE01. Next base: position 72,699 of record CAYQCE010000008.1, read on the forward strand.
ATGAACAATCCCAATGCACTCATTGTGAAGCTGCTTTCGATCATCCCGCCATTTTCGCTATCGATCATGATCGCTCGCCTCAGAGTTGTCCCTCCGGCAACATGGGAGGTTGCGCTGTCGGTTGCACTGCTGATTCTGGCGACGCTGGGGGTGGCATGGCTCGCGGCGCGCATCTTCCGAGTCGGAATACTGATGTACGGCAAACGGGCGACGCTTCCTGAAGTAATGAAGTGGATTCGTCAGAAATAGATCGGGTCGCTACCTGGAGTACGGGTCCTTGCCCTGCAGCTTGTCTGCATACAGCGGCGACATCATCAGAAGTTTCTCCACGACTTCCGGCATCACCGATATCATGTAGTCCAGTTCTTCTTCCGTGTTGTCCTTGCCGAATGAGACAGTCAGCGACCCGGAGCATAGCTCTGCGGGCACGCCGACCGCAGACAGGACGTGCGATGTCACGAGGTCTTCCTCGTCCTCGCCGCGAAGGTTGGACGAGCAGGCCGAACCCGATGCGCACATTATGCCCTTCATATTCAGCATAAGCAGGAACGACTCCCCTTCGATGTACTTTACCCAGAAGGACACGTGACCGGGGATGCGATAAACGGGGTGACCGGTGAAATTGAGATGTTCGACGTTGGCTTCGAGCCAGTCCCACAGCTTGATCTGGAGCTTCTTTAGATGCGCAATGCGATCGTTCATCTCGGTTTTCGCCAGTTCTGCCGCCTTGCCGAAACCCACGATGCCCGGAAGATTTTCCGTACCGCTTCTGAGGCCAAACTCCTGATTTCCACCAACGAACAGAGGCTTGATCTGATACCCGGTTCGCAGGTAAAGAGCGCCGGCTCCCTTCGGGCCGTACATATTATGTGCGGACAGGCTCATCGAATCGCAACCTAGACGGGTCACGTCGATGGGGATGTTACCTCCGGCGATAGCTGCATCAGTATGAAGAAATATCTTTCGCTCCTTCGCAATGCGGGCAATATCACGGACATTCTGGATCGTGCCTATTTCCGAGCTCGCAGCCTGCAGGATGATCATCACGGTGTCGTCCCGCACGAGTCGTTTCACGTCGTCCGGATCGACCATGCCGTGTTCGTCGCAACCTACGGTAGCAATCTCATAGCCGGCTTCCCGCAATTCGGGGAATTGATGTATGATTGAGAAGTGCTCTATAGGCGAGACTATAATATGTCTGCCGAGATCCGGGTTGGCGCGGAGATATCCGCGGATCGCGAGGTTATTCGATTCGGTAGCTCCGGAAGTGAATACAACCTCTTCCGGCTTGGAATTGATGAGGTCAGCAACCCTCTGGTGCGCGTTATCAAGTGCCTCGTTGGCGGCTACGCCTTTTCTGTGTATGAAAGATGACGGGTTGCCGTAGTCCTCCGTGAAATAGGGTAGCATTTCTTCGACGACACGTTTATCCACTGGAGTCGTCGACTGGTGATCGAAGAATATGTTTCTGTCTTCAGCCATTACCGTACCATTCTGTTTTGTTCATTCAGTTCAAACCGGGCAGAATCACTGACGCCCATGCATTGATAAAGAAAAAGGCCGGGAAGTGCAATGTTCCCGACCCCAAAAAATCTGTCTCACCTCATGCGAGGAGAAGCTCTCAGTTAGCGTGCTTTTCTCTGTACTCTTTCAATGCGTTCGCAAGAGCCTCCTCGGCCATAACGGAGCAATGCCTCTTGACCGGTGGCAGCCCGTCGAGCGCATCGACGACCTTCTGATTGGTTATCGCCGCAGCTTCTTCCACGGTCTTTCCCTTGATCAGCTCTGTCAGCATAGATGATGATGCTATCGCGGCACCGCAGCCGAAAGTCTTGAATTTCGCGTCCACAATCTTGCCATCCTCTATTTTGAGATAGAGGCGCATCATATCACCACATGCGGGATTTCCGACATCCGCGATTGCATCCGCATCGGGTATCTCACCCATATTACGCGGGTTTGTGAAGTGTTCCATTACTTTATCTGAATACGGAAATGTTTTGGCCATACTGCTCTCCTACACCTCCATAGAAGTCTATTCCTGAAATCGCACCGCCTATTATACGCGAAAATCTCCATTCTCAAAGAGAAAATTGGTATTTCTTATAAATTTTAACAGATTTGGTCCCATTTTGTTTCGTAATCATCGTGTTTACATGAAGTTGTGTGGAATAGAACGAAAACGTCAAAAGAAATTGTCAACAGAAATCGGTTTCGTTTGGACACCTTGTTTGTTATAATATACGATTGTCTGAAATCGCATTTTTGGTGAGGTGATAGATTATGTTTAAGGATCAGGATTGGAAGCTTAAGGTTGGGCTTGCTGAAATGCTCAAGGGTGGCGTTATAATGGATGTAACCAATGCCGAGCAGGCCAAAATAGCCGAGGATTCCGGTGCGGTTGCTGTCATGGCGCTCGAGCGGGTACCGTCCGACATCAGAGCGCAGGGCGGCGTCGCCCGTATGGCTGCTGTGGATGTCATAAACAATATCAAGAAGGCTGTATCGATTCCGGTTATGGCCAAGTGTCGTATCGGGCATTTTGCGGAGGCCCAGGTTTTGCAGGCTCTCGAGGTCGACTACATCGATGAATCCGAGGTCCTCACGCCCGCCGATGAGGACTTTCACGTAGACAAATGGAAATTCAAGGTTCCGTTCGTATGCGGCTGCAGAAATCTCGGTGAGGCGCTGCGGAGAATTTCCGAAGGGGCGGCGCTGATACGAACAAAGGGCGAGGCCGGTTCCGGTAACATAGTCGAGGCGGTGCGTCACATGAGAATGGTGATGGCACACATTCGCAGGCTCAAGGGAATGGATTTGGAAGAGCTGTTGAGGGAAGCAAGGGAGCTCAGAGTGCCGGTGGAGATAGTGGAAGAGACCGCGAAGCTAGGGAAGCTGCCGGTTCCCAATTTCGCTGCCGGAGGAATCGCCACTCCGGCTGACGCCTCGCTGATGATGCAACTTGGTGCGGAAGCGGTGTTCGTTGGAAGCGGTATCTTCAAGTCGTCCGATCCGCCGAAGAGAGCAAAGGCTATTGTGGAAGCTGCACTGCACTACGAGGATCCCAAGGCGGTACTCGAAGCATCGAAGCCTCTCGGCGAAGCCATGGCTGGTCTCGATATCCGTGAGATTCCGGAGGACAAACTCCTGCAGACCCGTTAAACGCAGGCAGGGAGAAGTTGTTGTGAATTTGAGCCGGCGCTCGAAACGGGCGTCGGCTCTTGTGATTCGAGAGGTAGTGCGAGAGGTAGTGTATTGAGCAACGAGAAGATTGGCATACTTGCGATGCAGGGTGACTACGCTCTGCACAAAAGCATGTTCGAGCGTCTCGGGAAAGAGACTATCCTGGTAAAGAAGCTCGACCAGCTTGAAGAGGCGGATCGTCTCGTGATTCCCGGTGGCGAGTCGACGACTATGCAGCTATTGCTCGACAAGTATGGACTGCGGAAGCCGCTCGCCGACTTCGGCAGAAGAAAGCCCGTCTGGGGGACGTGTGCGGGGACAATACTGCTGGCCGAGAGCGTGGACGACGAGCGCATTCAGCCTCTCAAGCTGATACGGATAGATGTTCAGAGGAATGCCTACGGCCGTCAGATAGACTCCTTTGTGGGGACGGGCTCTGTTTCCATCGGAAACGGCAGTCCTGCATTCGAGATGGTGTTCATTCGTGCGCCAAAGATCCGGAGTGTGGGAGAGGGGACTAATGTGCTGGGGTATTGGAATAACGAAATCACGGTGGTACAGCAGAATAATGTGCTGGTAACGACATTCCATCCCGAGCTGACCGACGACCCGCGATTGCACGAGTATTTCCTCAAGCTAAAAAGCGTTTCAAGCTGAGCCTCAAATCTGTAATGAGACGGTGATAAAACGGCTCGCATTGGCGACAATCCAAGTAAGGGGATGGGGCAGAACTACAGGACAGCAGGAATGCACACAGTTCTGGGTTTTTCTAAGTGAAACGGGTCGATGGTAAGTCGCCCGTTTTTTTTGTGATTGTAAGACGAGTCTGGTTTGGGATTGATCAGTTTGGGTGGTCTATTCTTCGGTCTGAATGAATGCGCCCATTCCGCGAAAACCATCTCTTGCGTCTCTGAGCGCGAGGGCATCGACAATCGCCGGGATATTGAGATCGCTCGTTCGAAGTATGAGTTTTCCCTTAAATTCACCATTTGAATCGCATTTGGCGAGTATGCCGTTTACGGTTGGGTCCACACTCTCGCCGGCAAGAAACTCTGACATCTGCCTTCCGATTGCTTTACGGTAGCCTGTGTTCAGGAGGTCAGCACATTTCTGGTTCATTGTAGTTATGAACCCGCACGAGTCGACCGTAAGGCAGGCGACCGGCGCTGCCTGCACAATCCTCCTGTAGTCCTGCAACTCCGCTTCAGCGCGAAGCCGGTTCGTGATATTTACAAGAGTCCCGAGAACCGCAGGCTGACCGAGATAGGAGCATTTAACTCCTCGCACTCGGGCATCAATGGAGTGCCCATCCTTGTGAATCAACTGAATCTCGTACTCCTCGACTTTCGATCTACCGCTCAGCCTGCGTTGTACTCTATCCGAAACGGTCGACCATGACCTCGGCGCGATGACATCCTTTAGCGATAAAGATTCGATCTCATCCGCCGTGTATCCGATCATGCCGAGCAGGTAGGGGTTCGCATACAGGATTCGGCTTTCGGTTATGATGTAGATTCCAACGAGCGCGTTCTCTACGAGCGACTTGTACTTCTGCTCCGATTCGACTACCAGCATTCTTACAATGTGCTGGGTCTCATCATCACTTATCTCTTCTTTGAGGAAGCTCGATCTCGCCATAAGTCGTAAACACTGGAGTTTTCCCGCGCGTTTAGTTCACGGTGTTTTCGTCTTCTTCTATATCTATCGGTCACAACAATTAGGTCTTTACTCATCTGTATATTTGATGTTGAAGCGAAGACATACGGGCCGAAGCGGAGTGCATCGGCTAGCCCGGATATCTCACTAATAGATTAGGCGAAGTCTTTCAATTCTTTATCATTTAGGTGATTAAATCAAAAGGCCGGGTGGCGCATCTTTCAGATGGGTTTCTTCCTCATATTCAAGCCGGAGGCGTGATGAGATCAGCAGGAGCGAACGCGAGGTTGAAGCGTTTCGTTGTTTGCGGGATGAAGCAGGTAACGAATCAACCGGGCACTGGATTCCCGCTTTCGGGCCTGCTTTACAGCAGGCCCGAGAGGGAATGACAGAGGGAAGTTCTCGTAGGTCAGGCGCCCTGCGCACCTGACGATCGCGCGGGAGACGTGTGGGCAACTCGGATTCAAACACCAACCGAGACAATTCAACCCTGCTCATGAAATATTCGGTTTAAGGGCCGCAGTCTGATGGCGAAAATGCGGACCTTAGAATATCTTCCCGTCTTACTCGAATTCCTTGAATGCGCGGATGATCATGTGTTCGTCGTCGGCATCGAGCAACCGTTCTATGAAACCGGGATACTCGAATCGCTCTGCGAGAGACTTGAACACTTTAAGGTAGAGGTTGTCATCGTATGGCGGTGCCGCCATACAGAAGAAAACCCGCACGGGTTTGTCGTCCGGGGCGTCAAACTCATAACCGGAGAATTCGCGCGCAATCGCTACAGTGAAGTCCCGTGCCTGCATCGTCCTTACGTGCGGTACGGCAATGCCTTTTCCGATCGCAGTGGAAGCTTTCTTCTCGCGGTTAAAGAGATCGGTGTTGAGCTTCGATTTATTGGATACATTTCCGGATTTGTCGAGGAGATCGACCAGTTCGGCGATTATCGCCTCCTTTATTGATAGAATCTCCTTCCTGGAATAGCCCTCATCCGGTTCATCCGGGGGGGGCATCTCGTAGTCCATGTCGAGCTTGATGAGCTCTGTGTCGAGATATCTGGAAATGTTCAAGCTAATCCTCTCAAAAACAGCACCTTAGAATCATCGAACAATAGGGCAAAATACCGGCAAATGCACAAATGTCAACGTGAAAATCCCTGCACGCCGGCAATGTATATAAATCTGTATCGGCAAAACTGGATTGTACTATCTTCATTATTTTGCGGTATTGATGCAAGCTATTGTCTTTTAGTGAAATCCGCTCGTTGCTGTTCAACTTTTAGCCTTGACAGCAGAGTGGATATTGCTATATTTATCATGCTGTAAGTTCGTGTCGTCCTCGGGGGATGGTGGCACGGATTTTGCCTTTAGGATATATAGATACTTCTCTGTACCCTTCGTCGAGTTGTTGGTGTCTGAGGCTCGAAATTTATTGATCAAGAAATAGTTAGACGAATGTCTGGTTCTATCCTTTAAGGAGGTCAAATGCAGAAAAAGCACTCGCTATGCTT
>CAYQCE010000009.1:0-77181 GCA_964415885.1 uncultured Ignavibacteria bacterium
CCTGATGTCGCTTCACGGTGGTGCACTCACAAAATACATATACGCCATCCAAGCGCAAGCGTCTCGGCTCTATGTTTTGTTGACTAAACGCGGTCAGGCGGTGTATAATCCTTACATATTGAGCACGTTATCCCACAGAAAAGTCTGGGTTCGCGTACTGCAGGTCGCGATCATCGCCGCACTCCTCTATTTCATCGGCGACCGTGTGGCCGGCAACTGGACTCAAATCCGCGAATACGAGTGGAAGATCAAACCGCTGCCGCTCGTCGCCTCGCTCGTCGTGATGAACCTCGCGCTCTTTCTTATGAGCGCGGTGCTCCGCGACATATTCGGCTTGTTCTCGCGGCAAATACCTATCCGCAAAGCATACAAGATTGCGTACCTCGCCCAGCTCGGGCGCTATATCCCCGGCAAGGTTTGGCAGGTGTTTGGGATGGTCTATCTCGCGGGGAAGGAGGGGATCGGCAGGGCCGAGGCTCTGACTTCGTTCGCGATGGCCCAGCTTTTCGCCACACCACCCGCGGTTCTGGTTGTCTGGCTCTATATCGTATTCGGCGATACACCGGGCCTGGAGCTTCTGAATCTGAAATGGCTGTATGTAGTAATCGGCGCGGTCTGCGTGGTGTCATTCGTGTTTGCGTACCGTCCGCAATGGGTGTCGGCATTGGTGAACCGAATTCTGGCGAAAATGGGGCGTGATTCGATACGGATCGAATCCGGAAAAAAAGGTGGCAGCCGGATTCTTTTCATATATCTTGTTGGCTGGGTTACATACGGTCTGGCGTTCTACCTCTTTCTGATATCGGTTTCGAGTTTTCCGCCGGATCGGTTTATCGAGGCGGCAGGAGCATTTTGCGCCGCCTATTTGATAGGATACTGGAGCATTCTCACTCCGGGCGGAATCGGAGTGCGCGAGGCGGTCATGGTTCTGCTACTCGAGCCGTTCTTTCCGCCGGGTGTTGCGGCTGCGGTCGCGGCGTTCGCGCGACTGTGGTCGATAGTCGGGGAGCTGATCGCCTCCGGGGTAGCATTGAAGATCAAATAGGGAGTTTGCGTGGCGAAGAAGAAAAAGAAGAAAGACGACGCCCAGAAACAACAGCCGAAACAAAGCGGGCCGTCAATCCTCGATGGACTTTTCGAATCGCGGTACTACGTCATCTACTTCGCCATATTTATCGCGGTCCTGACGGTCATTCTTTTCAACTCGTTCGTTTTCTCCGATCTGATGCTGTTCGGTTCGGATACGCTGCAGGCCGGCGTGTTTTTCCGTGATTTCTTCGTCGACTATTACAAGGCACATGGTTCGGTGCCGCAATGGAACCCATACATATTCGGCGGCATGCCGTTCGTGGATGCTTTCCACGGCGACATTTTCTATCCGATAAGCTTCATATTCAAAATGATCTTCCCGCTGTTCCGTGCGCTTGGGTGGGTGTTGATATTTCATGTATTTCTGGCAGGACTGACAATGTATCTCTGTGCGAGGGCGTTCAGGCTGGGCAAGCTGTCGGCTTCGCTTGCCGGGATAATGTTCATGTTCGCGCCGTATCTTGTGTCGCTGGTTGCGCCGGGCCACGACGGCAAGATGTTTGTCACTGCGCTCTTTCCGTTGACAATGATGTTCCTCGAGCGGGGGATGAGTACCCGTAGCTATATCGATTTTGTCGGACTCGGTACGGTAATTGGTCTGATTATCTTGACGCCTCATCCGCAAATGGCCTATTTCAGCCTCTGGGCAATCGGATCGTATTTCCTGTTCCGGTTGATCAGCCGCTACCTGCGGGAGAGATCGCTTTCGACGGCGGGCCTTCTGAGCGCATTGTTTGTGCTCGCGTTGGTTGTAGGCCTCTGTTTGTCGGCGATTCAGTTCTATCCCGGCTATCGTTACGTGAAGAATTTTTCGCCGCGTGCCGGCGAAGGCCGTGGCGGTTATGAGTGGGCGACCTCGTGGTCGATGCACACGGAGGAGCTCAAGGGGATGTTTGTCCCGCATTTCCAGGGTGTGAACGGTGCCGAGGAGAATACATACTGGGGCAGGAACCCATTCAAGGATAACAGTGAGTACGCGGGCATTCTGCCGATTCTGCTCGGTGTCATTGGAGTGCTGTTTCACAAGGATCGCCGGAAATGGTATTTCCTCGCGCTCGGAGTTTTCGCGCTTATCTACGCGCTTGGGGGCACGACGCCTATATTCTATCTCTTCTACTATGTCGTGCCGAATGTCAAGTCGATGCGCGCACCGAGTATGATAATGTTCCTGTTCTCGTTCTCGTTCTCGCTCCTCGCAGCGATGGGGATAGAGTGGATCACTGAACGGATCCGTATCGAGAGGCAGCCGAAACGTGAGCTCGCTCTGAGAGTCCTCTTGATCGCAACCATAGTGTATGCCGTGCTGGCCGTGCTCTGGACTATTGCCGGCGAGGCGATGATGGGGCTGTATCAGGGCATATTCTATTCGGGCATCGCGCAGAACAAATACGCAGCTTCGATAGAGAATATACCGGCAATCCAGCTAAGCCTCTGGCTTGTAGCATTCATATTCGGCGCGGTATATTTCCTTGTGCGGATGTATGAGGAGCGAAAGATCGGTCTGATCGCGATCGCCGCAATTGCTCTCCTCTCTCTCATCGACACCTGGCGGATAGACTCCAAATTTATCGAGACATTCGATCCTGCGCATAGGTTCTCGGCACATCCGGTCGTGCAGCATCTGCTGGACAATACTGACAATCACCGGGTGTTTGATGTCACCGGACGGATGTTCGGATCGCTCGACTATTTCGCGTACTTCGGACTGCAGCAGGTTACGGGGTATCACGGCAACCAGTTGCAGGCGTATGATCGGTTGATTGGTGGTCTGCAGTTTTCAAACCTGATTGACAGGCAGGGAAGGCCGCAGCTTCCGGTACTGAACCTGCTGGGTGTTCAGAGTCTCGTGTACAGCGACAGATATCCGATGGGGGATACGACGCTTCTGAAGACGTATGACCAGTACAGTGTTGCGGTGTATCGAAATCCGCATGTGCTCCCGAGGGCGTTTGCCGCGCATGAACACCGCGTGTTTTCGGATCCGGATTCAATAATTGATCTGGTGAAGAACGAACGATTCAATCCGCGCAAGTATTTGCTTCTCGAGGAAGAACCGGACTTCGAACCGGCGATTCCTGAGTTCGGCAGATACAGCCAGGAGTGTGACCTGATCGAATACGAACCGGGCTATGTCAAGATTGCCGTTCTTCTGAAGGCTCCGGCGTGGATATGTCTGACGGATGCGTACTATCCTGCATGGCGGGCGTACGTCGACGGTGAGGAAACCGAGGTGCATCGCGCGTATTCTGCGTTGATGGCCGCCGGCGTTCCGGAGGGGGAGCATGTTCTCGAATTTGTCTATAAATCCGATGTGTATCACGTATCCAGGATAGTAACATACCTGACGGTCCTGTTCATAGCTGTTTCAATTGTGCTATCTGCGGCGGTACCTCGATTCAAGAAGGAGAAACATGTTGGCTGAGAAAGCGCTCGTTCTGCTGCCTACATATAATGAGAAGGAGAACATAGAACGGATCATACCGCTGATTCTGAAACAGGATGACCGTTTGTTCATCCTGGTCATTGATGACAATTCTCCCGACGGTACAGGGCAGATTGCAGACCGGATTTCGGAGGAGAATCCGAGAGTGTTCGTGCTGCACCGGGACAAGAAGGAAGGCCTGGGACAGGCGTACATTGCCGGATTCAAATGGGCGCTGGAGCGTGACTATGACTATATCTTCGAGATGGACGCTGATTTCAGTCACGACCCGAAGTACCTCCCGGATTTTCTCGAGAACATCAAGGAAGCGGACATCGTTCTCGGTTCGAGATACATCTCCGGGGTAAATGTCGTCAACTGGCCGATGATGCGCCTTCTTCTTTCCTATTATGCCAATGCCTACACGCGCTTTGTGACCGGGCTTCCGCTGCGCGACGCCACCGGTGGCTTCAAGTGCTTCCGCCGGGAGGTTCTCGAGGCGGTGAATTTCGATGAGGTCCGCTCGAACGGATACTCTTTTCAGATAGAGATGAGTTTTCGCGCGCACAAGAAAGGATTCAAGATCAAGGAGATTCCGATCGTCTTCGTCGACAGAACAGCCGGTGAATCGAAGATGTCGAAGAAGATAGTGCGCGAAGCCGTAATAATGGTCTGGCGACTCAGGCTCTGGGACATTCTCGGTAAGCTGTAGATTGCCGTGCTCTCCGTAATCATAATCAACTACAACACACGTGAATTGACCGCGAATGCAGTCCGCTCTGTTCTAAGCAGTTCGGGTGACGTACCGATTGAGGTCGTTGTTTTCGACAACGGCTCCGTAGACAACTCAGTGGCGTACCTCCAGAGACGCTTCCCTGAGACACGCGTCATACAGTCGGAGTTCAATCTCGGCTTTGCGAGAGCTGTGAATCGTGCTGCTGAGGAAGCGAACGGTGAGTTTCTCTGGCTCGTCAACAGTGATTGTTTCGTGCGTGCGGACGCGGCTGCCGTACTCTACAACTACATGCGCGAGAACCCGGATGTTGCGGTGGTCGCGGGAAAGCTGACCAACCCTGATGGGACATTCCAGGGATCATGCCGTCACTTCCCGACCTACTCCAATATCCTGTTTTCGCGTGGATCACCGCTCTCACGGCTTGCAGGAAAGGGCGTTTCGTACACTCATCCCGATTACTCGGAGCCGACCGGGGTTGATGCGTGCGCGCTCGCGAATGCGGTGATTCGAAGGGAGCATTTCGAAGAAATCGGCGGGTTCGATGAGAGATATTTCATATATCTTGAAGATACGGATTTGTGCAAGAGGCTTAAGGACCACGGCTACAGGACTGTCTATCATCCCGGGGCGGAATCGGTTCATCTTTGGGGCGTCAGCTTTCAGGGCAATCCTGTTCAGCGCTACTTCTATCATCACGCCTCCGTGGTGAAGTACTTCCGTAAGCACTTCGAGAGCCGGAAACTCAAGAATTCACTCTTTGAGCTGATGCTCGAGCTTTGGCTGGGGATTAGATGTCTGTTTGTTATCATGAGGGGTCGTATCTGAGATGATCGTGTACGTCGCCACATCTGCTATCGCTCTGATCCTCGGTTTCAGTGGGGCATATCTGGCAATAGGATTCTGCGAGCGCTACTCGTATCTCGACTATCCTACTCGCCGCAAGCAGCATCTGTACCCGATTCCGCATCTCGGCGGGATTGCGCTGTACATCGCCTTCTGGGTTGCGTTTGGAATCGGTTACTCATTCTCGGATGTGATTCGTCTGGAGCTGGAGTACAAGCTTCCACTTCTGTTTCTCGCTTCGACGATCGTGTTCCTCACCGGCCTGATCGATGATCTGATTGACCTGACACATCTTCACAAAATCGCGGGTCAGCTCGCAGCCGCACTTGTCGTTCTGGCGGCCGGGTTTGTTATACCGAGGTTTCATATCCCCTTTTGGGGTTCTATCGAGCTCGACTGGTGGGCCGCCTACCCGGTGACAATTGTGTGGATCGTCGTGCTGTCGAACAGCATCAATCTGATCGATGGCTCGGATGGTCTTGCGGCTTCGGTATCGATTGTTGTATGTCTCGGATTCCTGATAACCGGAGTGCTATTGGATGTTCAGACTGTGATTGTTGTATCTATTTGTCTCGGCGCTGCGCTGATAGGATTTCTCGTCTTCAACTGGCCTCCCGCGAAACTCTTCATGGGCGATTCGGGGTCGCTTTTCCTTGGATTCATATTCGCGCTGGAGGCGGTAATCTGCCCGATCAAGAGCTATGCAGCGGTGGCAATGTTCGTGCCGCTGGTTGCGGTGGGCGTGCCATTGATCGAGGTCGCGGTGACCTTCGTACGGCGCACTATCTCGGGCCAGCGCTTCTATGTGGCCGATAATCGCCATATCTACAATTACCTGATGGACTACGGTCTCGGCCCAAAGCAGACGATCTACATCCTTTCTGGTGTCTCACTTGCACTTACAGCGTTTATCCCGGCTCTTTTTTGGTTTGACCGCAAAAAAGTTTTTTCTATATTCGTATTGTTTCTTTTGACTTTGCTGGTATTATTCTTTGTTTTGAAGCTCAGAAGGAGCGAAAGCAGGTCTTGATGAGTAGCGGAATTGTTCTCGAATTCGAAAAGCCTATTGTCGAGCTTGAAAAGAAGATTCTCGAGATGCGGGAATTCGCCAAGGGCGAGTCTATTGAGCTGACGCGCGAGATTGAGAGTCTGGAGAAGAAGCTCGATAAGCTGACGCAGGAGATCTACTCGGGCCTCACGCGGTGGCAGAGAGTGCAGCTTGCACGTCACCCCAAGCGCCCATACACGCTGGACTATGTTCAACATATGACAGACGGATTCCTTGAGTTGCACGGTGACCGGGGCTTCGCGGATGACAAGGCTGTGGTGTGCGGCCCGGCGAATTTCCGAGGCAGAAAAATCATGGTGATTGGGCAGCAGAAGGGTCGGGACACCAAGCAGAAGCTCTATCGCAACTTCGGAATGATGCATCCCGAGGGATATCGAAAGGCTCTCCGTTTCATGCGACTCGCCGAGAAATTCGGGTTGCCGATAATGATTTTCGTGGACACTCCGGGGGCGTACCCGGGTGTTGGAGCGGAACAAAGAGGCCAGGCCGAGGCGATAGCCTTCAATATTAAGGAGATGGCGCGAATTGAGGTGCCAATCATAATTTCAATAATCGGCGAGGGAGCTTCGGGGGGTGCACTGGGTATCGGCGTCGGTGATGTCGTCCTGATGCTCGAGAACGCATGGTATTCGGTAATATCTCCTGAAGGCTGTGCGGCAATTCTCTGGAGAGATGCTGCCAAGGCGCCGGATGCTGCTGAGGCGCTTAAACTCACCGCCCCGGATTTGATCGAGCTCGGAATAGTCGACAAGATTGTGCCGGAGCCTCCGGGCGGTGCTCATCGCGACCATAAGGGAGCCGCCGGCATTCTCGCGGACGAAATAGAAGCCAACCTGAATAAGCTTCTCGAGCTGCCGAAGGATGATCTTCTTGACAACAGACTCGAGAAGTTCCGCGCGATGGGGGTGTTTTATCACGAATAAGGAGTTGACCTTGTCGGACGAGTTGCTTGAGATACTCGCCTGCCCGAAATGTAAGGAAAAGCTGAAGTTTGATGAATCTGCCAATAAGTTGATTTGCAATAGATGCCGACTCAAGTACAGGGTGGAAGATGCTATCCCGGTTCTGCTTATTGACGAGGCTGAGACGTTTTAGTGCCATAGGAGACCTAAATGAAACTGTCAAAATTCTCTTCCGAAGAATTGGTTACATTCGACCTGAAGAGTACGGATAAAGTTGAAGTGATTCGCGAACTTGTGGAGCTTGCGGCCAATTCCCCGCTGGTCAAAGACAAGGAAGAGTTGTACAAGGACGTAGTAGAGCGCGAGAATCTCGTAACGACCGGCGTCGGCTACGGTGTGGCGTTTCCGCATGCCAAGACGCGCGCCGCTCGCGGGATTGTAATTGCGTTCGGAAGGTCGGACGAGGGAGTGGATTTCGATGCGATGGACAAGAAACCGGTCAATCTCTTCTTCCTCATAGCGGCTCCCGAGGATGCAATCGGGGCGCATTTGAATGTGATGGCAAGACTGTCGTTTATAATGAAGAGCGTCGAGAACCGTGAAAAACTGATGAACGTCCAAAGCCCTGGAGAACTTCTGCAGATAATCGATTCGGTGGAATAACTGAATATCAATGAAATGGATTTCTTCTGTCGCAGCTAAACAGAAGCCGCTAAGGACTGGCATCATACTGGCAGGCCTGAGCCTGCTACTCCTCTTTCTGCCCTTTTCTGCGCAGGAGCTAATCGGCTCGGTCATACAGACGGTATTCTACTCGCACTTTTACGGCGTTTCAAATAAGCTCGGCGATCTTCTCGAAGTCTACGACATCAATCGCCAGTTGAAGGCTACCATTTCGCAGCAGAGACTGGAGTTAACAGCACTGCGTGAGTATGAGAAGGAGTCGAAGCGACTGCGGGAACTGCTCGGCTTCAAGGAATCGTATTCATTCGATATTGTGCCTGCGGAGATAGTCGCACTCGATCCCAAGCGCCGCCAGAACGCTGTGATTGCGGAAATCGGCCCGGAGCAGACGGTTTCGGCGAATCTGCCCGTGGTAAACGTCGACGGTCTTGTGGGGAAGACGACTGCCGTACTCGGCGATCTGGTCACTGTCGAGCTCTTGACATCACCGAATTGCAGAGCCGCAGCACGCGATGCCAACACACGGGTGCTCGGAATTGTGAAATGGGCCGGTGGCCGATACCTCCAGTTCGACAATGTCTCGCTTAGTGATTCAGTGTCGGTGGGCGATACAGTGATAACGTCCGGGCTGGGCGGGATATTCCCGGAGAATTTGCCTATTGGCACAATCAGCTCGGTCAAGGAGGGGACATCTCCTTTTTTCAAGGAAATTGAGGTCGATCCGTTCGTCGACTTCGGTGCGCTCGATGAGCTAATCATTCTCACGAGAGGCGAGAGGTAAGGGTAATCGTTTGGCGCGGAAGGTGGTCATTTTCGTCGGGCTTCTGCTCGCGATCATAGTATACCAGACGCTGATTGCCGATCTGATCACGCTTGGCACAGCGCGCCCCGACCTGATTATAGTGCTCATAGTGTGGCTTACTTTGACGCGCAATCTTATGTGGGGAGTGGCATTCGCATTCGCCGCCGGTATTCTTGAGGATTCCCACTCTCCCCATTTTCTCGGTCTCGGCGCTTTTCTGAAGCTCGGAGCGGCAGTGAGCGTTCATTTTCTCTCGCACAGGGTCAGAACGGAAGGCCTTTTCGTGCGTATAATCATGGTTATCGGTGTGGTGATAGCGCATGACATTCTATACTTCCTTGTCGTCTATGCGTTCGATCCAGAGCTCGAGATAATTGCGCTCCTGAATACAATTATACCGAGCGCGATATATACATCGTTTATTGCGGCGTTCGTTTTGTACATGTCTGAAAGGAAACTGACAATCACCTTGGAATCGTGATGGAAGGGCTTAATTCAAGATCATTAAGGGCTAATATCCTTGCCGGCTTCTTCGTGTTGCTGGTCGTTCTGCTGATAGGGAAGATGTTCTACATGCAGACGTTCCAGTACGGCAACTACTTCGAGATATCCGAGGAGAACCGGATCAGGATAGTCCCACAGATAGCGGTTCGCGGCAAAATACTTGACCGGTTTGGCA
This sequence comes from uncultured Ignavibacteria bacterium, assembly GCA_964415885.1. Classification (GTDB taxonomy): domain Bacteria; phylum Zixibacteria; class MSB-5A5; order JAABVY01; family JAHJOQ01; genus CAYQCE01. Next base: position 9,227 of record CAYQCE010000009.1, read on the forward strand.
AGCTGATCGTGGACAATCGTCCATCTTACGTGGTTGCGGCCGTGCCCAACGAGGTTACCGATGTCAGGGTTGCATCCTCCAACCTCTCCGATCTTTTGGGGATATCTGTCGAGCGGATCGAGAGCAAGATCCGACAAAGTCGATTACGGAGGCATCAGCCGGTAAGACTGAAACGTGACGCGCCTTTCGAGACAGTTTGCAGGATTGAAGAGGCTGCCAATCTTTACCCCGGAGTTGTCCTGCAGCTCAACCAATCGAGAAACTACCCTGAGGATGGGTCTGCTGCACATCTGCTGGGGTACCTATCCGAGGTGACAGAAGAGGAACTGGACAAGTATCGCTCGAAGGGGCTTCACTCCGGATCGCTGATCGGGCGAAAGGGCGTTGAGAGAGAATATGATGATTTCCTTCGGGGCATAGACGGCACCCGCTTTCTTGAGGTATCGGCGGAGGGGCGGATAATAGGACCTCTCGAAACACGCGACCCTGTGGAGCCGGTACCGGGATACTCGCTGAAACTCGGCCTCGACTACGATCTTCAACAGTTCGGTGAGTCGCTATTCGTCGCGGATACTCTGACAGGAGCGGCCGTGGCGCTTGATCCGAATAATGGCCACGTTCTTGCGTTTGTTTCGGAACCGACATTCGACGCCAACCTGTTTACCGGTCCCCTGTCGCCGGAGGACTGGAAGAGCCTCTCCACCGACGGGCGTCACCCGCTGCTCAATCGTTGCATACAGGCGACCTACCCGCCCGGGTCAATTTACAAGCTTATCGTAGCCGGTGCCGCACTCGAATCAAAAACCGCAACGCCGAACACGAAGTACCTGTCTTGCACGGGTGGTTATCGCTACGGCAATCGAATATTCAAGTGCCATAAGCTCTCCGGGCACGGTGTGCTGACTATGATTGACGCTATCGCTGCCTCCTGCGACGTTTACTTCTATCAGCTCGGCAAAGAGATGGGCCTGAAGCACTGGGCTGATTATTCGCGTGCCTGCGGTTTCGGCACACCAACCGGCATAGACCTGGATGACGAAGCCGCCGGGCTGGTGCCGGATAAGCAGTACTACGACAGGAGGCACGGGGAGGGCCGATGGCCGTCATCACTGATTCTGAACCTGTCGATCGGCCAGGGTGAGCTTCTGGTTACGCCGCTACAGATGGCGCAGTTCTATGCTGCGCTGGCAAATGGCGGAACGCTGTACAAGCCGAAAGTGCTCTACAGCCTTGTCACGCCCGAGGGCGAGATTCACCGTGATCCGGAAGTCGCCGGGGAGCTTCCATTTTCACCATCGACAATAGCGCTGCTCGATTCTGCAGCGACGGATGTTGTCTACGGCGAGTTGGGCACCGCGTGGCGAGCGAGGGTAGATGGCACGACAGTCTGCGGCAAAACCGGCACCGCTCAGAATTCTCTTGGAGATGGTAACGAGCACGCGTGGTTCTGTGCGTATGCGCCGCGTGAGAATCCGAAAATCGCTATAGCGTGCATCGTCGAGACCGCCGGTCATGGTGGGACTGTTGCGGCTCCGATTGTCGGCAAGATGATAGAGAGATATCTGAAGAATATCGGTGTGATAAAGGACAGTATTCCGATGCCGCTGGAGCAGTTCATGGCGCAGGAGGACGAGGTGGATGATGACGGTGAACTTTAACGTCGGATTCTCCAAAATCACACTCATCCTCACCATCTGTGGGCTGCTGCTTACGTTTATCGGGATTCTTTTTGTCCAGAGCGCGATGTACGCCGCACCGTCGAAATACGAGCAGGATTACTACAAGCGCCAGATGCTCTGGATGATGGTTTCGCTTCTGGTGTTCATCTTTGCTGCATTTCTGCCGATGCGTGTGTACGAAGTCCTGGCGTATGTCTTCTACGGAGTGGTGGTTATTCTGCTCATTGTACTCCTGCTGAAAGGGAGCGGGGGAAGATCGTCGCGATGGTTTAACTTCGGGTTTTTCAACTTCCAGGTCGCAGAGCTGGCGAAGCTGGCAGTGATTTTTGTTCTCGCGCGATATCTCGCCTATTCCCGTCGACCGGCAAACTCGGTTATCAAGCTCGCTGCAGTTATCTTCCTCGTTGCCGTACCTATGCTGCTCGTTCTCAAGCAGCCCGATCTCGGTACGTCGCTGGTATTTCTTGCGATTGTGATCGTGATCCTGTACTGGTCCGGAATCCCGGGGCCATACATGCTACTGATGATTTCACCTGTGGTGAGTCTGATCGCATCGTCGCACTGGCTGTCATGGGTCGTATTTCTCCTGCTACTGCTTGTGCTTCTCCGGTTCATTAAGCCGGGAGCGCTGTTCGGGACTCTGACGATTGGCGTGAATCTTCTCGTGGGAATGATTATGCCTTTCGTATGGAATCGTTTGCAGGACTACCAGAAGAATCGAATCCTCGTGTTCCTTGATCCCGGGCGTGATCCACTCGGGGCAGGCTACCAGATAATTCAATCGAAAGTTGCAATTGGTTCCGGAGGGCTCTGGGGCAAGGGTTATATGTCGGGTACGCAGACAAACCTTGCGTTCATTCCGGAACGCCACACAGATTTCATATTCTCGGTGCTCGGTGAAGAGTTCGGATTCTGGGGCGGGCTTTTAGTGCTGGTGACGTTTTTGGTGATTATACTCCTCGGCATACATATAGCATTCAAGTGTCGAAATCGATTTATGTCCTATGTCGCGGTTGGTGCGATTACGGTTTTCACATTTCAACTCGTGGTAAATGTCGGGATGACTCTCGGCCTGATGCCCGTGACGGGTCTTCCGCTACCGTTCGTGTCGTACGGTGGATCGTCTCTGATTCTGAGTTGGGCGCTCCTCGGGCTGTTGGTGAATGCTGAGAACAACTGGCAGGAGTATTGACGTCAGATGCTGACGGATATGATTGAATATGTACAGAAATCAAGGAGATAGAAGTATGCACAGAGCCACACTTGTACTGCTCGTCCTGTTGGGCATGTTGCTTTCGGCAGGTGCTGCTCCGGCGATAGATATTGATGAACTAATGGAGCGACATATCGAAGCCATGGGCGGCAGGTCTGCGCTCGAGTCGATTGAGTCCTCACACACAGTTGCCAAACTCAGTATGGCCGGGATGGAGGGGAAGAGTGTCTCATACTTCGAGATACCGAACAAGTACCGCGATGAAATCATACTGCCGATCGCGACGATCACCCGTATAGCCAACGGCGACCAGTTCTGGACTGTGGATATGGGGGGGCAGCTTCGTCGCATGACCGGAGAGGAAGTCGAGGAGATACGGACATCCGTCTTTCTGGCCTCGGGTGAATACCTCGAAGAGAAGCACCGTGGTAGTGCCGTGCAGTATCTCGGGGATGAATCCACAGAAGGTGTGAGCTATCACAAGCTGTTAATCCAGCCCGAGGGCGGCCTCGAGATGATACTCCATATCGATCCGGAGACATACCTCATATCATTCGGCGATGCCGAGATACAGATGTTCAGTGTGCGCACGTACCAGTCAGATTATCGTGAGATTGATGGTGTGATGGTGCCCTTCGAATTGAGGCAGGACGCCGGAGTGCCTCAGTTGAATGCGGATATTACAGTGATCGAACATGAGTTCAATATCGATCCGGCGGATTCGCTGTTTGAACCGCAGACACAGGAGAAAAGGCGCGCTTACATTATGGACGGAGATCGCGAGACGATCAGATTCAGGCTCAGAAGCTCGCATGTTTATGTACCGGTCATGATAAACGGCAAGGGGCCGTACTCGTTTGTTCTCGATTCCGGAGCCGGCCTGTCGCTTGTTGGGAGAAAGGCTGCCGACGAACTGGGGCTTCCCAAAACCGGAGAACTACCGGCAGTCGGAACGGGGGGAGTCGATATCGGGACGTTTGTAACGGCGGATTCGATCAGTGTCGGGAGTGCCGTGCTGAAGGAGATTGTCGCCGGACAGCTCGACTTCTCTAACTTGAATCAGTTCGCGCAGGAGCCTATCGAGGGAATTCTCGGATACGATTTCTTCAGCAATTTCATAGTGGAACTTAACTATTTTGACAGCACGGTGACATTTATGGACCAATCGCTCGCGAGTGAGCTATCCGCGGATGATACGATTGCAATTGAAATCGAGACGAATCACCCGATGATCGCGGCTACTATCAACGATTCGATAGTGGGCCGTTTTCGTGTGGATACAGGCAGCATGAATTATGTGGATTTCAACACGCACTTTGTCGCGGAGCACAATCTGATCGAGCGGTCGGAGTCGACTATTCCGGGCGTTAAGATCCACGGTGTCGGCGGCGATGAGCTCGAGACCATCCTCGGGCGCGTTGACAAATTCACCATCGGTGAGTTCACGATTGAGAAACTGCCGTGCGGTTTCTCGACCTCTGAATCGGGGATATTTGCGGCCCAGGCAAACGACGGCAACATCGGGGGAGGAGTGCTCTCCAAGTTCACGTGCACGTTTGATTATGCCAATGAACGTTTGCTGATCGAGCCAAACGACAATTTCGGCGCAGGCGATGACATGGTCTCGGCGGGAGTCGTTCTCGGCAAAGTGGATGGTACGGTGATCGTCAGTCAGGTACTGGACGGCTCATCGGCCCACGAGGAAGATATCGCAGTCGGTGACACGGTTCTGACGGTCGACGGACAGGATGTCCGAAACATGGAACTTTTTGAGCTTCACGAGCTTCTAAACGCTGAAGAGAGTGACGAGGTGACACTGGAGATCGCGGGATCAGACGGGACTCGGATTGTAACTTTGAAGAAGAAATCGCTCTTCTGAGCCGGGGTTTGATTCAGAATGGACTTTCCGGCGCACTTTTCTATAGAGTTAGTTGCCTGAGATCAACCTCTTCCGAGGAGGAGAATTGAGAGTCCTTTTTCTTGCTTTTTCACTGACTTGTGTCCTGTCGATGAGTGCATTCGCTCAGTCTGATGAGCAAAACGTGCTCATCGGTAACAAGGGCAATCAGATGCTCGGTGTGCGCTTCGGGGTACACAGCTTCACTACAAACGAGGAAGGGACTTTCGAAGATCTCGACGTGAACACTTCCACGGATGTGAGTTTTGCGGCTGAGTTCTATTTTAACTACTTCCTTGTTGACAAGCTGGGAATGGAGTTGTCTCTCGGCAGTGCTCATCGGGGTGAGGTCGTTTTCCGTGATTCGAATTCGGCCCTGGTATCTTACGGTTCGGCGAATGTCTACCCAATGTCTGTGGGGCTCAAGGCAACGCCACTATCCGGTTGGGTCAGCGACCATTATCAGCCGTTCTTTCTGATAGGCGGCTCACTCGTCGTAGCGCGTCGGATTTTCGAGACCGGTGACTTGGGTCTGTATGCATACGGTACCGAATCCGAGACAGATTTCGGATGGTTCTGGGGCGCCGGTTTCGAGTCGTACATTTCGCACAGCATCTGCGTGTCGTCATCTTTCAAGCAGTATTCAATCGACTATTCAGACTATATAGCAGGATATAAAGATCACTCGGGCTGGCAAATAATTGTCGGCATCGCATACATCTGGAGACAGATCCAGTTCGATTAGTCTAAGGAGGAGTAATGGGTTCCAAGGTTGCTGTTAACGGTTTTGGACGGATAGGACGGCTCGTACTGCGTTCCGCCCTCAAGAAGAAATCGGACCTCGATTTCGTGGCTATCAATGATATAACGGATGCCAAAACGCTGGCACATCTTTTCAAGTACGATTCCGTACACGGCATCTATGACGGGGATGTTAAGGCGGACGGCGACGCGATAGTCGTAGACGGCAAGAAAATCCCGGTTACCGCGATATTCGAGCCCTCTGAACTGCCGCACAAATCGAATGGTGTCGATATCGTGATCGAGTGCACCGGCAAGTTCCGTGATAAGGCCGGCGCTGGCAAGCACATTCAGGCAGGCGCGAAGAAGGTGCTGATTTCGGCCCCCGCCAAGAACCCGGATGGAACTTTCGTGATCGGCGTGAACGATGATCAGTATGACAAGTCGAAGCATGACATTATCTCAATCGGCTCGTGCACCACGAACTGCCTCGCTCCGGTGGTCAAGGTCCTCAATGACGAATTCGGGATCGCGCACGGTGTTATGACAACAATCCACAGCTATACTAACGATCAGCGAATACTCGATCTACCGCACGGGGACCTTCGCAGAGCACGCGCTGCGGCGATGTCGATGATACCGACCACGACGGGCGCCGCAAAGGCGATCTCGCTCGTGGTGCCGGAAGTTGAGGGCAAGCTGGATGGTCTCTCGATCCGTGTGCCGACACCGGATGCCTCGCTCGTCGATCTCGTAGCTACGCTCGAGAAGGACGTTACCATAGATTCGGTTAACTCAGCCATGAAGTCCGCGGCAACATCCGGACCGCTCGCGCCGGTATTTCAGTACTCGGAGGAGCCGATCGTGTCGACCGATATCATAGGCAATCCAAATTCATCCGTGTTCGATTCCCCGCTCACTATTTGCATGGCGAAGAGGATGGTCAAAGTGTTTAGCTGGTATGATAACGAGTGGGGTTTCTCCAACCGCATGGTCGACATGATGGAGAAGATGCTGTAGGGAACAGAGGCTGCAATTGTGCTTAAAGAGCGACGGGATCGTCGCTCTTCCTATATGGAGGTGATCGCTATATGGAGAAGCTGACAATAGATGATCTCGATCTCGTGGGGAAAAGGGTTCTCGTTCGGGTCGATTTCAATGTGCCGATCAGGGATGGCAAGGTGGCGGATGACCTCCGAGTCCGGTCGGCGGTGCCCACGATAAACAAGATCATCAAGTCCGGTGGATTCCCCGTGCTGATGTCACACCTGGGCCGGCCCAAAGGTGAGCGTGACGACGATTTCAGTCTCGAGCCCGTGGCATCATGTCTCGCCGGAATTCTCGGCAGCCCTGTTCGATTCTCGAACGAGTGTATCGGCGAGGATATCGTGGATCAGACGCGGTCGCTGCAAAGCTCGGAGTCAATCGTACTCGAAAACCTGCGTTTTCACGAGGGCGAGAAGAAGAACGACCCGAAGTTCGCTGAGGAACTTGCGAAGAACGGCGATCTGTACGTGAACGATGCTTTCGGAACCGCACACCGTGCGCATGCCTCGACAGTCGGTGTGACGAAACACTTCGATCAGTGCGCGTCCGGATATCTGATCCAGAAAGAGCTGCAGTATCTTGTCAACGCTCTCGAAAAGCCGGAACGACCATTCGTCGCTATCCTCGGCGGCGCGAAGATCTCGGGTAAGATTGATGTCATCCGCAATCTGTTCGACAAGGTCGACTCGATTCTGATCGGCGGTGCGATGGCGTTCACATTCTTCAAGGCCAAAGGCTGGGAAGTCGGAGATTCGCTCGTCGAAGAGGAGCGTGTCGATATGGCCGGAGAGATTCTGAGCGAGGCCGAGTCGAAGGGAATAGACCTGGTTCTGCCGGTCGATATCGTTGTTTCGGAGAAGGACGACGGCTCAGCCGATGCTGCAACGGTAAGCGCGGACTCGATTCCATCAGGCAAGAAGGGCCTCGATGTCGGAGAGAAAACTCTCGAGCAATTCGAGAAGATTCTGTGTGAATCGAAAACGGTAGTCTGGAACGGCCCGATGGGGCTTTTCGAAGTCGACAAGTTCGCGAAGGGAACATACGAGATCGCCGAGATATTGTCGCGCATTTCAGGCAAGGGTGCGATCACGATAGTCGGTGGCGGCGACTCCGCATCGGCAGTGAAAAAAGCCGGAGTTCAGGACAAGATTTCCCACATCTCCACCGGCGGCGGCGCCAGCCTCGAACTTCTCGAGGGTAAGGAGTTGCCCGGAATCGCGGCGTTGACCGATAAGTAGAGACCAGAATTAAATCCGAACGGGAGTGATGAATGATGCGACGATACCTGATTGCCGGTAACTGGAAGATGAATAAAGACCATCGGGAAACTGTCGATCTGATTAATGGTATTAAGGATGGACTCACGCCGGATGAGAAATTCGAGGTCCTGGTTTTCCCGCCGTTTACCTCGATTCCAGCCGCTGTCGCTAACGCCGCTGAGACAAGAATCAAGGTCGGTGGCCAGAACATCTGCTGGGAGAATGAGGGCGCCTTTACTGGCGAAATCAGCGCTCGGATGCTCTTGACAATCGGTTGTGAATACGTTATTTTGGGTCACTCTGAGAGACGGGAGTTTCTCAAAGAGACCGATAAGGTTGTTTCCAGGAAGGTCAAGATTGCGCTCGATACCGGATTAAAACCGATCGTCTGTATCGGCGAAACGCTTGACCAGAGAGAAGCAGATAAGACCGAGGAGGTAGTCGGCGGACAACTGGAGGGATCATTTGAAGGAGTGGATAAGGCCGGATTTGACAAATGTGTTATCGCCTACGAACCTGTCTGGGCGATTGGCACCGGGAAGACGGCGACTCCGGAGATGGCCGAAGATGTTCACCGATTCATACGTGACAAGGTCAAGGAGAAATACGGAGAGGATAGCGCGGAGAAAGTCAGAGTCCTTTACGGCGGCTCGATGAAACCGTCCAATTCGGCCGACTTGCTGTCGCAACCGGATATCGACGGAGGCCTGATCGGGGGTGCATCCTTGAAAGCGGAAGATTTCCTGGGAATCATAGCTACTGTTCCATAGAGCGTCGGAATGACGCAAAGGGAGGATACAAAAGTTGTTTACGGTTTTGATAACGATACACGTTCTGGTCTCTTTCGGACTGATCATCAGCGTACTGATGCAGTCGGCCAAGGGTGAGGGACTCGCCGGTGCATTCGGCGGGGGCGCACTCTCGGGCGCGGTTTTTGGCGGGAGAGGCGCTGCCTCATTCCTGTCCAGAGCCACCACAGTACTGGCAGTCATGTTCATGGGGATGTGTATCCTGCTTACGCTCGTGACGGGCGGCGGTCGCACCGGCGGCACGTTCGACGGAACCTCGGCTGTCCAGCAGTCAGTGCAGGGCGGAGCCGAATCTCCAAGGCCCGTATCGCCTTCCGATATTCCGGCGGTTAATGTCGGTGGGGAGGGCGCAGAGCCGCTGATGCCGAGTGAGACCCCGCAGCAGCAGCAGCCGGGCCAGACCGGTGGGACTCCTGCCGAGGAGCCCGCGGGCGAAGGCGGCGGTCAGTAATCTGTACGGGCGTGGCAGCACGCGAAAATATCGAGCTCTCGCCGAGGTGGTGGAATTGGTAGACACGCTATCTTGAGGGGGTAGTGAGGCAACTCGTGCGGGTTCAAATCCCGCCCTCGGCATGAAGATATAGAGGCCTGCAGTTTCTGCAGGCCTTTTCGTTTGAACAGTCCAGTCGGAACAACCTCGCACCGGTCGGCATTATTATGAAGTGTGATAAGGCTGTCCAGTTTCGGCTGGTGGCATTACGCTGATCTGACTCGAAAGGTGGATTGTTTTGGCAGATACAAGAACACTCGAAGGCAGGGTAGCTCTGGTTACCGGAGCGGGACGCGGGATCGGAAGGGCCACATGCGAGCTGTTCGCTGAGCATGGCGCTGACCTCGTGCTCGTATCACGCACGGAGAGTGAACTGGTGGAGACCGCGAAGAAGTGCTCGGCTCACGGCGCGAAGTCACTCGTGCGCCCAACAGACATATCATCCTCCGACGATGCCGATAACCTGTTCATCGATCTGCTTGCCAGATTTCCGAGGGTCGACATACTTGTAAACAACGCTGGTATCTTCCACGGCGCACCTATGGAGGAATTTGATCTCGATAAGTTCCGCGAGGTGATGAAGATAAATGTCGAGGCGCCACTTTATCTGTCCCAGAAGATGCTGAAGACGGTCGATCCTGAGGTCGGCGGTACGATAGTAAACATATCCTCGTATTCGGGATGTTTCGGCACCTCGAAATTCCCCCGTTTCGGAGCCTATAACATGAGCAAATACGCGCTATGGGGTCTGACGGAAATTCTGGCTCTCGAATGCAAAGAGAGGGGTGTGCGCGTTAATCAGGTATCGCCTGCCGGAGTCGACACTCGGATGTTCCGCGAGGCCGTGGGGGAGGGCGTTACGCCGGGGCTCAAGCCGGAGGATGTCGCCGAGAAGATACTCTACTTTGCGTCCGATGAATCGGCACCTGCCACCGGCGAGAATCTCAAGGTGCCCGGATGATTGAATATTGGTATCGCCCGGCGATGCAATACGAATGAACCTTTTTTCGGTTTTCGTGTTTATCCGTAAGGGTATGACGAGGAAAAATGAAGACTACAGTCGTTAGAAGGATGAGGTTTTCGGCCGGTCACAGGCTCTATCGGCCGGAATTGTCCGACGAGGAGAATTTCAATATCTACGGTCCCTGCTCACACCCGCAGGGCCACGGCCATAATTATGAACTGGAGGTCTATGTCACCGGTGACACGGATCGGAAGACCGGTTTTGTCGTGGACCTGAAGAGCCTTAAAGAAATAATACACGAAAATGTAATATCCAAGTTGGATCACAAGAATCTCAACGAGGATGTTGATTTCATGAAGGGTATGGTTCCTACAACGGAGAACCTCGCCGAGCAGATTTTCCGAATTCTCGATGACAAGCTGGGTGGTGAAAGGCTGACTCGCGTTGTCATACGGGAGACAGAAAACAATCGCGTAGAGGTAAGCCGTTAGATAGGAGTAATTGACATGATAGATGTACAGAATCTACCAGACGATCGCAAGATCTACATTGACAAGGTCGGAATCAAATCGCTCAAGTTTCCGGTTGTCGTTCAGGACAAGAAACACGGCACCCAGAACACGATTGCAGAGGTCAATTTCTACGTTGATCTGCCGCACAGTTTCAAGGGAACCCACATGAGCAGATTCGTGGAAATTCTCAACGACCATTCCGGGGCGCTGTCGACCGAAAATGTGGGCGAAATTCTCGAGGCCGCCAAGAAAAAGCTGAAGGCCCTACGGGCGCATCTCGATCTCACGTTCCCGTACTTCATCGAGAAGGAAGCACCGGTAACCGGCTCGAAGGGCGTTATCGACTACGAATGTACGATCTCGGCTGCAAGCAACGGCAACGAGAGGGATGATGTCGTGTTGACAGTTCGAGTTCCGGTAACGACTCTCTGTCCGTGCTCGAAAGAGATATCGGAGTATGGCGCACACAACCAGCGTTCGATCGTGACTGTCTCGGTTCGTCTTAACAGTTTCATTTGGCTCGAGGAACTGATCAAGAACATCGAGGAGCAGGCCAGTAGCGAGATATTCTCGCTGCTTAAGCGCGAGGACGAGAAGTTCGTGACGGAGACAGCGTACAACAACCCGGCGTTCGTCGAGGATATAGTGCGTTCGGTCACGAGTGTTCTTTCCAGCGACCCGCGTATCGATTGGTTCAGCGTTGAGTCGGAGAACCACGAGTCGATCCACAATCACAACGCATACGCATTTGTCGAGCGGAATGTAAAGGCGGAGCGCGAGGAGAAGTCTCGTATCGAATCCAGGCGCACTGTCGAGTCGACAGAGACTGTCGGCAAATGAGATGTAGTACGGCGGGATCAGCCGGTCCCGCCGACTCTTGAAGTACTCCAGTTAACAGCAATCATAACATAGCCTTAACTTCATCGGTGCTTACCCGGCCAATATAGTGACACGGCAGGTCCATTATTTCTCGGAACCTGTGGCGGTTGCGAGCGTTGCAACAAATTGATATGGCAACCAGGCGGTCAGATATTTGCTTCATCGCGCTAATGCATCAAGGATCCCACAAGACTGTCCCCCATATTGATTCGGCATACAATTCCGGAATATTCTTCGAAAGGACCAGTGATGTCTGCAGATGAGATACAAGGACCATCCAGAGAAATCGAATTCGAGAACAAGGAATGGATTCAGTCACTCGAATACGTGTATCGGAATCAGGGTCCAAAGCGAGTTCGCGAGCTATTGAAACTGATGCGGGAGCGGGCGTTCGAGATGGGTGTGCAGTTGCAGTCTGCTATGAACACACCGTATCTGAATACAATTCCAGTTGACAGACAGCCCCCGTTCCCCGGCAGCCGCGATATAGAGAGACGTATCAAGAGTATTGTTCGATGGAACGCGATGGCGATGGTCGTGCGGGCAAACCGAGCCGAGAGCGGAATCGGCGGGCACATTTCGACATATGCGTCAGTTGCCACGCTCTTCGAAGTCGGCTTCAATCATTTTTTCCGCGGGCATGGCGATAATCGCGACGGCGACCTCGTCTATTTCCAGGGGCACGCATCCCCGGGTGTTTACGCGAGGGCCTTCCTCGAAGGTAGAATAAGCGAGGAGCATCTGGTGAATTTCCGTAAAGAGCTTCGCAAGGGCGGCGGGTTGCCATCATATCCGCACCCTCGACTGATGCCTGATTTCTGGGAGTTTCCAACAGTCTCGATGGGACTCTCACCGATCATGGCTATCTATCAGGCCCGCTTCAACAGATATATCGAGGATCGCGGTATCCGTAAGACAAAGGGCCGCAACGTGTGGGCGTTTCTCGGTGACGGCGAGCTGGACGAGCCCGAATCGCTCGGCGCTATCACGCTTCCATCACGCGAAAAACTCGATAATCTCATCTTTGTGGTCAACTGCAATCTTCAGAGGCTCGATGGCCCGGTGCGCGGCAACGGGAAGATAATCCAGGAATTGGAAGCCGCTTTCCGCGGGGCGGGATGGAATGTCATCAAAGTCATTTGGGGTTCCGACTGGGATCCGCTTTTGGCTCAGGATGACGGGGGACTTCTCGCCAGGCGCATGGCCGAAGTGCCCGACGGGCAGTATCAGAAGTACAGCGTTTCGGACGGAAGCTACATCCGCGAGGACTTCTTCGGGACGTACCCGCAGCTAACAGAGATGGTCAAGAACTACACCGACGAGCAGCTTCAGAAGCTGCGTCGCGGCGGACATGATCCGGCCAAGGTGTATGCCGCGTACAAGGCTGCGGTCGAGCATGAGGGCCAGCCGACTGTTATTCTGGCGAAGACGATAAAAGGCTACGGTCTCGGTGAGGCCGGCGAGGGTCGCAATGTTACTCATCAGCAGAAGAAGCTTAACGAACAGGAGCTAAGGCATTTCCGCAGCCGTTTCGGAATCCCGATTTCGGATAATCAGATAGCTGAAGCACCGTTCTATAAGCCCGCTCCCGAAAGCGAGGAAATGCGCTACCTGAAAGAGCGTCGCGAGTCACTCGGAGGCTATCTCCCCAAGAGGTCTGTGACAGTGCTGCCGTTCGAAACTCCGGGAGACAAAGTCTATAAGGAATTCCTCGATGGTTCAGGTGATCGTGAAGTCGCCAGCACGATGGCATTCGTTCACCTCCTCTCGAAGCTTATGGCAGACAAGGAGATCGGCAAGTATGTCGTGCCGATCGTGCCGGATGAAGCGCGCACCTTTGGAATGGAGGCGCTCTTCCGACGTTTCGGAATTTACTCGCACGTCGGCCAGAATTATGAACCTGTCGACAAGGAAAGCTTGCTCTATTACAAGGAGGCGGTTGACGGTCAGATTCTGGAAGAGGGAATCACCGAGGCGGGCTCGATGTCGTCATTCATAGCGGCAGCAACAGCCTACGCCAATCACGGAATCAACATGATCCCGTTCTTCATATTCTATTCGATGTTCGGTTTTCAGCGAATCGGCGATTTGATCTGGGCCGCGGGCGATATACAGGCTCGCGGGTTCATGCTCGGCGGTACTGCAGGACGCACTACTCTCGCAGGGGAAGGACTCCAGCATCAGGATGGCCACAGCCATCTCAATGCCTTCGCGGTTACCTCGATGAAAGCATACGATCCCGCTTACTCATACGAGATAGCAGTGATCATCCGCGAAGGTCTCCGTCGCATGCTCGAAGAGCAGGAGAACATAATCTATTACCTGACTCTGATGAACGAGTTCTATCAGATGCCGAAGATGCCGAAGGGTGTTGAGGAGGGGATCTTGAAAGGCATCTACAAATTCCGCGAGACCTCCAATAAGCGTAAGACGTTCCGGGCACATCTGTTCGGCAGCGGCACGATTCTGAACGAAGCGCTGAAGGCTCAGGAGATTCTCGAGAAAGATTACGACATAGCCTCCGATGTGTGGAGTATAACAAGCTACAAGGAGCTATATCACGATGCTATGGAGGCCGAGCGATACAACCGGCTGAATCCGACGAAGACGCCCAGGGTGCCGTATTTGAAGAAGGAACTTGATGGCTCGAAGGGGATCTTTGTTGCGGCCAGCGACTACGTCAAAGCTCTGCCGGCATCGGTTGCCAAATGGGTGGATGATCCGTTCGTAACGCTTGGAACCGATGGGTATGGACGCAGCGACGGCAGGTCGGACCTGCGCGATTATTTCGAGGTGGATGCGAGACAGATAGCGTTTGCGGCGGTTGTTGCGATGGCGGAAGAGAACAAGGTTAAGGCTTCGGTTGTGAAGAAGGCTATGAAGGATTTGGAAATCAAGCCCGACAAGCCGAATCCGTTCGAGATATAGGATCAGGGAGTTCAGATGATAAAAGAGATTACTATTCCGGAAATTGGAGAGAATGTAGACTCCGGCGATGTCGTCAGCGTTCTTGTTTCTGAAGGCGATATGGTAGATGCGGATCAGGGGGTTATCGAGGTCGAGACTGAGAAGGCGGTTGTCGAGATACCTTCGCCCGACAAGGGCAAGATAGTCGAGATCACGGTCAGCGAGGGCGACTCAGTCACGATCGGTCAGACAATTGGCAAGATTGACACGGAGGCGCCCGAGGAAGACGAGGCTGAGGAGAAGAAGGCTGAAAAACCCGAACCGAAAAGGGAAGAGCGCGAAGAGCCGGAGCCGAAACAGCAAGAAAAGGAAGAGGAAGAGGAAGAGGAAGAGAAGGAAGAGGAGGTCGTGCGCGGAACTGTAAAGGGCGCTGCTCCTGAAGAGAAGGGTGGAGAGGCGCCATCCGTGGCCGGGGCGGAGGAGAAGCCTGACAAGCCGGATCGCAAAGAGAGGCCGAAAGAGCCGAAATCGAAGCCCGCGCCAGCCTCACCCTCGGTGCGGCGTCTCGCGCGTGAAGTCGGAGCCGACATTGACAAGATAGGCGGTTCGGGGCCCGGCGGGCGAATTACTGAGGAAGATGTCAAGGCATATGTCCGGTCGATCGTCCGTGGCGAGAAACGACCCGCGACTGCCGAGGGATCGGCACTCGGTATTTCCCGGAAGCCGCTTCCCGACTTCGGCAAGTGGGGCAAGATCGATAAAGAGCCGCTGTCGAAAGTTCGCAGGATCACCGCCGACAATGTATCGCACTCCTGGACTGTCGTCCCACATGTCACACAGTTCGATGAGGCGGATGTCACATGGTTCGAGGAGTTCCGTCAGAAATTCGGCAAGGAAGTCGAGCAGGCCGGCGGAAAGCTCACTCTGACTGCGGTCATAATCAAGACTATCGTCGCCGCGCTCAAGCGGTACTCGAAGTTCAATGCGACTGTGGATCCCGAGAAGGGCGAGATTATCTACAAGCACTTCTTCAACATCGGCATAGCGGTCGATACCGATCGCGGACTTCTCGTGCCCGTGCTGCGGGATGCGGACCGAAAAGGCATCAAGCAGATCGCGATTGAGATGACCGATCTCGCTGAACGTGCACGGAAGAAACGAATTGACCCGGATGAAATGGAAGGCGGGACGTTCACGATCTCGAACCAGGGTGCGATCGGTGGCGTTCAGTTCACGCCGATAATCTTCTGGCCGCAGGTGGCGATCCTCGGTGTCAGCCGGTCGTCGACACGACCGGAGTTCATTGACGGCGAATGGAAACCGAGAACGATACTTCCGATCTCGCTTTCATACGATCACAGGCTAATCGACGGCGCGGATGCGGCACGTTTCCTGAAATGGGTTGCCGGGGCTCTCGAGCATCCGCTCGCGCTGGAATTCGATTGAGTACGGAAATAGAAACGGAGTTTTATAGATGGTCGCGAATTCAAACAAGACTGGTCTTGCGGTAATCGGTGGTGGTCCCGGTGGATATGCCGCCGCGTTCTATGCCGCTGATCTGGGCATGGATGTCACACTGATCGATCCGGACGTCAACCCCGGTGGAGTCTGCCTCTATCGCGGATGTATCCCTTCGAAGGCGCTTCTGCATGTAGCGAAAGTCATCAACGAATCGAGCGAGGCCGCCGAATGGGGAGTCAAGTTCAAGAAGCCGGAGATCGACGTCAAGAAGCTCAGGAAATTCAAGAATGATGTTGTCGGGAGACTGACCGGCGGTCTTGGCCAGCTCTCCAGGCAGCGGAGTGTCAACTATGTCCGAGGGACAGCGGGGTTCATCGACAAGAATACTCTCGAGGTCACGCGCAGCAACGGCGACACCGGATCACTGACGTTTGACAATGCGATAGTCGCCACCGGATCGCAACCGATAATGATCCCGTCGCTGACTGTGGACTCTCCGAGATTGCTTGATTCGACGAGTGCGCTTGAAGTCGAGAATATACCAAAAAGCCTGCTCGTTATCGGCGGTGGTTACATCGGCCTCGAACTCGGCACGGTCTACGCCACACTCGGGTCGGAGGTGACAGTTGTAGAGATGACGTCCGGCATTCTTCCAGGCGTGGATAAGGACCTCGTAAGTCCGCTCAAGAAGCGCTTGAAGGATCTTTTCGAGGATGTCTGGCTCGATACTACTGTGACGGGGCTCAAGGCACAGAAGAACGGGATCAAGGCGTCATTCAAGGGCGAAAACGCACCGGACAATGACAAGATATTCGATAAGGTTCTGATGGCGGTCGGGCGCAAGCCGAACAGCCGCGATGTCGGACTCGAAAAAGTGCACATTGAGATGGATGAGAAGGGATTCGTTAAGGTCGATGACGCTCGCCGAACTAATGTCGAAAACATATTCGCGATCGGTGATGTTGCGGGTGAGCCGATGCTCGCTCACAAAGCGTCGCACGAGGGCAGAGTTGCAGTCGATGCTATCGCCGGGAAGAATGCGGCGTTTGAGCCGCGGGCCATTCCGGCGGTCGTGTTTACCGATCCGGAGATTGCGTGGTGCGGTCTGACTCAGACCGAGGCGAAAGAGAAGAACATCGATGTCGAGATCGCCAAGTTTCCATGGGGAGCATCCGGGCGGGCTCTGACTCTCGGACGCTCGGACGGAATTACGAAACTCATTATCGAGCCGAAAACCGAGCGTATACTCGGAGTTGGTATCTCAGGACCCGGTGCGGGTGAGCTTATCGCTGAGGGAGTACTCGCAGTCGAGATGGCGGCAGTGGCGTCCGATCTTGCAATGACTATACATGCGCACCCGACTCTATCCGAGACACTGATGGAGGCGGCGGATGTGTTTCTCGGGCATGCCACGCACTATTACAGGCCGAAACGGAAGAAGAAGTAGGATCCGTCGATTGCTGGAGTATTGTACGGTTCCGATACTGTCTTGTTCTTCACGATAGCTGTTTTGGCTGAGGTTTTGGAACTCCGCGCCAAACATCGCCACGAGTGCATCATCTGAACACGGAATACCGTAGCTGAATCCGATGTTTACCTGCGGTGATTCGTCTTCGCCGTTGTACTCGCTCACGGCTGCTTTGAGCTTCCGTGTGGCATCCTGAGTCAATGTCTGATCGCTTTTCAGGCCGATCTCCTGACTGGCTTTGATCTCACCAACTATCAAATGAGATTCGATCAGCTTCCGGGAGACGTTCAACGGCACGCGACTTCGCTCCTTGAACCGTCCATTCAACAGACGAACTACTTCATCTTGCGTGCGACAACCCGAGCAAATCCGTGCTTGTGTGGCTCTCCATGAGTGGTGTCGTGTTCCGTGCGTTCTTCGTACTTCTTGATGTGGAAATTGCCCTTCAGGTGTTTCAACAGCTCATTTGGACGGAAGTAGTGTTTAATTTCAGACGATAGTTCACTTGCGTTTTCGTCATCACCCTTGTATCCCGGATCCTCGATAGTGTGGACTTTGATGAAGATGTAACCGCCGCGCTTCAGGCTTTTCCGAACCTTGTAGAATAGCTTGCCGATATCGCCCGTTTCGAGATGGTCGAACAGGGTGATGGCGAATATAAGATCGAACTTGCGCTCAGGGTATTCCCATGTACGGGCGTCCCCATGCACGGTTTTCAGTCTGTCGCCAAGCCCCCTCTCGGCCGCGATCCGCTTAAGCTTCTCGATCCCGGTTTTGGAGCTGTCGAGCGCGATTACGTCAAAGCCTTTCTCCGCAAGATACAGAGAGTTTCGTCCGTCGCCGGCACCCATGTCCAGCGCGAGTCCGGAGCCGCCTAAATCCTGAAGATGCTCTTCGACTTCCTTAGTCGGTGCGTCTCCGAATGACAACTCATCCGAGTCGTAGAATTCATCAAACCGTTCCGTCATACTCAATTCCTGTGGGGCTTGTTTGAATTAGCACTTGTTGGCCGACAGCATGGCCTTCATCTCTGTATAACACCCCCGGCGCTTCTCTGTGCCCGTTTAGTTGATATCTCTGAGAACCGCACGGTGGAGCAGAGCGTTATCGACATTATCGAGACGGGAGTGATTGTATTGCGAAATCGAGTCGACGCAAGAAGAACACGGGTTCTCTCCGAGGGATCGGACAGACCGGGCCCTGTTGTTTACTGGATGAGCCGCGATCAGAGGATGCGCGACAACTGGGCGCTCATGTACGCGAGTCAAATGGCGAAGGATCGAAGCGCTCCGCTGGTGGTCCTGTTTAGTCTCGTGCCGGAATTTCTCGGAGCGACCGCGCGACAGTACGCGTTTATGCTTAACGGTCTGGAGAAGGTTGCAAACGGCCTTGCATCGAAGGGCATACCGTTCAGGCTCGAACTGGGCGAACCGTCAACCACGATTCCGCAGGCGATCAAGTCTCTGGGAGCATCCATCATCGTATCCGATTTTAATCCGCTTCGCGTCAGCCGGCAGTGGAAGAATGACGTAATCGACCGGGTTGACATCCCGGTTATCGAAGTTGATGCTCATAACATCGTGCCATGCTGGCTGGCATCCGATAAACAGGAGTTTGCCGCGAGAACATTCCGACCCAAAGTAATCAGCAGGCTGGATGACTTCCTGACTGACTTGCCAAACCCTGCAAAGCAGACCTCACCGGAGGGGATTGAATCAACACGCTTCGATTCCCGCTCGGTTTTCTCCGATCTTCCGATCGATTCGGGTGTCGCTGAAGTAGATTGGATCGAGCCGGGTGAGGATAAGGCGCGGGCAGTACTGAAGCGTTTCATCAAAAACCGTCTGTCTGATTATGCTGAAGATCGCAACGATCCGAATGCGGATGTCCTGTCTGACCTTTCGCCCTACCTTCACTTCGGTCAGATCTCGGCTCAACGGGTCGCGCTCGAAATCGCGGCTTCGAATGCGCCAAAAGAGAGCCGGGATGCGTTTATCGAGGAATTGATTGTTCGAAGAGAGTTATCCGACAACTTCTGCTACTACAACGATGTGTATGATTCAATTGACGGCTTCCCGGACTGGGCAAAGAGGACGCTTGATGAGCACAGGGGCGATCTTCGTGAGTATCTCTACAGTCGCGATGAGCTTGAATTCGCCGAGACGCACGATCAGCTTTGGAACGCCGCTCAGATCGAAATGGTGAGACGTGGCAAGATGCACGGGTATATGCGGATGTACTGGGCTAAGAAGATACTCGAATGGACCGGATCGCCGGAGGATGCACTTGCAGCAACAATCTATCTGAACGACAGGTACGAGTTGGATGGCCGCGATCCGAATGGCTATGTTGGTGCAGCCTGGAGCATTGGCGGAGTGCATGATCGAGCGTGGCAGGAACGTCCCGTATACGGAAAGATTCGTTATATGAACTATAGCGGATGTCGGCGCAAGTTCGATGTCGATGCCTACATCGAGAGAATCGGCGTCTCAAAAAAGTAAACTATCTTGTCCGATTGTCGTACAAGATGCTGAGATTCTTTTTGTTGAACCTCCCGCAGTTCATCGGGATATTTATTTTCACGGATGACAGTCCACCGAGACTCTTTTTTTGAGTTCGATGTCTAAGGAGAAACGCTTTAATGGAATCCGGATCGCATGATGACGACAGGACTCAAGGTGTTACCATAGTCCAACCGGGTACTCAAATTGCGCATTATGATGTAGTCGAGAAGATCGGCGAAGGCGGTATGGGAGAGGTGTATCTTGCAAATGATACTCGACTGAATCGCAAGGTTGCGCTGAAGTTTCTCCCGACGCACTTCCTCGCCGATAAAAGTGCCAAGGCGCGATTCGTGCGGGAGGCGCAATCCGCCGCCGGTCTTGACCATCCGAACATCATCACGATCTACGAAGTCAGCGAGTTCAACGGCCGCCCGTTCTTCGCCATGCAGTACCTTGAGGGTGACTCTCTCAAAGACCTGATTACCCGCGCGGAGATGCCGGTCGAGAAGATACTCGATGTCGCGATCCAGATAACATCCGGCCTAAAGCATGCTCATGAAAAGGGCGTGATTCACCGGGATATAAAGCCGGGAAATATCAGCGTGGACAAGACCGGCCGAGCTGTGATTCTCGATTTCGGCCTTGCTGCCGTTGAAAGCGAGGAGGCTCTTACACAGGCTGGAACCACGCTCGGGACGATCGGCTACATGGCTCCGGAGCAGATACAGGGGAAAGAGGTCGACGGCAGAAGCGACATCTTCTCCATGGGTGTCGTGCTGTTTGAGATGCTTGCGCGAACCGCGCCGTTCAAGCGAGACTCGCAGGCATCCACAATTAACGCCGTGCTGAATGAGCATCCCGGTCCTCTTTCGAACTACCGTGAGAATGTTGAGCAGGGGTTCGAGGAGGTTGTGAGCCGTGCGCTGGATAAGGATGTCGAAACGCGGTATCAGTCGGCTTCCGGCATGCTTGCCGATTTGAAGCGCCTGAAGAAAATACTCGATCCGGAATCATCGACGAAGACATTCGTATCGGTTGGTAGCCGGAAGAGCGATTCCGGGAAGAGGCGATTTGCGATCACAGGTGGACTTTTGAGCATCGCGGTGGTTGTAGCGCTTCTTCTCATATTCCTCGCGAGCGACGGCACTTTCTTTGGCAATGGTGTCGGCCCAATGGGCACCGGGACCGCGACTGCCGGACAGTGGGCGTCGTCGATAGCGGTCCTGCCCTTCATGGATTTCAGCAGCGAGCAGAATCAGGAGTATTTCTGCGACGGCATGACTGATGCTATAATCAGTAAGCTCACGGGGATTGACGAACTCAAGGTAATCTCCATGACCTCTGTAATGCGATACAAGTCTGAGGATCGTGACCTCGAGAAAATCGGCGAGGATCTCGATGTTGGCGCTGTTTTGGACGGTAGTGTGCAGAAGGAGGGGGACAACATACGCGTGAGCGCGCGGCTTGTCGATGTCGAGAATGGCCAGCAGCTCTGGTCGCGTCAGTTCGACCGCAAACTGGAGAGCGTGTTCGCGATCCAGGATGAGATATCTCGCAATATAGTGGATGTACTGAAGCTTGAACTCCTCGGTACTGAGCAAAAGACTCTTACTCAGAGGCACACGGATAATATCGATGCATACAATCTATACGTTCAAGGCCGATTTTTCTGGCGTAAACGTACGGATGAAGCCCTGAGGACAGCCATAGATTACTTCGAGAGGGCAATCGAGCTCGATTCAAACTACGCTCTGGCATATGCGGGCCTGGCCGACGCCTGGGCAGTCCTTCCCGGCTACAGCACATCTCCGGAGGACTCCGCGACGGTGATGGCTGAGAAGGCCGCTACCCGAGCTGTCGAGTTAAACAGCAGTATTGCTGAGGCACATGCCTCCCTTGGGTTGACTCTTATGAACCTCGGCAATCTTCAGGAGGCGAGAGAGAGTCTCGAGAGAGCCATCGATCTGAACCCGGGCTACTCATGGGCGCATACATGGTATTCCAATGTTCTCGGACAGTTGGGCATGAAGGAAGAGTCGCTAAAGGAATTGGAAATTGCGTATGAGCTCGATCCGCTCTCTATAGTGAATCTGATGAATCTCGCTTCGGACCGATCAGAGCAGGGTCGGGTCGAGAGGGCGATTGAACTGTTGGAGCGCGCTCTCGAGATTGAAGAGAATGTCAAGATATATGCGATGTATGCCACAGTTCTGTCGCGGGCAGGACGACCCGACGAGGCAATCGATCAGTACGAGAAGGCTATCGCGCTGTTTCCCGAGATGACATCTGCATGGAACAGCCTGGCATATATGTGCGGAGAGAATGTGAGCTACGACTCCGGTCTCGTAGTTTTTGATCGATGCCTGGAAGCCAATCCGGGTAATGCTGAGGTCTATACCGACAAGGGTTGGTATCAATCCCGCTATGGTGATCTCGAAGGCGCACGACAATCCGCGCAGAAGGCGCTGTCGATAGATCCAAGCCGACAGAAGGCAGGGCAGCTCCTGTTCACAGCCGCCATGTATCAGCAGGAATGGGATGTCGCCGGCTCGTTGCTCGAGAGATTCAAGGAATTCATACCACCCAGCGAAGTGATGGCGCATGCCGAACTCGAGAAGGCACGGGCAGTGCTCTATGCCTATCAGGGCCGATTGGAGGACGCGATAGCGTTAGTTGAGCGTGAGTTCGAATACGATTCGGAGAGCGATTACAATCGTGAAGTGGCCGCGAGAAAGACCATGGCCGCCGGTTTCTACGTTGCTTTTGAAAAATACGAGGAAGCTCTTTCAGCGATAAGACAGGCTACAAGATACAGCGAGAAGGTGTTCGGCAAACAGAGCAGGTGTGACAACAACTACAATCGATACGCCCGGCTCCTTGCCTTAAACGGCGAGATTGCCCGAGCCACAGAGATTGGAGCAGAGTATAGTGAATGCTGGGTTGCGCAGGATACGATCTTTGAAGTCTTATCGGACAGGATACAGGCGCACATTTACTATGCCGACGGAGAGTACGATACTGCCGGCGATTTCTATCTGGAAGTTATTGATGCGATGAAGAGAAATCGTAAGAGCGTAATGGACTTCACACTTCGCTACAACTGCGCTCTCGCTCTTAACAATGCCGAAAGGTTCAGGGAGACTATCGAAGTCCTGTCGCCGGTTATTGATAACTACGCAGAGAATGAACGGTTTTCCGATCCAACAGCATGCGTGCACTCCTACTATGTACTTGGCGTAGCCTATGCTGAGACAAGCCAGATCGAGCCCGCGATTGAGCACATCGAGACATTCCTGAGTTTCTGGGGAAACGGTGATCCCGGGCTTCGTGGAGTTGAGGATGCCCGCGATCGTCTAAAACGACTGAGGTCGCAGACATAGGTTCTCGCGTCGCGAACCTTCGCTTTTACCCGCCTGACACGGGGGAACATTCATTTGCCCGAATACGTTGTGAAAATTGGAGATTAAAGATTTCCTGCCGCGAGATGTAGAAGCAGCTAATCAGAGACTGGTCTGAGGTCGGTCTTTTGTCTTTGATAATGTGTACGTTGTCTATCCATGTTAGCAACAACAATCAATTGTCGTATATAAGCAAATCTATGATGGAACTAAAGAATACGGAGAATTTGTCATGAAAAGCATGCGTTTGAAAGCCGCTGTATTGGGCGCCAGCTTATGTCTCACGATTCTGCCTGCCGTTTTGTTCGGAATCTCCTCACAGCATCCGGACGACAAGGTACAGTCGTGGGAGATTGAAGCGGAATTGAACCCGCAGATGCTGCGAAAGATAATCCATGAGCACGGAGGCGAGTGGTGCGCTACACAGAATGTCTGGCAGGAGCATGCCGCAGAGCAGGAATCCCAGTTCAGCCCTCAGTTGCCATGTCCTTCGCAGGGTGCCTGCGACAATCCGAACACCCGAGATCTCTACCTTCCGTCACCAGGAGAGGAGGTCTACTACGTTCGCCTGAAGTTCAATGTATTTGCTCTCAACGATGGCTCGCTTCTGGCTGCCACCGAGACTGTAATCGCGCAGAGCGTTGAGCGTCTCAACGCGGACTATGCGCCGGGCGGAATTCAGTTCTTGTACGAATATGAGCAAATCAACGACACCGACTATCGGTATTTTACGAATGATGAGGAACTCCTTATGAAGGGCATTTATGCGGAGAGCCCGTCCACGCAGCTAAACATATTCGTCGTTGATATCAATGAGTCATATATAGGTGTCGGAACTTTCCCGTGGGACAACCGTGCTCTTACGGCTCAGGGTGGGATAATCATTGATGACAACGTTATCGCGCAGCAGTTTACTACTCTGTCACATGAGGTTGGTCACTGCCTCGGTCTTTGGCATACATTCCACGGTGTCTCCGAGGTCGGCCAGTGCGGCGGATGCTATGAGGAAGCCGGGACGACTCAGGGGGATGTGAAAGGCGACTTCTGTCAGGATACGGACCCGACACCCACGAACTTCACATGCAGTCCTCCGGGCGGAACGGACCCATGCAGCGGTATCAGCTGGGGACCGACGGATGTGCAGAATTACATGGGCTATTCACCTGATGCCTGTCAGACCGAGTTTTCGACCGAGCAGTTTGCGCGATCGCGTTGCTGGACTCAGGCAGAGCTAACATCCTGGCTCGACCAGGATGTTGATTCGGACGGGATTCTCAATCCGGACGACAACTGTCCGCTCGTGGCGAATGTTGACCAGTTCGATGGTGATGGAGACGGCGTCGGCGACGACTGCGATAATTGCCTCACAACCTCGAACCCTTATCAGTTCGACGGCGATCTCGACGGGACCGGTGATTCCTGCGATGTCTGCACCGACTCCGACTCCGACGGCTATGGTGATCCCGGTTATGCCCTGAACGAATGTCCGGATGACAACTGCCCGTTCGAGGCGAATGCGGATCAGCTCGACTCCGACGGCGACACATACGGCGATGCTTGTGACAACTGCCCGTCGATATACAATATATATCAGTATGACGAGGACGGAGATGGCACCGGCGATCCGTGCGAGCCGTCCGGTTTGTACATGCAATGCTGCCTCGACCTTCCACCTGCCTATGTTGGTGAGCTGTTCAGCTACACTTTCCGGGCAGTTGGTGGAACGGAACCGTACACGTTCCGCAAAGGCATTGGTACTCTCCCGGCGGGGCTATCTCTTGATGCCAACACCGGTGAGCTTTCCGGCAGTCCGGCATTCAAGTTCGAGTACTTCTTCTCGATTATCGTTGAGGATGTCGGTGGTTTAGAGGATACGGTTGGTGTGCCGTTCCCGATCGATGATCCTCCTCCGCCACCGTGGATCTGCGGTGACGTGAATGACAGCGATGGTATTGATATTGATGATATCGTGTACACGATCTCGTATGTCTTCCAAGGCGGACCGGCGCCGATGCCGGAGGAATCCGGTGACGTGAATTGCTCCGGCGCAGTCGACATCGATGATATTGTCTACCTGATCGACTACGTCTTCACCGGCGGAGATGATCCATGTACAGCCTGTCTGTAATCGGACGATAATCTCGTCTTAGGAGATTAAAGCCCCCGGGTAACAGTCCGGGGGCTTTCCTGTTTTGTACGCACCAGGTTTCGCCTGATCCTGCGTCCGCGCTCTACGGCCGTTTGACCCCGCGCAACCCCAACGGTCCCTTCGCTTATGCGGCACTGCGGTCAGATCAAACCCGCCAACGGCGCGCAGGATCTGACCGAACCCCACCAGGGATCTTCTGAAGCGCCCGAGGGCCGGGGGCCTTTTCTTTGGCATCTCAGTGGCGGTTTTCTCTCCAAATCGGTTGACCTCGCGCGATACTGGGCTATATTCGTCGTGACCAGTTTGGCTGTTGCGGATGCGATGAATAGAATGACCCTCTCGATATTATGTTTGTGCCTTGTTCTCTGCCTGATTCCATCTGTCAGTGCAAGCGGCGTTGAGCATTTGAAAATCGATCCGGTTCGGGATTCGATGGCGTTGCCGTGCAGATTCGATTTGTTAAGAAGCAAAGTGTTCTGGGACAGTCAGAGGCTCTCGAAGCGCACAGGTCTCTACAGAGCTGTGAGATGGAGGGTAGACGGTTCGATGGGCTCGTATGTGGCGGTGAACAACTGGCTTATCAGCGATGCGAGATCCGGCATCGTGCTCTACGACGATATCGGCTCGGAAAGCACTATCGAACATGTTAATGTACCTACGTCGAAGATCAGCGATGTGGAGGCATATCATCTCGACGACGATTCGACTGCGGAGCTGATTGTCACCTACTCACGGGACGATACCGCATGGGTTGAGCTGTTCAAGATCTCGAGCGACGACTCGATGAAAGCATTCCTGGCTACGGGCGAGGATCGAGATGGCAGCGGGCATTGGGACGGCTCCGCAGCGATCATCGGGCACTATGATGTCAACGGTGACGGCATCGAGGAGATATTCTTCAGTGTTGACACCGGGTACGATCTCTATCCTCGTGGATTGGTATGTCTGGACTGGACAGATGGGAGCATCTTGTGGAACGTGCCGCTTTCGAGTCTTATTGGTAAGGAGACTTTTCGTATCGTGACGCGCCCGGATGGTATGAACGTCATTACGTTCGAGATCGGTTCCAAAGCGAACAACGCTGTCGCGGGGGAGCTGACCGACAGGAGGTCGTATATGGCGTGTGCGAGCCTCGAAGGCGATCTCCTGTGGGCGATCCCGTCTGGCGAGAAATTCACGTCTGCGAAGCTTGCATACCTGGATTTCGACGGGGACGGATACGTCGAGGTCCTCATGCAGTGGACCCCCGAGGCAGAGATGCTCTTATGCGAGCGGGAAGATGACTACAATCCGGAACACTACCTTCAGATTATCGACCTTTACGGGAATGTGATCAGAAGGATGTCCCTGGGGAAGGGTTTGCAGGTGCGTTGCACGCAGGCGGTCGATATGCTCGACGGTAGGGGGATGCAGATTGTTGTGTCTTTCACTGATAATTTGATACGAACCTATGACCTGAACCTCGAGCTTAAGCGCTCCGTTACTACATATACTTCATTCGTAATAGTAGGCTTCCATAACTTCACCGGTGATGAGACTCGAGAGTTTTTTGCAAAATCGGATGATTCGCGTATGTGGATTCTCGATGCGGATTTCGAACCGCTGGCCCAGATTGGTTTCGCCGAGCCGCTCGTCTATCCATCACTCTATCCTTTGGATGATGATGATCGGTACGGTATCATCGCGGGGATTGAGGCCGGACACGAATTTCGTCGAATGGTCGTAGCGGATCTCCCGTGGAACTATGTTTTTTACCGCAAGCCGTGGCTGGCGTTTCTTGCAGCTTTTGTGCCCATGTTTCTCATAGCCTCGTTCGCTGTGTTTCACGGCGCTCGTATGAGACATAAGAACAGACAGATATCGAAGGCTCGCGATGATCTCGATGCCGCCCTGATAGAGCTGAGAGATACGCAGCAGAAGCTCGTTGCCGCCGAGAAATTCCGGGAAGCCAGGAGTATCGCAGGAGGCTTTGCCCATGAGATACGTAACGCCTTGTTTCCGGCTCGCGGCATTCTGTCCCGCATGGCTCAAACTGTCTCCGGCGGAGAATCTGCGGATTTGAACGAGCTCGCATCGCACAGCCGCTTCGCGGACAGGTCCATAGCCAAAGCAATCGAGCTGACTACACTAATCACCAAGTATACCAGGATCGAGTCTGAATATGATCCGCAGCGCGTCTTGATAGATCCGGTCATTCGGGATGTTCTGAGCGAGAACAGGATCCGCGTGGAAGAGATGGATGTCGAGGTGAATGTCTCCGGTGAATCAGATACCGAAGTTGTATCGAATCGCAAGCAACTCTATTCCGTACTGAACAATTTGCTTCTTAACAGCCTCGACGCTTTAGCGCAGTCTGATGAACGAGAAATCGAGATTCGCTGGAGGCGGAGCAAGGAGAATGGAGTGACTCTCGTCTGGCGCGATACCGGCTGCGGAATACCGGAGGAAAATCTCGGTCGGGTGTTCGAGTCCTTTTTCTCAACCAAGCCTGACAAGGGAACCGGGATAGGACTTGCGACAGTTAAGAAGATCATTGAACTATATGAGGGGACAGTGACTGTCAGCAGTGATGGCCGGAACGGTGCGGTGTTTGAGATAACTATGAAAGACGCACTCGAAAGTTGAGATTCGTATTGCTGTCTAAAGGGAGGAAACTTGGATTCTGCAGTACCGAAGCCGAAAGTGATATTCGTCGACGATGAGCCCGAAGCGCTCGAGCTGTTCGAAATCATCTATTCCGCAAAGTACGATGTGGTCCTCTGTTCGTCGGGAAAAGCGGCGATAGAGGCCGCAAGAACAAACCCGGACTCGGCCGTAGTTGTGATGGACATCAGGATGCCCAACATGGATGGAGTCGAGGCACTGAGAGAGGTCCTGAAGATTCTCCCGAAGGCGAAGGGGATATTCCACACGGCTTTTGCCGGGGAGTACGACGAAGATGAGATTGACGCCAGGGAGAAGCCGTACGAGTTCGTTCTTAAGGGTGAATCCTCAACCCGGCTGGATCGTGCGATCCGTCACGGTGTAAATGAGTATCTGCTCGAGAGTGACAACAGCCGACTGATCAAAATGGCACGCAGGGATTTCGGCCTCATCGGCACTTCCGAGGTCATGCGGCATCTCTACACGCAGGTCAAGAAGGTCTCCGCGAGTGACTGCAAGGTGTTGCTGCTCGGAGAATCGGGCACGGGGAAAACCAGGATCGCGAAGGCGATTCATGGCAACAGCTCGAGAGCGCAGGCCAGGTTTTACGCATATTCATGCACCGGAAAACCGACGGAGATACTCGAATCCGAGCTTTTCGGCCACTGCAAGGGTGCATTCACAGGTGCATATGAGGACAGGATCGGATGGTTCGAATACACGCATAAGGGCACGATCCTTCTGGATGAGATTGGCGACCTCGATCAGCATACGCAGACGAAGATTCTCAAGGTCGTCGATGAAGGCGCGTTCAGCAGACTCGGAGAGACGATTGAGCGGGTGACGGATGTCCGCCTGATAACAGCAACCAACAGAGACATAAATGCTCTCGTCGAATCGGGTACTTTCAGGGAGGACCTGTATTATCGTATCGAGGGTGTCAAGATAACGGTACCTCCGCTTCGAAAACGAGCCGAGGACATTCGCCTGCTTGTGAATCACTTCGTAGGTATCGAGGCCGAGGAGAAAGAGCTGCCACCGCTGATTGTCGACGAATCCGGCTACTCTGTCCTCGAGGACTATCACTGGCCAGGGAATGTTCGTCAACTTGAAACTGTAGTCGAGAGGCTTGTCCTAACCTCAAGCTCCAGTCTCGTGACCGGAGATGAGGTTCGCAATGCGCTGGAGCTGAACGCTGCGTCAGACGAGAGCGACGACCTCAAATACGATGAATTCATGAGACGCGCTGAGCGAAAGCTGATTCTGGTCGCCCTGCGGCGAGCTGATTTCGTGGTAGCACATGCGGCGCAGCTACTCGATATCAGCCGTCAGAGCTTGTTCCGCAAGATCAAAGAACACGGCTTGGATCTGGATTCGCTGCGGGACGGTGATTCCGCGTCCGAAACGTAAACGAAGTGATACTCGCAGAGTCGCCAAAAGTCAGATATCTGAGACAAGGCGTGCGTCGCGCTGCTTGATGCCAAGCTCCAAGCCACTGGTTACCAGCCCTTTACACTCGGATTCCAGCCTTGTGTCGTTCCGGCACGGTTCTTGATACTGGACATTAGAAGAGGTGAATCCTATTTGGTTGCATCGTGCGTCTGTCCGGTGATGCTAAGAGTTAATACTCTGGGGATGGACTGGGCAGAGAATGTGCGATTCGCATGCTCAGCGTCGACTGGTGAAAGTGGCGCGCGGTGCAACAATAATCAGATCGGCCGCTCGTCCTCGGGCGGCCGTTTCATTTATGTAGATAGATAATCTCGCGATCCGATGCCGGTTTAACTTTGCCATAATACTATCTTAGCATTCGGCGGGCTTATTGGGCGTGCGCTCGTGTGCTAACTGCACCACAGGAAACCTCGCTACTATGGCGCGAGGTTAGGGAGCCTCAGCTCAGGCTACGCTGAGGCTCCTTTTTCAAGACGCTTATCTCGGATAACGGATCCCGTTCACGTAGGCTGAGTCGAGCACTATATCGCCGTTGTCGATCAAACCAACACCCGGGGCATAATACTCTCGGTAGGCATCCGGGCTGTCAATATCCGGCTTGCCGTTAGCATCGACCGGCGTATATAGCAGCGTCATGCAGTTCACGAACGTTCCCGCAGTTACGGTGTGCGTGCTGTAACCGTCGAAGATCAGGAATCCCTCAATGTCGAATGTTATCAGCTGATTACGGATATCAGTGGCCACTGAACTGTAGTAATGCGGCCTGTCGGATCTGAGATTGAACGGAATCTCGAGTGCCGGCTCAACCGAAAGAACTTCTGTCACTTGTGGTGAAATTCTCACGCCGAGGAAGTGCTGTTCGAACGAGAATGTATCCAGGCTCCAGCATTCGAAGAACCCGCCGTTCTCTGTGATACCAATGCAATCGCCGGCCGGAGTGCCTTCGATGGTTATATCGGGCGCTACTTCGCGCACTATTTCCCAGCTCTCGCCTGATTCATTAGTGTAGGTGTAGTACCAGATATCACAGCTGTCGAGATGGAAATACTCGATGGCGTCCGGGATTCCGTCACCGGGGTCGTTTCTCAGAATCTTGACCGTATCTTCCGAACCGCAGCCGTAAAGGACAACCAGGGACAATGCTACAGCTACTGTGATTAGATAGCGCATTCCATATCTCCTGAAGCTTGATTTGTGTTACGCGGCGGCTTTCAAGCAGATCTCAACTGCTTATACTGAGTTCATACCCTTCGAGTTCGTCGGATTTCGCCAGTATCTCATCTATACGGCGATCGAAATTGCCGTATGCCTGGGAGGATCCCCAGAGCTTGACAGTCTTCGAACCGTGATCGACGCGCATCCTGCCGCCGCCGACTATTCTCCATTCGGGATCGCGAAAAGTTATCGTGTTTTCGCCCTTGTAGATCGAAATGCCCATCTCTTCAGCAAATTTCTCGACAATGTGAGCATGGTAGGTGAAGAGTGCGGTAGGCGCGAAGACTATAAACTGATCGTCGCCCCTTCGGAGCTGAACGAATTTGCCTTCGCGTATACCGGACGGGCTGTTATTGTCTTCGATTTCTTCCGGCGGGAAATAGTCAATGAACCGAGCCAAATGACGCTCCTTTCTCTGTTGCCGTGAATGCAATCTAAACTCAGCTTCTACCGTCATGCAACACAAAAACCGCGCGAAAGTTGTCGGATTGAGGCTTGCGGGCAAACGGAGACTCGATCTCATCTGAGGAACAGCAGCACGATTCCGCCGACCGTTATCAATGCTCCGATGACCGCGCGAGCAGATGGATACTGGTGGTACACGAAGATACTAACCGGAATGATGACGACAGGCACGGATGCCATGATTGCCGCCGCTACGCCGGTTTCAGTATGTCTGACCGCAATGAGCGACATCCAGATTCCAAGAAACGGACCCGCGATGGCTCCGCCGAGAGTGTAGAGCATGGCATCGCGTTTCTTCATGGATCTCAATGCTCTCGCGGCCTTTCCGATCAACGAGGAGTATATCCAGATGACGGCGCAGGAGGCGACCATCCGGATCATGCTTGCTTCTATAGGCGTCAGAGTGTCCGCCATGGCGTGCTTTGCTATCACGAGCCCGACAGCCTGACCCAGAGCCCCAAGTATTGCGAAAGCTATTCCGAGTGCCTTGGGGCCGGCATCCAGATCACCCTCTTTCAGCTTCCACTCCGATTGCCGTTCGGCTGTGACCCAGGCTATGCCAATAAACGCCACAACGATACCGGAGACTGCCATTATGCCGAGCTTCTCGCTGAGAAAGAACCATGACATGACTGCGGTCATGAGCGGCCAACTCGCGAAAATGAGTGTGGCGAGCCGAGGACCGAGAATCACGAGTGACCGAAAGAGAAAAGAGTCTCCAAGAACCAGTCCGGCAATTCCACTGATTGCCAGTAATATCATTTGGTAGTTGGAGGCGTGTGTCGGGAATAATTTCCCCGTTGTAATGTAGACGACTGTGCCGATCATGAAGATCGCCATCGGAATCCGAATCATGTTGACATAGAAAGAGCCGATCCGTCTCGATGCAGCCGTGAAGAAGACGGCGGTTAGCGACCAGCAGAATGCTGTGGCGAGAGCTGCTATTTCACCGGCGAATTGTCCCATTTGATCTCCAGAAGCCAGCAATATACGCTGTGGTCTGGCAAAAGCAATGTTAGAGATTCACCTCGACACACTCCATCAGTTGAATTACCCCACTCAAATTCGGATAACACTTGTCGATTATGAGCCTTAACTCAAGAATTGGCTTGACAATAGCTAAACTGTTGGATATCATAGTTACAAGTTTGTTCCTATTTCTGGTGTTCTTGCAGATTTACACGTCTGCTGTTTTTGTTGAAAGATCGACAGAAAAAGCAATTGGTGTTCTCTATCGTTAGT
Organism: uncultured Ignavibacteria bacterium; assembly: GCA_964415885.1. Lineage (GTDB taxonomy): Bacteria > Zixibacteria > MSB-5A5 > JAABVY01 > JAHJOQ01 > CAYQCE01. The sequence continues at coordinate 41,621 of CAYQCE010000009.1, forward strand.
CCAGCGGGAAGTTGCTTCCTTTGACGGGGGAGAGGCTTCTTTCCAGCCATTCTAACATATCTTTTTAGAAATTCTCAGATTGAACTAACTGTTTGGTGTATTCTTACCCGAACATTCAGATCTTGCAACAGTATTCAGCGAAACGACTGCAGAACGCCGGAATATCGACTGGAGAAAGATTACTCTGCAATACACGCACAGGAGTGACACATGAGAGGGAAGCTACTGTTATCCGCACTATTCGTGATGCTGATGTTGCTTTCAACATCGGTATTCGCAGCCGGCAATCTGCCGGATTCGCTCACAACCAAATTGGCGCTCAACGAATCAAACCTCCAGACTCTGCTCGATGATTTAGGGTACGATATCGATGTCGACGAGGACGAGCTCGGCACCGAGGTTTTCTGTGCCCTACCGGGCCAGAATCTCGCAACTATTATTCTCGAGGTTGCCGGTTCGGCATCGAGCGCGAGTTCAGGGTGGTATGTAGCAGGCGATAGCAGCTCGCTAAACGAGCTCTTTACCGGTGCTGCCGGTCCCGGTGACTCGGTTTCGTTTGCGATCGGGTCAGGGGATTCTGTCGGGTTCTATCTCGATGCCAGAGACTACGGGAGCCAGACCGATCTCTGGTTTACCGAGAACTGGATGAACGACGACGGTTACGATCATGCATGGGTCTTTGCTACCGGCGTCCCGCATGAGTACCTTATCGCCTGGGAAGATCTGGTCGACGGCGGTGACGAGGATCACAATGATCTCGTAATCAAGATTCGGTTCGCAAATCAGGTTCCGACTGTCACACTACCCGACGATTTCACGGAATCTCAGTGTACACCAGCCGATATTTGCTTTGATGTCGACGCCGCCGATGCGAATTGCGAAGGCGATACTATAACACTCGAGATGGTTTCGGGATACGGCTCCTTCACCACCGTGACGGACCAGGCCTCGATCTCGACCAGTCATTGTTTCACACCGACCGGCTCGGGTACGTACGAGTTTATCTTCAAGGTCACAGATGTTGTTGGCGACGAAGGCTTTGACACGCTCACCGTAACGGTTGCCCAGGATGATGAGCCACCGGTGGCAATATGCCCATCGGATATTGTCGTCGACAACGATCCGGGCGAATGCGGCGCGATTGTCAGCTTCACAGTCGATGGTACAGACAACTGCGCTGGGGTAACGACGACAGCCACGCCAGCTTCCGGTTCGAGCTTCCCGATCGGAACGACGCAGGTGGAAGTTGTAGCGACTGATGCGGCAGGAAACGCAGATACCTGCAACTTCGATGTTACAGTGAATGATACAGAAGCTCCGGTCGCAGACTGCCCGGCGGACATTACGGTCGACAACGATCCGGGCGAATGCGGCGCGATTGTCAGCTTCACAGTCGATGGTACAGACAACTGCGCTGGGGTAACGACGACAGCCACGCCAGCTTCCGGTTCGAGCTTCCCGATCGGAACGACGCAGGTGGAAGTTGTAGCGACTGATGCGGCAGGAAACGCCGATACCTGCAACTTCGATGTCACAGTGCTCGAGACAGAGCCTCCGGTTCTGACCTGCCCGACCGATATCATCGTGGCGAATGATCCGGGTCAGTGTGGCGCGGTAGTGACATTTGATCCAACAGCAACGGAGAATTGCGGCAGCGCGACTATCACTGCAAATCCGGCCAGCGGTTCTGTTTTCCCGATCGGGATCACCACTGTTGAGGTAATCGCTACCGATGGTTCCGGAAACGCGGATACGTGCTACTTCGATGTCACAGTAAATGACACCGAAGCTCCCGTTGCGGAATGCCCATCCGACATTTCGATCGGCAACGATCCGGGCGAATGCGGCGCGGTCGTAGACTTCACTCCGACGGCGAACGATAACTGCGCCGGTGTGACGGTTTCATCGACACCCGCGAGCGGTTCGTTCTTCGATGTCGGCACGACAACGGTTGAGGTTATAGCCTTTGATGCCGCCGGTAATGCCGATACTTGCTACTTCGATGTTACAGTGCAGGACCTCGAAGATCCAATTCTGCAGTGCTCCGGTACTATCGAAGTTGACAATGATCCCGGCGAATGCGGTGCGATCGTAAATTTCACCTCGACGGTCACTGACAACTGCCCGGGTGCTACGGTTACCTGCGATCCGGCTTCCGGTTCGTTCTTCGATGTCGGCACGACAACGGTGAATTGTACGGCTATCGATGCAGCAGGGAATGAATCAGTCTGTTCATTCGCTGTCATAGTCAATGACACCGAGAATCCGATGATTGCATGTCCTCCGGATGTGCAGCTCGATTGCGGTGATCCGACCGATCCCGCAAACACCGGCGAGGCCACAGCAACCGACAATTGCGATACAGATTTAGACATTACATATACCGACGTTCAGGTCGATAACGTGATAACGAGGACCTGGACAGCTACGGACGATGAGGGCAACAACGCCTCATGCGATCAGACTATAACGCTCGGCGACGGCACGCCGCCGGTCTGTTCCGTGCCTAACGATACCACGATATTCCAGTGCGACTTCGCAGAGGTTCAGTTGCCGGTTTCGGCAACTCATGATGCCACCTGCGAGGTTATTAGCGGTCCTGGCGTGATCTCCGGCGGCTACTGGGTCTACACGCCGACATCAGAGGGTACGGTCAATGTCACCGTCCGCTGCACCGATGAGTGCGATTATTTCTGCGAGGCGAGCTTCTCCGTGACCTTCGATCTGAATGCCGCTCCAGTTTGCAGCACTCCTCCAGCCGAGGATTTCTTCGTCTGCGAAGATACGACGTTTAACCTGGAATTCCTGAGCGAGGACGAGGACGGCAATCTTGCCGGCTGTACAATGGTCTCAGGTCCGGGGACTTTCGACCCGGTAACCAATGTGTGGACATTCACAACCAGCGGCACCGGTACTTACGCGGCGACTTTCGAGTGCGTGGATGAGTGCGGCGCCACCTGCACGGGAGAGCTCGCGGTGAATGTCACCGTGAATTCAGCGCCCGTTTGCAGTGTGCCGAACGACACTACTGTGTTCCAGTGTTCACCTGCTCAGGTCGCTTTCCCGTTCAGTGTAACTGACACCGATGGTAACATTGTCGACAGTGCAATCGTCTCCGGTCCGGGGGCGCTCGTGGACGGCAACTGGGTATTCACTCCCTTAGCGGCTGATACGTTTAGCGTGACATTACGCTTTGAAGATGAATGCGGCGCATTCTGTGAGGAGACATTTAACGTGTACTTCGAGATGAATGTTGCGCCGGTTTGCGATCTTCCTGCCTCCGATGAGTTCTTCGTCTGCGGCGACACTACATTCAGCTTCCCGGTATCCGCCACCGATGCCGATGACAACCTGTCCGGCTGCACGCTGGTATCAGGCGACGGCACGCTCGATCAGGGTAACTGGACATTTACCACGAGCGGTCCGGGTGTCTATTCAGCCGAATTCCTCTGTGAGGATGAGTGCGGGGAGACATGCGGCGGGACAGTTGAGGTCACCGTAAATCAGAATACCGCACCGAGCTGCGAGTTTCCGGGCGATACGGCCATCTTCCTTTGCGAGTCGCAGGAAGTATGCCTCCCGGTTTCCGGTTCCGATCCGGACGATAATCTCGTGAGTTGCGAGGTGGTCAATGACAAGGGCGGTATTGAAAATGGCGAGTGGTGCTACACTCCGACACAGGACGAGGTCGTTGAGGTCACTGTTCGCTGCACCGATGAGTGTGGAGCGTACTGCGAGTCTGACTTCGCAATCACATTCGACATTAATGAGGAGCCCGTCTGCGACATACCGGACGGCGGCGAGTTCTTCGCCTGCTCGGATACTACGTTCAGCTTCCAGATCGGCGCCAGCGATCCGGACGGCAACCTGAGCGGGTGTACGAAGATATCCGGCCCGGGAACCTACGATGGCACGACCTGGACATTCACGACCAGCGGAAGCGGCCAGTATATCGGTGATTTCGAGTGTACCGATGAGTGCGGACTGACGTGCAGCGGCTCGATAGTTGTCGACTTCACGCTCAACTCCGCACCGGTCTGCGATCTTCCGAGCAGCCAGATGATAGGACAGTGCGAGCCGATTCCGGTTGCGCTGCCGGTTGCTGCTACGGACGTCGATGACAATCTCGCATCATGCCAGGTGGTCAGCGGTCCGGGTACGATTCAGAACGGTCTGTGGCAGTACACACCGACCGGTTCCGAGACTGTCAACGTTACGGTTCGTTGCACAGATGAGTGCGGTGCCTACTGTGAGGATAGTTTCGAGATCACGATAGACATCGGTCAGGAATACTGCGTACCACCGCTTTTGACCATTGAGAAGACGCACGGTGCGATTCAGGGTCGAATAGATACACTCAAGATAACAATGGAAAACAGCCAGCTTCAGATGGGCGGGTTCGACTTCCTGATCGCCTACGACGCCTCGGCCCTGACGGTTTCGGACGTTTTGCCGGGTCAGTTGCTCGTTGATTGCGGATGGGAGTACTTCACATACCGTCACGGCCCGTTCGGCCAGTGTGACGGGCCATGCCCGAGCGGATTTCTCCGCATAGTGGCGATGGCCGAGCTCAATGACGGTCCGAACCATCCGGATTGTTATGGTCCGAGCACGACCGATCCAAGCGAGCTGGTTACGATACTCTTCTATGTCACCAACGATAGAACATATGAATGTCAGTATGCTCCGGTTGAGTGGTTCTGGTTCGACTGCGGCGACAACTCGATCTCCAATGTCGAGGGTACTGTGCTCTATGTCGATAAGATCGTCTACCGCTTCGAGGGCGATGTCTACTGGGATGAGGAAGACAACGTCGACTATCCCGAGTCCGAGCGTATTCCGCATGTCGGTGCGCCGGATGCCTGCCTTGAGCCGCTGCCCGGAAAGCCTGGGGCAATACGGTTCCTCGAGTTCAAGAACGGCGGTGTGGATATCATCTGTGCGGATTCGATCGATGCTCGCGGTGATGTTAACCTCAACGAGGTCGCGAATGAGATCGGTGATGCTGTTCTCTTCACTAACTACTTCATCTACGGTATGGCCGTATTCACGCTGAATGTGGAGGGCCAGATTGCGGCATCGGATGTGAATGCCGATGGTCGTCCGCTCACCGTTGGTGATCTGGTCTACCTCGTCAGGATAGTCACCGGCGATGCCGCCCCGTACTCGAAAATCACCGGATTCGAGCACGAGGCCGTGCTCGGTATGAACGAGACCGCGACCGGGCTTGATCTCTCGCTAAGCAGTGCAACCGATATCGGCGCTGTCTATCTTACCTTCGATGCACGTGATGCGACCGTTTCCGACGTTACTCTCACGAGTGAACTCGGAGATATGAGCGTCAAGCATGGTGTTGTTGAAGGCGAGCTTCGCGTGCTGATCTTCGACATCGGCGAGGGCAGGATACGCTCCGGCAGCAGCGATATCCTGAACATAGTCGCCGAAGGCTCACTCGAGCTGATTGACTATGAAATAGTCGATTATTACGGCGCTGATGTTAGCGTCTCGCTGAAAAACGAGATCGTACCGACAGACTTCAAGCTCGCGCAGAATTATCCTAACCCGTTCAATCCGGAAACGGAGATTTCGCTCTATCTGCCGGAGACTACCGACTGGTCGATAGCGATCTACAACATCGCCGGTCAGAAGGTAAAGACCTTCACCGGATTCAGTTCTGCGGGATCTGTCACCGTTCGCTGGTTCGGTCGGGATGACAACGGAGCCGAGGTTGCCTCGGGTGTCTACTTCTACAAGGCGACTGCCGGCAATTACAGTGAAACGAAAAAGATGCTTCTGCTCAAGTAGCAGGGTACCCCTGTCTCAATAGATACGAATCCCCCTTTGTCGGCTGAAGCCGGAGGGGGATTCGTTTTTGCGACAAATCTCTTGCGGGATCATTCCGACGGATTATATTGTAGCCCGAGAAAATGCCGAAGTGGTGAAACAGGTAGACACGCTGTGTTCAGGGCGCAGTGTCCTTGCGGGCGTGGGGGTTCGAATCCCCCCTTCGGCATTTGAAACTCCCCCAGTAAAGGCAATCATTGCATTTGACTTGTACCGAGAAGACCATTGATGTTGGACTGTTCGACCAGAGAGATAGTTAGTTTGATTCGCTGAATTTCGCGAGTCTTTTGATGAAGTTACGGAGCTTGTCGGCACCGACAGCTTTTCCGAGTTCCTTTGCAATTGCTCTGGAGCGCCGCACGTGTGTCTGAAGCGTGTCTTTCATGCGGATTTCAGCGATCGTGACTCCCGGCATCGCCAGTGCCTTCGCCACCTCTGCAGTATAGTCGCTGGAGAGGAGCATGTAGTTGGCTCCGATGCCTTTCGCGAACTGTTCGAAGTCGACCTGTGATGTCTTTGTGGCGTGCCCTCTGCCGTAGCGCGAGAGCTGCTGGATGCGGATCTGTCCGAGATTGTTGTCATTGACGAGCAGAACAAGCAACTGGAGGTTCTCTCGGACTGCGGTCGTCAGCTCCGTACCGGTCATGAGCATTCCGCCGTCACCAACCACGAGTACGACCGGAATATCCGGCCGGGCTGCCTTCGCGCCGACGGCCGCCGGTGCACCGTATCCCATCGACTGAAAGTCAGACGGTGCGAGCATACCGCGTGCGCACTCGACACTGAACCGCGTTCGCACGAGAAGCTGATGGAGACCGGAGTCTGTGACAACGACGCATTCCTTCGGTAGCATCTTTCGCAATACGTCTACGACATGCGGTTCCTTTTCACCACCGCCGCTTTTCGGTACTGGCAGGAGCTTGAATGCCCGTTCTCGATCCAGCTCATGCTGTAACTTGATGTCTTTCATTTCAGCATCAGTCCATGCCGATTTCAAGTCGGTACCGGTAATCGCCTGGCTCAGAGCTTGTGCAAACGACGGGATGTCTGCTTCGATGGCGATCGATGCGGGGTAGTTGGCGTTGAGTACATTCTTTGATGCATCAATATGGATGAGCTTTTCCTGTGGCAGGTTCAAGCGATAACCTGCGGAGCCATTGTGAGAGAACTTGCATCCGAGAGCGAGTACGAGATCGCTCTTGCCGAGTACACGGTTGACGGTCTTGATTCCCCATGAGCCGAAGTCGGAGCAGACGGCCAATGGATGGCTTTCGGGTACGATTCCTCGACCGGAACAGGTGGCAATAACTGGCGCATTCAATTTCTCTGCGATTTCGACGATCTTCTTCGCGCATCCGGCTGCCCCTTGACCAAGGAAGAGCGCAACTCGGGATGAACTTTCGATTGATGCTATAACTTGCTCGATTTGCTCTCTGAGGACCTTCGACTCCTGTATGAGGCCATCACGCGGTTCGCTCCGATTCGCGGGTTCCTCCACAATACGATTGTCTATTTCGACTATCACCGGCCCAGGTTCGCCGGATAGCGCGGCGTAACATGCCTCGGCTACATTCTGTTCGGCATCCTTCGCATTGTCCAGCCGTATGTATGCCTTGGAGATACTCCTGGAGATCGCCTCGTGATCGATTTCCTGCAGCCCGAACGCCATTTTCTGTTCGTCGGGCGCCTTGACGAGCAGGTGCACGAATGCGGCGGAGTCGTGGTATGCTTCGGCTATTCCCGTGGATGCAAGCGTGAACCCGGGACCCTGTATTGTCGCGACAGCGCCAAGTTTCCCGGACGAGCGATAGTAGCCATTTGCAGCCATTGTTGCGCCGATCTCTGTTGTGGTCAGCACGGTGCGGATCCCGGATTTTCGTACGCATTCGAAGAATGATACTGACTGTGTGCCGGGGATGCCGAAGACAATCTCGATTCCCGCACGCTTCAGGCACTCACAGATAAAATCACCGTTTGTCATTTGCTCATCCGTTGTTGGTGAGATGTCACCGACGGCGAATACCGGCTTTTCTCAGAACCGCAGTTCCTCGAGACGAAACCCGTTCGAGTATTCGACTCGATGCGCATTTCAGCCCGTTTTCTTTGCTGACAACGAGATTCGTCACGAGCCTGCCGCCCAGTTGGCTTTTGAACTTTGCTACCGGATTGAGAGCCGCGTCCGTGAGATCATTAGCCTTGTAGCCGAGCTCGGAGAGCGACTGAAACACGCGCCACCGGAGACAGGGGTTCACGCCGTGCTTCATGTACTCATCGCTCGCAGCAGCGCTCACCGTGTGAGTTACGGGATGCTCTCCGAGGAGAACGAGTTGTGTTGCTACCGACTTGCCGTTGTTCGTGCGCAGGTGATACAGCCTGCAGAGGTCGTTTGCCTTCAGAGTGTCGAAGTACTTCCTGAAGTCCTTCTTCGGAAGATAAAGCGGAGCGCCCTTTCGCTCATGAATTTCCCTGTGGAGATCGAAGAAGCTATCGAAATCGTCATCCTCGCTGAACTCGAATTCTCCGGACTCGCACCGCCTCACGAGCCGCCGAAGATTGTGCGCGATCGTGGACCAGGTTTTGTCCAGGTCGTCGATGTCAACTTCGTAGCTGTATCCGAGGTCGATTTTCCAGCCTCGCGATGCGAAGACGCGGATATCATCGATAGTATGCCGGTTTCGGAATCGAATTCGATCATAGTGCTGTTGCGAGAGCGCCTCTTCGAGGGCATCCATGGCTTCAAGCGCGCGGGATGTCGCCTCCGATGGGTACTTCGTAGGATGATCCTGCAGCACGATCCCGTTGTAGTAGAGAAGCAGTCTGTTGGTGACTTCGTCGATTATGCCGCGCTTATGTTCATACAGTGCAATCCCGCCGAGCATCTCTTCGCCTTTGCAGGCGGCGAGCACTTTGAAATTTCCCCCGGTAACGCCGCAGAGCGCATCGAGATATTCGGTCCGGCTGTATACACTTCCGGCCGGAGAAGTAACTACCAGATTATTCCATTCGGGGAACTGCTCCTCGGACAGTATTTTCGTTTCGATCTTCTTCTTGCCCATTAAAGCCTGACCTTACCGTGCGTTTCTGCCGATTCGTCCGACATTCCCAGCCTGTTCTTAACAGACCACATAATGCGCCTGGCTGTTCCGACGAGAGACGGCATTGGGTCCCTTAATGACAGATTCGCCTTCTTTGCGGTAATCCAGGATCCAATCCAACTGCTCACACTCAGTTTCCCGCTTTTTACCATCTCCAGCCCGGCGAAGAGATCATAGTACGGATAGACAAGACCGTGTCCAGTACGATAGTTGCCGACTGTCTCGACATCCCGTTCGAGCGCATCCTGATACGCCATCAGCGCCACAGGCACACGGCAAATCTCTGCGAACCAGATGTACCACCACGGGCGAACATTGACCTCGAGCAGCTTGAACTCGTTGTCTCGCGGGTCAAGCTTGAATTCGGCGGAGAAAATGCCCCGGTAGCTGGTTTTCTCAAGAAGCATCATAAGCGAGTCGTGTGCGGCCTGCACCTCCGAGATCGGCACACTTACAACGAAAGAACTGTTGCCGAAGTCCGGCGGATACATTCTGAGCCTGTGACGCGCGAACGACGCGCGACAGACTCCATGCCGGTCGACGAAACCATCGATGAAATAGTGATTTGAGGCTGGTCCGGGAATGTACTCCTGATAGACCGCCTCCATTCCGAGAGAGCTGACTCGATTGTATTTGTCGAGGGCGTCTTCGTACGACTTCAGTCGAAACGCCTTCACTCTGAATGTCTTGAAGAACTTCTCTGAATCTGTTGGCTTGAGGAATGAGTTGGTTATCCGGTCTCTTGCCACCGCATCGAGGTCTGATTTCTCGGAGAGAATCAGTGTGGAAGGATGTGGTATTCCGAGCGAGACCATGAGCTCGGCAAGACTGGCCTTGTCCATGAGCTGCTTTACTACGCTCTCCTCCGGGAGGCTGAATCTGTAGTTTGATCGAAGTTCAGTCGGAAGGGCGGACAATGCCCGTGTCCAGCTATCGCTGCATGGCATGATCACGAGGCGTCTAAATGGAAGCGATTTCAGGTAGCCGGCGAGATCGCCGTCAGGACACGTTTCCTTTCTTTCGACCGGTACCCAGTTGAACCACCTTGAGGCACGGACGAAGCCGGACTGCCGTCCGGCTGCGTAGCATTTGATACCGTGTGATGCAAGAGACCGCATTACCCCGAGCGCTGTGATACCGGTACCCAGTATCAGAACCGGAGGATTTGTATCTTCCGATTTGGCAGCCCCTGAACTATGTCCCAAGCTCGGATTCACGCAAGCCTCGTAACGCACCGAAGTGAAGTATCCGAAATGGATTGATGCCACAGACCGGACAGTGCTCAAGCATAGCAATCATGACTGTAGGTCCCAAAGGACCACAAGATAGGTCATCGCTCTGCCGGTCGCAAGCTTTTACTCTTTCGTCGGCCGTTGGGGTAAGTTCCTCCACACGAAGTTCATGTGGAGTCACGCGATGCTGCCAAATGTGGTGAAAACACTCCCGTATAGGTCCCGAGTGTGTTGTGTTGGCTTGGTCGTATTCGACGGCACAAAGACTCTCTGAGATGAGGCGTTTCCGCCTCATCCGCCGGGTCGTTCATCAGGATGTTTACCTACCACTCGTATGCGTAAGCCGGGGTAGTGTTGAGCTTCAAACCGACAGTATCGGCGCCGTCAACAACAGGCTGAACCTGATAGATGATGAACCTCTCTCCGCCGTTTACCCACCCGCCGGATATGGCGGTTTTCGGATTGTACATGACCCAGTTACCGGTTGCACGCCATGACCAGCTTCCATCGGGCGTGTTCACGGTTGTTATCGGGTCGTTGCCGCCCTCGTAGTTGGTTGGTGTGTTTGAGAGCAGGTCAAACGGATTCTGGAGCTGAATCGATTCACCCTCGACGAATTGCTTGGCGACATAGATCGACATTGCAGATTCGAGGTTGGAGACCATGGATGCCACCGAGGCTTTTTCGGCCTCTTCGGTAACTTTGAAGAGCTTGGGAATCGCAACCGCTGCGAGGATGGCCAGCACGACAATGATAACCACCAGTTCGATCAAAGTGAATCCGCGACTGCTTTTGAGCATTCTTGACATAGTTCTTCCTCCCGCAGTATATTGTCCGGGTTCGCTACACTTCTCTTGGGGGCAAGGCTTTGCCGGTCTTGCACACTTCTAATATTATGTTTCGGAACGAAAGAGGAAAAATTGAGCCGGGAGCGAATCTCGGATCAAAAAAGTCCTGTTGAAGTTTCGAACAAAAAATAACTCCGGGTCTGGATAACCAAACCCGGAGCCCATGAAACGCACGAAAAGAAGGATCGCTCAGCGATAACGCCTTGCATAACGTTAAACGTTCTGAGCGATACTTAAGTTTCAAAAAAGTAAGGATTTTGTCAAGATTTTTCTCAAGTGAATTCGGCGTGGGGTGCCTGCATTGTTGGAGAAACAGCTTGCAAGCCTCGGAATACATTGTTAGATTTGATGTTACAGTTGAAACTGAGTAGTTCGTTGCTGATGAGACAGGCAATGTTATCCACAATACACTTGTTGAACCTGAAAGGTTGCGTTGAGATATGGCTGACACCAAAGAGGCGATCTCGAAAGGACTGCTGACCGCCATGAAGGCCGAGCGTGAAGGGCACAGCTTCTACATGATGGCTGCGAACGCGACGGACGATCCCAAGGGGAAAGAGGTGTTCGCGCAGCTCGCAAAGGATGAGCACGACCATTTGATCTACCTCAAGAACCAGTACGAGTCCCTGCAGAAGACCGGCAAGGTCGATCCAAGCCTGAAACTGGGTGAGAAAACCCGTTACGGCGGACCCGCGCCGATCTTTTCGGAGAATTTCAAGAGCCGCATCAAGGATCGGCACTACGAAATGAGCGCGCTTTCGATCGGGATCCAGCTCGAACTGGATGCTATCAAGCATTACAAGTCGCAGGCAGAGAGCTTTGATGATCCGACCGTAAAATCGTTCTACACGGATTTGGCCGACTGGGAGAAAGAGCACTATGACGCTCTCAACAATCAGTATGATTCATTGAAAGAGGATTACTGGTCAGATGCAGGTTTCAGTCCGTTCTAACGATGCAGCAAAGACCGACCGGCCGCGCAGCGGGATGTGTCTCGTGGAGGGCTGTTGGAGGACCAAGCTGCGCCAGGCTCTATCGTAACTTCAGGAAGTGTGCGGTGTCCTGCGTCTTTAGGCTTGACGCAAGGCACTGAGAGTTCTGGCTCCTACAAAGACATTCGTTCCTTTTCCAACAAAGGTGTTCTGAACAAAGTGAACTATTCCGTGTTCAATTAACAATCAGATCGATTGCAGTGCCGGCTTTCAAGCGAAAGGACACAGTTTCACGTGATCGTCCGTACTGATCGAGATTACTGGCTGCGAATTACTGACTCTGCAGTCAGCATATTCCGGGACGGACGCATCGCTACCCGGCTGAAAACAGGCCAGTGTCCGCTTGTTCGGAGAGGGTATGATGTATATGATTGAGAAGAAGCATACCGACAAGTCACCCGAAGATAACTGGCACTCTCTAGAAATAGAGACTATACTTGAGCAGCTGGAAACCAGCCCTGAAGGCCTAAGCGGGGAAGATGCTTCTGAGCGCCTGAGTACCCATGGGCCGAATACACTTCCGGCCAAGGAACCCCCTACCATTTGGGCCGTCCTGCTCAATCAGATCCTCAATCCGCTGATTTTCATCCTCTTGGCCGCTGCCGTGGCATCCCTGGCAATAGGCGAGCTTTCCGATGCCATCTTCATCCTGGCCGTCATCGTCCTAAACAGCGCGCTCGGTGCCTACCAGGAGTTCAATGCGGAGAAAAGCGCGGCCGCCCTCCAGCGAATCATGAAGTTATGGGCAAGAGTGCGGCGCGACAACAAGGAAGCCGAGATCGAGTCGAAAGAAGTGGTTCCCGGCGATATCGTTCTGCTTGAGTCAGGCCGAAAAGTGCCCGCCGACCTCCGTTTGCTGCAGGCTCACGGACTTGCGGCCGACGAGAGCTTCCTGACCGGCGAATCCATGGCTGCTGAAAAACATACAGACCGTTTGCCTCAGGATACGGTCGTGAGCGACCGAAACAATATGGTCTTCGCCGGGTCGACGATCACTTCGGGTAGAGGTTCCGGGGTCGTTGTAGGCACCGGAACTCAGACTCAGGTTGGTATCATAGCTGAAAAAGTCTCTCATTCGGAAGGCGGCAAGCCTCCCCTCGTTTTGCGGATGGAGAAGTTCGTAAAGCAGATCAGTATCCTGATCCTCGTTATCAGCGCGGGACTGTCGCTGCTATTGGGATTACAGGGAGAGAGTGCCACCGCTATTTTCTTCTTCGTGGTCGCTATGGCCGTCTCGGCTATCCCCGAGGGAATGCCGGTTGCTATGACAGTGGCTCTTTCGATTGCTACGAAACGTATGTCCGAGCGGAACGTGATCGTGCGCAGGCTAACAGCCGTGGAAAGCCTTGGAAGCTGTACCGTTATAGCCAGCGACAAGACCGGAACATTGACCGTCAATCAGCAGACGGCGCGTATGATCATTCTCCCGGACGGGCAGACCTTTACAGCTTCAGGGGAGGGTTACAACGGCGAGGGGGAAGTCTCTGGCGGTGACAGTACCCGGTTGACTGAACCTGCACGGGAGCGGCTGGAAAGACTGGCCCAAATCGCAGTTCTGGCAAACGAGGCATCGCTGGTCAGGGAGGACGAAGAGTGGAGGCATAGGGGGGATGCGATGGATGTCGCATTCCTCGCATTTGCTTTTAAGCTCGGTCTGAATCCGGCGGAAGTGAGGGATCAGTTCAAAGTTGTGGATGAGATACCCTACGAGTCGGAGCAGAAGTTCTCAGCGACTTTCTATGAAGATCGAGACACGCGGTACGTCGCCGCCAAGGGTGCGGTGGAGAGAATTCTGGACTTCTGCACTCAGATGCACCAAGACGGAGACCTTGCAGACCTCGACAGAGAGGTCGTAGAGCGTCAGGAAACTGAAATGGCGGAGAAGGGATTGCGCGTCCTTGCTGTAGCCGGCGGGGAACTCTCCGCAACTGACGTCGATGAGGATTCAACAGGATCGGCATTATCCGGTCTCGTCTTGCACGGTCTCGTGGGATTCATCGACCCGCTTCGAGCGGAAGCGAGGGAGGCCGTTGAAAACTGCAGGAGAGCGGGCATCAAAGTCATGATGATTACGGGAGACCACCCCTCCACTGCCGGAGCTATCGCGGAAGAACTCTCTCTGTCAGACGGTAATGAGCCGGTTGTGACCGGCCATGATTTGAGTAAGGCCGGCAGTTCGGACAGCCCGGAATTCGAAGAGAAGGTAATGTCGACACATGTGTTCGCACGGGTAGCACCCGCACAGAAGCTTGAGATTGTCGGGGTACTGATTCGAAATGGCGAGTTTGTTGCCGTGACCGGGGATGGCGTCAACGACGCTCCCGCACTTCGAAGAGCCAATATCGGAGTGGCGATGGGTTCCGGAACGGATGTGGCCAAGGAAGTCGGCTCGATGATCGTTACCGATGACAATTTCGCCTCCATAGTCGCCGGTGTTGAGGAGGGACGATTCGCCTATGACAACGTGCGCAAAGTGATCTACCTGCTGATTTCCACCGGTGCTGCTGAGGTCCTGATGTTTATGGCGGCGATTATAACCGGCTTGAAGATTCCATTGGTGGCTGTCCAGCTCCTGTGGCTCAACCTTGTTACGAACGGAATTCAGGATGTGGCACTCGCATTCGAGGGAGGAGAGCCAGGCGCTATGAAACGTAAACCTCGAAGACCTGATGAGAAAATCTTCGATTCACAGATGGTCAGTCAGACAGCCGTCTCGGGCATGGTGATCGGGTCTTTGGCTTTTGGGTTCTGGTACTGGCTGATGGAGATTGAGAAAGTGGAGAGCCTGGCCTCAGCCCGTAACAGCGTCCTGCTCCTGATGGTACTGTTGCAGAACGTGCACGTCTTTAATTGCAGATCGGAGTCGGTATCCGCCTTCAGGGTTCCTATCAACCGCAATTATATACTTCTATTTGGAGTGGTCATAGCGCAGGGTATCCATATTCTCAGCATGCGCCTACCGTTCATGCAGTCCATTCTTGGCGTGGAAACCGTCACGTTATCCCAGTGGTTTATCGCGCTGGGTCTGGCGCTAACAGTTCTGTTTGCAATGGAGATATTCAAATGGTTGGCCAGGCGCGGGCATTTACCAATCGAACCCAGGTGAAGGGATCGGCCATAAGCGAGATGCATACCCGACATCCGATTTCAGCACACTTACGGCCTTGGCATGTGGTCGGCCCGACCCGGGGCAAAGGACTTGTTGAGGAACCCGAGAAAATCTGTCACTGCGAGCGAGCATAGCGAGCGCGGCAATCTCAAACGTCGCCGTATTGTGTTGGCCGCCTCAATGATCGACACGTCGTAATGCTTCCAGCGGAATTCCTCGCGATGATGCGTCTTCCAGCGGTACGGATCTTTTCAACAAGCCCCAATTCCACGGGGCACGAAGGGTTGGACACGTGAAGCGCAGTGCGTCAGCATCGCGCTTCACAATATCACAAACGATATGATGAGTGAGACAGGTTATCAGCCTGCTTTGAGTTGCCTGGCCGCTTTAACAGGCTCGTATACGAGCGCCTTGGTCGGGCAGAAGTGCGCGCAGACAGGATCTCCCTTGCACAAGTCACACTTGACATACTTGTCGTGCTGTTTGTCATACAGAGTGCATCCGAACGGGCATGCCGCCTCGCATGCTCCGCATTTCACGCAGATATCCTGATGCAGTTCAATGGCTCCGGTGTCCGGATTCCTGCGGAGAGCATTCACCAGGCATGACTTCACGCATGCGGCTTCTTCGCACTGGAGACACACGACCGGAGTCCACATCTCTTTGAATCCGCCATCGAGCGGGTAGATTCTGCTGCGGCCGGGCTTCCCATCCTCGGCGTGGGCGAAAGCGCAGGCGAGCTCGCACGTGCGGCATCCGATACAGAGATTCGGTTTCACAATCAAACGTGCATTCATTCCTCAACCACCTCTCTTTCCCACTGTGATATTCTGCCCATCGTGAGTGCGGTATCTTTCCTGCGACACTCATCGCAGACATCGAAGTAGTCTTCTCCGAGCCCGCGCATCTTGATCAGCGCCTCGGCGAATATCTTCGTAATCCCGAGTTTACCGCACTTCTCGCACTGAATCCGCTCGAACTGCTTGTCCCAGATTGTACGGTAGATTCCTTCATCCTCATACGGGATTACGTTGGTCGGACAATTCAGCGAACAGGCGAGGCACCCCACACAGTCCGGCGGCGGCTCATTGAGTGGAGGAGCAACCTCTTTCAGATGTCCGCGCCCGACGGTGGAGATAGCTGCGAATCCCATCTCCTCGCAGATTCTCGTACAGAGCCCGCAGAGTATGCAGTTATCGGAATCGACATATTCCTCATAGCTTGTCTGCGTGATGCCGTAATCTGCGGCGAGCTGTTGAATTTCCGGCGAGGTTGGGCAGCGCGCGAGCTGAAGATCGAGAACTGTCTTACGAAGCTCGTTCACCTTCTCAGTATGTGTCTGGACTATCAGGCCTTTCTCGACCGGATAGAGGCAGGAAGTGACATACTTCTTCCAGCCGTCCCAGCTCTCCTTCGTGATCTCTACCATGCAAAGTCTGCAGGCGCCAAACGGTTCGACTGCGCCGTGATCACAGAGCGCGGGGATATCGATTCCCTGCCGCCGGATAACCGCGAGCAGCAATTCACCTTCTTCGGCCTTACAGATTTTGCCATTTATCGTGATATTTACCATCAGCCAACTCCTACAGAACCTTGATGGCGTTTCTCTGACAGACGGCATAACATGCGCCGCACTTGTCACAGAGCGATTTATCTATAGTATGCGGTTGTTTCTTCGCACCGGTAATGGCGTCATGCGGGCACACCCCAATACACGCCATGCAACCGTCACAAAGCGACTCATCGATCTCATATTCGATAAGTTCGCGGCAGACACCCGCGCAGCATTTTTTGTCGCGGATATGCTCGAGGTACTCATCCCGAAAATACATCACCGTGGACAAAAACGGATTCGGTCCTGACTTGCCGAGACCGCACAGCGATCCCATCACGATGTTGTCCGACAACCTGCCCATCAGCGCCAGATCCTCTTCGGTTGCGCGACCTTCGGAGACTTTGACCGCGAGGCCGTGAAGCTGATAGAGTCCCTCGCGACACGGCACACACTTACCGCATGATTCGTCATTCAGGAAAGCGAGAAAGTACTTGGCGACATCCACCACGCACGTACGGTCATCCATCACAATCATTCCGCCGGAACCCATCATCGAGCCGGCCTTGGTCAGCGTATCGAAATCGACCGAGAGATCGAGCTTGTCAGCGGGTAGACATCCACCGGACGGTCCGCCGGTCTGTACGGCCTTGAATGGCCGATCATCCTGGATTCCGCCGCCAATGTCATAGATGATCTCGCGCAGTGTTGTACCCATCGGTACTTCGATTAGCCCGCTGTTTCTGACCTTGCCGACGAGCGAGAAGGCCTTTGTGCCGGCGCTCGTGGAGGTACCTATCCTGGCGAACCAGTCGCCGCCTTTGTCGAGAATAACCGGTATGTTGGCGTAGCTCTCGACGTTGTTCAGCACAGTCGGTTTGTCGAAGAGTCCTTTCTGGACCGATCTAATATACTTGGCTCGCGGTTCGCCGACTTCACCCGCGACCGATTTCATCAGTGCAGACGATTCGCCGCAAACGAACGCACCGCCGCCTCGGCTGATCTTGATTACGAAATGGAAATCGGTGCCGAATATCTTCGTCCCGAGGAAGCCGTACTCGGTCGCCTGCTCGATTGCCTTCTGGAGGTTTACCACAGCGAGCGGGTATTCCTCGCGAACATAGATGTATCCCTCATTAGCACCTACGGCGTACGCGGCGATTATCATCCCCTCGATGACGGTGTGCGGGTCGCCTTCCATGATCACGCGATCCATGAAAGCTCCCGGGTCGCCCTCGTCACCGTTGCATATCACATAATGAGGCTGCTCTTCAAGTGTGGCGCAGCTCTCCCACTTGCGTCCGGTTGGGAACCCGCCACCGCCTCGGCCTCTGAGCCCGGATTTCTTGACCTGCTCAATCACCTGTTCGGGCTTCATTTTGGTAAGAACCTTCCCCAGGCCCTTGTAGCCGCCCGTGGCGATGTACTCATCGATATCGCACTGCTTTATCTTGCCAACGTTCCGAAGTGCGATGCGCGTTTGTTTCGCGTAGAACGGGATATCGGAGTACTTTTCTATTTTGTCACCGGTATTGGGGTCCTCGTAAAGAAGACGCTCGATAACTTCTTCGTTGCGTATAGACTTGTCGATAATCTCCTCGACGTCCTTCACCTTCACCTTGGTATAAAAAGTGCCGTCCGGCTCAATGACGACGAGCGGCCCCTGCTCACAGAAGCCGTGACATCCGGTCTCCTTCATTGCCTCGACCGAGAAGTTCTTGATGCGCTTGCTCTTCAGTCTCTTCTTGAATTCATCCGCGATCTTCTGCGCTCCGCTGGCCAGACAGCCCGGACCACAGCAGACGAGGACCTTGCGCGGGAACTTGTCGAGTCGAGCAATGCACTCTTTCCGGTGCTTTTCCAATTGCTGCGGACTTGTTATGCGCATATCTATCAACTCTCCTACTTGACCAGCTTTTTGCAGTTGCCGACGGTAATGTGTCCGTGGAAATCCTCATTGACCGCGACAACCGGGGCCATCGCACAGGCTCCGACGCAGGCCACAGTTTCGAGCGTGAATTTGCCGTCTTCGGTCGTATTGCCCGCCTTTACCCCGAGTTCGTTTTCGAGGCGCTCCAGAACTATCTGCGCGCCTCTAATGTGGCAGGTCGTACCCATGCAGATACGGATCACTTTGTCTCCACGGGGGATCAGGCTGAATGCGTTATAAAACGTCGATACCGAATATACCTTCGACAGAGGAACATCGAGATGTTCCGATGTCTTTCGCATCGCCTCATCCGGCAGGTATTTGAATTCCTTCTGTATGTCCTGGAGCACCGCAATCAATGACTGCGATGTCTTTGGATAGCGTTCGAATATCTCCGGTAGTTTATCAAGATCAACCTTCATGCCTTGACCTTCTTCTTTCCTATATGTTCTTGCGCGAGCTTTACGCCCTCGTCGAGTGCTTTGAAGTTTATCTCGAGCACGTCCGCCTTACGGGCGAGCTTCTCCTTGATGGTGTCCTTGACCGTTTGGTATTTCACGACTCCGGTTGCGCCGATGAATGCGCCGAGTATGGCGATGTTGGCCGCTTTGGCGTTGCCTGCGTTCAGCGCTATCTCATTCGCAGGGACGAGGATTTCGGTGATGTCGTCTCGATCGCTTGTGACATCGATGAGCGATGAATTGACTATCGCGAGTCCGCCCGCCTTGATCTTCGGGAGGAATTTGTCGAATGACGGGCGGTTGAACACGCATGCGCCTTTTGGATTGCTGATGATCGGCGAACCGATTCGCTTGTCGGAAACGACGACCGTGCAGTACGCTGTGCCTCCGCGCATCTCGGGACCGTACGACGGGATCCAGACTACCTGCTTCTCTTCGGCAATGCCCGCGTAGGCGAGAAGCTGTCCGGCGGTGAGGATACCCTGACCGCCGAATCCGGCGAATGTGACCTCATACTGTTCCATTGTCTATCCTCCCAATATCCGGGTCCTTGAAACAGCCAAGCGGATAGTAAGGCGACATATTCTCCTGCAGCCACTTCGTGGCCTCGCGTGGAGATAGTCCCCAGTTCGTCGGGCATGTCGAGAGCACTTCGATCAGCGTGAAGCACTTGCCCTGCTCCTGATACTCGAATGCCTTTTTGATGGCACGTTTGGCTTTGACCACGTTCCGGGGGGTGTGAACCGCAACTCTCTCGAGATATGCCGGGGTCTGAAGCGCAGCGAGCAGCTCGACCATCTTGATCGGCTGACCCGTCAAAGCTGTGTCACGTCCCATTGGACAGGTTGTTGTAATCTGATCCTGAAGTGTCGTCGGCGCCATCTGTCCGCCCGTCATGCCGTAGATTGCGTTGTTCACGAAAATCGTGGTGAATTTCTCGCCGCGATTTGCGGCGTGAATAATCTCCGCCATCCCGATCGATGCTAGGTCACCGTCGCCCTGGTACGTAAAGACTATCATGTCAGGGCGAAGTCTCTTGAAACCGGTCGCGAGAGCCGGCGCTCTGCCATGAGGCGCCTCGAGAAAATCACAGTTGAAGTAATTGTAACAGAGAACAGAGCACCCGACGGGTGCGACTCCGCATGTCTTTTCGCGAAGGTTGAGCTCATCGAGTGCCTCCGCAACGAGACGATGTATCACGCCGTGCGTGCAGCCGGGGCAATAGTGGGTTACGACGTCTCTAAGAGCCTCCGGCCGTTCAAATATCTTCTGTTCCGGCCTGAATGTTTCAGCCATGGCTCCCCCTAACCTTTCTTCTTCGACTTAGACTTCGCGGTGGATTTTCGGGAAGTCTTTTTTGTCGATTTTTTTGCAGTTGTCTTGGCTTTTCCCGACTTGCCACCGGTCGTCTGCCTTGAGTATTTCAGGACCTGCTCGATGATCTCCTCCGGAGACGGCACAATGCCTCCGGTCCGACCGTAGAAGTGAACCGGCTTCGCACCGAGTATCGCTCGCTCGACGTCTTCCATCATCTGAGCAGTGCTCATCTCGACCGTCAACACGTTCTTAATGTTAGACTTCGCGGCTTCCTTTTCGATCTGCTTTGCGGGGAATGGGAAGAGCGATATCGGCCGGAATAGACCGACGGAAACTCCCTGTCTGTCGAGTTCGTCGATTGCGGTCTGGCAGATTCGAGCCATGGTTCCGTATGCCACTAACAACAGGTCGTTCTTTTTTGAAATCTTGTAATTCTCGTAACGTACCTCGTCCTTCTCCATCTGCTTGTATTTCCTGTCAAGGACCCAGGAATTTTCTTCAAGCTGTGTTGGATCGAGAAAGAGAGATTTGATAATGTACGGGTCGCGTCCCTCGCAGCCATCTGCTGCCCATTCTTTCGCGGGAAGCTCGGGCTCTTCGTATTTTTCCGGGAATTCCACCGGCTCCATCATCTGACCGATCATGCCGTCGCCGATCATCATGACCGGATTGCGGTACTTGTCGGCGAGATGGAACGAGAGCATCATGAGATCCACGGCTTCCTGGATGCTCGACGGTGCGAGAACCAGGAGCCTGTAGTCGCCGTGACCACCGCCCTTGACCGACTGGTAGTAATCCGACTGTGCGGGAAGAATTCCACCGAGGCCGGGACCGCCACGCATGATATTGACAATCACACACGGCAACTGTGCGCCGGCCATGTAGGAGATCGCCTCCTGCATCAACGATATTCCGGGGCTCGAGGATGTCGTGAAAACGCGCTTTCCGGTTGAGGCCGCGCCGAAGAGCATGTTTGCCACGGCCAGCTCCGACTCACCCTGCAGGAAGACACCACCGACCTCCGGGATACGTTTCGACAGATACTCGGCGACCTCGGTCTGCGGCGTAATAGGATAGCAGAAGTAGTTGTTTGCACCCGCACGCAGAGCAGCTTCCGCAATCGCCTCGTTACCTTTCATCAATATTCGTGCCATATAGATATTTCCTGTTATGCGTCAGCTTAGTATTCGAAGAGGCTGAACTGCAGCCCGTTCGTGTGCACATCAATTGCTACATCGGGGCAGACCAAAGCACATATTCGGCAGCCGATGCAGCGCGAAGGATCGTGAACCTGAGCGTAGAAATACCCGCGAACGGTGATGTCTTTCGACATCGAGAGTATCTCCATCGGGCATGCCTGCACACAGAGCTCGCAACCCTTACAGTGATTCTTGTCTATTGTTACTCTGGGCATAAATCCCCTCGATATATGTTTATTGTTTGCCGGCTTTCGATTCTCTCTCCCACGGCTTGAGCAGCATTCGCTCGAGAGGAAGAACCGGAAGCCCGTCTGTATTTACGTCGCTCTTGTCGAGAATCGCTTTGAGCGCACTGACAAATACGATGGGCAGCCCGGATTCGCGGGAGACCTCCCGCGCGAGCTTGATCCCATCCTGGACTACGGTCGCGTCGGTAAATTCCATCATATGGCTGTTTGAAATCAGGCCGGTGAATGTCAGTCGTGACGCACGCTCGATACCGTTCAACATTTTTACACTGCTCGTCATGTCCCTGGTGAATGGCCGGTTGGCGTTCAGGACGAGAAACATGTCATAATCCACGCCATCGTCAAACGCGTCGGAGAGGGAGGACAGCACTCTCGCACCCACATCATCTCCACCGACGTCCAGTATGGTCTTACCCTGATGACCTTCTATCGCCCCTTTGACTTGCGGAAGTATGATCGGGAGATCGGCGTATTCGTGCGCGCCCTCGGGCACTATTGCCTCGATGCCGTACTCAGCGAGAGCCTTGCGTGCTTCGCGTGATCTGAAGTACGGGTTGACGATATCGAGATCCACGATCACAACAGGCTGATCCTGAGATTCCGCGACGTGACGAGACAGATTGACAGCAACTTCGGATTTACCACTACCGTAACCGCCGACGATTATAATGATGTCTTTGGAGAAAGAGGGAAGGTCCCGCTGTTTAGACACTCTGCGCATCATCTCCCGTCATCCCCGGAGCCGCAGAAAGTGAAGCCCCGAATTCGCATTTATGCCTCGTCAGCACATCCGATCCCGCATCGATCGATTGCACCCCGATGACAATTCATAATATATACGAAACGAATCTCCGCAGAGTCAAGCGGATTGGCAAAAAATGGATTGTAACATAATAGGTTGACACCCACTGGTACCTCCGCTATATTCATTCTCTGATTCATCTCTGTAATACGATTATGTGTATTGAGTTATGACATTTAAGCATCTGTTTGAACCGTCAGGAGAGGGAAATGGATAGAATCGGGAGAAAAAACACCGTGCAGTATATGGCGATTATTCTCGCTTCGCTCCTTGCGCTCTGCTTTGTCGGGGGTTGCGATAGCGGCACCGAGGATGAAGCCGCGAAGGGTGAGCGGACCTCGTCAGCCGATATTGGCCGGGAGTACTATGCGGATTGGTTGAAACACAGATCCAAGTATTTCGAGATCAGATACGCTCCGAACGAGGAACTTCACTCGCGAATTCAGGCGATTGGTGAGAAGATGGATGAGGTAATCCTCTTCAACTCCATGGTGCTCCGGACAAAGGCGCCGGACAGCCTGTTCGTGATGCTGTTCGAGAACAAGACCGAGGGGAATAGAGTGACCGGCAGGCTACTGCCTTTCTTCTCCAATGACACGATATATTATGAGGTCATGTCGCCGATTGGGCTGGCCGTATCCGACTATATGCTGCACAAGGCGGCGGGGGACTCGATACGCTACAAGTTCATCGAGGAGGGGTATCCCGCGTTGCTCGACTTTTCAGGCTTCAACTATCACGAGATGGCGCAGGAGTATTTCGATCGCGAAGAGGGGTATACCGCGATGCAGCTCGTCGACAACAAAATATACAACAGCATGATGCGCGGTCCTCGCCGTACTTTGGCAGCGTCTTTCATTGCCTACTTGACCTACAATTACGGTTCCGCTCCGATAGTCGGCCTGCTTCGCCAGGAGGGAACTGCAGAAGATATCCTGCAACTGGCCACCAGGAAGTCGATACCGGAGTTGCACGCCGGCTGGGAGAGAGATCTCCCGGCTCTGGCAGAAATCAAGAGTAACGAGGCGCAACCATGAGCGATAACAGCAAGTGGAAAACAAGCATAACCGCCATCGGCCCCGGCAGGATTGAGGTCCGCGGATACCCTATCGAGCAGTTGATGGAGAAGAAGAGCTTTGCCGAGACGGTCTATCTCGTTCTCAAGGGCGACTTGCCGTCGGAAGCCGAGGCCGAGATGTTCGAAGCTATTCTCGTTTCGTCCGTAGATCATGGCATCTCTCCGCCATCGGTTCTCGGTGCCCGGAACAGCGTGTCGGCGGGGAATCAACTGAATGCCGCCGTTGCTGCGGGAATACTCTCGATCGGCGATGTCCACGGTGGTGCAATCGAACAGGCGGCGCGCATTATGCAGGAGGTCGCCGAGAAGGACGGTCCCCCCGAGGCTCTCGCGGCCGAGCTCGTCGATGACCTTGCGTCGCGCAAGAAAAGAATGCCCGGATTCGGTCATCGCCTGCACAAGACGGATCCCCGGACATTGAAAATGTTCGAGAAGGCTGACAGGCTCGGTTTCGGCGGCAGACATTTGGCGCTCTGCAAGGCTATTGAGGTTGCTCTCGAGAACAAGACCGGAAAGAAGCTTCCTATAAATGTCGACGGCGCGATTGCAGCGGTTATCTCCGATATGGGTTTCGACTGGAAGCTCGGCAAGGGCTTCTTTATTCTCAGCCGTACGGTTGGCCTGATAGCACACGTTTATGAGGAATGGACGACACAGCGTCCCATGCGCAAACTCGGTGACACCAACGCCGAGTATGTTGGCCCCGATCGCAGAGATGTATGAATTTCGGATTGCCGAGAGCGTGGTTCAGGAGTAGTTTGATTTGAGACGATTTCGAAGGCTGTTAAAGGGTGTTATCTGCGCAGTTCTGCCTGTCCTGATTGTGGCGTTGTCATGCGGTCCCGCTCCAAAAGAAGAGCCGGAGCGAGTGCGGATTCCGGTGCCCTCTGATTTGACTGCGGTGGTCGGGCACGAGCAGGTCGAACTGCGGTGGACGACAAACCGTGGCGATGCCTTAATACAGGGATACAATATCTATATCGATGAGTCGCCGGTCGTCGGGCCGGATGGCGCGGTTGTATTGCCTGATGAGGAGACGTTTCACGCGGATGTCTACCCGGGTGACCTCGATCCCGCCACGGAATTCGAGACATTCGAGGCTCGCAAGCTTCGCGATGGAGTTAAGTACTACGCTGCGGTGACTATCATGATGGCGAGCGGAATCGAGGGGCCTCCCTCCAATATGATAGAGTTCGTGTGTCATCCGCACGGTGAGATTTCGCTCGGCACGAGCTTCAGCGGCGAAAGAGAGGGGTTCTCATTCGAGCGTGCGGAGTTTGTCAATACCGATGCCGCCGCCAATCAGATATATTTCACGCAGATCAATGGCGAGGACTACCTGGCGTCTCCGGGCCGAATTGATGACATATTGCAGACTGTGCGATTCTATCCCTTGAATATCAACTCTATAGGTGATCGATTCGATCCTCCGAGTGGGACCGGTTCGGACAAGATTCGTGTGGTGGAGGGCGGCAGCTATCTGCTTCGCACGTCTGACAACAAACATGCCAAGATAATCGTAACCGGATTCACAGGGAGCGGAGACGATCGTATGATTCGATTCGCCTACAGCTACATGCCAAAGCCCGGTTACACCAACTTCTGATAGGAAATGCGTTCAGAGTTTCCCAAGCTTCTCACCCTGTCGTTGAAGAAGAACCTTCAGCTCGGGGCGAGGATGGAAGTCTGCACTCTCGAGCTAACTTCGTACGATCAGCTTCGGAAGAAAGAGAGAGAGACACTCACTGTCACGCGACTCTCCGGTGAGAGCCGCGTAGCGAATCGCCCGCAGTGGGACAGATTCGTGAATCTGGTCCAGGGCGGATTCGCCGCCGTGTATGACTACTGGACTCTCGATAGCTTCTGGCCTTACGAGCTCGTGGAGTCATTCTACAACCGAAATCGACACGAGATCCTCGACCTCCAACAGGCGCTTCAGTTGTTTTTTCCCGGGATGCTGTTCTCCGGCATCGACCATGCAATCGAGTTGCTCGCGAGCTTCACCAGGCCACCGGCTGAAACACACGATGATAGTGTGTTCACGCTTTTTGAGATGCTCTCCCGCTACGTGGCGGGTCTGGATTTCAAATCTCTGCAGGACAGCTCGACATTCCTCTCGCCCGAGTATCCGGCGATTGCCGAATGGTTGAGCCGCGTACGGCATATCTCAGTGCCGCGCATCGACAATCACTTCCGTCTACCGGACAATATCAGCGAGCCGGACGTGGCAGCGCCGGTGGAGTACTCTCTCGACGATGCGACTCTCAAGCGGCTCTTTTCGCCCGGTGGCCGAGCGGGAGAGGTGCTGGAGTCTTACGAGGAGAGACCGGAGCAACTGAAGTACGCCCGACATTTCATGCGAGCGCTCAGGTCCGACGAGTATTTTCTCGCGGAAGCGGGTACGGGTACGGGCAAATCACTCGCTTATTTAATACCGTCGCTCCTGTACCAGCAGACTCACGGTCAGAGCGTGGTCGTTTCGACGCACACGAAGAACCTTCAGCATCAACTGTTCTATAAGGACCTGGTTCAGGCGGAGAAGATGCTCGGGCGGCATGCTCGCGGGCTTCTTCTAAAGGGACGATCCAACTATCTCTGTCTACTTCGACTCAGCATAGCGAAAGCGGCGGCCGCGCGAAAGTTTGATTCCGAGCAGCTCGCCGATCTCGGAGCAGTGCTTCTATGGAAGGATATCACGCAGGCCGGCGATCTGTCTGAGTTGCGCGGTCTCGATACGAAGGTGAAACGGGAGATTCTCTGCGATGCCACATTTTGCCCGGCATCCAATTGTGCTTTTTACCGCGAGTGTTTCTTCTTCAGAGCACGGAGAGCGGTTCCAAAGGCAGATGTAATTGTTACGAACCACGCGCTCTTCTTCTCGGACGCGGTTTCCGAAGCGGAGATTTTCGGCAGTCCCGGGGTGGTGGTCTTTGATGAGGCGCATCACATAGAGAAGGTCGCTACCGACAGCCTCACCGGAGAGCTGTCGAGGGCAACGCTTGGGACCGTATTTGAGCCGCTCGAGTCTCAAGACCCGCACGTTCCTGATCCCCTGACCAGTGTGTCAGGCTATGGCATCAGGACGGCTGAGGATGATTCGGATCAGGAGCGTATCCAGAAGATTACGAAAGATATTCACTCTCGAGTGGATACGTGCAAAAAGTCGATTGCTTCGCTTTTCTATTCTGTCGAGGAGTTCGTTCGAGCGAATCGGCTGACTCCGCGATCATACTCTCGAAGGGATCGGATTTTGCCCGGGCACAAATTCGTGAGAGTGATCGAGTCTCCGATGGGACACATCTATGAGGCTCTCCGAGAGATAGAGAAGCGAATCCGTCAGCTTCTCGACGAGATACCATCGGAAGACGGTAAAGAAGATCTTCCAGTTGATCTGGAGTCGGTGGCTTCTGTCGCAAGATCACTGAGAGAGTATTCGAATAACATTGGGAATTACATAGAGGTGTCCGATCTCCGGTTTGTGCGATGGCTCGAGGTTACACCATCGGGCTGGTTTTCGCTTAAGATCGCCCCGGTCGAGATCGGAGAGGTGATGGATCATCTGGTCTATCGCCGCCACGAGCGTGTGCTCTTCACCTCCGCGACGATGACTGTGGACGGCGGTTTCGAGTTCATGGAGCAGCGTCTCGGCCTCAATAGACTCCCGGAAGAGAGGAAACGACGCGCAATGTTCGGTGGATGTTTCGACTATCCGGCGCAGGTCAGGTTCGTGTGCACAGCCTACCTGCCATCCCCAAGATCGGATTTCTATCAGAACCGGCTCTCTCAGTTCCTGAAGTCTGTCTTCGGCAAGGTGGACAGGAACACGCTCGTGCTGTTCACGTCGTATTCATCGCTGCATCAGGTAGTTAACGACCTTGGCGCGAAGTTTCCGCGGATAGTGGCGCAGGAATCCACAGACTCGGCTGAGCGTGCGCTGTTCGAGTTTCGGCAGATGAAGTCGGCGATTCTCTTCGGAACGGAGTCATTCTGGCACGGGGTCGATTTGCCCGGCGAAGAGCTGGAACTGCTTATCATAACGCGACTGCCGTTCTCGGTTCCGGGCGATCCGATCGACAGCGCTCGTATGGAGCTCGTTGAACAGCGGGGCGAGAACTCATTCGCAAGCTACTCCCTTCCGGCGGCGGTACTGCGATTCAAGCAGGGTTTCGGTCGCCTGATCAGAACCTCGCACGACAAAGGTGTTGTGATCGTTACGGACAACCGTCTCGTGAAATCGAATTTCGGCCAGACTTTCCTGAGTTCTGTACCGGCGGACATTCTCATAGCCTCCGGACCGGATGAGATTGACAAGACGCTGTCGTTTCTCGATCAGGTTCCGTAAATTTCATTCAGTGCTATCTTTCCTCTGAATCGTGGTCCCGATTGTCGTTTAATCCTGCGCAGAATATCGCAGGTTCTGCGGTTAGATCGGTGATTCGATGCGTGGCATTCCACCTCTACGATTGCAATGTTTTGAACTACAATATGTTGGCTGTTTCAGAGAATGGGGAGCACCCGGCACGGATTTCGTTCATACAAATGGAGAGCAAGATATCCAAGACCTCTTCCGGCAGGCCGCTTCCGGCGGTTGTTTTTGTCGATTTAGCGGTTGATTCAGGAATGAATATGCATTTCTATTGTATACTTAATCGAAGAGGGTTTCAAATGGATATCAACAGAATCATATCGTACCTGACAATCTCGATGATCCTCGTTGTCGGAGTAGTTATCGTCACGGGAATCGCGGGTGATTTTGGTACGAAATGGAGGGTCATAATAGGCGTCGTTGTTGGCGTCTATGTGGCAATCAGAATATGGATGTTGATGCGCAAACCGAAGCCGAAATCGTTGCTAAGACCGCTTGATTCAGACAGTAATGAGCGCTCTTGAGCGCGCCTCAAAAAGGCTTGACTTGCGTAACTACATTTTATATCTAATAGGCTCTATTATCGAGCGGGATAATAAGGGCAAGGAGTTAGCAGAGGTTACACATGACATTATACAGGTTCGCTACCTTGGTAACAGCAGTTCTCCTGCTTTGTTTCGCCTTTTCCGCACTCGCCGACGATGAGATTCCCAGTGACATTCAGGAGCTGATCAACGAGAGGAAGTACGACGAGGCAATTCAGAAGGCAGAGGAGGGCATGGAGAAACGGAGGCGCTCTGTTGAGTACCCGTATGCTATTGCTCTGATATACGAGAAGAAACACAACTACAAGAAGGCCGAAGAGTACTACCAGATGGCACTGGACCGAAAGGGAAACCACCTGCCATCACTCTACCATCTTGGCAAGATCATCGTTAGAGACACAACGCGCCTCGAACAGGCGAAGGAGCTCTTCGAGAGGGGGCTCGACAAGGCCAAAAAAGGCCATGAGAAGGCTATGTTCCACGATGGGCTCGGTCTCTACTATCTCGCCAGAGGCGACTATAGCGAGGCAGATAAGAATTTCAGAACCGCAGAGTTTCTCGACGACGAGAACTGCGTGTATCCTATGCATCTCGGGGACGCCAACTATGAGAAGGGCGCGTATGCCCTCTCGATTCGCGCCTACAACCGTGTGCTCAAGGATTGCGATTCACTGAATCCGGAGGTCCATTTCCGGCTCGGCAAGTCGCATCTCGCGCAGAAACAGTATACAGAGGCATTGGAGCGTCTCGGTGATGCTATCCGACTCGATTCGTCTTATACCGAAGCGTACAATCTCGCCGGCAAAATATTCATTCTTTCAGCGATGTCAATTGGCGGAGGCGATCGGGACAAGGCGATCGAGAGGTATTCTAATTCTATATGGATGTTCCGCAAGTTTATCGAGCTGTCGCCCGAGGAGTCCGCGGAAGCGGAGTATTACCTCGCAAGAGCATTCCAGGCACTGAGATATGAAGATAGCGCAGCAGTCCATTTCGAGTACGCGATGGATCTCGGATATGAGAGACCGGATCTATATCTTGATCTCGGAAAGGCCTATGCCAAGTCCGGTCAGTCCGAAAGAGCCATCGAGACTCTCACTTCATATGAGGAGAATGTACTCGCGGAGGATCCCGAGCATGAATGGACTCCGGAAGAGGCGGAGCTGTTCCTTGAGCGGGCCAAGGCGTATGCGGCAATGAAGGAGGATTCGATGTCGCTCGTGAAGGCGGCGGAGGATTTCCGAAAAGCCTGGGAGATCGACTCCACCGATGTGACGTGGTGGAATGACATGGGATTCACGTACTACTATCTCGGTAACTTCGACCCACAGGCCTACACGAAGGCCATCGACATATTCGAGCGGAAGATTGCGATTGACACGACCAATGCGCGCTCGTGGCTCAACGCCGCATATGCATACATGCGTATGAAAGACTGGGAGACCACTGCGGAGTATCTGCAGAGAGTTCTTGAACTCGATCCCGAGAATTGCCCGGTCAACAAGCTCGTCGCTTCGAGCCTGTCACAGCAGAAGAAGTACGAGGAGAGCAGGGAATACTATGAGGCGTGGGGCAGTTGCGACTCCACCGCATGGGAGGCCGACAAGTGGATCGGGTTCACTTACCTGATCGGCAAGACACCGAGTGGTGAGAAGGCGTTACCGCATTTGTTGAAAGGCTATGACCGAATGACCGAGCAGGGCTTGGATGAGTGCAACGACACTGATCTGGTGACCTGGATCGCGCAGGCTTATGCGCTCGCCAAGAAGTATCAGCAGTCTATGAACTGGATAAACAAGGGTCTGAAGTGTGACCCCGACAGTGCCACTCTTCAGGAATTGAAGAATAGCGTTGCGGAGGCTCTCGAGACCTTCTAGTCTAACTCCCGAGGCAGAGGAATATGGCAGAAAAAGAGACTAAGAAAGACTCTTCGTTCGATCCGGACCTTCGCTACAAGTACATCGGATTTGATGTATACGGTGGCAAAGTTTCGGAGTTCTTCAAGAGCGAAGAGGAGAAGGAGAAGTATGAGATAAGTGTCGCGGAGTATAATAAGACCCACTTCGCGCCGCTTCGCAGCGGGACTGCGGTGAGGGCCAACCTCCTCGCACTGCTCGATCGAGTCGTTCTGACAATAGCGTCGCTCGGCCTGGTGGTCGGCAGCCTGCTGCCATGGTTCAAGGTTGATTCGATCTATGGCACGCTTACTATGCCCGGCCTGCTGACTTTCAGCTCGGTCTCCGATTACTCGGATATTATCGGCATGTTCAACTCAATGCTTCCGAACTTGCCCTATATCTTTTCGGGGATTGCCACGCTCAGCCTGATCTTCGGTTTGGCGTCTCTGATCGCGATGTATCTCCCAGCCAGGGACGTTGATCAGCGGGCATCAAGACTGAAACACATTCTCGGTTGGCAGTATCTGCCCCTGACTCTCTGGTGTGGAATGTTCATCTACCTCACTGTTGGGTTTGACATCCCGATGGGCGCGGAGGTCGCCAACATCTACATGATCAAGGGCCTCGGCTCAAAATTCAATATCGTCACGTTCTGGGTTATGGCACAGCCCGCTTTGTGGGTGACGTTTGCGGGTCTCGTCGTAAACGCCGTGAAATCCAACGATCTTTAGTTTGGTGAGTAATCACTTGGCTTGAATACAAAAGTCACAAATTATACCGGAGGAAATAGCAAGTGAAACAGTCTGTGTTTGTAACGCTCGTTATGGTAATCTCTCTGGCGACAGGGTTCATTATCTGGACCCAGCTCCCGCAGTACCTTCAGGAAGGCGGGCCGGTCGTGGGGATCCTTATTGCCCTCTCAGTTATGCTCGTGATGTTTATTTCGGAGAGAACCATTTCTCTGAGAAAAGCCAAGGGCAAGGCTTCTGTTCAGTCTTTCTTCAAGAAGGTCGTTACTCTCGTTCAGGAGGGTGACTACGAGGGCGCTCTGGCATCATGCGACAAGCAGCGCGGTTCGATGGCAAACGTTCTTCGGGCCGGTATCGATCAGTATCGTCAGATCAAGGATACGGATCTTGATGCCGAGAAGAAACTCGAGGATACGCAGAGAGCTATCGAAGAGGCCAACGCTCTTGAAGTACCGCTGCTCGAAAGAAATCTAATCGCTCTTTCCACGATCGCGTCGACGGCAACGATGCTCGGTCTTCTCGGAACGACAATCGGCATGATCCGCGCCTTCAACGCTACCGGCCATGCCTCGGGCGGTGTTATTGACGCTACCGCTCTGGCTACAGGTATTTCTGAGGCGCTGGTGAATACTGCGGGCGGCCTGTTCAACGCAATTGTTGGGATCATTTCGTACAACTTCTTTGTAAATAAGGTAGACAGCTTCAATTACACGGTAGATGAGGCTTCTTACGAGATTCTGCAGCTTATCAAGCAGAAAGAGACAAAGTAAGCTATGAAGATTAAGAAGAAGCGCAGAGTTAACATTACGCTCGATATGACGCCGTTCGTCGATATCGCATTTCTGCTTCTTATCTTCTATATGGCGACAACTCAGTTCAAACCGCCGGAGAAGAAAGAGGTGACTCTTCCTACTTCGCACTCGCAGATTAACCTGCCCGAGAAAGGCAAGATAATGGTCACCGTGACGGAGCAGGATTCGGTCTTTGTGGAGTATCTTGAGCTCCAGACCCAGCAGATTGAGGGCGAAGAGGTGAGGATTCCGGTGACTGTCGATGTATCGGTTTCGCCGTTCAATGTGGGAGCGACCGTGCAGCAGATCCGAGCGAAATCGCCCGGTAATCTAAAGGCGCTCCTTATCATTAAGGCGGATAAAAATGTAAAATTCGGTACTATGCAAAAAATCATGGATTCCCTCCGCGACTTCAACCTCAGGACATTCCAGATTGTCACTGAGTTTGAGACCGAAGAGGCGCAGGTATAGGAAAGGTGGTGAGATAGATGGGTGCTGTCGACACTCCCGATAGGGGAGGAGGCGAGGAGAAAAAAGGCTTTAGGAAAAAGAAAAAGCGTATAGGCATCCGTATTGACATGACCCCCATGGTCGATATCGCCTTTCTCCTTCTGATTTTTTACATGGTTACGACGGTGTTCGCCGCCCCGCAGGCAATGGAGATCAATCTGCCGGAGCAGGCGGAAGACGAGACCCTGAAGATTCGTGAGAGCGATCTTCTCATGGTATTCGTGGATGATCAGAATACTCACTGGTTCTTCTGGGGACAGGAGTATTCGGATCCGGTGAAGTTTTCCCAGGATTCCACTCGACAGTTGCTGTATGGAGCCAATAAAGTGAACCCGAGGCTCAGCACTTTAATCACAATTCATCCGGACGCTCGGTATGATGCGTTCGTGAATCTCCTCGATGAGATCGAGGTGGTCGAGTATGTGCTCCGGGATGATCTCGAGTTCATGGATGCGTACCGCGAGGCCAACCGGGAACTCCTCGAGGAAGGCGCCACCTTCTCATACAGGTATTCAACATCTCCGTGGCAAGAGAAGAGTCGATTCGTCAGGAAGATCAACCGGGCGAAGTCCGGCTCGCTTTTGGGAGGTGATGACGAAGAATGAAGTTAGGAACTGGAGTTATAAAGGTTGACTACGGAGCATTTGAGCTCAAGAAGTCATACCAGAAGCACATGCTGCTCGCGATCCTGATCGGAGCGGGAATTCATCTCTTCGCGATGAGCACTTGGGTTTTTGTGAAGTGGGCGACGACGGAAGAGATGCCGGCTACGGAGAATGTTATCCGTATCCGCGATATCTCTGAGCTTGCTCCGCCTCCGTCTCTGGCCAAGAAGGCCCCGGCCGTTAATATCGAGGCGCCGAAAATAGCTGCGCCGAAGATCGGTATTCCGGAACCGGTTCCGGACGAGGAGGCCACCGAGGCTGTCGTGCTCGCTACACAGGATCAGCTTGCCGATATTGCTCAACCCGTGATTGGAAGTGGTGAAGGCGGCGGCGACGATATCGAGATTGAGATCGCAGATGACGAGTTTTTCCCCGCTCACGACGAGTTCATTGCGGTCGAGGAGATCCCGCAGGCGATCCATATTCCACAGCCGAATTACCCCGAGATGGCGCGTCGCGCCGGTATCGAAGGCAATGTCTGGATTCGAGTGCTCGTCGACAAAGAGGGCACTGTCCGTGATGCGATTATCGAGAGAGAATCCGGTGCGAATGCCGGCTTTGAGGAGGCTGCGAAAGAAGCCGCTATGGGCGGCAAGTGGACGCCCGCCATGCAGAATAACCAGCCGGTACCGTGCTGGGTATCCTACAAGGTGGAATTCGGCCTCGACTGATCCGAAGACTATGCGATAGCAATTCAAACGCCGGAGTTTATCACTCCGGCGTTTTCTTTTCCACGATCCAATGAACGCCTCTGCTGCTGAACCGTCTCATGTATGGAAGATCAGATGACCTGGTTGCCCGGCATTCCGTCTTCGATTATTCGGATTGCGATCGATTGAGGGCGGTCAAGCAGGATCTCACGGGGCAGATACAGATTGCGCTATAGTCACGTGGGTGAGTTGAAGCCAACCCTAATCATATCTATCCCCTTCACTGCCCACTCAAGAGGGAGTCTGTGAACACCAGACAGGCTCCCTCATTAATATGCATCCGATACGCCTATATTTGCCTTGACTTGCCATCTGCATGCGCGCAAATTGTTCGAACAAAATGAACCGAGAAACGCGAGGTGCAAAAATGGCGAAAAAATACTGGTTGTTTCTATTGCCCGTCATGTGTCTCTTGAGCTGTCAGGCAAACGCCGAGGTGACAACATCTCGGATTGAGCTGGAGCCGTTCCTTGACGCGGAATTTTCCGGTGGGGTTATTCCGCCACGGGCTGTCGTGAAGGTCCTGCCCGAGTATCCGGACTCGGCGCTTTTTGACGGAGTCGAGGGATCGGTTGCCGTTCAGGTGTTTGTGGATACAAGTGGAAGCGTTGCGGAGATCGAGGTGCTGAGCGTTCCGCTTGAGACGTATGGATTCGAGGGGGCAGTCAAAACTGCGCTACGAGAATGGCAATTCGAACCAGCCAGGAGCGTCGTGGATGATCGCGCGGCAGAGGTCTGGGTTGCACTAACTCTGGAGTTTGAGATTATGGCGGAAGATCTGTTGAAGAAGGCTGACGAGACCTTCAACTCAAGGCAGTACGAGGAGTCTATAGGGATATATATGAAGGCGCTGGAAGAGGCGGAGTCTGAGAAGAACATCTCGGCACAGGTTGAGGCGATGTCGCAGATCGCTCGGTCGTACCTGGTTCTCGGAGAGAAAGAACCGGGGCGTGAGTGGCTTAAGAAAGCGAAGGGATTCGCGAATCCGGAGGACAGCCTCGGATGGTCGCGCTATCTCGGAGTTCGAGGGCGGTTCGAGTGGCAGGACGGCGATAATGACACCGCGAAGAATACTTTTGTCGAAGTGTTCGATTATTGCTCGGAGCGTGATATGCACAGCCGAGCAATCGATGCCGCACACATGGTTGCGATAGTCGGAACTCCCGATGAACAGATCGAGTGGGGACTGAAGGGAATCGCCGAGGCAGAGGCCGGGGGCGAGGAGCGCTGGCTCGGACCGCTGTGGAACAATCTCGGGGCGACATACGAAGATCAGAAGATGTACGATAAAGCCGTCGATGCCTACAAAAAGGCCCGTCACTATCACTGGTTGTACGGCGATGAAATGAACAAGCTGATCGCAGACTGGGCGGTAGGGCATGCGTATCGCCTCGCTGGTGATTTCGAGAAAGCCGGTAAGTGGCTGAGGCCGGTGCTTGCCTGGTGCGAGCGTATTGATGCTTCGGAGTTCAAGGGATGGACGCACAAGGACCTTGGAGAGATCGCGCTTGCAGAAGGAAATGATGCTCAAGCGAAAGAACATTTCACAATCGCGCTGGAACATCTCGAAGCGGCCGGAATGAGCGAATGGGACCCGGATGGATTCGCGGACTTGAAGAA
>CAYQCE010000010.1:0-2331 GCA_964415885.1 uncultured Ignavibacteria bacterium
ACTTCAAACACACACCGAGACAATTCAACCCTGCTCATGAAATATCCGGGCTAACAGCCCGGTGCATCTCGTAAAGCACGTATGATTGGCTATTCCGAACGAGTCCTGCTTCGAGTTTGAAGTTTTGAGCAGGGCACATCCATTCAGCGTTCCCGCCGTTTTCTTGATCGAAACCTGAGAACGAAACCCGGGCCACGCTTGCCGTCAGCCCCATGCATGCGTCGTCGGAAACCCTTTCCTGACGAAATCCGAGAAACCCGACAATACGGCTAACAGAAAAAAATCAAAATAAGTGTTGCTGCCCCCCCCCCGCTTATTAAATTGGAGATAGAACTCCATCGCCAAATCGAGTATGACATAATTCATCGGGGGCGCGAAACTCGAGGGAGGAAACTATGAAATGCCCATTTGCCCGCACCGCGCACGCGGCGGCGTTGTTCGTCATTCTGCTCTGCGGGGCGATGACATCTCACGCAGCTACTATCACTATCCCGACCGATCAACCGACTATTCAGGCGGGGATCGATGTCGCCGCTCACGGCGACACAGTTGCGCTCGAACCCGGAACCTACTTCGAGAACTTCGTTGTCGGCGACAAGCTGCTGACACTCATGTCCACCGCTGGTCGTGATAGTACATTCATCGAACCCGCAATTGCGGATTCATCGATCCTCACGGTCATCTCGAGCGAGCACACGCTCTATCTGCGCGGGCTGACCTTCCGGAACGGGGATGCGCCCTATGGTGGTGCAATCAGGTCCTTCGACCGACCGCTAAACCTACGCGAATGCAGCATTGTCGAGTGTGTGGCTGAGAGTGGGGGCGGGCTATACATGAACGGCGGCGATCTCGAAATATCCGGTTCTTCGTTCACGGACAACACTGCTTGCGAAAGCGGCACCGTGATTTACAGCGGTACCTCCGACACCCGATTCGACTCTTGCGAATTCCTTAGAAACGTCAATACTACGTCAAGTTGCTTTCACGGCGGTACGATTCATATCTCGAATGGGACAGTGATCCTTGAAGGATGCCTGTTCGAGAACAATGAAGGCTGTCACAACACGTTGGCATGTTTCGGCGATTCGGTATATGTCGATGACTGCATTATCAGGGGAGGACGGACGGAGGAATGCTGGTGTGGAGGAGGCGCGTCAGGGGACCCAATTAACGGGAGCGTATATTCACAGGAACGCCTCTATATGTCAAACTGTCTGGTCGAGGACATAGAAGGAATTGCGCTTGCTGTCAACTATATAGCAGACATTCGAAATTGCACGTTCGCTGGTTGCGAAAATGTCCTAGTCGTCGAGATACTCATAGCACAGATTAGCAACTCGATCATTCATCAGAATAATCAGGTGTTGGACGTGAAGTTCTACACAGGAATCGAGGGGCTATCGGTTAACATCACCGACATTTTTGGTAATTCTGCAGGCGATTGGGAGGGTGTTCTATCCGAAGTCGCTGATTCCAACGGCAATTTCTCCGCCGATCCGAGGTTCTGTGATCCGGAAAACGGCGATTATCACATCGATGCATATTCTCCCTGCGCGCCGGAGTACAGCCCGAACGGTCAGCTTGTTGGCGCGCTCGGTGTCGGTTGTCAGTCGGACTACATCTGCGGTGACCCGAATATCAGCGGCGGTATCGACATAGACGACATTGTGTATTTGATAGATTACGTCTTCCTTGGTGGCATGTCGCCGATCCCAGAAGTGTCAGGGGATGCTAACTGCTCAGGCGCAATAGATGTTGACGATTTGGTGTATCTAATTGCCTACGTGTTCCAGGGCGGAGCCGCACCGTGCGACCCGGACGGGGATGGTGTGCCGGACTGCTGACACACAGCCGGTGATTCCCGAGTAGATTCCTGAGTAGGATGGAACCCTTTAGCGGTTCCGCCGTCTTCATCTGGACCCCTGCTTTCGCAGGGGTGACATTGGGTGCGGATCGCTGCAGCCTGCTTTGAAACAACGACAAATACAAGATGGCTGGTGTGGCCCGGGTTTCATTCCACAGGACCAGCAGGAACAGTGGATCGGTCAGTTCACACTCGCCTCCGGCGAGCAGGAACTGTCCTAACTGGTAGTTGTCTTAAGCTGTGGCAGATGATGCATCTGCTATTCACATCACAGAGAGCTCTCTAACCACCCGTCGTCGGGAGTCCCTTCCCGACGAAACCCGACATCTTCCTAAATCGGAAAGCCCGCCGTTCCGACAATATCCATAGGATATTGCGCGGGAGTAAAATGAGTCAGGCTGTAGCGATTAAAGGCAAACGGGCCGAATGGCCCCAGCGCTGTGTCGGATGTATGAGCAAAAAACGGC
>CAYQCE010000010.1:2431-3706 GCA_964415885.1 uncultured Ignavibacteria bacterium
GGCAAACGGGCCGAATGGCCCCAGCGCTGTGTCGGATGTATGAGCAAAAAACGGCTTCGGTCACAGAAGCTGTATTTCTGCGCCCTCGATGCCTCCCTAACTCGCGAAGAGATGGAACAGATCGAACCCGCATACGCTACGATCTCCTGGGATTATCCCATCTGCCGGAAGTGCGCCAAATCCCCCGTACCGCTCTCCGGATTCGCCAAAACCACAGATATCTGCGTAGCTGTGGTCAGCCTGCTTGCAGTAGCTGTTTCGGTCATCGGATGGGCGGACACACTATTCGGCGCGATTGTCTGCGGTCTCGGGATACTGTACGGGCTGACCCGCCTGATCTGGAGGGGGAGAGTACGGGCGCATCGGAGGAGGGTGTCATCCCGAAACGCCCGCGGCAGGTTTGTCGAGTGCACGATGATCTACAACCGTTACGGTGGCGAGATACGAGGGTTCGACAGGTTCATCGAGCTCGTCTCCGCAGGCGATGTAATCGCCGAGTTCGAATTCTCAAATCCCCATTACGCCGCTGAGTTCGCAAGGCTGAATCCGCCGGTGGATCTCTCCAAACGGTCGCGCTCGCGAGTAGCACGACCGAGCTGATTTCAATCGACCAAACAGTCTGAACACCGCGCCGCCTCTGCTGTTATTATGCCAGAGGAGACTTGCGATGAGAATACTCTACATATTTCCGCATCCGGATGACGAGTCGTTCGGTCCGGCATGCGCGATGAGCCATCAGAAACGGGATGGCCACGAGGTCTATCTTCTGACCCTGACGAAGGGCGGCGCCACAAAACAGCGTCACAAGTACGGCTTTTCGTTGGATGAGATGGGCGAAGTCCGAGCTAAGGAGATGGAGTGCGTAAAGGACGTTCTCGAGCTGGACGGTATGACGATTCTCGATTTTCCGGACAGCGGCTTGAAACATGTAGATCCGCGCGAACTCGAAGTGGCAATCGAGAGAGAGATAATGAACGTCGAGCCGGAGGTCGTTGTGACCTACGCCGTGCACGGAATAAGCGGTTTTCACGATCATCTGATTTCGCATGCGGTGGTCAAGCGGGCGTTTGTCGATCTTGTTTCCCGTGCGCCGTTTCTCAAGCGGCTGGCGCTCTTTACGATCAGCGAGGATATGGCGAAGGTGAGCGACCATTTCAGCCTTTCTCATTCGACCACCGATGAGATCGACTGCGTTGTACCGGTCGATGACATCGATGTCGCCCGCGCGAACAGGGCGCTCGACTGTTACGAGACATTTCTGGAGACTATAGAGAA
>CAYQCE010000010.1:3806-76506 GCA_964415885.1 uncultured Ignavibacteria bacterium
CTCTGCACACCCTCCCAAAACGCCCAGAGCGCGAGCCATGACGTCAGAGCGAACATCAGCGTCCAGAACCATCCCTGCTTAGTCATGCTCAGGGCGTGTTTCACGCCGTTCCTCGGAAGTAACCAGACAAGAAACGCAAAGCCGGCGATGGTGAATATCAGGCTGTTCATCAGGAGAGGGGAGATGTAATCGAGGTTGTGTTTGCCGATCACGGTCGAGAGAGCGGAACAGAATGAGGAGAGGACTGCTATAATGTATCCTGTCTCCACGGATGTCGTATCTTGTTCTCGCACAGCCTGCAAGAAACCGTTCTCCGCACAGTTGTCAACAGCATTCACGCGCCGCTGTAACCCAAAAACCGATTGACATTTACGGGCTTATCGGCGATTTTAGCCGCAATGATTTTATGCTGTATCAGTGTAAGGAGGTCCTCATGCCACTCACTCTCGCATATAGAATCCTGAAGAAACACTTAGTTGACGGCAAACTTGAGCCGGGAAAAGAGATCGGAATCAAGATCGATCAGACTCTGACTCAGGACGCAACCGGGACGATGGCGTATCTTCAGTTCGAAGCTCTTGGACTGGATAGAGTTAAGACAAAGCTGTCGGTGTCGTATGTCGATCATAACACACTTCAGTCGGGGTTTGAGAATGCCGACGATCATCTCTATCTTCAGACCGTCGCAGCGAAATACGGCATCTACTTCTCTCGCCCCGGCAACGGCATCTGTCATCAGGTGCATCTTGAGAGATTCGCGAAGCCCGGTATGACTCTGCTTGGCTCGGACTCGCATACACCGACCGCAGGCGGACTCGGAATGATCGCTATGGGCGCCGGTGGCCTCGATGTCGCGGTGGCAATGGGCGGCGGCCCGTTCTACCTGCCGTGCCCGAGGGTTATTGGAGTCAAGCTAACCGGGAAGCTCCAGCCTTGGGTTTCCGCAAAGGATGTGATCCTCAAAGTGCTGGAAATACTCTCCGTGAAGGGTGGAGTCGGGAATATCGTCGAGTACTACGGTCCCGGAGTCAAGAACCTGAGTGTTCCCGAACGCGCGACTATCACGAACATGGGCGCTGAGCTCGGAGCTACAACTTCGATATTCCCGTCCGACGCGGTAACGCAGAAGTTTCTCGATGCGGAAGATCGTGCGAAGGACTTCAAGGAGATGAAGGCCGACGATGGCGCGGACTATGACCGCGTTATCGAAATCAATCTCGATGAACTCGAGCCGATGATCGCGCAGCCGCACTCTCCTGACAGCGTTGTGCCGGTGAGAAAGATCGAAGGGACCGAGGCCAATCAGGTCTGCATCGGTTCATGCACGAATTCGTCGCTCAAAGACCTGACAATGGTCGGCAAGGTGCTGGAAGAGAAAGCAGTCTCTCCCAAAGTCTCGCTCACAATCTCACCCGGATCCAAGCAAGTATTTGCGATGTCCGCTGATAACGGCTCTGTGTCATCGATGATCGGCGCCGGTGCGAGAATACTCGAGGCAGCGTGTGGACCCTGCATCGGAATGGGGCAGTCGCCGCCGTCCGGCGGAGTTTCGGTTCGCAGCTTCAACCGCAATTTCCCGGGCAGGAGCGGCACCAAGGATGCCGACGTGTATCTCGCGTCCCCGGAGGTTTGTGTTGCGACGGCTATCAAAGGCAAGATCACAGATCCGCGCAAACTCGGGAACTATCCGAAATTCAAAATGCCGAACAAATTCAAGATTGACGACCGCAGTATCCTGAAGCCCGCAAAGAAACCGGAGGATGTCAAGGTTCGTCGCGGCCCGAATATCGCGCCGCTGCCGACGCGCGGTCCTATGCCTGATACGATCAGCTCCAGGGTGCTTCTGGTGCTCGGCGACAACATTACGACGGATCATATCATGCCGGCCGGTGCGAAGATTCTCCCACTGCGATCCAACATTCCGGCGATCTCTGAGTATGTATACTATCAGGTCGATGAGACATTCGCCAAAAGAGCGCGTGAAGCGAAAGCCTCTGCGGTTATCGGCGGCGACAACTATGGTCAGGGTTCCTCGAGGGAGCATGCCGCTCTTGCGCCGATGTATCTCGGTTTTCAGTTCGTGCTCGCGAAATCGTTTGCGAGGATTCACAAGGGCAATCTTGTCAATTTCGGGATCATCCCGCTCGAATTCGCGGATAATGCGGACTACGACAGGATCAAGCAGGACGATACTCTCAAGATCGAGAATGCACCGGAGATGCTGAAGAAAGGCGAGGATCTGACGGTACATAACGAGACTCAGGGCTACAGCTTCAAGGCCAGATACGATCTCTCGCCGCGCCAGATAGATATCCTGATCGAGGGAGGACTTCTCAACTACACAAGGAACAGGAGCGGTGACTGATGGGTGATGGAGCTCCAAAGAAGACTCCGCTTTACGATAAGCACAAGGAACTCGGTGCCAGGATCGTGGATTTTGCCGGATATCAGATGCCGGTGCTGTACGATTCGATCAACGCCGAGCATTTGAAAGTCAGGAACAAAGTCGGCATTTTCGATCTGTCGCACATGGGCGAATTTTTCGTCCACGGACCGGACGCGCTCGAGTTTCTGCAGAAGTTGACGGTCAACGATGTCTCCGCGCTGGATGAATGGCAGGTTCAGTATACCTGCATGTGTTATCCGGACGGTGGAATTGTCGATGATCTTTTGATCTATCGTCTAGCCGACAAGTATATGCTCGTTGTCAATGCCGCGTGCCTCGAAAAGGACTGGAAGTGGCTCAATGACAATGTTACCGGCAATGTGAAGCTCGAAGACGTCTCGGACGACACGGGTCTCATTGCGGTGCAGGGTCCGGATGCTCAGAAGGTCGTCCAGAAAGTGACCGAACTCGATCTCGACAAGATTGAATTCTACTGGGCCTCACAGACACACATAGCGGGACACAAGGTCCTTATCTCGCGCACGGGTTATACGGGTGAGGATGGATTCGAGATATACATTCCTCCCAAGAACTGTTCGGATGTGTGGGACAAACTGATGGAGGCGGGTGAAGTGTATGACATGTCGCCTGTTGGCCTCGGTGCCCGCGACTCCCTGCGACTCGAAATGAAGTATATGCTCTACGGCAACGATATCGATGAGACGACGAATCCGGTTGCCGCCGGACTCAGTTGGATCGTTAAGCTAGAGAAGGACAGCTTCATGGGCAGGGACGCGATCGAGAAGATGAAAGCTGAGAAGCCGCCCGAGAAACTGGTGGCTTTCGAGATGCAGGATCGATCGATTCCACGAAAGGGCTACGAGATCGAGCGGGACGGCGAGACCGTCGGCCGTGTGACCTCCGGTGGGTATTCGCCGGCTCTCGAGAGAGGAATCGGACTCGGCTATGTGAAGAAAGGCAATACCAAGCCGGGTGTCGAGCTTCAGATCCCTATTCGAGGCAGAAAGGCCCCCGCGGTGATCGTAAAGCCACCGTTCTACAAAGAAGGTTCGCACAGATGAGTATGAAAATCGAACTGTACTTTACATCTGCCGGTTTGTCTGAGAACGATCTCCGAAGCAAGACCGTGGTAGTGGTGGATGTGCTCCGCGCCTGTACGGTTATCCCGACGGCTTTCAATGCCGGCTGCAAAGAGATAATACCGGTCAGGTCCATAGGAGATAGCTCGACGCTGCTGGGCAATCTGGATCGAGATGTGGTTGTGCTGGCCGGGGAACGTGAGGGCCAGAGGATCGAGGGTTTCGACCTGGGAAATTCGCCATTCGAGTTTACCGAGAGTGTTGTGGGAGGCAAGACGATTATCCTCGCATCGACCAACGGCTCCAAAGTGCTGGTCCTCGGATCGTCGGCAGAATCCTGTATTGCGGCGTCGTTCGTGAATGTTGGCGTAGTTGCCGAGGAGGTCGAGCGTATCGGGTCGGATGCCGCGATTGTCTGTTCCGGCAAAGAACACCGGTTCTCGCTCGAGGATGCAGTCTGTGGTGGTATGCTGATCTCTCGCC
This sequence comes from uncultured Ignavibacteria bacterium, assembly GCA_964415885.1. GTDB lineage: Bacteria > Zixibacteria > MSB-5A5 > JAABVY01 > JAHJOQ01 > CAYQCE01. Next base: position 7,776 of record CAYQCE010000010.1, read on the forward strand.
TGGGAGGAGAGGCGGACGCCTCCAATGATGCGGCGGAGGTTGCGCTGAGTCTCTACAATCAGCACAAGAGCGATCTGGCGGGCGCACTCAAGGCGTGCGATCACGGACGATACCTCAAGTCTATCGGATTCGGTGGAGACATCGAATACGCAGCGAAAGTAGATTCGGTTCCGATCCTTCCGATAATGCGGCAGGGGCGACTTGTCAACGGCAGAGAGTCTTGAAACAATCTCTCAGTCCACGCTGTATCACGTTGTAACAAGGAAGGTTTGATCTGATGAGACCGGCCATCGCCCTCATAGTCACTACAATACTGCTCGCAATTCTGCCGGGGGTATCATCCGCATACGATGCCACCAGGGTTCAATTCTCGCTTCTCCAAAAGTTGTCGGAGGACGCTAACGCTGTTACTGTGGCGAGCGACTCCGCCGAGATTCCGGACGGCTCAGTGGTCACCGTGCGACTCGGTAATGTGGTCTGTGACCTGTCAGTGCTCGAGCGAACCGAGGCAGACCTTGCGCTGAGAATAGAGACAATAACGTCCGGCCCGAATTCCAAACGGGTATTCCGAACTTACAGGGTGCCGTTCGAGGTTCCGGTAATATTGGACTCACTCGTCGTCAAGGGCGAATCGTTCTATCGATTCTCGGTGACCGCGACGGGCGTAGTGTCCCGCGAGTCTTTCTGCGACTACTCGATGTCCGATTCGGATCATTACAGCTCGGATCCCGCGCCACATTTTCAGATTCACTTCGTGCGCAATTCGCTCGGCGATTTCCACTGGAATGCCGTTAGGCGTTATCTCGAACTGGAGTATGACGCGGCGGACGAGATCTATGATTTCGACTATCATCAGCCGATGAACCTGTACCTGATGCCCTGCCGTGACCCTAATGTCAACTACGACTCATACTACGGCTTTTCGATAGATCCTGTCAGAAACAACATCCTGTTCCACTACAGCCATGATTTCAACGCGCTCACTTCGATTGCCGTGAACATGATGCAGCTCTATCGCTTCTGGGGTTATGCTCCGGCTTCGATCGTGGAAGCCGCCGCGGCGCTAAACGATTTCAACGATTTCTTTGCTGTGAAGATGAGAGTCGACGAGACGTTGCCGAGCATACAGGACTACTTTCTGTCGCACGACTATCTGACGGCCGAAAACCGTGAGCAGGTCCGGCAGGCTCTCGGATCGTTTGTCGAGTACCTGATAGATACCAGGAACGTCAAGACATTCAGGTCGTTTTACTCGATAGCCACTGATCTGACAGTGCTCGATGACATGGAGAAAGTTTACGGCAAACCGGCTGGCGAACTGATTTCGGGCTGGCATAACTACCTCGATACGCTGACTCTCGATCCCGGCTGGCTGACTTATCAGTCGCAACGGGTGGCGTATCAGAGACGGTACGATCGTTCAATTTTCTTTCTTGAGGAAAAACTGAAGCTGGCGGGTGGGGATGCTGAGGCTTTCGGTGATCTCGCCAATTTCTGCTATACGGCCGGACGATACCAGGAGGCCGAGGACTACTATCGACTCATGCTGGAATCGAGCGACAACCCGACGCCGACGAATCTCCAGACTTACGCTAATTTCATGCTGATAAACGGCAGGCTGGAGGATGCCCGCAGAACCTATGAGAAGGCCTCCGAACTCGATTCATCTCTCTCGCTGTCATACTACAAGCTCGGGCGAATCGCCGACTACGAGGGTAATGCTGACCGAGCGCTGTCTTATTATCACCGCGCGACTACGGCTTCAGATGATGACGTTGTGCTTATTGATGCGCAGATTGCTCTCGGGCGATCCAAGCTGAAGTCGGGTGACAAGGACTCGGCTGAGGTCTATCTCGGGTCAGCTCTCAACGGAACGAAGATGTTCCTTATGTCCAACGACCCGGAGCCGCTCGCAGCATTGCGAGCGGGGGAGGCGTTTTTGTATCTTGAGCAGGCGCCTCAGGCGATCGAACAACTCGAATTCTGCGTTTTCGTCGAAGAGCGACCGTTCTATATCGGTCGAGCAGCTCTGGCGCTCGGAAAGGCGTACGACCTCATGAACGATCGAGACAAGGCTATCAAGGCATACGAGCTGGTCCGAACCGCACCGGGTGGATTTCTTTTCGTGCAGGAGGCCGACAGGCTGTTAAGAACTCCATTTACACTCCGGATGAACTGATACTAAATGGGATTCCTCAACACGATCATACTGGCCTTCGCTGCCTTCGCGGCGATACCTGTTCTGATCCACCTTCTCAACCGGAGGAGGGTCAGGAAGGTTTACTTTTCATCGCTGGAGTATCTGAAGAGCCTTCAGAAGACCCGGATGAGGCGGCTCAAGATCAAGCAGCTACTGCTCCTGATTTTGCGAATCCTCGCGATCCTGCTGATTGTGGGGGCATTCGCCAGACCGGCCTTGAAGGGGGGATACACGGCGGGCCTCGGTGCAGCGGCGAAAACCTCGGGTGTCATAATGCTGGACAATTCGCTTTCTATGTCTGCCGAGGCGCGCGAGGGATCTCTGTTCGAGCTGGGAAAGGAATTTGCCGCAAGCCTGCTCGAGGCATTCTCGGAGGGGGATGAGGTTTTGTTCGCGACGTTCGACAGCGAGTTGAACGCCGGCGAAGGTGGATTTACGTACGACATCCCGGCGATGGAGAACTCAATACTCGAAAGTGTTCAGTCGTATGGGAGTACCGATCCGCGCAAAGCGATAGATGCCGCATTCGAGCATCTGGACCGGTCGGGTAATCTGCACAAGGAGCTATATATCATCTCTGACTTTGCCGAAGAGTCATGGAATGATCTGGTGATCGACAGGGATGACCTGGATAACACTCGAATCTATCTGACCGAAATAACCGATCCCGAGCCGGACAATATCCGCGCCACTGATATCGATTTCGGCCGACAGCTCATCTATCCAAATCGATCGGTTGACATAACCGCGAGCTTTTCCAACGACAATCCACGCAGGGTCTCGGGCGTGCTGGCGTCACTCTTCGTTGATGGCAAACGAATCAGCCAGACCGATTTCGATATCGATGCCTCCGATCAGGCCTCCGCAGAATTTAACTTCACGTTCACGGATTTCGGCCTGCACTTAGGTTTCGTGGAGGCAGCGGATGACCGGATTGTAGCCGATAATCGGCGTTATTTCAGTGTCAGCATTCCGCGCAGTATCAGCATACTCGTGATCGGCCAGAATGAGGCAGACAACCGCTATCTCAAACTGGCAATCAAACCACAGCCGGATACCCCCACTCAGATGGAAGTGAAGTCTGTCGGTATGGCCGGGCTGCCATCCGAAGATATCTACTCTTATGATTGCGTGGTGCTGAACGGTATCGACTACATTGCAGAATCGGACTTCTCGCGGATCGAGAACTTTGTTGCTTCCGGCGGCAACATCCTGATCTTCGCACCCTCATCCGGCGACAACCGTTTCTACGGAAGTCGAATACTGGAGCGACGGTTCAATGCAAGTTATCTCGGCGCTGAGCAGATGCAGGACGAGGAGGGTTATCTCACTCTCGAACGACTGCTTCTGTCGCACCCCATTTTCTCGCGCTACTCTGCCATCGAGGAGGAACGTATCCCTGAAATTCGATTCGAGGAGATCATGAAAATCATGCCCGGTCAGGAAAGCCGCACACTTGCATGGTTCTCATCGGGTGATCCCGCAATACTCGAAAGCAACTGGGGACAGGGAAGGGCGATTCTCATGGCCTCCGATCTCGATCTCGAATCGAACATGTTCGTCAACCATCCGCTGTTCGTCACATTCGTCAACCGTGCAGTCGAGTATCTCTCCGCCGACCTGACGAGAGTTACCGAGCGATACACAACCGAGGATGTGATCGAGCGCAGCCTCTCCGATCTGGACCCGTCCGCGAGAATCGAGCTCCTTGCGCCGGATGGCTCAATAGAGCTGCTCGCGCCAAATTTCTCCGGTAAGACGGCCTATCTGACAATTCGAGACGCATCGATGCCCGGTATCTATAAGATCGCAGCTAATGACAGCACAGTTGATATGTTTGCGGTGAATGTACCGCCGGATGAGACAATTCAGGCGTATCTCGATATCTCGGAAGTTGAGGACAAGTTCTCGGATGTCTCAACTGCAGTGCTGAGAGTCGATGACGACGCGTTTCTGGAGGAGATTCGTCGGAACCGTCACGGTAGAGAGATATGGAAACCGGTGCTGATTGCCGCTTTGCTGCTGCTTGCCGTCGAGATGGTAATCGCGAGGTCCAATCCCGCTGTAGAGGATTCCGAGTAATGAGTAATGCTCGATTGACAAATCGGCACTTCCTGCTAAATTCCTTTCGTGGTTATTACAGATCTACATAACGTATCGGCGTCGTACTCCGGTGACACGGTTTTCACTGATGTCAGTATCCAGATTCGCAGCGGCGAAAAGATTGCGCTCGTCGGCAGAAACGGTATTGGCAAGACCACGCTCTTCCGTTTGATCCTCGGCGATATGCAGCCGGATGACGGTGAGATCAGCCGGACTCGTGGCGTGAAGTCGGGATACCTGCCACAGGAAGTCGATCTCGATCGGAGCTGGACGCTCTATGACGAGGTGCTCGACGCCTTCTCCGAGCTCATAGCGATAGGCGAGAGAATCGAAGAGATCGAATTGCAGATATCCGGCGGTGAAACGGACGAGGAAATACTGCAGGAGTACGGCGTGCTCCAGGAGCGATTCGAGACCGGCGGTGGGTTCACGTACAAGTCGAGCATCGATGCCGTCCTTCAGGGACTCGGATTCGAGCTCGAGGAGTACCACAAACCGCTGCGATTATTCTCGGGTGGGGAGAAGGCGCGGGCGTATCTCGCCAAACTTCTATTGGCGAAGCCGGATTTGTTGCTTCTCGATGAACCTACTAACCACCTCGATATTCCGTCGACGCAATGGCTCGAATCGTATCTGATAGAGCTCGAAGCTGCAGTGATGATAGTCTCTCACGACCGCCTGTTCCTCAGCAGGACAACCTCGCGCACGGTTGAGTTGTGTCCCGATGGCCTGGATGACTATCCCGGCAATTTCGATTTCTATATGAAGGAGCGTGCTGCGCGACGTGAGCTCGAGAGTAAAGCGTTCGAGCGACAAAAGGACGAGATTGCAAGAATCGAGGATTTCATCCAGAAGAATATCGCCGGGCAAAAAACAAAGCAGGCGCAGTCGCGTCGTAAGATGCTCGCGAAGATGAAACGACTCGACAGACCTTCTTCCGATGGCCGCGCCGCCGCTCTAAACATCCAATCGTCGGGGAGAAGCCATTTGAAGCTTCTGACCGCACGAAATGTCTCGAAGGAATTCAGCGGCCGGGAGATATTCTCGGATGTCACTCTTGAGATAGAGCGCGGAGAGAAGGTCGGTCTGATTGGCCCGAACGGCAGCGGCAAGTCGACGCTGGTCAAGATAATTACGGGTGAACTTGAACCGGACTCCGGCGAGGTGAAAGTCGGCGGGAATGTCATCCCGGCCTATTTCGATCAGGAACTGTCGATACTGAATCCGAACGATACAGTGATCGACTCCGTATGGGAGGAGAAGCCGACCGCGCTCGCCACCGAGTTGCGCAGCTATCTCGGACGATATCTTTTCGAGGGTGAGGACGTGTTCAAGAAGGTTTCGGCGCTTTCCGGCGGCGAGAAGAGCCGACTCGCGCTCGCCAGGATATTTCTTTTGCCGGCGAATTTCCTGATCCTCGATGAACCGACGAATCATCTCGATATTCCCTCCTGCGAGCAGTTGGAACACGCGCTTGCCGAGTACGACGGCGCCGCGCTCGTCATCTCTCACGACCGTTACTTCCTCGATCGAACGGTTTCCAGGATCTACGCCTTCGAGGGATACTCGCTGCGGTTATTTCTCGGCAACTACTCTTATTATGCCGGGAAGAAGGCCGAGGAGATGGAGGCGCTGAAGACTGTATCCGAGGAGAAGCTGCGCGAGAAGGATGAGCGAAAGAACGAATGGGAACAGTTAAAAGAGAAAAGGCGGATTCGTAAGCAATTCGAGAAGCTCGAGAGCCGTATATTACAGACCGAGGACAGTATCTCGGAAATCGAAGATCTTCTCGCGAACGAAGATGTCCAGCGGGACTGGGAGCGGCTGGCGTCGCTTCAGGAGAGCAAAGCCAGGCTTGCGTCCGAGCTCGAGGCGCTGTACCGGGAGTATGATGAGTTTGAGCATGAATAAGCTGCTGATATTGAACGGTTCGCCGACGCGGAATTCCAACACGGACATTCTGTGCGAGACCGTCGCAGGGGCTGCGGATAGAAACGGCTTTGAGGCGAACCACGTTCTGCTCAACGAGTATTCGATCCTGCCGTGCCAGGCTTGCGCGGAACGCGAGAATGACGACCTGTGCATCTTCCACGACGACATACATCCGTTCCTCTACGAATTCGCGGAGTGTGACGCGGTGGTGGCGGCAACACCGATCTTCTTCGACACTGTCTCCGCTCAACTCAAGCTGTTCATCGATCGCTGCAACTGCTTCCGACCGATGCGAAAATCCAGCACAGGCGGGTTTTATCTGCAGGAGCGTGAATGGAAGAAAAGAAGGGGCGCTGCAGTCCTGGTTGGAGGTCCGAGACAGAAGTACCAATCCGCTCTGACTGTCATCAAGGGCTTTTTCATCTGGTGTGGCGTCGAATTCGTAGACCACCTCTACTACTCGCACGAGAGCTGGGAACCGGGCGCAGTACGTAATGATACCCAAGTCTTGAATCAGGCCCGCGACCTCGGGGCTAAACTCACGTCCTAAAGCTCGAACAGCGCGCGATAGCTGAGCCTCAAACTCCTTCCTGCCTCCGGCATGATCGATTTGATTCGCGACAAGTGATTCCGATAATCGGTGTCGAATAGATTATCGAGGCTCAGAGAAACGCTGTGTGTTAAACCAAAATGATACCCTGTATATTGCAGGTACCAGTTGAATTTTGTGTATCCGGCAGTCGGTTCCTCGAATTCGTCCGTAAGGTTCTGATCTGCCACCAGGTGCGATTCGACTCCGGTTCCCCAGCGCACATTCTCGAAAGCAAGCGATATTGAGCCCTTCAGCGGCGGAATCTGCGGGAGCGGGTCACCGCTCTCCGCAAACTCGCCGCGTGTGTAGCTCGATGACCCGGAAAGCTTCAAGCTCGTCCCAATCCTTGTCTCCAGTTGCGCTTCAAAGCCATATAGACGAGCATCAACACCATGTGAGGCGTATACCGGCAGGAATGTGGCGAAGTTGATATCGCCGGTGTTTCTTGGAATGATGTAGCTGTCGAGATCGTAGATGAATGTGTTCGCGGTCAACATTGCCAAATCCGAACGGTGGTAAACGAACAACTCGGCTCCGTAGCCGGATTCAGCTTCGAGATTCGGATTTCCAATCTCGTAGGAATAAGCGGCCAGATGCGGTCCCTCCGAAAACAGTTCCTCGGTGGTCGGCGCTCTTGCGGAACGACTCAGGTTCATTCCCAGGGCGAGATCGGGAATAGCTTCTGTCATAACCGATACAGAGAATGCAAAAGTGTTGAATGTACGCTCCCTGATCGCACCGATCTTCGAGTCCGGATCCTCATATGCCGGATCAATCTCATTGAACTCATAGCGCGCCGCGGCCTCGCAACCAAAACTGCCGCGAGAGAGTGTTCCGTGGAAGTACGCCGAAAGATTCCGCGAGATGGTCGGGGGATTGAAGACATAACCGCCGATATCGAAGTCTCTGAGTTCGCCGGAGACCCCGGCCGTTCCTTCGTCGAAGAACAAGATGTCTCGGTAGTCGAGGTTAACATCTGCCAGATAATCAACCACCTTGAACTCCGATCCGATCAATCCCGCCGCCTCGAATTCCTTGTGACGATAGTCTACGCGCGTGAAATTAACGCTGAGATCGCGCAAAGAGCTACCGTGCAGAGAAGAACGATAGCGGTACATGTCCCGATCCTTGGACATTTCGATATCAACTCCATTCTCATGACCTCCCACGAATCCGCCCGGGATGCCGTAGTCAAGCTCATATTCGTGCCTCGAATAGCCGACAAATCCTCGGTCATGAACGTAACTCGCCGCAATGCTCCAGTCGGTGTTGTCAGAATATGAATTCGGCAACACGCCTATGGGAGTATCGAGGTCAGAAGTTGATTTCCTGCTGAACTGCGCCTTTGTCATAACGGGACCGACTGGACTTTCGATTCCGGCGAGTCCGAGGCCGCCTTCATTCGCGGATTCGGCGTATAGGCCAAATTGTCCCGTAGGACGCGATAGCTTTTCCATCGGGATCTCATGTCGGACAGCGTTCACGACACCGCCCATTGTGGAGGACGTTTTAAGCAATGTTCGTGGTCCTCTCGTGACTTCAATACGATCCAGTGCAAACGGTTCTATGGTGACGGCATGATCGGGGGACGTTGACGAGAGATCAGTGTTCTTAAAGCCGTCTTCCGTTATCTGAACTCGATCTCCACCGAGTCCGCGAATAACCGGTCTCGCCGGTGCCGGCCCCATGGATCTCATCGCGAGACCAGCCTCGTCTTTGAGTGTGGAAGCGAGCGTGAGGTCCAACTCCCGCTGCAACTCACGACCTTTCACAGTTCGCGCAACCTCGTCGATTTCCTCGAATTTCGAGTGCGTGTGCTCGGCCGTGACTACTAAAGGAGTTGCGATGATCGACCTGTCCTTCAAATACACGGCAATCGATCTTACTTCGCCGGCATCGAGCTCGACATCGAGTTCTTGCGAATGGTGCGTAACGTGTGTTATCGTCAACGTGTGTTTTCCCGCGGCCAGCTCCGTCAGTTCAAATGACCCGCTTTCATCGGTTTCAGTGATTGCGGTACCCGCTACATTCCGGATATTTGCGCCGATGATCGGTTCGCGAGATCCGGCGTCGTACACGACACCGCGCAGACCGGCAGCCGAAGAAGCCTGGACCATCAGGAGCAGGATCAATACGGGGAGAACGAGCAACGCTCCTCTCCCCGAGAGATTTGATCTGCTGAATGCGGACAAAGGTCTCTTGTTTAAGGTCATCATCCTAATTCACCGTCACCGGGACAGGCGTGAATGTCTTGCCAACAGAGCCATCATGATAAATGTAGACCGTAATAGTGGCAGATCCAGTCGTTTCGCCCGTCAGTCTAAATGCCCAGGGTTCAGCGGGTTCCTGACCGGTGACTGTAACTATCGTCTCATTGGAGCTCTCGACGACGAGCGAGTGAGGTGGGACGCCCGGCCAGAATTCGGTACCATTGCTATCAAAGAAAACCGCCTCGATGTGATCGGTGGTCGAACCGGCGTCAACTGTGAGGCTCCCTTCGAACTTCGAGCTGTCGGCCAGCCATGCAGTCGCGAGCAGATCTCCACTTTCTTCATCCTTGAGTTTCACTCCGATTGGTGCATCGTGAAGAACCTCCGTGCCAATTACGACCGGTATCGGCAATGTCGTGAAATCGGCGTGACCAGCGTGCAGAACCTTGAATTCGACGGTCGTCCGGCCCTCTTTTTTGCCTCGGAGATGAAACTCATACTCTCCCTCCTCGCCCTCATGCCACCAGATCTCTGCGACCGACGCATCTGCGAATTCAGCTCCGAATGATTTGTCGGCGTCGGACGGTGGTTCGACGAGATCGCCATCCTCGTTGTAGAACATTGTCTCCCAGTGAGGATTGAGTCCCTGAGAGGCGTAGAGAGTATCGAATCGAGCGATGTTATCCCCGGCGCCGTAGTCCGGTCCGTAGTAATCGAGGATTACCACCCCGGATTGTAATACCTGAATACCGATAGCTTCGAAATGCTCCGCCTGCGGCGAAACGGGATCGTCGTCGGAGCAGGATAAACCTGCAAATACGAAAAGCGTGGCTGCAATGACCAATCGCGCGCCTTTACTCCACTGATTCCAGCGCATACATAGACTCCTTTACCTGTGCAAGCTCGCACAAAGTTGTTGAGTTGTGTTGAGTTCGAGTAAATTACTGCTCCCGGATTGAGAGCATTTTTGAGAATCAAGCGGAGGCTGGTGGTGCGCGTTCGGATTGAGGCTCGTAGTTGCCGAATAGTATGACAGCCGATACCGGCAGCTTTACCCAGCCGCTGACCGGATCGGATTCAGTGTGGATTTCCGGCGTTAGATCGACTGCCTTGAATGCTGCCGACAGCTCGCAGACCGGACATTTACCGTCGTGCTCAGACTCGCAGCACGACTCCTCCGTGCAAACTGTAGTCGAATGGTTGTGATGTAGATCGAAGGTCGTGAGCGAGAAGAGAAGGCAGAAAACAAGGACTATTGTCATACCGCAGGATGGTGTCGATGCTGCGTCTGTTTTGAGTAACATGCTATACTCTGCCTTCGCTGTTTTGTCACATAAGATATGCTGTTATGTTAAGTTACGGAAGAGAAAACATTAGATGCCGGTCTATGGTTCCACAGAATCGATCATGTTTGTCCACAGACCAGGACGGCACCGCTGCATACCGACCTGGTCCAATAGTGGTCAGAGATGAGATCATCGCTGTTGCTGAACAACCACCGGCACTGGAGTGAATTCCGTATGCTCCGAGCCGTCCAGCATGATTCTAACCGTTAAATCAGCAGTGCCATCGTCATCGTCGCATGAGATTCCAAATGAGATCAACCCGCACATAAGTGTGAGAGAGAATTAAGTGAGTAGTATGTTTCGCTTGCGCATTGGTGGTAACACCTCCATTGAGGCGCAGATCGCGCCTGGTTCGTTAGAATTCAATTCGTGGAAGAGAAGGCGGATTTTCCTGGGAACAGATGAGGCAGGGAATCCGGCTGCGATGGCGGAACAATAGATAGTATGCCGATATTTCGGTCGATTCTGAAGAGCGAATTGTTAATGGCATATTTTGTCGCTGCTCACTTACCCGCATATGCGAGCTTCGCAGCAGGCACACAATCTCCTCCCTGTCTATCTGTCAAAATGCTATGAAATCCGAGTTGTTCCGAGAAGGCCTGTTTGACTGGTCGATTTAGCCTGGTTAGACGGTTTTGAAGAGACGGGTCCATCCGATACGCCACGGGAAATGGACCAGGTTGTAAAATGTGATCGTGAAGACCTTGTCGATGTAGGGCGACGACCACTCGGGAGCGTTCGGGTCCGGCTTCCACGAGAAGTATACGAAGAACGCTTTCCCTTTCACCTGGTTGACATCAACGAATCCCCAGAATCGCGAGTCACGGGAGTCATCCCGATTATCGCCGAGGACGAATAGCTGTCCGGGTGGCACCTGTTTTGGGCCGAAGAAATCCCGGGTCGAGAGTTCTTCGGGCATGATCCGTGAGTCGATGAGCTTCACATTGTCGCCTTCTGCTACTGGGATGCCGTCGACAAAGAGCTTCTTCTCGTGGATTTCAACGGTCTGCCCCTCAGTCGCGATTACGCGCTTGATGAAATCCTTGGATGGATTGAGCGGATACTCGAAAACGACAATATCACCCGGTTTCGGATCGGTGAACCTGTAGATGAACTTGTTGACGAAGAGGAAATCGCCGACTTCGAGCGTCGGTTCCATAGAGCCGGATTCGACCTTATAAGCTTGAATAACGAATACGCGCAGAATTACTGCTATAACGAGGGCGATTAGGACCGCCTCGATGTATTCCTTGATCCGGGCCTTGGCGCGTTTCTTGATATTTCGCGCGCGCCCGATCGTTGTTACTGCCTGGGCCTGAACGTCGCTCATCGTTATGAATTATCGGCATTTATCGGACGAAATTGAGGGAGAAGTTAGTCGTTTTCGATTTGAAGCACCGCCAGAAACGCCTCCTGAGGAATTTCTACCTTGCCGACCTGCTTGAGCCGGCGCTTGCCCTCTTTCTGACGCTCGAGGAGTTTCCGTTTTCGCGTGATATCGCCGCCGTAGCATTTCGCGGTAACGTTTTTCCGCAGCGGACGAACCGTTTCACGCGCGATGATGCGTGAGCCGATGGCAGCCTGGATGGCCACCTCAAACATCTGGCGGGGAATGAGATCGCGCAGTTTTGCACACAGCTTGCGGCCCCACGAAGCCGCCTTCTCACGATGAATGATGTATGAGAGAGCGTCCACCGGTTCGCCATTGAGCAGAATATCGAGTTTGACCAGATTCGAGCGACGGTAGCCGAGAAAGTCGTAATCCAGCGAGGCGTAGCCGCGCGATACCGATTTCAGCCTGTCGTAGAAGTCAAATATTATCTCTGCCAGAGGCAGGTGGTACTTCAACGCAGCGCGATTCGGATCCAGATATTCGGTCGTCTGATACTCACCGCGACGTTCCTGCGTGATCTTCATCACATTACCAATGTACTCTGCCGGGAGGATAATCTGCGCATCGACATACGGCTCCTCGATGTACTCGATGTCCTGCGGAGGTGGAAGCTCTGCTGGGTTGTCGACATCGACCGTAGCCCCCGATGTTGTAACCACACGGTATTCGACATTAGGGACTGTATTGACGATGCTAAGGTCATGTTCACGCGTGAGGCGCTCCTGTATGATCTCCATGTGCAGCAGCCCGAGAAACCCGCATCGGAATCCGAACCCGAGAGCGGTCGAGCTCTCCGGCTCGTAGATGAGAGAGGCATCATTGAGCTTCAGTTTATCGAGCGAGTCCCGCAGCTCCTCGTAGTTTTCTGCCACGGATGGATAAATCCCGGCATAGACCATCGGCTTTATATCTCTGAAGCCGGGGAGAGGCTGAATCTCTTTCTTCTTCCCGATGAAAATCGTATCACCTACCTTGGCGTCTGCGATATTCTTGATGGATGCGATGACATATCCGACTTCGCCCGCCGACAGCTTCTTAGTCGGAATTTGGGTCAGAATCAGATAGCCGACTTCTGTCACCTCGAAGGTCTTGTTGCTCGAGTAGAACGCGATCCTGTCGCCGGGTTTGAGCTCGCCGTCGACAACGCGGATATACGGCACAGCGCCGCGGTAGGTATCGAACACCGAATCAAAGACCATGGCACGGAACGGCGCATCCGGGTCTCCCTCTGGTGGAGGGATTTCCCGCACGATAGCTTCCAGAATCGCCTCGACACCGAGTCCTTCTTTCGCGGATACTCGCAGGATTTCCTCGTCCCTGACACCAAGCAGGTCCCGTATCTGGGTGGCGGTGCCCTCGACATCGGCGTGCGGCAGGTCGATCTTATTTATGACCGGAATGATCGTAAGATCATGTTCCATCGCGAGATAAAGATTGGAAACGGTCTGCGCCTCCATTCCCTGAGAGGCGTCCACAACAAGAAGCGCGCCCTCACAGCTCGAGAGTGACCGGGAGACCTCATACGAGAAATCGACATGACCGGGAGTATCTATCAGGTTCAGAATATAGTCGTTGCCGTCGTTGCCCTTGTAGAGCATGCGGATGGCGTGCAGTTTAATTGTAATCCCGCGCTCCTGCTCCAAATCCATCGAATCGAGAACCTGATCGCGCATGAACCGCTGATCGAGCGTGGCTGTCTGCTCCAGCATGCGATCGGCGAGCGTCGATTTGCCGTGATCTATATGGGCGATAATCGAAAAGTTGCGATATTTTTTCATCTCATTCATATACGGTTCCTCAGACCGCTCTAAGTAACCGTATTTAGCGCCTTTGTCAAATTCATAATGTTGCACAAAAAAAGAAAGCGCCACCCGCGGATGGCGCTTCAAAGTCACGCGAAGTCGATCCTTCGTCAGGCCTTAACGACCTTCGTACCCGCGATATGATCGTGGATACAGCGCTGATCATCTCTGAAGATGAAGAGAATATCCACGATTGCGTAGAATGGAATAAACGCGAGCAGGCCGTTAACGAATTCTCTCAGAAGGAAGTTTCGCACGAATCCGCCGTTTTCGCCGCCGTCGAACTCGACAATCCTGATGTTCATAGTTCGCTTGCCGATTGTTTGCCCCTCGGTATGGAGGAGGTAGATCTGGTAGACAGCCAGTGCGAGCACCGCGGCGAAGCAGAGAAACACAAGCGCGCCGCTTCCCGCCATAATCGCGACAAGATAGGGTACTCCGATTATAAGACCGTCAATAAGACGTGCGTAGAGCCGAGTCATACGATCGGCTTCCTCCGGGACCACAGTATGTCGTTCGAGCTGCTGAAACTGTTCTGTGCCGGCTTCGCCTTCCGCATACGATGTTTTCTTCAGGCTCGGGGCCATCTCGATCACACCGTTCTGCTTCCGGGTCTCATCCCCCGGTTTCTGCGCCGGAGTCTGCCCGGGTGCGGTCTGAACCGGTTTCGTCGGCTGGTTCTCGAGCGGATTCGGTTCCGGATTATTGGGTTGATTAGTCATAGTTATTCTATCGGAACCGACGAACATGGACTTCGACTTGCACGTGTGCGAAGTTAGGGCAGAATGAGCGGGGAAAACCAAAGCGGCCGTCCCATAATGAAACGACCGCTGTTAGGTGATTTTTAAAGGTCGAGCTACTTCAATAGAACCATTTGATGGGAGAGTAGTGAACTTTCCGTTTTCAGGATGTAGAAGTATACACCTGAGGATACTCGATTCCCGTTCTGATCAGTTCCGTCCCACGGTATCTCGTGACACCCAGCTCGAAGATGTTCGTGACAAATCGTTTTGACCGTTCGACCCAGAATGTCGACGACCGTCAGTTCAACCCGCTGGTCACGCGGCAACTCAAATGCAATCATCGTCGACGGATTGAATGGGTTTGGATAGTTTTGGTGGAGTTGCGGTTGAGGCGGCAGTAACTCGCCGGTGAGTTGCGGCCTCTCGGCGTGATCCGGGCACGCTTTTTCCGGCCCTGGTCGTGCCCAGCAGTAATTCTGAACAGTGGAAGAGTCACCGGCTGAGTCGAAAGAGTAAACATAGAACTCGTAGTCATAGCCGGACACATTGGGGCAGATTTCGACTGCTGTGTCATAGATCGGACCGAACTTTTTTCCCATCCATGCTGCTTCCCATCTGAATACGGTGTAGTGATCAATCGGATGTAGCTGATTTGATGGCGGGTCCCAGCGCACCACTACCCTGTTGGACATGCGAGGGGGGCAGCACATAATCCCCGGTTGCACTTCGCAAGTGACATTCTCCGGCGGTCTTGGCTTCGCTTTCACCATAAGCTCCTCTGACCATGGGCCGTTCTGACCTGAAAAGGTGAAGGGGCGCACTCGATAAGTCTAGGTTTCGCTTCCGAGAAAACCATAGTCCTCGCAACTGGTCCAGTACTCGGTAGGCGCTACGGTATCAAGCGGCTCCCAGCTTCCCGAGGTAGCGGGCTTGCGCTCGACCGCAAATCCATCTTCAGTTCCGTTGCTGTCAATCCAGTCAATCACTATCTTTGCCTCATAGTAACCATGGATGTAATCCAGATTCGATACAGCTACGAGTGCCTCTTCCGACGGGATCTGGTACTCGTACGTCTCCGACAGGCTGCCGTTCGGCAACCAGCCAAAGAAACGGGCAGTGTAATTGCCATACGGCAGAGAAGACAGGTCGCCTTCGATCCTCTCTTGTCCGGAGAATAGCTCGTCCCTGACGGGATAGAGTACGCGTTCGCCGCCTGAATCCAGTATTTCGAGTCGAACATAAGCCCAATCGGTCGCCAGGCTGCATACAACAGTTTGCTCTTCAATCCACGGCTCAACAAAAGAGATTGGTGTCCTGTCGGTGGTGATTTGCCCCGCCTCAGGCTGCTTCACTCCATTGCCCTCAATTATGTAAGGCTGTACGGCTACAGGCTGGCCATTCCAGTTTGTCATATCCCAAATGATATTCAGTACTCCGTTCCAGCTTGCGGAGTTGGCTTCGGTCACATTGATTCTTTTGACAAAGTCCGCGTCCAATGTCCATATGGTTATCACACCACCGGGCTCAACATATCCAATGTACATTTGAACCCCAGTATTTGGATCAATAGGATCGCTTACACCATCGCCGTCAGTATCGTACCAACCCAGATGTCGGTATGTCCATTCGCACATGCCGGAACCGAGCCAACCATCATTCATTATGCATGGATTAGGTTGGTCGTTACATGCAGCACAATTGTAGTTTTGGTAAAAGAGGTATCCGTATTCGCATTCGCAGTCAAGTTTCCATGGCTCCCACTGTGGCTCTTGGCAAGTAGATCCATCTGGGTACTCATCTGGACAGCCAAAAAGATGATAGAGCTCGTGAGAGAAAATACTATGCATCTGGTTGTAACTCCAATCACCATTATCGTAAGTCATAACCATACACGGGCCACCGTGCTTCAGCTCATATGCGCCCGTGAGGCTCCACTGTATCCAGTTTTTCGCATAGGCGAATTTCCCGTCAGCAAATCTATTGTCTTCGTCATTCCAGTCATCCACAACGAATACAGCGCACGCCCAATCTGTTGCAAGGTCACTCCTCATAGCGTTAAGGTAATCATACAATCCTGTGAAGTCCAAGTGCTCCATCGCATCTTCTATCCACAGATTATCGTCCTCTGAACTCATAGTTATCGGTTCATATCCAGTCGGCACCGCTTCATGGAATCCCCCACCGTCAAACCAGAACTCGACATTTACACCACGTCCCATTGCCTGCTCATGCACCCACGTTAATCCCAGGATGATCTTCTCCCATACGGAATCAGGACGGTTCGGCGGTCCGTTCGACCAGTTTTCGATTGATCCGTTACTTTCCATCAGGAATATACCTACTGCAACCTCTCCAATGAGATACTCAGATGTCAATTTCTCCCATGTATCCAATCGGTAATCGGTATCAGTGAGGATAATATCATCATCTGGCGGGGGCACACTCGGAATTCCCTCCCTTTGCTCGCTGTATAACTGAATTGAATCATTCGACCTAAAGAAAGCTCTCCACGCATGGAGCATCTTGTCGGTCTCCGTTTCTGGTGCTTGGGGTATCATTTCTGTTGGTGAGCTCAATAAAGTCGTATGCACATTTGTCCGGCCATCTGCTTTCATTGCAGTTATCATGGAAGCACCGGAGTAGCCAATGACGCAATGCGGTGGAAGCACAAAGACCGGGACAAGTCCATACTGATCTTCAAGTCTCTCAAGTTCCTGTCTGAATTCAGTAGTGGATTCTGAATCCAAAGTGATGCAGATCTTATGTGAAGTCCTGACCGGGTTTGCCTGGGAGGTCGATAGAAATGAAACGCCGATGATCAAGAGAGAAATCCATGCACCCACTTTTTCGGTTTTGATAACCATCTTTAACTCCTATTCTCTTTGAATCTCGAAATCGATGGTGGTAGTTTGCGAGGAGACTACGTTAACTTGCCTGGCTTGACTCTCATAACCATCTTTCTTTGCCTGGACGACCAGGGAACCGACGTAGAACCCTGAGAATAATCGATATTCACCGAGACTGTCCGTGAGGACACTGTTTATACTGTTGGCCGAGTTTAGCTTATATTTCAGGATTACTTGCACAGAGTCAACGGGTCGTGATGTGGCACTGTCGGTTACTTTGCCGCTGACGAATCCTCCCGCCGTTTCATAATGAGTATAGTCGCATGCAGTAACTGCGACTACTGCAGCGATTAGTATCATGCCAGCCACTGTTTTCATTTGTGCATCTCCTTTCGACATTATCCCTCGGACTCAATGGCACTTGCACATCGTTCCCTGCTTCCCCCTGTTGCGACTCGTGCCTGATTGGCCCGCTATTCCAACGATGCAATTAACATGTCGCCACGCCATCCCATGTGTCAAGGATAATCCGATCTGGATATCAGTGACAGGACACCTGCCGCTGCACCGGTGCGGATTCTCCTCGGATTCATCAGGGATGAAGAGAGAACGTCGACTCTCCTTCCCAGCCAAAGATCCTCCGATAGAGTTCTATATCAAAAAGCGTGCCACGTTTGCGGCGACGCACCATAACTCATTGCGGTTATGCAGCTTGGAGCATTACGGTGCGAGAGCCTTCATTCAGCAGCAGAAAAGTACTTGGCAATCAGCCCGGATCCGGCACAAAAAACGGCTGAGTTTTGTGCGCAGGTTATAATTCGGGGGGTGCAGGTTATAATTCAGGGGGTTCGGTGAATAGAATCGGGGGGTGAGGTTATGATATGGAGGTGCGAGGTTATAGTTGATCGCGAGTGCATTAGACCCGGGCCACGCCGGCCTTTCAGGTGGGTTTCTTCAGGGACACAACATCGATAGTACTATTCGTGTTTTGGCGGGTATAAAGCTGGGGTGGCAGGATTCGAACCTGCGATGCAAGGACCAAAACCTTGTGACTTGCCACTTGTCGACACCCCAGAAGTCGTGCGAGAAGCTTACGCCGACTGGTCAAGTTCTACTTCCTGTCCCGTCTCGTTCCTCATCTTGCTCTGATATTCAGTCAACACGCGATCTTCGATGATCTGTCTCATGTCGCTGTTGATCGGATGAGCAATATCCTGATGAGACCCATCGGGTCTGCGACGTGACGGCATGGAGACGAAGTAACCCTTAGCCCCGCTTATGACTTTAAGTCCGCGGATGACGAAGGCGTCATCAAAGGTTACATTCGCAAAGGCCTTAAGCTTGTCTTCGTCTCTTAACGTGACTCGGACTTCAGTGATTTTCACTAAACACCTACCTCCTGGTGCAAGAATACTAAGCCAACCGAACTGGCCGGGCCTTTGCTATCAGACACCCGCTTAACCTTTTGCAAACTACATTGTAGCTTCTCTCGAAACCTTGCATTCGCTCCAATGCAAAAAGCGCCGAACCGGACCCGCTGACAGATACGCAATCAAGACCGCTTGAGACAAGGACATCCTTGACTGCTCGTATCTCGGGACTGATCCGAAATACAGCTTCCTCCAAGTCGTTGCTCACCAATCCTAGTAGATCAGATATCCCAGTTGTGTAATGCTGTATACTAAATCTACCCGCACGTATTTTCTTTGTCAAGCCATTTCTATGGCTATTATATACGTCCCTTGTCGAGGTTGTCACATTTGGTATAACAAGAATTACGCCATAATCGAGGGGGAGTTTGACGTCTCTTACGGTATCTCCGCGACCTGTCACCTCCGATGATCCCCCGCCCAGAAAGAACGGCACGTCCGAGCCGAGCTCCGCGCCAACTCTCATCATGTCATCCCTGCTCATTCCAAGCTCGAAGATCACATCTACGACCTTGATAGTCGTTGCGCAGTTGGAACTGCCTCCCCCGAGGCCGGAACCGGGCGGGATTTGCTTGGTGACCATAACCTTCAACCCGCCCGAGAAACCGCAACGGCGTTTCAACAGGCAAAATGCCTTCGCGATCAGATTCTGATCGCCTGCTGGAACGTCCTCGCGGTTGCATACGATTGAGATAGTATCCTCGTCCATTCGTCCGAATTCGATCTCGTCGCAGAAGTCTATGGCTTGCATGAGAGAACGTATCTCATGGTAACCGTCACCGCGTTTGTGGAGGACCTCGAGCGTAAGATTGATCTTAGCGTGAGCGCGCGCGGTAATCTTGTTTAGAGACTCAGCCATCTCTGGAATTCATAGGATAGACTTAGATTGACGAATGCGGATTGGGTGTCGAGATACGACGGTCTCGGATTGTCGAGAGAATAGTACCCGGCGGTCATTGTGGCATTCAGAAGCGAGCCGGTGATGACCTCCGCGCGAACGAAGTTGGACCAGTTACGGAAGACTTTGCCGGTCGGAAACTTATCATCCTCCGGTACCGGCTGCGGTTGCGCCGATACAGCCTCACCTGCACCTTTGCGAGAATACTCCCCACCTGCCGTTACTGTCACGAAGGGTGAAACGGCGTACGAAAGTGAGTAGCGAAGCCTGTCGGCATCCGGTCCGAGAGAGGATCCTATAATCACGTTCTCGTTGAAATACGCGTTCGAAGGCTTCGACTGACCATAGACCCAGTTACGGAGTTGGGCGTATTGAATATCGGCTCTCAAGTTATTGATTCCCGCAATTCCGAGCCGCGATAAGCCTAAGTCGAAACCGATTTGCTGCGGTTCGGACACGAAATCTATCTGGAAGTCATCGATCAAAATCTCGCCGTAGAGTCTCGTGTTTTCGAATGGCCACCAGGCAAAATCGATTCCCATGTAGATGTTGTCGTTTTTTCTGTTATTCCACTGCTCCCAGTAGTAAGGGAGAAGAGGGATCAGATAGTGTGACTCCTGGTCGCCTTCAGTGTTGCCGAAGAGTGATGTCTCCGACAGTCCGATTTCGAGATTGTATCTTGGCTTGAAGACGATACGGTGTGCCACGAAATACCTCGTGACAGTCGAGTCAGTCCGTTCGTAGTAATCGTCCAGTTTCGTGTGGAAAAACTCGAAGCGGAACCGTTTGTAGTCGAAGCTTGCGAAGAGCTGATCGAAGGGCGGGGAGTTGTCCGATATAAGCAATCTGTCGAAATCACCGGGGCCATACACGCGGAACGATCTGCCATAGCTGAGCGTGACCGCCTTCCACCGGAATGCCAGCGTTGCATAATCGAAATACCCGACGAGCCTGTCGTCCCATCGACGGCCCTTGAAAAATGAGTCGCGATCGCCGTCGCTGTCGATTCGGCCTCGCAGCATGAGCGAGAACATATCTTTATAATTGGCAGCGATCTCCTGCTTGAGGCCGATCCTGTGAAGCGGCTGCATGCTGTCGGCGGCTTCGGGGAGATAGTAGGGCGTTGTTTTCAGGCGAAGCTCGAGTTCGGAGAACGGTTCTGCTCGATATAGATAGCGATGGTTGAATTCTTTACGAGCGTTGGCAATCTGCCACTCAATTGCACGATGGTCGGTGCGGGATGGATCGTATCGGTTCAGAAGCCGTTCGATGTCTTCTCTCCAGTATGGTCTGGACGATATCTTGAAATCATGATCCGCCGGTGGATTCAGAAATGTCCAGTCGAGGGTGCGATAGACCCAACTGTCGGTTGGAACGGGAGAGAGGTCAATTGCGTACGCGCGTCCTGCAGGATAGAAGAAGAAAATTGCGATCGATGTCAGTAGTGCGAAGTGGAACCACCCCGCAGCTTTGTATCTGAAACTGGTCATTTCGCCTCGATATAGTCATCCAGCTCGGATAATCGTTCACCCTTGCCGATGATAATCAGCTTGTCGCCGGCGGATATAACCGTATTCGCCGAAGGGTTGATTATCAGTTCCTGATCTTCCTTCTTGCGTCCCACGACCATGATGCCGAGATTCTCTCGCAGTTTCGAATCTTTTAGTGCTACCCCATCCACGCGTGAGTCCTCGCCTTGTCGACAATCACATATCCGACAACGCCGAAGATGAGGATGAAGAGCATGAGATAGAGGCCGGCCTTCAGCCGTCCTTCCGGTCCGAGCGAGTCTGATCTCATCTAACTCCTCTTACGAATTCTGCAATCGTCTCATTCACCATATCCGGGCTTTCGAAATTCGCGAGATGTCCGCAGTTTACCGATACAATGCTCGCGTTGGGAAGCCGGGTGCTCAACTGCTCCGATATCGGTCTGAACTCACTGTCACCGGTACCGGAAATCAGTAGAGTGGGCGCGACGACATCGGTGCATTCCGCGTAGTCATCTGTGTCGTCATATTTCGGATTCGGATCGAGCCACGGCGCACAGGAGAAGTTATCTATCATTCTACACAGTTTCCTCCACCGATCCGGATCGAATTTGACCGATTCGAACAGGCGGAAATTCTTCCAGGCCTCCCTAGCGGCGTCCCGTCCCTCGCCTCTTGCGATCTTGTAGAGATTCGGCCACGACTCGAAAGATGTGTAGCCCGCGATGTGAGTGCCGATCAACGTCAACGATCGGACATTTTCGCGGTGATCTTTCGCGTATTTGAACGCCACCGCACCGCCCATCGATAGTCCGACCAAATGGACCGGCGGATCACAGCAGGCTTCGATTAGAGCTTCGAGATCATCCGCATAGTCGCGATAGGAGTACCCGGTTTCAGGGGCGTCGGACATGCCGTGCCCGCGCAGGTCATAGCAGACAGTCTCGTACACATTTGCCAGCGCAAGTGTCTGTTCGTCCCAGATCGATAGATCGAGGCCGAGGCCGTGCACGAAGACTATCGGCTCGCCGACGCCGTCAATCCTGATGAATGTCTCTATTCCGTTGGTTTTTTCGTATGGCATGGTTTTTCCCTATTCAACTACGACTCGCGGTAGAAGCGGGTTGATGCGCGCGACTATTTCGTAGTTTATCGTACCCGCCCACTCGGCGAGCTGATCGGCGGAAACGCGCTCATCTCCCTGAGTACCGAGCAAGACTACCTCATCTTCGAGTGCGACGTCGGGAATATGGGTGACGTCGACCATGAATATATTCATACAAATTCGTCCGCGTACCGGTGCTCTCTTTCCGCGAATCAGCACATGTGCGATGTTCGACAGCTTGCGATCGTATCCGTCGAAGTATCCGAGTGGAATGATACCAATCCGCGAATCGGATGTAGTTCGGTAGGTGCATCCATAGCCGATATAGTCACCGGCCGGGACCTCCTTTATCTGAGAAACTATCGATTTCCAAGTCAGAGCGGGGCGCAGAAGAGAATTCTTCTTGTTCGACATCAGATACGACAGATATGTCTGCTTTGACGGCCACAGGCCGTAGAGCGATATTCCGAAACGGATCATGTCGAAATGTGTCTCCTCGAACAGGAGAGAGGCCGCCGACGACGCCGTGTGCTTGATAGGGATGTCGATCTCGCGCTGGCGGAATATCCTCAAGAGTTCCTTGTACTCTGTTAGCTGCTTTCGAGCAAACGAGTGATCAGTCGTGTCTTCTATATTTGCGAAGTGCATCGACGCCCCCTCGATCAGAATTCCGGGGTGCTTTTTCATCTGGTCCAGAAATAATGGTAGCCGCTCACGGTCTATCCCCTGTCGATTCGTGCCGGTCTCGAGCTTGATATGGATATAGGCCTTTCTGCCACTGTCTTCTGTCAATTTCGCCAGCGTTTCGATAGTTTCCGAGTTATAAACCGTGAGTCGCCATTCCCGTTCAACGGCGTAGTCGAGTTGATCGAGAGGCACGTGACCGAGGATCAGAATCGGAATATCGTGACTTTCGGCGCAGAGTGTATCGGCCTCGTCGATCGAATGAACGGCGAAGAATCTGACGACTTCGTCTTTCAGAATCTCGAGCATCTGCGCATAACCGTGCCCATAGGCACACGCCTTCAATACCGGTGCAATGGAGACATTGCTCCCAACGATGTGCCTTATGGTTTTCAGATTGTGAAGTATCGCCGAACGGGAGACTTCTAAACGGTTACACGATGTTACCTGGCTGAAACGGGTTATCATAGCGGTCTAAAGTAATGAGGCTGAGGGGGGACGGTCAACCAATACTTAATCTGGCGCAGTTGTTAGGTAAGCCGGAACTAAGTCTGTTCGTAATTTCAGGCGACGACGTCGAGGGTTTTTAGATCGGGATAGCCAGACAATCCGAGCTGCGAATCTGAAGGAGCAGTGGAAGAGGAACCAATGTCGCCGGAGAGACTTCCCATTACTTTCGAAACCCTGCCGAAGAAACTCTCGATTGCGCCTGTAAAGCTATTCCGTGCGGCTTCGATAACACCCGGTGAGAATCCGGACATGTGCTCGATCTGATCGAAAAACTTGTCTACGTTGGCTCTCAGATCGCTCTCGAAACCTTCGAGATAGTTCTCCACGGCATCGAAGAAGACCCCAAGGCTGGATTCGGTCGACTTGTCAACGAGCTCGCGAGTCGAATCGAGATAGCCGGTCATTTTGTCGGAATGTCCCGCGTCGATTCGTTCTGCCTGATTGAGAAAGCGGGTGAACTTATGGAAATCAAAGGATGCATCTTTAGTATAGCGAAGCTGAAACGACCGAACGGTCTGAACAAATCTCTGCCTCACCCTGCCATGACCGCCGTCGTTGCGGGGCTCTGAGTTGCCGAGAATCGACTTTGAGTTCAGCCCATACTTGCGGAGAGCGTTTGCCAGATGTGCGAGACGGCTTCGAGACGATCCGCCGCCTTCAACCGATGTCTCAGATACAGTTATCTCATCAGTACCTTCCGCTGAGAAATCTGCGTGTATTCCGAAGCTTCCTTTGACTATGTGATTAATCGCTTCTGCTGCTCCGAGCTCGCCGCTCTCGACCTTCTTCGCAACAGCGCTGATGAAACTAAAGTCGAACTGAAGATTCAGTTTCAGGTCGAGCGATGTTTTTCTTGTGTATGACGATGACTCGGTGCGGGATGAGTG
This sequence comes from uncultured Ignavibacteria bacterium, assembly GCA_964415885.1. Classification (GTDB taxonomy): domain Bacteria; phylum Zixibacteria; class MSB-5A5; order JAABVY01; family JAHJOQ01; genus CAYQCE01. The sequence continues at coordinate 31,946 of CAYQCE010000010.1, forward strand.
TGCGGGATCCGGTCTTGCTGCCGCGAGGTTTCGATTTGAGAGGTCGACGCTGTCACGCCGTCGCGACAACCAGTCTCGCCCGCGTGACGCATCACGCAGCGATTGCGGCAGCCCGGCTCTGCGTCCGAGATAGTCCGGCGCGTTCAGCCTGTTCGGCAGGCTGTTTAGGTTGGCAAATGAGAATCCTGAGTCGCGCATCTATGATTCTCCGTTCTATACCTTTTCTTCGGCGGTTTCGATCGGGGCAGTAAGCTCTTCCACCTTCCTCAGCAACTCGTCGATATTTAGTTTTGTTATATGCGCGTTAGCTTTCAAATACTGCGCACGCGCCTTCATCCCTATATCGCCAATCGACGAATATACGATAACCGGCAGATCTTTGAATTTCTCGGTATTCCTGAGTGCGCAGGTCAGCGCGAGGCCGTCCATTTGCGGCATCTCGACATCTGAGATAACGAGATCGAATCGCCCGCCATTCTCGATAGCGCTGAGGGCTTCACGACCGTCATTGGTGGCGACCACTTCGAAGCCGAGCTCGGTGAATTCCGTCTCGAGCATGCTCCGGACCGACGGTGAATCCTCCGAGATGAGAATTCGCTTACCCTCTCCGGTTACATTCATCCGAGCGCTCTTGTCGAGTTCCCGTCCCCGGAGATGCGGGCATATGTCGAGAATGATCGTTTCGTAGTCCAGCATGAGGATCATCCGGTCTTCGGTAGGTTTGACAATGCCTATAACATAGCGGTGATCAAACCCTTTGAGTACGCCCTGAGCGTCTATGACATCTTCCCAGTGGAAGTGATGTATCCAATCGACCCTGTCGACCCAGAAGCCGTTTGTTACGGAGAAGAACTCGGTGATAAGAACCTTGCGCTTGGCCTTGTCCTCATCGGTCTGAGGCAGACCGAGAAAGTGTGCCAGATCAATTACCGGCACCACCATGTCACGGTCACGGAACATACCGGTCACACTTGGGTGCGACTCCGGAGAGGCTGTGAAGCATGACATATCCTTTACGATTTTGCTGACCTTGAGAATGTTGATTCCGAATGATCTGTCACCAATTCGGTACTCGAGCACCCTTAGTTCGTTTGATCCGGATTTTAGATAGGATTCGGCTTCGAGTTTCATGTCTATCCTCCTGCTGGCACGGTGAATAAGAACCTGCCGCCGCTTTCCGGAGCATTTTCGGCCCACACTTTTCCTCCGAAAGCCTCCGTTGCCAGACGGCAGAAATAAAGCCCCAGCCCTACACCGCGATGTCTTCTTTCCTTCCTCAACTTGATCTGCTCGTATTTAGTGAATAGCACTTCAGGATCGATGTCGCCGAATCCGTCCCCGCCGTCGGTTATCGATATGACGAGATTGTCATTTGCGGGAGTGACTTTTACGCGAATTGTACCACCGCGCGGTGTATGACGCACTGCGTTGAAGAGCAGGTTGTCCATGACACGGGATACGAGATCGCGATCGGCGGATACAATGAACCCTTCCGGCTGCGTGTCTACGACGATCGATGTGTCGTTTTCCGCCGCGAACCCGGATGCCATCAGAATTGTCTCATTCAGCAGCGGCGCTATGTCGAATTTCTCGATTTCGACAGGCAGGCCAACATGCTCGGCCTTGGCCGCGGCCATCACGTCCTGAAGAATCGTCTCCGCGCGCTGCAGCGCCATCTTCGTGCTCGCCACGAGACGCTGATGTAATTCCTTGCTCGAGTCGTACCGGTTGTTCTCGAGGAGGCGGAGGATGCTTCTCATCGACGCGATCGGTCCCTCGAGATCGTGCAGAAGCAGCGACGCCATATCGAGAAAGACGTCCTGTGCTTTGCCATCGGTCTGACTCTGATCGGGAGATTTCTTCTTGCGTAGCCTGGATTCCATTCGTAAACAGTCTCAATCTGTGTCTGTTTTTTTGTCCCCTCTGCCGGGCAGCCATTCTCTTAGTTTATCGGGATGACGGAGCTTTTCTTGATTTGGCTTAACGAACGAAATCTGTTGTGACGCAATACGTTCCCTTGTGAAACGAGGGCACGGGCTAAAGGGGGGACTTCATGGACTCTCATATCCTCCTTGAGGGCTAAATGCTTCAATTCGGCTTGGCGATCGAGAATTCCAGGGAATAAGCCATCGGCTCGATTGTCTGATACGCAACCGACAGACAATCCGTGCGGATAGCGGGATGGAACTTGGGACCTGAACTCGCCGACTGATAAGTGGGCTATCTACGGAGGTGCAATGATGAAGAAGCAAAAACTTGATGCTGTGGTTGGGCTGATGACTGTGGGGGCATGCCTGATCGTACTGTCACTCGGAAGCTGGGTGATGGCCGGGAATACGGGCGTGATAAAGGGCGTTGTTCTGGACGACAGCACCGGAAAGCCGCTCCCGAGTGCCGCAGTTCAGGTTGTGGGGACCACGCTGGGCGATCTGACCGATCCGAACGGAGAGTTTATGATACTGAATGTGCCACCGGGAGTCTACTCCGTTCAGATTCGACATGTCGGATTCAAGACAAAGGAGATTGACAGCCTGGAGATAACGTGGAACGACACCATCGAGATCGAAGTCAGGCTTGGGCGGGTTGCGTTGGAATCTGAGATCATAAAGCGGGTTACATCTGAACGCGATCTGATGGAGGCGGGAAAGCCGACATCAAATTCCCTGCTTAGCGGAACAATCAAGACTCAAGGATCGGAAAAGCTCCACATCCGTGGCGGCAGATCTGCACCGCAACCGTTCACTGTCGGCGGCTGCATCAATGATGAATCCGGTTATCCACCCGCGCATGGCGGCACTACTCCGCCGAATGGCGAACCGGTCGATGCTATGTTCTTCGAAAACTACGGCGTCAACCCGTTCGTTTCCACAGAAGATGACCGGCTGTCGACTTTCGCCGTGGATGTCGACGATGCATCGTATGTCATGACGCGTGCGTACCTCCACAATGGTATCCTTCCGCCGAAAGATGCTGTGCGTGTGGAGGAATTCGTAAACCACTTTGCCTATGGCTACGATCCCCCTCGACATGATGCATTCGAGCTGTATGTCGACGGTTCCAAATCACCGTTCGGCGCCAATTACAAGCTGCTTGGATTCGGGATTAAAGGACGAGTGATCTCACCCGAGAACAGAAGACCCGCAGTACTCACATTTGTCATCGACGTATCCGGTTCGATGGGTCGCGAGGATCGTCTCGGCCTGGTCAAGCGCGCACTCCGGATGCTCGTCGATCAGCTTCGGCCGGATGATCTCGTTGGAATTGCGGTTTACGGTTCTCGTGGAAGTGTCGTGCTCGAGCATACATCAGTCAGTAACAAAGAACGGATCATCGGCGCGATCGAACAGCTCGTATCCGGTGGTTCTACCTTTGCCGAAGAGGGCATTACGATCGGTTATCAAATGGCGGAGAGGAGCTTCCGAGAAGGCGCGATCAATCGGATCATCCTCTGCTCCGACGGTGTCGCCAATGTCGGGCAGACCGGTGCCGATGACATTCTTAAACGGATCGAGAAGAGCGTCAAGCGAGGCATCACGCTATCGTCGATTGGATTTGGCATGGCCAATTACAACGACGTGCTGCTTGAGAAGCTCGGCAACAGGGGGAACGGTTACTACGCCTATGTCGACAATATCGAGGATGCCCGCAAGATCTTCGTGGACAACCTCACCGGAGCCCTTGAAGTGGTCGCGAAGGATGTGAAGATTCAGGTGGAGTTCGATCCTCTCAAGGTTGATCGGTACCGTCTGCTCGGATTCGAGAACCGTGATGTCAAGGACGAGGATTTCCGTGATGACACGGTTGACGGCGGCGAGATCGGTTCGGGGCATTCCTGCACCGCGCTGTATGAGGTGCGTTTGAAGGATGGCGCCCGCGGTCCAGTCGGCTCAATCGCGATACGGTTCAAGGATCCAGTGACGGACGAAGTCACCGAGATCAGCCGGAAGATCGACGTCAGCGTGATAGATGGTCAGTTCAGCGCTCAGACACCGCAGTTCCGCCTCGCCGCGGTAGCCGCAGAATTCGCCGAGATTCTGCGCGAGAGCTACTGGGCGCGCGGATCAGAGGTATCGAATCTGCTGAACTACGCTCTGTCGATCTCGAACGGTTTGCAGGGTGACGCGGACGTGATAGAATTGATCGATTTGATCTCCAAGGCATCCGCACTCGAGAAGCAGCATAGCAAACGCTGACTACAGCTTCCGGGAAAAGGCCTCGGCTTGTCGCCGGGGTCTTGCTCGTCTATCTGACAGTCTGAGAATCTTGAAACCCAAAGACCGATACTCTTGCTTAGGCGACTTGTTCGTATTGTCTTGCAGGGGCCCGGGTTTCATAGGTAGTTGCTCGCGAGGACAGACGCGGATCACGAAACGGTCTTCTAAGACGCAAGTGTGGTCGTGTCATTCCCGCGAAGGGGCCTGTTGAGAAACCTCAAAACCTCAGTCTTTGCGAGTGAGCGTAGCGAGCGTGGCAATCTCAAAGCAGCCGTATAGTATTGCCTGACTATGAGATCGCGGCGTCGTCCCGCTCTTGCGGGACTCCTCGCGATGACAGCTCTGCATGAGGCCGCAGGGTTTTTCAACAAGCCCCACGAAGGGGGGTAGCTTTTAGGTTCCGAGTTCCACTGCCCGCTGTCATCCTGCTTGCCTCACATCAACAATTTCCGTAAAATACCGACTCACAATATGAAACTGCGTCTGGAGAACTGATGGCGGAATTTAGAGAGAAGAAGAAGAAACAGAGACTGAACTGGTGGGATGAGTGCCCGTCGTATGTGATGGCGCATCAGGACATTGATCTGCTTGACAGGGATGAGCTTCGTCCGGTTAGGCTTCAGCTCGAGCTGATGAAACCGGAGTTGCTTCTGACGGAGCACAATATCAAGTCGACAATTGTGGTTTTTGGCGGTACCCGAATCATAGAAAAGAGCAAAGCGGAGCGACAGGTTAAGCAGCTCGAGAAGAAACTCGAGAGATCGCCTGACAACGAAAAGTTGAAGCACAAGCTGAAAGTAGCAAAGAATGTCCTCAAAAAGGCACCGTACTATGATGAGGCCCGCAAGTTCGCCGCTATTGTCTCAAGCGAGAAGCAGAAGCCGGTCAAGCGTGAGTATGTGATCATAACCGGCGGCGGGCCGGGTATCATGGAGGCCGCGAACAGAGGTGCATACGAGTCGCGTGCGGTGTCAATCGGCCTGAACATCACACTTCCGATGGAGCAGCACCCGAATCGGTACATTACGCGCGATCTCTGTTTTCAATTCAGGTACTTCGCGATCCGCAAGATGCATTTTTTGCTCAGAGCCAAAGCGCTCGTCTCGTTCCCCGGCGGATTTGGTACCCTCGATGAGCTGTTCGAGGCGCTCACTCTCGTTCAGACGAAGAAGGTCAAGCCGCTGCCGATCATTCTGTTTGGCACCGAGTACTGGAAGAAGATGGTTGATTTCGACTATATGGTGGATCAGGGCGTGATTGATCCCGAGGATGCAGAGCTGTTCGAGTATGCTGATACCGCGGCTGAGGCATGGGGGATTATCAAGAGTTTCTACGAGAGGAAGGATGCCGCCCGCCAGAAAGCGGACGGATTCAAGAGATAGTGTGTCAGAATATTCTTGCTGATGCGGTCAGGGTCAGTCTGCCTTCGAAATACGAGTCATCTTCGCCCTCGACATTGCCGATGTTCCTCGCGTCGGTGTAGAATCCATCGACGTTTATCCGGACATTGCTGATTCCGAAAAGTAGCGCCGAGACACCATATATATCGCGTGTTTCCACCACTCCGGTCGGGAATTTCTCGCTGTATGTCCCCGCCGAGAACAGCCAGGGCCTGGTCCAGTCATCCAGCACATTACCTTCGCCTGCATTCTGACGCTCGTAAGATGCGCCGATCCATCCACCGAAGCCGAACCATTTGCGTGCTGAGAGATAGATGCTTTCCCGATCCGGACCGAGTGGATGGCCGATCAGTTTGCCGTTATTCAGGTATCGATTCTGATTTCTGCCCTGATTGTAAGTCCAGTTGTTGATTCGTGCGTATTCGAATGAGATATCTACGCCGGATTCCGCGATTGGATCGGAAACAAAGAAGCCGCCAACATATCCGAGCTCGTTCGGTTCGTCATCGCCCTTGGTTTCTTTCTCGATCTGGAAATCATCCACGAGGAACTCGCCGTATATCAACACTCCTCGCCTGGGCCTGAAACTGAAATCCAGTGAGATAAATGTGTTATCCTCGTTGTTCTTGTTAAGTTGCTCGCCGTGATACCACGTCAGTGGATTCGTGTAGTAAAATTCGATCTGCCGTCCCACGCCGCCGTAGACGACCGATTCGGATAGACCGACGGACAACATATCGATCGGTTTGATTTCGAGTCGATGCGCGGACAAGTAGCGGTTGATCCGCGCGGGGGCTGTCGAGTCGCCATAGTTGATGAGTGTATGGTACGGGTCGAGAACGGCTGTTACGGTCGAGTAGCGCAGTGGTCCCCATCTTCCTGTCATCTTAAGCATGTCCATCGACTCCGAATTCGATGACAGCAGCAGATTTCCGCGTCTGCCCGGTCCCCATTTGGCTTTGTCGCGACCGAATGTCAGTGTCAGATGAGAGAATCCGAATTCGAGATAAGCGTAGTCTATTCGTCCGGCAAGTCCTCTCCAGACCTTGCCGCTGAAGTCTGGGTCGTTCGCGAGTGACTCGTCGAGCGAGAAGCTCGAGACGGCGGTTATGTTGTCGCTTGGCTTCCAAAACAAATGTCCTGAGAATGTCTCGATCGAGTTGGTCGGCGAACCCTCACGCAGGTTGCCCACCGTCGAAATGCCCGCATTCATGCTCGGCATCAATATGCGGCCGCGGTATTCGCGTATCGAGGAGCGCATATAGTCCGCCAGACGATGATCGACTTCTGTTTGAAGTCCGTAGTCTATGTCGTCAATGTCGGCGAGGAAGGAATCTATCTCAGCTACGCTGAACGGCTTCGTGTTTTCGAAAACCTCGCCGGAACTGTACAGATTGAACAATCGTTCGACTAATGAATACTCGAATGAGCGGAAATCGGAATCGAGAGGCAGAGTCTGACCATTTACCGAAGAATACGGTGCCGTTCCAATAAGAAGGAGCGACAGCATAACAAGTGTATAGCGCATTCGCTTTATTCCCGTCCTTTCGATAGTGCCCCAGAGATAGAGCAGCAAAGTCCATGCCTTGAGCATCCGATTGTTAGACGCTTGCACTGCAGTCTGTTACAACGCATGATGATAGTCGGCTATCGCTGTGAGCCGAGATTTTCTCCGTCCACGCGGGAAATATTTTCCATGTTCATGATCTCCGTTATTGCGCACAGCTTGCAGCGAGCGCGTTGCTTTGTTTTATTGGCATATAACTGAGAAGGAGACCGATGCGTAAGATTGTCGTTGGAACGAGAGGATCAAAGCTTGCGATGTGGCAGGCGGGGCACATTCTCGAGAAGCTGACAAAGCTGACAGACATACCGACCGAGCTGAAGATGATCCGTACTGCCGGCGATAAGGACAAAGTGTCCCCATTCTCAGAGATGAAGGGACAGGGTTTCTTCACCAAGGAGATCGAGTCGGCCCTGCTCTCCGGGGAGATCGATATCGCGGTGCACTCGATGAAAGACCTCGAGACCATCGATCCTGAAGGTTTGAAGATCGCCGCAATGTGCAGTCGTGAGGACCCGAGGGAGGTTGTTCTTATTCGTCCGAGTGCTCATGACAAATCCGCACCACTCGAGTTATCGCCCGGTTCGACAGTGGGGTCGTCATCGGCTCGACGCCGCTGTCAGATTCGCGATATCATGAAAGACGTGAAGCTGAGAGATCTTCGCGGAAATGTCCCGACGAGAGTCCGGAAACTGCGTGACGGGCGGTATGACGCGATAGTCGCTGCGTACGCGGGCCTGAAACGACTTGAGCTCGAACTCGATGATCTCATAGCGAACATCGTTGATACGGACATTGTTGTACCCGCGCCCGCTCAGGGAGTGCTCGCGATACAGATGAGAACAGATGATACTGACATCGAGAGTGTTGTCTCAAAGCTGAATGAACCGGAGGTCGAATCGCAGGTGCGCCTCGAGCGAGGGCTTCTCCGCAAGGTTGGTGGGGGTTGTCGGATGCCGTTCGGTGCGATATCTTCAATCGATGGAGACAAGATGTCGCTTCTGGCAGTGCTCGGGATCGGCGAGGAGGACAACTGGAGCGCGGTGCGGAGGGTGTCGGTCAGCGGAACCAGGGCTGAAGATATGATAGATCAAGCGCATTCAAAGTTGAAATCGGGTTGATTATCTTACTTTACGCAGTTTGAATCGGAGGAGACAATGGATGACATGATATACAGACCGCGCCGTCTTAGACGGAACCGGTTGATTCGAAATCTCGTGGCCGAAACGCAGATCAGAAAGTCCGGTCTGATACAACCGTATTTCGTCTGTGATGGTGTAAAGATCAAGCATGAAATCGAATCGATGCCGGGCATATTCCGGGAATCGCCGGATTCTCTTTTGAAATCTGTTTCGCAGGATTTCGAAATCGGGATCGACAATATCATGCTATTCGGTGTGCCGGACAACAAGGACGCCGGGGCCTCATCCGCATTCGGTGATGACAATGTCGTGAACCGTGCGATCAAGCTGCTTAAGGACAAATTCGCTGAGGATATGTTCATTTCCGCCGACGTATGCCTCTGTGCATATACCGACACCGGTCACTGCGGCATTGTCACAAAAGGCAAAATCGACAATGATGCCACGCTTCCGGTTTTGACTCAGATGGCGGTGGATCTCGCAGGGTCCGGCTGCGATTGCGTGGCTCCATCCGATATGATGGATGGTCGTATTGGAGCGATTCGCGACGGACTCGACGCGGAGGGTTTCACGGATACGATCATCATGGCGTATTCATCGAAGTACGCTTCCGCATACTATGGGCCGTTTCGCGATGCCGCCGAGTCCGCGCCACAATATGGCGATCGCAAAAGCTACCAGATGGATCACCGTAATGTGCGCGAAGCGATCAAAGAGGTCGAGCTCGATATCGAGGAGGGTGCGGATATAGTGATGGTCAAGCCCGCGCTGGCGTATCTCGATGTCATATCCGCTGTTCGGTCCGAATTCGAGCTTCCGGTCGCAGCGTACAATGTCTCGGGCGAGTACTCGATGATAAAGCTTGCGGCGAAGCAGGGGCTGGTCGATGAAAAGGCGATAGTGCTCGAAAACCTGGCGGCGATTACACGGGCCGGGGCGGACATAATTCTCACCTATCATCTAAGAGACATTCTCAAAGAGAGGTGGCTTGATGAGCACACGCGATAAGTCAGCCAAGATATTCGAAAGAGCGAAGAAAGTCATTCCGGGCGGTGTTTCTTCACCCGTTCGGGCATTCAAGGCTGTGGGCGGCGATCCCCTGGTAATTGAAAGAGGCGATGGAGCGTACATTTTCGATGCTGATGGCAATCGGTATCTCGATCTCTGCTCGTCGTGGGGACCGCTGATACTCGGGCATGCGCACCCGAAAGTTATCGAGGCGGTCAAAGCAGCGGTCGATCGGGGAATGACATTCGGTACCGCTACCGAAGCTGAGGTCAAACTCGCCGAGCTGATCTGCTTGAAAGTCGATGCAGTGGACACCGTGCGATTCGTGTCTTCCGGTACGGAAGCGGTCATGTCTGCGGTGCGCGTAGCGCGCGGCTATACCGGCAAAGACAAGATTGTCAAGTTCGCCGGCTGCTACCACGGCCACACCGACTATCTGCTCGTTTCCGCCGGTTCCGGCCTTGCCACTTTCGGGACACCGTCATCGAAAGGAGTACCGGAGGATTTTGCGAAGCACACGCTCGTTGCGGAACTCGATGACGAGGAGGCGGTGCAGAGACTGTTCGAGGAGTTCGGCGAGGATATCGCGGCGATACTGATTGAGCCAATTCCGGCGAATAACGGTCTTCTGAATCAGCGCCCGGACTATCTCCGATTTCTGAGAGACATTACGAACAAGTATGAATCGCTTCTGATATTCGATGAGGTGATTTCGGGCTTTAGAATCGGATGGGGCGGAGCTTCCGCACTGTATGAGATCGAGCCGGATCTTGTGACATACGGTAAGGTGATCGGCGGCGGGATGCCAGTCGGAGCTTTCGGTGGAAAACGTGAGATCATGGATGTCCTCGCGCCAAACGGCGCAGTCTACCAGGCGGGAACGCTTTCCGCGAATCCGGTTGCAATGACCGCCGGACTCGCCACTCTCGAAGTGATTGAGTCTGAGGATGTCCACTCCAAGGTAGAGAATACCTCGTCGGCATTTGCCGATGCGCTGACTGATGCTCTGTCGGACGCAGACGCAAGCGTGATCCGGGCCGGTTCGATAGTCTGGATCGCGCTGCAGGAGAAAGCACCGCGGAGCGCATTCGACATCGAGTCAGCGGGAATAGACAAATACAATAGAGCGTACAATTCGATCCTCGAACAGGGGATATATCTGCCGCCATCGGGATATGAAGTGATGTTCGTGAGTTCGGCTCACACGGAAGAGCAATTGACGGAGGCTGCAAACAAGTTAGCGGACGCACTAAGAGCGCAGTTTTAGATGCGAATGAACAAAGAGCAAACAAAAACGCGCAGGCCGTAATGACCTGCGCGTTTCTATTTGCACTCTTACCTGACCGTAAATGCTACGGGCATTCAGAGCAGGGTGCCGGGCCGCCGCCGAAGACATACGCTATCAGATGAACCACGTCATCGATATCGATTCCTCCGACACAGTTGGAATTTCCTGCCTCGACCGGGTACGGCGCTGTTCCGCTGGTGAAGACATAGTTGATGAGCATGACGATATCGTCTATGTCAATACCGCCGTTGCCGTTGACATTCCCGCATGTGTATACGAACAGGTTGAAATCTGTGCTGTCGGACGATGCCTCGTCTGCGACTGTCACGCCTATCGTCAATACCTCATACAGGTCGGGCGCCACGCCGGTTAGTGTGTCATTCACGACCGATATCCATCCCGGATAACCGCTGTATGTGATCGTGAAAACCGTATCATCGGCGTCGATTATCTCCGGGGAGTATGCGAATGTCTCAGTATTACGGCAGAACATCGTGTCGGGCTCGACAACCGTAACAGGCAGGTTGACGTCGTTCACGGTTATATCAGCATATTGCGTATCTGCATATTCGCCGTCATCCGCGATAAACATGACGGAGTACAGCCCTTCCTGGAAATAGTCGGGATTGAACACAAAACGCCCGGTGCTGTTGCCATAGTCATTGAACGTTGCGTTGTCCGGCATATTCAAGCATGTCAACTCCGGATCGGTTCCGTCGGGATCATCGGAGAAGACATAGAAGCTGAGCGTCTGGCCCTCGTCCACTTCCTTATCGGCAATCTCATCCATCGTCGGAGGCAGGTTGACATTCTGCACGGTTATAGTAACTGTAATCGTGTCATCCTCGAAACCGTCCGTAGCGACAAACTTTGGATAGTAACTACCGGCCTGCGCGTATGTCGGTGTGAACGAGAAGTCACCAGTGCCGTCTCCGTTGTCCTCGAACACGGAGTTCGTCGGTAGATTCAAGGCGCTCAGAGCCGGTATGGTGCCGTCCGGATCGGAGGCAGTCACGCGGAAATGCAGGGAATCACCCTCGATCACCGTCTGCGGATTTATTGCGACGAACTGCGGCGGGTCATTGACGAGTAGTACCTCGTACTCATGCGCCCATGCCTCGCCGATGAATGGATGCGTCTCGACTCGTCCTGAATTGTCGGCTGCTTTGACGAAATAGTTGACAGTCGTGCCAAGTGACTGTACTGGAAGGTATGCCTCGAATGTGTCCGGATGAGCCGTTGCCGACAGGAGCATCGAGGTGTACGCTCCACCGTCTATGCTGTAGTACACCTTAAGCGAATCTGTAATCAGGCCGGTCTGCGAACAGTCCTGAATGACAACCTGAAGGTGGCGCACGCTCAGCGTGTCCTCGGTATCCTGCAGGGGAACGTGATGCACCCGGAGCATCTCGCGATCCGGTACTCCCATCGCACGGCAGTGTATGGCGTCATCATCGAGCCATGAGCCGTCGAAGCCGATCACCTCGTAACCGGGCATAGCGTCCTCGTACGTCTGAAGAGCTACCGCATCCCACGATGAGTTGAAAGTCGGCACGAAAACCTTGTCGTTGAGAATTATCGAATTCGTATAAGCGGTGCCGTACGGGCAGTAGACACGCACGACAGTGTACGGCTCCCCCCACGATGACGTCATCTGGGAAAGCTGATCCGCGCGATCGTTCAGGAGGTCGTGGCTGTAGTCGCCGGACGGTACATCCTTCACGAGAACTGTCGTGGGATTCAGGAATTTCGCCCAGCAGTCGATGTGGTGAATTCCGCTGTACTCGATGTAGTCCAAAACCTCGTACTGGTTACCGAGATACTCGAGCATGATAGAGTCAACTTCTGCATCTGTCAGGCTTGGGTTCTCGTTGTAAACGAGCTCGGTCGACATCGATACGCCGAGTCCGTCCGACATATGATTCCCGCCTGTTGTAGTCAGGTCCATACCATAAACGGACATGCCCCAGAGTGAGCCGACTACCGATGGAATCAGATCATCCTGCGGACGCGGGCGGTTATAGATATGATCGACAATCTCCATGGACTCGTCGCTGAAGATGAACCATGGACCGTAATCCCTTGTCCAGTATGTATTTGTGGAGGCGATTATCCACTCGCAGTTGTCCATGTTCACGCCGTTTGACTGGTAGGCGCTCTCTGCGTTCTGCTGGGATGATGCTGAGCCGCAGATCGTCCATACGGTTACTGTATTCGAATACTCGGCTATCAAGTCATAGGGTATTCCGAGCGGCCAGCGGATAATCACGCCCTCGGAGGGTTCCCACTCGGCCGGATTTCGTATAAATCCCCCGGTGGGAGGATCGGTTCGCTCATGCATGATTCCGATTTCATCGAGACGGGTCATCTCTTCCGGAGTCAGCCCAATCGATTCAGGATGGTAGATATCCTCCTCGGCAGCGTAAAGCAATGCGGAACATGCGATTAGAATGCCGAGTGAAAGCAGTAGCAGTCTGGCGGGTTTCATTCACTCTCCTATCTCTCGTATGATGCTATATCAAAGATTCCGATATTTCGGATGGTAAACGTAGATGAAGTACTTCCCGTAATATAGCCCAAATGTAGATTTTGGCAAGGCATAAGAGGGTGCCGAGCCGGTCTGATTCGGAATTGCGCAGTAATCCCCAATTTGAAACCCGTCAGTGTGTTACGGAGAATACAACCTCTGTCGACCTACCTTCCTTATCTATACATACGAGGCTGTGATATCCGGGTGTTGGATCGATAAATACACGATCGGAGGCGGAGCCGGAGTGAATCAGCTCCTCGTCGAGGAACCAGTAAATTCTGTTCGTTGAATTCGAGACTGACGCTTTGAGGAGGATTTTCTGGTATTCTGTATCTATGCCGGCCCGAATTCGATACTCGACACCATCTGACGGTGATTTGATCATCGGCGGATGATTGTCAACGATACGGGTGCATTCGGGGCTGAGCGTTGGTACCGGCTGGATCGAGTGACCGTTTTCCCGAAGAAAACTGGCGACTTCCGGCGGCCATATTTCACAGATGATCTCTTGCGTGTGCTCATTCCGGCCGCTTTTGGAGCAAAGCCGGTATCCGGTGGATGTATCCACGAACACGGTTTGATGAACCTCGCAAAATCTCGACGGTGAGACACCGGGGATGTAGTATTCGCCAGTTGTCGAGCTGCACAGGTCAGTACAGATATGCCCGCTCGCCGCGCAGACTCGGCGACGATCGAGTCCGTCCGGTGCTTCAAACCATGTCGATGACCTGCTCTTTTCGAGAGTGGTGATGATCGAAAACAGAATCGGCGCGGCCGCTTCCGCTCCGACCAGTTCCGGCACACCTGTGCCATCGAAATTGCCGACCCATACGCCGACCGTGTAGTGCGTTGTGAACCCAACGCTCCATGCGTCCCTCCGACCGTACGATGTACCGGTTTTCCACGCTACTTTCGGCATATCGACAGACCAGTCCCAAACGGACGGCAGGTCCGGTCGTCTCAAGTCGGTCAAAATGTCTGTTACAATATAAGCCGATTCTGCGGACAGAAGCTGTCTATCCGGCGAGGGTTCCTCGGTGAGGAGAAATCTCGGACTTGCGAAACGGCCGCCTTTTGCGAGTCCGGCATAGAGGTTAGTCAGCTCGATGAGCGTGATTTCACCGCCGCCGAGGATGAGCGACAGCCCGTAATGCTCGAAATTCTTGTCGAGTGATCTAACCCCGGCATCCTTCAAAAGCCGATAGAAACGCGACACGCCGACAGCGTCTTCGAGCCGCACCGCCGGCACATTCAGTGATCGTATCAGGGCGCCTCGTGCGGTGACGGGACCGTTGAACAGCCCATCGTAATTCTCAGGCGAATAGCCGGAATAGTCGACGGGGACATCGAAGAGAATGCTCTTCTCGGAAATCAAGCCACGGTCGAGGGCGAGGGCATAGATGAACGGTTTCAGTGCTGAGCCGGGCGATCGCGGTGCACGGGCGCCGTTGACCTGCCCTTCCGCTTCGCTATCGTCGAATTCGCGCGAGCCAACCAGTGCAAGGACGTCCCGGCTTTCGTTGTCTATGACAACCACCGCGCCATTTTCGATACCATGTGATAATAAGGGATCAAGCCCGGCTTTCAGCAGCCTTTCACAGAGACTCTGCAGCCGAGCGTCAACCGTGGTCTCGAGAACGACAGCTTCCGGATTTTCCAGCGCGAGGTCGGTCGAGAGATGCGGAATCTCGAATGGCAACTCGGTCCGTCTGCACGGTATCGGTTCTGACAGCGCCTCCTCCAACTGCCTATGTGAGATTCTCCCGCGAGACTGCAGAATCTGCAATAAGTTTCGGCGAGCCTTTTCGGCGTTGGCGCACTGAAGATCGGGTCTCAGAGTATTGGGCGATTTTGGCAATGCCGCCAGAAGTGCGGCCTCACCATATGAGAGAGCGGCGGGAGGCTTGTTGAAATAGATGTATGACGCCGCCTTGACTCCGACAATGTTTCCTCCGTACGGCGCGAGGTCGAAATAGAACGCGAGAATATCATCCTTGGAGTAGTGCAGCTCAAGCTGGAGCGCCCGCAGCACCTCCTTGAATTTGGCCAAAATCGTGCGTTCCCTGGGTTCGATCAGTCGCGCAACTTGCATTGTGATGGTCGAGGCTCCAAGGAGATACGATCCCGCTCGGAGATCGACCCATGCAGCGCGGAATACCGAGAACGGATTGACTCCCGGATGATGGCGGAAGTAGCGGTCTTCGTACTGGAGGACTGCATCGATCAGTGCAGGCGACAGCTCATCACTTCCCATGCGCATCCGCCACATCTCATCGGGCGCAAGGAAGACACGCATGATCTTTCCATGCCGATCCTGTACGATCAGTGATGAATCCGGGTAGAGGCGGTCCTCCGGCAGCGGGAATGCGAGATCAAGGATGAGAATCGCCGACAGAAGCGCGAATACCGAAAGTAGCGCCGGCCGAAGTTTTTTGAAGGAGCTTGCCCGCATGACCCTCTATCCGAATGTGTAGTGTTTGCGGACATCCTCGAGGATGTTCCAGCGGCAGGACATACCCTTTGGAAATGTGACCAGGTCGCCCTTGCCCATCTCGGTCGGCTTGCCACCGTCCGGCGTGACAATCACCCTGCCCTCGAGGAAGAAGCAGGTCTCCGCCTCGTCATACGACCATGGGAATTCGCTCTTCTCCTTCTCCCATATGGGCCACTCGAATACACCAGCGTCTTTTAGCTGCTGATCTGTCGGATTGCGTTCAATCTTTATCTCCGCCATTTCAGTCTCCTCTCTTCGGCTGAACGATTGTAATCTGTCCCGATGACGCCACCGATGCTTTCATCGGGGCATACATTGCCTCCGCTCGAATCGGCGGAAGTATGAACTCGCCGGCCGTCACAGCCCGAACGGCGTAGTAGAAATGCTCGTCCTTACCCTGGGCCAGCTCACCGTACAGAATCAGGCGATCGTCGCGAATGTCCGTGTATTGCGGTTTGTAAGTATTCCGACCGATCCATTTCATCTGTTGGCTCGATCTCAGGCGCGGATTCTCTATTTCAAAGCCGGATGGCAGCACTTCCACGACTGCGACATTGCTCAGCGGCTCATTTGGAGCCTTGAGATAGACATCCACAATCACCAGGTCGCCCTGCTCGAATCTGCCGCCGGTGATCGCATTGCCGTTCTCGTCCCGATAGACGCGCCTGACAACGATGTCATTGTCGTACTCGCGGATATTCAGGTCGGATGGGAGCCCGTCGGTTCGCCAATAGTAATAAGCTGTGCCGCTTCCGTCGATCGTGATTGTCACAGAGTCGCCCATATAGTGATCTGAGGTAAGTGACAAGCCTGTCTCATCGAACGCGTGCGCTTCACCGCCTATTACGACCGTCCCCTGGAAGTCCGTCTCTTCCTGAGTTTCGAGCGCTTTGCCGAGTGCCATCAGCGCGAAGGCATTGTCCTGCGTGGAGTACCAGCGACCGAGATCGGTCGCGCTTCGGGTAAGTTCGGATATCAGCCCAGGAATGATCGGACTTCTCGCGTCGATCCGGAGAAGCACTTCGAGGGCAATCGCTCGGGCGCGTGTCGGTGAGTTGAAGACGCCGCCCGATTCGCGTTCCTCATCGGTGAAGGCTACATTCGCTCGTTTCGGTAGAAGCTCCCGGGCCGTTGGCTCGTCACCCGACAGCGCAAACGCCCCGGCGAGCTGATAGCGTGAGTAGAGAACCAGCTTGTCGAGCAGGTTATCCTTCAGGTAGTGCATCCTGCTTCGATTCGGCTCACCCGCAAGCGCGAGAGCATAGCAGGCGTAGACGTTTACCGTGAGCGAGCGTCCGTCTACGTTTCTCGCCGCATTCGAGAGTCTTTCGACTGCCCCCGTAGCGCGCTTGTACACACGATCCGAAACCGTGAAGTTCCTTTTTCGTGCCTCTATAAGAAAATGAGTTGCGTAGACAGTCGCCCAGTCATTTTGATAGTCGGTGGCAGGCCAGAATGAGAAGTCTCCTGAATTAGACTGCAGATTTTCGACCTTACGAATTGCTTCCTCGACGTAGTAATCCGCGCTGTTTGTTTCGAACAGGTCAGGTTCCGCGGCTTTCGCAATTTCATCGAAGTACAACAGCGGGAATGCCCGCGACACAGTCTGCTCGAGACAGCCGTGCGGATATCGAAGCAAATACTGAAGGCTCTTCGCGAAACGAACGGTGGGGAGAGATGAGATCATCAGGTGATGAGTGTCCGTACCTGGAATGATGTTCGATGGATACATGAAAGATACAGTCTCGCCCTCCTGGATCGATCCCGAGCCGTAGTATGTTTCGTACGGTACCGGTGCTCTCACAGGAATGTCTACTGAGTATTCGGTTGAGACTCCCGGCGCTGTAGCCCTGATTTTGAACGATGCTTTTCCGAGCGCATTCTCTGCCTCCACTCGAAAATATGCCGCGCGCTCCTCTTCGTCCGCGAGATCGATCGCGAAATTGCTGTCGATGAGCCGCACGGGTCCGTCGGCGGTAAGTCGCAAATCGACGATGGCGCTTTTGCCCGTGCCGTTGAACACGCTGATCGGGACTGTGAACGAATCCGTTGGGGCTATGAATCTAGGAAATGTGGGCGTCAGCACGATCGGATCGCGGACTATGACCTCGCCGTCCGCTCCTCCGAATCTGTTGTCCTGAACCGCTACGGCCATAATTCGCAGTTTGCCATTGAATTGCGGAACGTCATACTTCACAGAACCAAAGCCGCGCTCATCGGTCTGAACTATGCCGGACCAGTACGAGACCGGTTTCACTCGCCGCACTGCGCCTGGGGTCAGATGGCGCTTCCGCGCCGCCTCGACATCTCCGCCCGGTGAACTCTGCGATGGCTCAATTTCCGGCAGAATCATGCCGTAGAGGTCCATGGTCTCGACAGAGAGACGTCGTTTGGCGAAGAAATACTCAAACGGGTCCGGATTCTCGAAATCGGTGAGTTGAAGAATCCCCTCGTCGACCGCAGCTACAGTCAGGTGGACACTCTTGCCTCCCGCGTTACTGACGTTGAACCCGATCGGAAGCGTTGTTTTTGGACGGATCACATCCGGAAGATCGAGAGAGACTTCGAGCTTGTGATCCGCCGCACTGACATGTAACGGAGCCGCACCAAATGCGCGCACCGGCGTGTCTTTGTCGATGCCCTCAATTGACCGTATCAGGTGCACAGAAACATACACATTTGGCTTATAGCCGGCATTCACCGGAACATCGACCGTTGCCGTGTTTTCCGACATCTCCAGCACGCGCTGTTCATAGATCGTGTCGCGTTCGATTGTGAGGAGGGCTTGTCCCGGGAAGGGTGCTCGAAGCTGGACTCGCGCGGTCTCACCGGAGCGGTATTCTTCCTTGTCGAAATCAATTTCGATACGATCCGGAGATTCCATGGCCCAGGGTGAATATCCCCAGCCTGACGCGTAGAACTCGATCGCGGACGACGCTCCAGATTCGGTTTCCCGTGCCACAATCCGGTACTTGCCGTTGTCGGTCGGAACGAAATTGAAGGCAACAGGTTCTGCTTGCGATTGGAGCGACATCGACTTGACCTCATCTTCGATACGCTCGGATTCATAACGGTATTCTCCGCCTCTCGTCTGCCTGAGAATTGTCTGCCAGTAGACCCGGAAAATTTTCAGACTGATTTCTCTTTCGGACACTGGAATGCCGTCCGTGTCGAGAAACACTGCCTCGAACTGCGACGGCTTGTTGGGTTCCGCGTAGCCCTCCTCGGTTTTGCGGAGGCCGACATAACCACTCTGTGGGTGGATACGCACGCCCTCGTATTCGGTCACAGCACGGCCGCCCGGTTCGAGTACTGTGCAAGACACAATTCCGCGCAGCGACGCAGGTGGATCGAGTCCGCCCGGTATTTTAAACTCGAAACTGCCGAGGCCATCTTCATCAAGCACGGTATCACCGAGTTTGAATCTCTGGCTTTTGAACTGTTTGCGTGAATCGAAAAACGTGAAACCTGCAAAAGCTTCGGGGGTGAACGGATAGTCTTCTATGTCGATGACAGCCGAGGCGTTTCTTCCTGAGGCGGGCGGTCCGAATAGGGTCAACGCCTCGACTCTCGCTCTCAGAGAATCTCCCGCAGAGTACTCCTTGGCATCCGTGGTTAGCTTGACCTTCATCCGATCCGGAAGGAATTCCTCGACAAGGAAATCACTACTGCCTATCTGTATTTCGTTGCCGATGCTCACCTTGACATTGTATCTGCCAGTAAGGGCGTAATCCGGTATCTGCGTTTCGAATTCGACCATTCCCTGCGAGTTGAGGATTTTTCGCTGTTCGGACAGGACTACACTTCTCGGATCCCGCACCGCGATCATCAGCGGCAACGGTTCCGGACTCGCAAGCGACGCCCCGCGGACTATCGCAGCCAGACTGACTGTCTCGCCCGGCCGATAGATATCTCGCTCATAATATATGTGTGAGCGGTAACCGTCGCCGGTTATCTCTATTCCGCCGACATCGAAGTCGGATGTCGGTATAACTCGTCGTTCGAGTTCGAGGAACGAGAAGTCGTCATCACGTTCGGCGATCAACAGGTGGGGATCCCGTTCGCCGTAATACTGCTCGATGTTGCGGAAAATCAACAATCCATCGCGTCCTGTGGTCCTCACGCCGAGCTTCTGGTTATTGCGACTGACCAGTGTCACTCGGACTCCTGACAGAGGCTCAACACTGTTGAGCGAATTAGCCCAGACCCAGAGGTCATTTCCGGTTTTCTTGGCAAGTAAACCAATATCAGTTGCCAGAATCCACCTTGCCTGCGATCTCCAGCGGTGCTCGAATTGACGTGCCGTGATTCTGAACATGCCACGGTAGCCGGATTCGAACAGATGGCTGACATCCAGAGGTGTGACGACCTCCTTGTTGAACTGACGGTCTACCTGCACGACGAATTCATCGATGTTTCGGCCTACGCTCGGCAGGTTTACCTGCGAATAGTAATACGGCCTGTCGATGCCGGGATCTTCGTTGTTGAGCATGTAGGTTAGATTGTTTGAGAATACCTGATCGATTTCGACCGCGACCGAATCGATATTGATCGTTGAGAGGCCGACATGCATATTCCCCTTTCTCGCGAGGTAGAATCCGTCTCCCACGAAATCGATCTGAGGAGGTACTTCCTTCTC
The DNA here is from genome assembly GCA_964415885.1 of uncultured Ignavibacteria bacterium. Classification (GTDB taxonomy): domain Bacteria; phylum Zixibacteria; class MSB-5A5; order JAABVY01; family JAHJOQ01; genus CAYQCE01. The sequence goes on from CAYQCE010000010.1 coordinate 52,225, forward strand.
GACAACAGTGATCGCACTTCGAAAGGGCCGATCGAGCGTGGAACCGTCCACCGCGCGCAGTGCCTCTGCTACTGTGACCTTGTACGTCTCACCGCTCTCGAAGTCCGCCTTGAGGTCAACATAACGGTAGTGCGGCTCGGCATGGAAATCGATTTCAGGGTCGATACTAAAGTATCCCCCGATTCCCTCCACCTTGATTGGAATATTGAATGTCAGCCGCAGAAACGGCTCTCCGGGGCGGGTGTAGAGCGCCTCGAGCGATTCCACAACCAGACGTCCTCTTCCCGCGAGGGCGGCAGAGGTTTCATATTTGCTCGCCAAGCCGAGATTGCCTCCCGCACAGCGGATGTCCTTTTTTACTATCAGCCGGATCTCGCTGTCGTTCTCTCCGCGCTCCACTCCGCGAGCGATTATGTTGATGACCGCCGACCGCTGCTGTGTTACCACTTGGAAATCGATGCTGTTACCGTTTGCGTTTTCGAGCCTTATGTTGTCGCGTGCACTAACCGGATCAACCTCACACGAAAACTCTATCGTCGCAGTCAGGGAAGCTGTCGCGCCCCCTTCAGTATCGTAGTCGAAAGTGAAGTGAGAACCAATTATCGATAGGCGGCTTGTGTGAAAACTGAACCGATTGTTACCTTTGAGTGAGTAACCGAGATGCGATATCCTCGACCTGTCGAGGGTTATCCTGTATTCCGATGACGGTAAAAACAGTCTGTCCGGATAAAACCTCAGTTGGTTCTCGGATATCCACTGAACTCGTCCGGGAATATCCGGATCGAATCTGATTAGATCGTTTTCGATGAGCACATTGATGAGCGAGTCCTTCGCGACAGGTTTGTCGAATACTATGGTCAGGTTTGATGATCGCTCGATTTCTCCGGATGGATCGATCAGTTCGATCTCGACTGTGCCTTCCCCGCCTCGGTCGGCCTGGTAGAGAAGCAACCCGATTACTATGATCACAATCAGAATCGCAATTATGACATATGGAATTGTCTGACCCGACGGCGATCTGAGTTTTCCCTTTGCTGACTTTGCGTCTATTCCCACAGATTCCTCCCTCTGAACACTGGATTGACTGCATAAACATACCGTTTGTTTGTGCCGCGTGCAAACCGAAATGCCGTCAGTCTCGATCTATCTGCTGATATAACACCGATTGCAACCAGCGTGCCGGGATGAAGCGACCGTCATTCCTCGAGAATCGCGCATCAGCGTCGTCCGCGCTGTGTACAATGTGGCAATTCAGACACAATCTGGGAATCCGGAGTATAATGAACATTGATCGGCAGCACCTTGTTTGTGATGTTAACGGTGACCAGGATATCAAGGACTGGAGAATGCGATGACGGCAGACCGTAGAGAGAATATCTCATCAGGATCGGAATGGGAGACCAAATTTGGATACAGCCGGGCGGTTCGTGTCGGTGACCATATTCATGTTTCCGGTACGACCGCAGTCGACGAGCGAGGAGAGGTGTTGCACAAGAGTGACGCATACCGGCAGACTGTCGCCATCCTGAAGCGAATCGAAAGCGCGCTCTCCGATGCCGGTGCGGAACTGCGACACGTCGTGAGGACGAGAATGTACGTGACCGACATTGCGCATGCCAGTCAGGTTGGGCGAGCTCACGGCGAGTTTTTCGGCGAGATCAGGCCCGCTTCCACACTCGTGCAAATTGTGGCTCTGGTCAGCCCCGAGATGCTTGTAGAAATCGAAGTTGATGCTTATATAAGGGACTGATGATTCGAGCGAAAACGGAGGGTCAACCTGCACCGTCATCCGAGAAGCGCGGATATCTATCGGGAGAACGCGCGAGATGAAGATTTGCAACGCTCTGACTGGTGTGCTGATTGCTGTCGCGATCTTTGCCTGCGGTGGCAACGGAAGCGATCGGGAAGAAACGAATGTTGATATTGATGATAAGGCCAAGGAGGCGAATATGGCAGTTGAGTTAACGAGTACCGCTTTCGGGGAGAGCGAACCGATACCGAGCAAGTACACGTGCGATGGTGAGAATATCTCCCCGCCGATGGCGTGGGATAATGTGCCGGCTGGAACGAACTCCCTCGCGATCATTTGCGATGATCCGGATGCTCCGGGCAAGACCTGGGTTCACTGGGTGCTCTTCAACATTCCGGTGGAAGCCACAAGATTGCCGGAGGGTATTGCCAATGCCGAGATCCTCAACAATCGCGCCCGGCACGGCGTTAACGATTTCGGTAATTACGGCTATGGCGGACCATGCCCGCCGTCCGGTTCGCACCGCTATGTTTTCAAGATCTTCGCACTCGATTCGAAGCTGGACCTGACGGGAAAAGTCTCCAAACAACAGCTCGAGAGTGCAATGCAGGGCCACATTCTCGGCGGCGGCCAGCTGATCGGCGTTTACTCGAGGGAGAAGTAGCCGGGTTTTCGATACAGCGACTCGTACGAGTTCCGTCAGATACCGCCGGCAATTGTCCGCGTGCGTTCCGGCGTGCTTCGAATCGTCCTTTGTCTATGCGGCTATACGGTCAGGTCACATCCTCCTTCGGCGAGCAGACCTGACCGAACTTCACTGCCACCCTTTTTCAACAAGTCCTTACTGCAGGAAAGACAGCCGCGCATCGCTCTCGGCTGCAATATTTACTCAGTCAGGTTCCATGAATGTCCGCTCAATCGAGCGCAGGTCTATGGCCTTGTGTGAAACCGGTTAGAGCATCTTCAATCAGCACGGCGAACTCAGTGTCGTTGAATCTGAGAAGAAGGAAGACTAAGATATCTGTTTCCGTGCCTTAATCGAAAACATCAGCGGCATCCCGCCGCGCATTTTCGGATATCTCCAGAAACCATCCTCGCCTTGGATTAGCCACGGGTGCGACTGATAAGTAGTAAAGTCGAGCTCGTGAAAGAACTCAATCGTCAGTCCTGCGTCGATGAGCGCACAAATCACCTCTGAAATTGGATGTGACCATTCGAAGCTCGTGCGAACAGTGTTATCGGTTTTGTCGGCGTATGACCCCGGGTCATCGAATCGCAACGGCTCGGTGTGATGAAAATACGAATATCGCACCGCAGGCTCGGCCGGGTTCTCGTCATCGAAAATACCCACGATCGGATGGAATTCGCGGATGTAGAAGAAACCGCCCGGTTTGACATATCGCGCCGCGACTTCCGCCCAGCTCTTAAGCTCCCGCAGCCAGCAGAGCACCCCGCCGGACGTATAGACAATATCGTACGATTCATCGAGTTTCTCCGGCATGCTGTCTATGTCGGATTCTACGAAACGCGCATTGATTGAGAGCTCTTCCGCGATCGATTTCGCCATCTGTATAGCTCTCGGCGAAAAATCGACCCCGGTGACATCCGCGCCGAGTCGCGCGAACGACATCGTGTCGAGACCGAAGTGGCACTGCAGATGCAGGAGTGATCTGTCGGCGACATCACCGATCTCATCGAGCTCGAAATCATAGAGCATCGATTTCCCCGCACGGAACCCATAGAGGTCATAGAACTCGGTTTTAGCGTGCAGTTCTGCGAGGCTGTCCCACATCTCGCGATTTGAATCGTAATACTCATTCATAAGAAATGTCCCCAATATTTCCGCCGGGGACATTTAGCAGTGCAAAGGAGGAATTGTCAATTAGATTGCGTTGGATATCACTTAGAAATTACGCCTTCCAGTATCTTTTCTTCCTGCCGGGATACCTCGCCCATTACCTCGGCAATCTTGCCGCCGAAGAATTTGCTGACCAGCCCCACGTTCATCTGGGAGACCATGACTTTACCGTCGCCGGTCTTGTAAACGCCGATCCGACAGGGCATTATACCCGATACAATCTTATTGTTGTCATCCTGCAGGATCGAGTAAGCGTGATCCGGCTGACATAGCGATACGACCCGCAACTCGGTCATATCGGTATGTCCCGCTTCTTTGAGGCTGTTCTGGATATCATACACCTTAGGGACCTGCCACCCGGAGCTTGTCGCATTGTCGGTTATCATCTTGACAGTCGTTGAGAGATCGTGCCGGCTCTCGTGAGTGTTGAGCATCATGCTCGGCATGAGGAGCCTCATCGCGATAACGGTCAGGATAATTCCGCCTACAGCTCCAATTGCAAGAATTACGACAGTGTTCATACTCGGTTCAGCCTCCGGTTATCTTAATGTCTTCTGCTAATTTGATTAGTTGGTTGGCGATTTGATTCAGGAAAAATGAGCGGCGCGAGATTTTGTAGTTGATCAACGGCTTTTCCCCCGTTTCAGTTTAGTAGAACTCGCAGTGGTTCTGCCGTCTGCTTGAGCGAGACGCGAGAAAGAAACCCGGGTTTGAGAACCCGGGCCGCGCCGGACTTTGACGAAACCAAGGTCATGATGCCCTGGCCACGCCGGTCTGAGGCCCTTTGGAGGCTATTGGAAGAAATACTGGCCACTATCTGCCCGGAAAGAGAAACGTCCCTTCAATATCGACACAACCTGTGAACAAGCTCTCTAAGATTGAAAAAATCGGACTTTCTCAACAAGCCCTTGCTGTGGGGCACCCTAACGGATTCCTTAACCTATCTGCGGTTTCGAAAGTGCACTGCGCGAGTATGTACAACTTGTCGTTAGCGCAAAGCCCCTCTTGCCGCTATTCTCTCGGTGTGGATTATGGTATCCAATTTGAGGGATGGGGAGGCGTCGGGCAAGGCTTTTTCCGTTGGTTTGCTGGTGGTTCACCCAATGCTCTCGTCGGGAAGGAGTTCCCGACGGCGCGTGGAAAGGAGTGGACGCGAGGTGGCGGCGTGACTCCTGTTACATGCGAATGCACCTCTCGAATCAACCGGGCACTGGATTCCCGCTTGCGGGCCTGCTTTACAGCAGACCCTTGCGGGAATGACAGTGGTGTACTAACCCCGGCAGGGTGGCCCGAGTTTCAAACCCGGGTTTCACCTATCGTGGATACAAAGAGTCGCACCCTGGGTAGCTCACCCAGAGTCGAGGCTTGCCGAGACGCCGGGTGAGGACTAGCTTGAAACGAGCGCAGAAACCCGACAACTTGATTGAAGTCCTGCTCTATGTCCCTTCCTGCCACGAACTCAGATACTTGATCTGTTCTTTGGTCAGGCGATCGATCTTCGCGCCTTTGGATTTTAGCTTGAGCTTGGAGATGTTGGAGTCGATCTTCTCCGGCACGCCGTAGACCTTGTTCTCGAGCTTCTTGTAGTTCTTCGCGAGATACTCGGCAGAGAGCGCCTGATTCGCGAACGACATATCCATAACCATCGCGGGATGGCCTTCAGCGGCGGCGAGATTTATGAGACGGCCATCACCGAGGATGTTGATTTTCTTGCCGCCGGTGATGGTGTATTCCTCGACGAGCGGACGGACGTTGCGAATCTTCTTTGCCATTTTTTTCAACCCGACGAGATCGAGCTCGACATTGAAATGCCCCGAGTTGCATACCAGCGCGCCGTCCTTCATTTTCTTGAAATGTTCCGGACGGATGACATGCAGATTGCCGGTCAGCGTAACGAAAACGTCGCCGATCCGTGCCGCCTGCGACATGGGCATCACCCGGAAGCCATCCATTACGGCCTCGAGCGCTTTCAGCGGATTGATCTCGGTCACAACAACATTTGCGCCGAGTCCGCGGGCTCTCATCGCCACACCGCGTCCGCACCAGCCGTACCCGGCCACTACGAATGTCGAACCGGCGATGAGGAAGTTGGTGGCACGCAGGATGCCGTCGATTGTCGACTGACCGGTACCGTAGCGGTTGTCGAAGAGATGTTTGGTGTTCGAGTCGTTTACGGCAACAATCGGGTATCCAAGAACTCCGTCTTTCTCCATTGCACGCAGGCGAATGACTCCGGTTGTGGTTTCCTCGGTCCCGCCCATGACATCGGGCAGAAGGTTTTTGCGCCTGGCGTGCAGAGTCGACACGACATCGCAGCCGTCATCCATCGTGATATGCGGTTTCCTGTCGATAACAGCGAAAACGTGATCGTAGTAGACTTTCCGATTCTCACCTCTGACAGCGTAGACGGATATGCCGTCGTCCTTGACGAGCGAGGCAGCCACATCGTCCTGCGTCGAGAGCGGATTTGACGCGCACAGAGCGACGTCGGCACCACCGGCTTTGAGAGTCTTCATCAGGTTGGCGGTTTCGGTGGTGACATGCAGGCAGGCACCGATTCGGAGACCCTTGAGCGGCTTCTCCTTTTTGAAACGCTCGGTTATGAGGCGCAACACCGGCATATACTGGGCTGCCCATTCGATACGCTGCTTGCCGCTTTTGGCGAGTCTCAGATCATTAACATCATGCTTCTTGCGTGCCATACTACATTTCCTTTGCTATGTCTTTCGCCCTGTCCGTCTTCTCCCAGATAAAACCATCATCCTCTCTTCCGAAATGGCCATAGGCGGCGGTATTCCGATAGATCGGTCTCAGAAGATCGAGTGTATCAATAATTCCCTTGGGTGTCAAATCAAATTGCTTCCTCACGAGTTTCTCGAGTTTGGAATCGGCAAGATCAGAGGTGTTGTCGGTCCAGACCGAAACGGAAATAGGTTCGGCTACGCCGATCGCGTATGCCAACTGAATAGTGCATTTCCTCGCTACGCCTGAGGCGACGATATTCTTCGCGATGTAGCGCGCCATATACGCCGCAGAGCGGTCGACTTTGGTCGGGTCCTTGCCGGAGAACGCACCGCCGCCGTGCGTGGCCATCCCGCCATACGTATCCACTATGATCTTACGGCCCGTCATACCGGTATCGGATTGAGGTCCGCCGATGACGAATTTTCCGGTGGGATTGACCAGGTAGCGGGTCTCATCGTCGACGAGCTCCTCCGGGAGCACCGGTTTTACGACCTTCTCAATGATCTGCTGTATCGAGTCCTCAGTTATGGCAGTCCCGACGTAATCGAGGATCTCCGCCGTGTGCTGAGTAGAGATCAGAACAGTATGGACCCGTTTCGGCTGGCCGTTGACATACTCAATTGTGACCTGGGATTTGCCGTCGGGCCCGAGAAAAGGCAGAAGGGCTTCCTTACGGGTCATGGCCAGCTTCTTTGTCAGTTTGTGGGCCAGCATGATCGGCATCGGCATCAACTCCGGGGTTTCATCCGATGCATACCCGGTCATCAGGCCCTGATCGCCTGCGCCGCCTGCATCGACCCCCTGTGCGATATCCGGCGATTGGCTGCCGATAGCGTTCAGGATGGCGCAGGTCTGGTAATTGAAACCATACTCCGGTTTGTCGTAGCCAATGTTACGCACGATTTCACGGACGAGCTTATTGATGTCAACGTAGGTCGTTGTTGTGATTTCCCCGCCGACAATCACGAGACCGACCGTGACAAATGTCTCGCACGCCACTCTGCCGCTTATATCATCTTCGAGAATTGTATCCAGCACTCCGTCTGATATCTGGTCGCAAATTTTGTCGGGGTGCCCCTCGGTGACCGACTCCGAGGTGAACAGGAATGTCTTGTCCCCCATATTGCCTCCGTTTAGAATCACAATCTATCAATTGTAGTATGGAATTTCACAATGTCATCTCGGAATCATCACCGATATTGATCACCTTCTCCGTCCCAGTCAGCCGTGTGTTCTTTCCGGCTATGGAGGAGGTCAGTATGCATTTATCGAGCACAACCTCATTGGCGATTATTGAATCGGTGAGGATGCAGTTTGATATCGTACAGCCGGAACCGACCGATACATGCGGACCGATGACGGACCGCTTGTACGTAGAGTCATGCGCCAGCGACACCGGCGGTATTGTCACGCAGTCCACCATATCCGGCGGGGATGCCGCAGAGTTGAGTGACAGAAGATATCGGTTGGTTTCGAGAAGAGTCTCCGGTTTGCCGCAATCATACCACCGGTCGATTTCGACCGCCGTGAAGTCAGAACCGGTCTCGAGCATTCTCCCAATCACATCAGTAATTTGAAACTCTCCGCCTGTGCGGATTCCGTTCTCACGGATATACTCAAAACACTCACGGTACCTCGCCGGCTCCTTGATGAGGTAGACACCGACGAGCGCCAGCCGACTCTCGCTTGAAGGTGGTTTTTCGACGACAGCGGTCACACGGTCTCCGGAGACTTCTGCTACACCAAATTCCGTCGGATTCTCGACCTGACGGACGGCGAGTGTATTCGTGTTAGCCGTGAGAATCCTGTCCCAGTCTGTTTCGACAATCGTGTCGCCCAATACAACGAGGATATCCTCGTCCGTAGTGGCACCGATCCCGAGGTACACGGCGTAGCCGATTCCGAGAAGGGTTTTCTGCTCAACAAGGCTGATGCGACCGTCGTACTCCTCTTTCGCGTATTTTTCGATTCTGTCTGCGAGATACCCTGTTACGAGAGTGATATTAGTCGCCTTGAGACGTGTCAACCTTTCGAGGATATGACCCAGTGCGGGTTTGCCCGCAATCGGTATGAGTGCCTTCGGCTGATTGAAGGTATGCGGCCTGAGTCTGGTTCCTACGCCCGCCACAGGGATCACAATTTTCAAGACTGGTATACCTCTCGAAAAAAGATTAACGCACATAATACCGTCAGTGGGACCGAATCGCAACTAATTTATGAGGTGAAGCCAGTCGCGCATAAGGAACTGAATCCGTCCGATAAGCAGTGAAACCCGGCCCATTACGGTGTATCCAAAATGAGCTCCGAACGAGATCATTATGAACAGAATGCCAATCCTGGCTGTAACGCCGAGTACCCCACGGTGTTCCTTCGAGAAGTAGAAATAGATGAGTGTGGAGACCACGCCGACGAATATGACCCATGCCCCGATCATCGCAGCGGTTCCGTCACCGCTTAACAGCCCGGTGATCGTGTCTCTCGTCTGGGGAAGAACATACCCGTGAAGCTGCTGCATCAGCGTGATCCCGGCGGTGTTGCCCATCACGAACGCTATCGATACGCGCGACAGATACGTCAGGTTTTTCGACAGCCGGGTGAACATGAGCAGTCCGAAAAGCCCGGGAATCAGGAGCGCGTACTTGCCGTCATCCGTTATCGGAATCCACAACTGCTGGACGATCACCGAGTGCCAGATCAGCCCGGCGTAATAGCCCGCGGATAGACCCGCATAGATATGCTCAGCGAGACGGTAGAACGGGTTGTCTTTGTACAAAAACGAGAAAATGCAGAGAGTCAGGAATCCTGCCACGCTTATCTCGAGGAATTGGATGATATCCGGCATCATCTCTTCCTCCGCGAGAGAAAATAGGAGACATTGCCGAGCAGGATAAAGACGATGATCGCGATGTGGACCATCGACTGCGCACCCATGCCGAATGTAGCCAGGTCTTTTCGGTCTATAAGCTCCTCGTATTCGGCTGCGCCCTTCATCCCCCCGAGCAGTCCGATTAGCTGCTGCGAACGGACGTACGCGTAGAACTTCGGCGCCATGACCGCAGTAACGCCGGCGCCCATCTCGATCCCATATTGCGCGTTGACCAGCCCTATCCAGTAGTCGACGATTCCGTTATCAGCCACTATGTAGATGAATTCGAAAGCTCCGTAGTCGTCGATATCTTTCATCAGCGGGAGTGAATCGAGCGGTGTGCCGTAGAAATCTGTCGGATAGATTGACCGTATAGATTTGCCGAGTCCAAGTAGGACCGCCTGATAATTAGCCTTGTATCCGAGATTGACGTAATCAACGCCGTAGGTTTTGTCGAACTCGTCGGCGAGTGTCGCCATAACTCTATCCGCGATGTTCGGTCCGCCGAGGCCGACGGTTGACATCGTTACGATCTTCAGGTCCTTCCGCCACATATGCCGCAGCGCAGCGACCGACATAGGTTCGGTCTCGGCGAGAGTGGATGGGTAGTAGTCGAATGTCAGAATGACTCGAGAGCCGTCCGGAATCTGCTCGACTCGCTCGTACAGCCTGCGCGATTCCGGCGAGATCGGAATCGGCAATGGAAGCTCAATAATGAGCGGGATAATCACGGAGAGCGATACGACAAGGAAGACTACTCGCCGGTCGATTGAGCTTAGAATGTCGGTGATACTCCGCGCCAATCTATGATCTCCCGAGATAAGTCCGCTCGATACCGAGAATTATGCGCAGCGACATGCTCGCTGCGCCGAGCGCCGCTCCGATAATGATCCCGCGCTGAACGGAGAGATTCGGGTAGTTCATTATCCAGTCGGTTATCTCCGGCAATTGCGAATAGAGAAGTTGCCCCATTGGAACCCGGCCGAGCATGACAATGGTCGCCGTGATGAGGAGAATCGTGGCCTCGACGGTTCGTGCCCGGAATGCCCGGTATGCTGCCGAGGCAATGAAGAACGCGAGCATAGAGAACATGGTTGACATCATCGGCGCGTTCATGTTCTGGAATAGCCAGTCATAGAGCGTGCCCCGCTCCGTACCCTGAGATACAGCGCCAATAGTGGAGGCGGCGAGGAAGATGAGCAGAACGACCTTGTATGGCCAGTCCTTCTTCTTCTGGCGGATGCTGTTGATCGAGACTCTCGTTATGGACGCAGCTCCCAGAAGCAGCGCGAAACCGCCCACTATTGTGACCCACACGAGCTGCTCCTGAGAAAACGCCGAGACGCTTCGATCGCCCGAGAAAAACGCTATCACCATTACGAAGCCCGCGAAGAACGCCACCGCGACCGGCAGTTGTTTCCCGAGAAAAGACGGCAACCCGACCTCCCCTAATCAAATGATCGCTTAAGATACGAAATCGACCCTGATTTCAAAAATGGAATTGAGGCTTTTTTGTGAGGTTGCGCGCAAGAGAAAGGGAACTCGGTTTCGAGCTCCCTTCACAGTGCGATTTTGGGCTATATCAGCACTCCGGAGCATCTCCGCCGGAGAAGACATAGTCTATGAGAAACACGATATCGTCGATATCGACCCCTCCGCTGCAGTTCACATCACCGGCTTCCACCGGATCCGGAGAGGGTCCTCCGCCGAATACATACGCGATGAGGAATACGATGTCATCGATATCGATGCCGCCCGAGCTGTCAACATCACCGAGTGTGAAGCCGAGTTCGACCTCGAGCGTGAATTCCTGCTCATCCCATGCGCCCACCTGATCCTGCGCATGGGCCGTGAAGACGATTGTGCCTTCGGTTGCCGGATTTCCGGTAAGTTCGCCCGGCGGAGAGATAGTTAGACCCGTACCGCTCAAATCTCCGTTCTTGTCGGTCCAGGCACGGGCGCCGGTGCCGCCGGTCGACTCAAGTGTGATAGAATAGCTCTCGCCGACTGTCGCCACCGGGAGGGTCGGATCTGTTGTGATTGAGACGGCGGGGTTGATTGCAAACGTAAAGGGCTTTTCTCCGGTTGCTCCGACAGCGTCCTGCACCCTGGCCGTAAAGCTGATTGGCCCGTCCGAAGTTGGCACACCGGAGACTACTCCGGCGGTGGTTATCGAAAGTCCGGTTCCCGAGAGATCGTTGTTCAAATCTGAGAAAAGCCTCTGGCCCGTTCCTCCCGTTGCCTGCAACTGCTCAGAGTATTCCACTCCAACCGTCCAGTTGGGCAGCGTGGTCGTTGTAATAGTCGGTGTGGGATTAACTGTGACCGAGAGGAATTTCTCGTCGTTCGAGCCGCCCTGGTCCTCAACCTTTGCAGTGAAGGCGAGTGTTCCGGTTACTGCTGGTGTCCCGGATATCATCCCATCTGTCGAGAGTGTCAAACCTGTTCCATCCAGATCATTGTTCAGGTCTTCCCATGATCTGGAACCCTGTCCGCCGGCCGCCTCAAGCTGTTCTTCGTAGTACACATTCTCGGTCCATGCGGGCAGAGAGGTTGTAGTAATTGTGAGCGTCGGGCTGGAATTCGGCAGTACGATATAATCGACCCAGCCGCAATCGCTTCCATTCGAGACTGAGCCGTCTTTGTCGTAGACCCATTTGAATACGTGATTCCCGGTGCTGACAGAGAATGTGGCTTGTGTCCAGTCGACCTCTCCGGACCAGCGATCCTGACGGACCCCATCGATATAGAACTCGAGAAAATCGTATGTCGCCTCTGATGATACCTTGTAGTAGAAAGATATCTCACCGGCTGACTGTACGTCCAGATCGATACTCATTTCTGAAGTCTGATTGTCATTGATATTTCCGGACTTGGAGCCGTAGATTCCCTCGTATTTTTCTGATGTAACAACACTCCATGGCAGTTCTCCGCCGAATTCCCACGGGTAGGTGAGAAAATCTCCGGACTCGAAATCCTCGATCTGCTGACCGATATTGATCGAGAATGATACCGTGTCATCATATCCGCCGTCGGCGGTAAGGTAGAGTTCGAAGAACGCATCGTGGTACATCGGGCAGGCCGGGTCGACATCGAACTGATAAGCAGATATCGACGTTGCCTGGCCGCCGAGTTCGGCGATCGTCGGGTAGAGCGCTACGGCCTGAGTTATTGTGATATAGGGATCGTCGGTCCCAAGCGTCCCGTAAGTACCCGTGGCATCTCCGGCGCCTTCGTTGCGGATAGTGATATACATCGACTTCGAGTCGCCCGGATTCACAAGTCCGGCGTCTTGACTCACGAAATATAGTGCCGGCTCATCCGGCATCGGCTCGAGCTGAACATCGAGCAGCGTCGCAGTCCCCGTTGTCACGACAACATTCTGTTCTATGGTGGGAAGATAGCCGGGAGCGGTGAATTCGAGGTCCCAGGTTCCGGCTTCGATCATACGATAGTAGTCGCCGAGATCGGTATCGGAGAATATCCGGGAGGAGTCTTCGTCGTGATTCAACACTGTAATCACGGCTCCGACCGGCAACCCGGTATTCAGGTCCGTCACAACGCCCCTGATGCCGTAGCGACCGTGCTCCAGATATGTGAGCATTGACCGCTTGTTCCACTCCCAGTAGTTCGGAAGAGTGCCGGCGCTTGGAAGCTTGGTGTTGGATATCTCCATCGTGATCTCGCGACCGCCCATGAAGTAGGTCATGTAGTCCTGACGACCGCCCGAGATGCTGTACCATGCATAGCCGTTTGTGATACCATCATTGAAGCCGTCCATATATCCGCTCGAGCTGTATGTCTGTGCCGTGTCGGCGTAGAGATGCGAGACATACTGAAACCATGTATCGTCGGCATGAAGCTGTGACCATGTGTCCCACGGGTAGTTCATAACTTCGGCGCCGCCGTGGTAATTGGCGGACAGAATGAAATTCTGGGCCTCAGCAATGTTCATCATCGCAACGGTCTCGTCCTGCCAGGAGTTGCCGTCGGGATGCGGACCGTCCTCGGGATCGGGGAAGTTGCGGTTCAGATCGACGTAGTTGGCGTTCCCACGTGTCGCCCCATACACAGAGCTGTTGCCCCCCGCGTAGGCTCCGTCCGGATTAGCCAGTGGATTGATCCAGATTTCCATCTCGTCAACCATCGAAGTTATCCGTGCATCGGTGCCATAGGAGACGAGCAGTGAGTCGATCAGACGAAGCGTGCTTACGTACCCCGCGAGCTCGTCACCGTGCATCGATGATGTCAGCATCACCTCCGGTTCTGCTTCCTCGGTGGATACGTTGTCGGATATCTTCGCGAAGAGGAGTTGGCGACCCTCAACGCTGGTACCGATGTCGATAATTTCGCAGATTGTCGGATAGTCAGCCGCGAACTGGTACATCATGTTGATGTACCCGTTATAGGTCGGGTAAGCGTCCCAGTCTCGCATGCCATCCCTTGTCGTCGCCATTTTGGGCCGAATGAGTGTTCCGGGGCTCTGAAGGACCTCGTAGGAATACCCGAATCTCTCAAATTCGGCGAGCTCCTTGTCGTTGGCGTAAGCGAAAACAGTGTTGTCTCTGACGTTATCGATCGAGATGATCCGAGTCAGTTTCCGTAGCTCATCGGGGGAGGAGACCTCGAACTTGAAGTAAGTCTCACCCGCTGATGCCAATGAGAAAGCGGCGAGTAAAATCACAGCTGTAAGAACTACCGCTTTTCTGCAGTTCATATTACACCTTCCGTTCTAAAAACAATCTATCTCCCAGTAACTTGAATTCTCCGTTAATCGCAATCGCTGCATGGCTCATCGCCTCCAGAGAAGACGTAGTTGATCTCCAGCACGACATCATCGATGTCGATTACGCCGGAGCAGTTCACGTCTCCGGAGTCCATGGGTGACGGTTCAGTGCCGCCGGCGAAGACATACGCGATCAGGTAGACCACATCGTCGACGTCAATTGTGCCGTTTCGGTTGACATCTCCGCACATGTACGTCGCGACTTCGAATGACATCGTATCTGCACCGCAGTAATCCTGCACAAAGACCGATACAGTATCAGCCCCCATCTCGAATGGCGAGGTGCCGTTCAGGCAATCGTCCTCGAGCAGGAGCCAGGTCGGGTATGACATGAATGTGACTGTATGCACGCTGTCGTCCGGATCGGTAATCTGCGGGCAGAAAGAGAACGGTGTTCCGCTTCTCAAGTCGGCATTCGCCTCCTGAGCGATTTGCGGAGGCACATTCGAATGGTCAACATCGATAGTCACGGTTAGTGTATCGGCAAGAGACCCGTCCGATACCATCACATTGAACGATGTGTCTGCATGCAGGCAATCGGCGGTACCCGAGATTGTAGTGTCATTGAGCTGGCACCACGACGGCAGCCCCTCGATCCACACCGAGAGTCCGGAACCATCGCAGTTGCCGTCCGACACGAAGATCGGATACTCGAACGACTCACCCGGCTGTACTTCGACGAGGCTGAGAGACAGTACTCTCGGAGCGAGGTTGTCGGTCACCGGATTGCAGCAGGATTCTCCCGCCTCATCCGGACAGAGATCGCACACGTCGCCGATACCGTCGCTGTCGGCATCGAGCTGATCGGGATTTGGCAAGTCTGGACAGTTATCGTCGTCGCAGGTGTTGTTGGCGTAGCCTGGGTTGCCGTAGCCGTCGCCATCCGTATCGATGCATGTATCACATGCATCCCCAATGCCATCCGCGTCGATATCGGTCTGATCGGGATTCGAGACGTCCGGACAGTTGTCACACAGGTCGCCTATACTATCGCTATCGGAATCGAGCTGATCGGGATTCTGTACAAGCGGGCAATTGTCCTCGCCATCCGGAATACCGTCCTGATCGGAATCCTGTGGTGCGCTGCATTCGTACGCCGATATTTCGAGGTTATCTATATTCCATCCGCAATACTGCCAGGAGCCATCCGTCGTACCCATCGTGAAACGGAGGTAGAATGTGCTCTCTCCATCGGCGTAGGACGATATATCGAGCACGATCTCCTGCCATGCTGCGTCGGTGATCTCCTCGGTATTCTCCCAGATGGTATTCCACGTCGATCCGTTTGTGCTGACACGAATGTAGGCATGGTCATATGTTGGCTGCTCCACACCGAGCCAGCGATAGAATTTCAGCGTAGCGCCGGAAATAGTTGAGCAGTCGATTGCGGGGCTGGTCAGGTGCGTCTCCGACAGATTACTCTCGTAATCGCCGCTCAGGTTATAACCGAAGACACTTGCGCCCTCGTATGCGCCGGATGGATCCGGGTTGCCGTACTGACCGCCGCCGCCCGTCGGTGTACCGCGTGCCCACTGACCGCTCGCGGACCAGCCCATGTCGGTCTCGAAATCATCCTCGAATGCGATGATTTCATCGGTCGCAATCACGACCGAATACGCCTGGCTGGGGGCTGTGGACGGGTCGTACATCGTGCCGTAGCCGTCGGCGTCGGCTGCGATGTAGTATTCCAGTGTCGAACCGCAACCGGTTGCCGGAAGTGTAGCGTCATATTGGTTCGGCGAGGTTTCGACCATTGTGCCCTGCACGAACGATCCGCCATCGACCGAGTAGAAGATAGCTCCCGAGCCCGATACCGGGTTGGCGGCGTTTGCATTCACAATTACCGGGAATGTCGTATCCGCATTGGGCGCGATCACCTCCGGCCTTCCGTCCGGGTACTCGAACCAGATCAGTGCAAGCTCCGGGCAGTCCATGTTGTGGGCGCCGAATCCAGTGCAGATTTCGGGATAATGCGGAGTACCGTTATCGAGATTGCCGTCATCATCATCAAGCGTCAGCCAATCGATAGTGATCTGCGGAGTAATCTGCGAACCTGTATGCAGGAGAATCGAGTTGATTGCCAAATTCTTCAGTATCATCAGATACTCATCGTCGTTCGGATTCTGTTGATTTGCTATCAGCGCGTTGCGGGTATCCCAGTAGCAGCCGGTTAGAAGAGTTCCACAGGTGTGGGACCCGCCCGAGCACGGATACTGCATCGTATTGTCGCCATCACGAAGAGGATCATCGCAGGGACCAAAGAAACCGTATCCGATTCCGGACTCATCTGCGATCAACATCGCCGTGACATCCGATATACCCTCACCATATTGATCTTGCCCGCTGCCGGCCATGTTAACGAGATGATGTCCATACTCGTGGTGGATCACGCTTGACCATGCCGTGTTCGGATGACCATCGCCGGCGAGACAGAAGTTGATCGATTCATCACCCGGGTCATACCAGGCATTGCCGGGGCAGTAGAAATCATCGCGGTTCACATAGATTGGAAACTCGCTCTGCGTGGAAACACCCGGATATGCGGGATTCTGCTCGAGAACCATGTCGCGAACAACGTTGGCCTGCACGTATGCGTTGACCTCGGCTCTTTTTTGCTCCGTTGAATTGAACGGGTTGAATGTGAAATTCACCGTCGACGGCGGTGTCACAGTATCTGCGAGAAGAGCCTCGGAACCGTCATCGTTGTAAACGCGGAAAAACTCACCCCGGATTTCGGACTCAATAATTGTGGTACCGCTGCCGGCAGCTATTACGTAATTTCCGGCCGTATCCGTGTAGACGACATCCGAACCGATGTTCACTCTCTGGTAAGGCATCGGAGTAAGCAGCTCCGGTTCGCAGTGCTCGGCGGCATCACCGGCCGTTGCATATCCTGAGACCTCCCCGTCGATATCCTCGAACACGATAAGATCTTCGCTGTAGAGAAGCTCTCCCGTCGCGGCATCGGTGACGAACAGCCAGCGCTGTCCCTCATTGCCCGAGCCGGTGAATTCGAGGCCGAGCCGGGGCTTTGATTTGATGTCGTCATACCCGGCCCAGATCACCGTGCGCGGCTCGCTGAATCGAACTATGTCCGGATTCGTTGACCGGGCCACTGTCTTGCCGATCTCGAAATCGACCGCGCCCTTGCCGACTGGACGAAAATCGCCGAGTCTGCGCAGAGCAGACGATGCCTGCACAACGGGATTGCCCGGCTCATTCTTGACCAGAACGCGCAATTCGCCTCTGAAAACGGGTATGTTGTCGCGATTCTGCGTGAAGCAGACGAGCGTGAATTTGTACTGCCCCGTTTCATTGTTGTACATCACAGGGATAGTGTGCGAGCGAGATGCCATCCTGCTCTCGGGTCGAAGATCATCATATCGACCACCGAACAGCGGGGCGTACTGCTGCACGAAGTCATTAGCGGATGCCTCCGGAGTAACTCCGAAGCCGAACTTCTTTCCGAAAACCCTGGTGACTCGATCTTCCCGTTCGTAGAATCTGACTCCGGGATACGCTGATCGGAGTTGATCCTTTGCAGCTTGTTTTGTCGTAGGAGCGGCGAATCCGCTCGAGACGAGAAGACACAAGACAACAGCTAATGACAGCATCAATGCCGTCGGCAGATGGTACCTGTTCACTTGCAACTCTCCTGATCCGTACGGTGTGATTCGAATTCTCTCCAGTGTGTATGGACTTATATAGTCAACAAAGTCAGCATTTATCAAGCACAATTACGAACAATCTGCGCATGGTTCGGGGCCGCTCGAAAAGACGTAGTCGATCAGGTAGACTATATCGTCAATATCCACTCCGCCGGAGCAGTCGACATCGCCCGCGATAACAGGATCGGGCGCTGGTCCGCCCGCGAAGACATAGGCGATCAGGTGGACGATATCATCGATATCGACGCTGAATGAGCGGTTGGCGTCTCCACACATGAACTCTACGATCATTTCGAAATCGACAAACGTCGTGCCGCGTGCTGCAATCTGGAAGAATCCGGATGGCTCTTCGGTGTAGCCCGCAGCGATCGCAGCTGCCTGATATTCGGCTTCGAGCAGAGAATCTATGATATAGAAGCCGGTGTTGTCCGTAGAATCGGAATCGACTGTTACCAGTCCGAAATAGACCTCCACGAGCGCAGTCGTTATCGGGTCACTCGATATTGAATCCGTGACATATCCGGCGAGATAGCCCCACGCAGCAGCCATTTCGATATCCACTGTGGACGTATCGCGTGCCGCAATCGAAATCGCGGCGATGGTCTTGGTCTCGTGGTAGTCTTCGCTGACGCGAACATCGTAGTCACCTTCGATGAGGGAGTCTATCGAAAAAGCACTACCGACTGTTATGTCGCTTCCGATGACGACCGTGCCGTCGAGGGCTTCGACGAGCACATCATCAAGCGGATCGCCGGAAACGGAATCAACGACCGTACCGGATATTACACCCCAGTTGGCGGCGACATCGATGTCGATTTCTACATTTTGTCGAGCGATAGCGTCAACGTCGGCGACAGTCTTCGTCTGATAGTAGGTTGCCGAGACAACGATGTCGTACGTGCCCTCGGGAATGCTGTCGATTAAGTATGCACCTGCCGTTGTGATGTCGGATCCAACAACGACAGCCCCATCGAGAACTTCGACGAGAGCGCCGTCTACAAGTCCACCCGAGACCGAGTCTGTGACTACGCCCGAGAACGATCCGAGAATCGATGCCAGTTCCACGTCCTGGTTAGTGATCTGCTGGCTTAGAATCTCGACGCCTGAGATACTCTTTGTCTCGTAGTTCGTTGCCGTAACCTGAAGATCATATGTGCCGGTATCGACACCCGCGATCGAATACTCACCGATATCGGTTACATCTGATCCGACGACTGTCATGCCATCATACAGCTCAACGAGTGCGCCGGTCAAAGGGGCGCCGGAGACGGAATCGGTTACTGTGCCGGCTATGGTCCCCGCGCCGGTATCGAGCACCTGGACTTTCTTCAACTGGCTGTAGTCGTTCCAGCCCCACTGTGCGCTGAGCGCGCGAACACGGTAATGGTAGGTTCCGGAGGAATTGCCGACAACATCGTACTCGGTGGTTGCCACCGACGAGGATAGTGTATTGACATTGGTGAAGAAGGCAGCCGGATAGACCTCATCGATGTACATTCCCTCCTCGGTAACATAAGAGTCAGTCGTGTATCTGAATCGAATGAATATCGACTTCCCCTCGTAGGTTTCGAGCGAGAACGCCCGGCGCTCCCAGCCAGAGGTTGATCCAGTGTAGGTCTCTATAATATCGAACTCGCGTCCATCAGTGGAGATTTCGACATACCCGAAGTCCCAGTCCTCTTCGATATCATGCCATATCCAGAATGTCAGCGAATCGCCGGATTGCACCGGATAGGGGTGAACGCTCGTGAACGCGTCCACGGCCTCACTTTCATCTGAACTCGAATGCAGCGAATGCGAACCACTGTATGCGCGAGCAGTTGAGAACGAGAACCCGTCGAGTAGGAAGCGATTCGAGAGTCCGTTCAGCCCGTCGGTGATAACCGTAAGCCCTGAGAGCTCATCGATCTGCCATGCACTCCACGGAGCCCCCGGGTTGTTCTCCGTCCAGTCTATCGTGTAGTTGCCACTGGGAAAGCTCTCGTCCGGCCCCATGTCTGCCGGAATTACCCGGGGCGTGAGATCCGTGCCTATATCCTCAGCGGCCTCCAGAAGGACCCAGGCGCCGTCGAAATTCTCGCGGTGAATTTGCGGCAGATGTGTGGTCGGCGGTTGAAACTGTTGCCCGATCTCTACGGTGAAGAGTACCATGTCATCACCAAGAACGTAGTGGTGATAGCCATAAGCCCAGTCTGTAGCGTCCCCGGAGGTCGGATAGAGCCCGGATGATTGTGTCGGCTCATATGTCCCCGTACCGTCTTCCTGCGTGATTACATCGGCGATGTCATTTCCGAGGCCAACGAGGTATAGATTGTTTGGCGCTGTGACATCTGTCGAGTATCCATAAGGCCAGAGCACGAGCTCAGAATAGGTGTGGTACGATATTCCGCAGACGAAGTCACGCGAAAGAATGAAATCGCGCTCCACTTGCGTCTCAGGTTCCGAAAACGGCATCGGACCACAGTAGGTCGCCTGATCCGGGTTGTGCGAGATGCTCCCGAGCATCGATCCCCACTCGCCCTCCGGGGCACCGTCGTATGAGCCGCCGTGGTTTCGATTCAGGTCAACACCCACCGTACCGAATTCCGGGAATGGCCGACGATTTTTTCGCCAGTCAATGCCGTTGTCGCGCGTGTAAACGTATCCATCCGGATTGAGACACGGCATCACCCATATCTCGCGACCGTCCACCATGTTTGTGATATTGGCATCCGAACCGTAGCCTTTAGTAAGACTGTCCGCAATGAACATGCTGGTTGTCAGGCTCGGCCATTCTCTCGCGTGCGTGAGCCCGTAGAGTATTACCTCCGGCTCGGATTCATCGACATCGGGATTGTCCGAGATCTTCAGCACCTGAATCGGACGGTTCTCGTATGAGTAGCCGATCGTATCGAGCACTGTGATAGACGGGTAATTTGTAGCGATGGCCTCGAGGTCAGTCACGAACTGGCTGTATGTCGGGTACGACGCCTGCGCGTCTCTCATGAGTTCATCCACATTCTTGTGAAGCAACTGCACGAATAGCCCGCGCGAAACCAGGTCCTCAATCTGCTGATCAGTTATGACTGCATCTACCCACTCGCCGGGTTTGTGTCCGGGTATGTCGAGTCCTCGGGGGAGACGCTCGATATCGGCCTTGCTTGTGACCTCTATCCTGACGAGGTTTTTGGCGTCGCCCGCAGCAAAAGATGTTGATGTTGTGATTAAAAAACAAAATAGAACCGATAGCCCCAAAAAAGCGCGCAAAATTGATCGTGAGCTTTCAGACGGCATTATTCCTCCTATGATAGATATATCGAATATACGATGTGTAGACCTCAATGTAAGTACGTACCAGGCTAAGGTTGGTATAAGCTAAGTGGATGCTTAACGCTGCCTCAAAAAGAGTATAACATATTTGACATCTTTGTCAAGAAATGATTGCGCCTCAACGACTAAAGCGATTTACGGTCTGTGTGGAATTGTCATATCAAAGGCCATCTCTCGAACTGAAATAGGGCGCTTCATTTGCGCTGAGTTCATAAATCCATTGCTGAGCACCAATTGGGTCGTATAATGAGGCAAATCAAATTGATGGTGAATTGATGGTTGAGCGAAAGAAAAGACCTTCGAAAAAGACAGCGGTTGTCCCGCAGAAGAAGTTCTTCGAGTGGAACAGCACTGTAGCGATCTACCTCGGTGCGGCACTGTTCCTTGCACTGCTCGTTCGACTATTCTATGTCATCCAGTTGCAGGACAGTATCTTCTACGGAAACTACGTTCTCGATTCGACCGTAATCGACAACTGGGCGAAGGACATCGCCTCCGGCGATTTAGTCGGTGAGAACCCGTATTTTCGGGCGCCTCTGTACCCCTATATCGTCGGTCTGTTCTACAGCATCTTCGGAGAAGGGCCGTTTCCGGTCATCATCTACCAGAATCTTCTCGGACTGTTGACCGTGACTCTCACGTTCTTCTATGCGCGCTATCTGTTCTCCGAGCGAATTGCGCGGATTGCCGGATTTGCTGTGGCTTTCTGGCCGACGCTCTTCTATTTCGAGGGTGAGTTGATGATCACCACGACGTCGGTCTTCCTCTCTACGGCGGCGATAATCAGCCTGCATTTGGCGCTGGAGAGGGGAAGACGGCGAGGCTTCCTCCTTGCAGGCCTCATTCTCGGTCTCGCAGCTATTGCGCGCCCGACAATCTTGCCGATAGTGCTGGTCGTGCCGGTTTACTACTGGTTCAAGAGATCGCGAACGAGCGTGCGGCCAAGGGCTGTTTTGAGATATGCTCTGCTCTACATCGCCGGAATAGCGATCCCGATTGTTCCTGTGACTGTAAGAAACGCCGTTGTCGCGGATGATATGGTGTTGATATCATCTCAGGCGGGTGCGAATTTCTATATCGGCAACTCTAAACGCGCCGACGGTCTCACGGTTGCGATGCCTGCGTACGGTCCTATTTATGAGGCTGGGGAATACAACGACAACATATATACGCAGTCGAAGAGTGTCGCGCGATACAAGCTTCGCCGGGACGATCTGAAAGATTCCGAGGTATCATCCTTCTGGGTGAAAGAGACGCTCGGTGAAATTGGATCCAATCCCGCACGATTCGTGATACTGATTGCGAAGAAGTTCTACTATTTCTGGCACGGGCAGGAGATATTCAATAACAAGTCGCTCTACTATGCCGCTGAGTATTCGGTTTTGATGAAGATTCTGCTCTGGAAAAACCTGCTCAATTTCCCATCCGGCATTATGTTCCCGCTCATGCTCGCCGGGATTGTGATTGCGATCCGTCAGAGACGGGAAGTCGGAGTACCGCTCGCGAATCTGATTCTCTACTCGCTTGTTGTGACACTCTTCTTTGTTTGTTCACGGTTCCGTCAGCCGATAATCCCGGTCGCGCTGATATTCGCGGCATTTGCCGCAGACTATATCGTGGCGCATTTCAAATCCCGAAATACCGACTGGAAACTCGGCGTCGGAGTTTTCGCGGCGTTCGTCGTTCTGCTCAATCTCGGCGGGGATATCGAGTCTCGGATCAACAAATCGCAGTATCAGAATATGCTCGGCAACCTCTACTTACACAAGGATATGTTCAAGGAGGCGGTGCCGCATTTTCAGAAGGCGCTCGAGATCGCGCCGGATAACCGTCCCGCGATAGGTGCGCTCGCGACGGCATACTCCGAACTGGGGATGTATGACCAGGCTGAGGTAATGTACAAACGCGGGATCCAGCTCCACAGGAATTCGGCGCAGTTTCACTATAACCTCGGTACGCTCTACTACAACACCGGCCGGTACGACGAGGCGAAACCGTACTACTGGCGAGTGATTCAGCTCGACCCGAGATATGTAAACCCGTACAAGGGACTCGGTGCGATCTACGAGATGCAGGACAAACCCGACTCGGCGATCGTCGTATTTAAGACTCTCCTCCGGCACGACCCCCGCAACCCATTCGCCCATCAGAAGTTGCGTGAGCTGGGAGCGGAGTAGGGGGCGTATCGTTTCTATCAAGTAAAATGGGTAGCACCTTGAAATAGAACAGAGATATAAAACAAGATTGCTTAAGAACACAGTTCTACATATTTTCGAAACATGTTCTAAACTTGTGAGTAGTCAGGCATGTTGATGCTATTGCTAAAAGTGCTATCAACGGGGCTTGGGATTGTCATTCTTATTGTGGATCAATGTCGCAATAGGAAACACGCTACTAATAGACTCCTCTTTTGGTTGGCGATATGCTTTTTGGTGTTTTCGGTAGCGACCACGACTACAGATCATTTGCAGAGTACGAAGTACGACCAAGAGAGGGAAGCGGACCTTAAACTCATACAGAAGCTAATATCTTCTGTGGACGATTTGTGTTTTGAACTTCAACTCAGTGATACAGTCAGCAACAACTACTTTCAGCAGACGCTTCAGATTCTGTTAAGTGTCAGAACGATCTCATCTCG
The DNA here is from genome assembly GCA_964415885.1 of uncultured Ignavibacteria bacterium. Classification (GTDB taxonomy): domain Bacteria; phylum Zixibacteria; class MSB-5A5; order JAABVY01; family JAHJOQ01; genus CAYQCE01. The sequence goes on from CAYQCE010000010.1 coordinate 75,845, forward strand.
ATCGGGTATGTTCGCTGACTATATGCATATCAAGTTCTTTCCCGATTCAGGCTGGGTTGGAGGACATTCTCAGTATAAAAGGTATGACGACGTTCGAACCAAGCGAGTAGGCAACAAAGTGCGATTTGCCTTGCCCGAATTTGGATTAAGTGCAAATAGAGTTGATGAAAGGTACGGATGGCAGCCCACCAACGTATCAGACTTGGGGAGACTTACGGTAGAGATGATGATAATTTCTGAGTTGATTTTTCTCAGTGAACCCGATTCCACTCAAGAATGGTGTCCAATTGATAAGATTGTCTTGTATATAAATTCTTTCGACTCCGAGAACGTGATTGCATTGTTGGTTCCAGAACCGGATACGAGTGCACGTACTCGCACCTATATCAAGCCTTCAACATCCTTCTTCCCTGAGAATCATCCAGATTTGCACATCCCCAATGCATGGTCTTTTCAGCTTGATCCTCTTCAGCTGCGCGAGTCGATATTGGCGTGTGATTAGCTAGTGTTGCATTCGGCATATGAGTTGGTCATTTCCAAGTCGATATCAGCCTATGCAGTAATCAGTTAGAGCACTCAGATTCATCAACTGACTTGAAGAATGCCACACTAGTGTCCTGCGTCATAATTAGCTTGACATATGATTTAAACATTGTTATGCT
>CAYQCE010000011.1:0-71980 GCA_964415885.1 uncultured Ignavibacteria bacterium
AACTTCAAACACACACCGAGACAATTCAACCCTGCTCATGAAATATCCGGGCTAAACGCGCTTATACCTTCCTTAGCTCAGTATGCTTCAAAGCCGGATCCTGATATACTTCTTTCTTTTTCAATATCCAGTAGGTCGCTTCGGCCAGATGTCGGGCTACGGCACCAACCGATACAGTTCCCCGTGGAGCGGATGCAACATGGGTAGTGCCTACGGAAGACGAGTTTTACAAGGCGATGTTAACTGTTCCGGCAGTATTGACATTGATGACATCGTCTATCTCATAGCATTCGTTTTCCAGGGCGGAGATCAGCCTTGTGATCCTGACGGCAATGGTGTTCCTGACTGCTAATTAGCGCGCTCAGAGAATAGGGCAAAGCCGGGACAGAGAGTGATAAGCCTGTCCCGGCTGTGATCAATAGCTACTGCACGCTGAATATCGGTACTGTAATGTGTGTCGGATATTCAGAGGTCCCGTAAATCGTGTGCTCGGCAGGTGCGAATTCGGTTGCTTCGAGCGCATCCTGGCCGGTCTGCGGATTCCTGTCATACTTGGGAAAATTCCCGCTCGAGATCTCAAGCCTTAGTCTCTCGCCACTGTAAATTCTTACTGCGGTAGCGCCGCAGTCAATCTCGAAACTGTATATTTCACCTGCAGCCATGCCCTCCGATCCAATCCCCGGAGTCACACGAAGAATGCCGTCCTCGATATTCCTCACATAGCCATCCTCTTCAACCACTGCCAGTTTGGCTGTTATATCTGCATCACTCGCAGTTGAAGAAACAAATACGTCCGCTGCAATTGGGCCAATGATCAGATAGTCTCTTTCTGCCGGCTGTGATGTATATGTAAGGACATCCGGGCGTTCCTCGACTGCGGATTGGTCCTTCGGGCCGATGTTCTCGGGGAAGAAGTGGAAGTTAGAACCTCCGACTGTGGGAACAGGGTCGTTCGGGTCGTACGTGAAGGTGCGCATGGAACCGCTTCCCTCGGGTTTACTTCGAGAAAGCGAGGCTGGTTCATTCGACGGATCAGCATAGAGCTCTTCGAACTCGACTGCAACCGGAGGCCATGCATCGAATTCGCGCCATTCGTTCGCGCGCATCACAAACACCCTGACAGGCTTCCTGCTCTGTAGGCCATTGTCGATGTCCTTGAGGGTGTGGTCGAACCATTCTCGCGTTTTCTGCACCACCCAACCAATGTCGGTTTTCGCCTCAGGGCCGAAGTCTTCGTCGCCCACCTTTGTCACGCCGTTGAATACATCGTTGTGCGCCCACGGTCCGATGATGAGGTGCTGGAGGCTCTCGCCGTCTGAGCATTCGGATATCGCTTCGTATGTCTGGAGAACGTTCGGATAGATGTAGTCGTACCATCCCGTGATGTGTAGAGTCGGAGCGTTTATTGCACAATACTCGTACTCCGATCCGGCCATCTCAGAGACAGCGTCCGCTCCACGGAAAAACGAGCTGATTGGTGTGGCGCGGAATATCTGGTCCCAGGCTTCTTTCGGCGGTGCAGCGTCGCCGGCCCCGAACATAACAAACCACGGAAGATGTGCCATAAGATGAAAAGCAGCCCCGTGCGAAAGGAATGGCTCCAGATCAGACCAGCCTGATATGTTAACGATTGACGATATCGCCCGATGCCCGGAGCTGGCGATCTCGAATGCCGCAAACCCAGAATAGGAGGCTCCCCAAAGGCCGATTTGACCGTTGCACCACGGCTGGTCGACAATCCACTCGACTGTAGCTAAACCATCCCCCCTGTCATAGACAAATGGAAAGAACTCCCCCTCTGAGCCATTGGTGCCGCGAACATTTTGAAGGATCACGGCGTATCCGGACTCTGCCAGTCCTTCACCAAGCCAGGCCATATTCCTGGTGCCGTAGGGGAGACGACACAAGATCGCGGGAGCCGGCCCTTCTTCGAGCGGAAGGTAAACATCGGTCGCCAGTCCGATACTGTCGGATGTCCATACCGTAACTGTCTGCATCTCAAATGACGCAGATTGTTCGGCCGAAGCAATGTTGACAGCTAACAGGATTGTGGATAGTGCCGTGGCGATTGTTATCAAAAGGTTCATTGCCGGTGTGTAAGACATATCAGTCCTCCAGTCAGTAGTTCTATGTGTGCTGAGTTGTTTTCGTTTTTCTCGTGCGCTTACTGCTCTTCTTCAAGCTCTCGATCGTCTCCCTGCACCACTTGATTCTCGCGGCGGTGATGTGTATGCCGTACCGGAGCGTGGCGTACTGGTATTCGAAATCATCGTCCTGAATATCGTCGTGTCTGAGATTCCTGTCAGCTTTTGTGAATGTACGCATTCTCGCGGACTGCTCTTCAAGAAGCTGTTCCAGATGTCGAATGCTGGTGCCCGGATCGGCGAGCCCTCCGAAGAAGAGCTTTAGGAGCATCTCAATTCTGAGGCTTTCGGGTTCTGTCGGGCTCTCCAGCCACTTGAGAAGCTTCTCTTTGCCCTTCGGTGTCAGACTGTGAATATGGCGATCGGGTCTGCCGTCGTGTTCGACGACTTTTCTCTTGATGCTGCCTTCTCGCAACAGCTTCCTGAGCACGGGGTATATCTGCCCGTAGCTCTCCTGCCAGAAGAAACCGATACTGTTGGAGATAAACGACTTCATGTCGTAGCCGGACATCGGTTCGATGCTCAGGAGACCGAGGACGGCGTATTGTGTCTTGCTCTCTCTTCTCATTACTACCTCTATTAGATATATATCTATACGATATAGATAGTAGAAGTTTCACATTTATCAAGTGTTTTTTGGGGAATTGGCTCGCCCGGCGGAGGTTCCGCCGGGCTGGAATGCTCTTAATCCTTTTGAGGCTTAACTGTGGAGCCTGAAGTTTCCTTCTCTTTGAGCTTCATCGTGAAGTGCCTGAGGAATGGCGCCTGCTCGATTATCTCGAATCCGCGCAGTTCATCCTTCATTGCATTGATTTTGCCGCAGACATGCGCGACGTAGTCCATGTGAGAGTTGGTATATACGCGCCTCGGTATGGCAAGTCGAACCAGCTCGAGCGGTGGGCTTTTCTCCTCGCCGGTCTCGGGATCTTTTTCGGCGAACATCAGGCCGCCAATCTCGACACCGCGAATCCCGCCCTCACGATAGAGTGCGACGGTCAGCGCCTGGCCCGGGTATGCGTTCTTCTGGATGTGCGGAAGCATATTGCCGGCATCGATGAATATCGCATGCCCTCCAGCGGGCTGTATAATCGGTACGCCTTTCTCCATGAGCCTATCGCCGAGATATCTCACCTGCTCGGTGCGGTGTCTTAAGTAGTCCTCCTCGAGAGACTCGTGTATCCCACGCGCTATCGCCTCGAGATCGCGACCCGCGAGGCCGCCGTATGTTCGGAAGCCCTCGATGATAATCAGAAGCCGCGTCAGCTTCTGCTCCAGTTCGCCGTGGTTAAGTGCGATAAATCCACCCATGTTGACGAGTGCATCCTTCTTGGCGGACATCATACAACCGTCGGCATATGAGAACATCTCGCGCGCTATCTCCTTCGGAGTCTTCTCCCGGTAGCCTTCCTCGCGCTGTTTGATGAACCAGCAATTCTCCGCGAATCGCGCGCAATCGAAGAAGAGCGGGACATGGTGTTTACGGCAGACGGCGGCGGTATTGCGGATATTCTCCATCGATACCGGCTGACCGGCAGCGGTGTTGTTCGTAACCGTCATTATCACGACCGGAATGTTCTCCGTGCCTTTCTCGATGATGAAATCCTCGAGTTTTTCGACATCCATATTTCCCTTGAACGGATGCGTGGATTTCGGGTCGCGGCCTTCCTTTATGATCAGGTCTATCGGTTTGCCACCTTTGTGAGCGGTATTTGCGCGTGTTGTGTCAAAATGAGTGTTGTTCGGCACCCATTGGCCCTTCTTGACAATCGTCGAGAATAGGAGGTTCTCCGCGACTCGCCCCTGATGCACGGGAATGACGTACTTGAATCCCGTGATGTCCTGAATCGATTCAACGAAATTGTGGTAGTTGTTGCAGCCGGCGTATGATTCATCGCCGAGCATCATACCGGACCACTGGTTATCGGACATCGCCGATGTACCGGAGTCGGTCAAAAGATCGATGAAGACATCGCGTGCGGCAATATTGAATATATTGAAATGGGCGCTCTGGATAACCTCCTCGCGCTTCTCTCGGGGAAGGAGGCGGATCCGCTCGATCATCTTTATGCGAAACGGCTCAACGAGAAAATCAAATTCGCTTTCCATGACATGCTCTCCAGCTTGCAGGTTAACACTTTCCTGACTGCGTGAAGAAAAGCGGTCTACGGAACGTCTTTGACCTTCTCCTGAACGGGTCGCTGCTCATGTACCCTGATCGTACTGTTCACAGAAGCAATCTAAGCTTTTTTCAGCTCGAAGCAAGGGACTATGTCGCCGTAGTGGATATCGCGGTAGTTTTTGAGAGCGGGTTTCTCGAATTCCTTGAGAAATATCATATGCTCGTCTTTGAGGATGTCGAGCTGCTTGAGAGCCTCGACCACGACCGGATAGAGCGCGCGGAAGTTGCCGTCGGAGATTTTCGCCGCGAGTCCCCAGCCCTGCTCGGCGATTCCGACGCATTCAACCGCCTCGCCTCCGACTTTGCAGATTATCTCGCCGGGGAGAGCATCCATAAGCGCGAGATCGAAACGGCCGTCGCCGGAGACCATGAACGGCTCCTGCTGCACGGCGGAGACGATACGATGGAAGACCTCCTCGCGTCCGGGTATGTCGGTCTTGCCCGTGATGATATTCGCGAACGCGAGCGCCATGTTCGACAGAGGCATTCCGAAATTCGGGAGCGAGCAGCCATCGGTGCCGATCCTGACATCCTCGGGGTTAACCTCGTACACCTCGCAGACCGTCTTGAAAACCCGCTGCTGGACATCGTAATCGAATTCGAGATATCGTTTCGGATCGCAGTTCATCTTGAGCGCGAGCGCGAGCTGGCCCGAGTGTTTGCCGGAGCAGTTGTGCTGAAGCGGGGAGAAGACCTCCTCGCGGCGGGGAAGCTGCCCGGTCACACGATAGTATCCCGGTGGATGCACTCCGCATTTGAGATACGATTCGTCGAGACCGATCTTGTCGAGATTCTCTTTCGTCTGGGCCGCGTGACGGTCCTGTCCGGCGTGCGAGCCGCACATTATCGCCTGGCCCGGGATCGTGATCCCGAAATCATCGATCGCGCCGGATTCGTACACGGGGATAACCTGTATGGATTTCGCGGATGAGCGTGTGAATGTCACGACATGCGGATCGCCCGCGTAGTAGACGACCCGTCCGGTGTTGTCGGTAACTGCGATCGAGCCATAGTGCACCGACTCGATTCCGTTACCCCGTGTTGTATGCGCCAACGGTTCCATATGAGCGGAAAGGTATACGAAATCGGCGGGAATGCAAGCGGAAATGGGGGGATTGTTTGGACCAGAAGCATCCTTTGACACTCCAGACAGCCGCCACTCTCTTTCTGCTTGACTTCGCGGCTACGTGCGGGCTATAATGGCTTCCGTGAAACGTGTACGAGTAGTTCTATCGGCATACTTGATATTGTTGTTGATCGTGGGGCTGACCGGCAGCACCGGTTTCTGGGGTGCAAACCATCTGATGTATCTGCCCGCATGGATGGCCGTTGTGTTGGTCGCGATAGCGCTGGTGCTCGTGTGGATTCCGGCGAACGCGGTGCGCAAGCTCGGGAGATCGATCGAGAGCCTGTTCGGGGGGCGAAACGCCAAAGTATCGGCGGTGCTCGCGGTTGTTCTGGTCCTCGCGCTCCTGATCGCGGGCAGAGCCGAGAATCATCTGCTGGGCGACAGCTACCAGCGTCTTTCGATGGTAACCGAAGGGACGCCATCCTCCGCGACCGAATATCTCGATATGGCCGCGCACAGACTCGCCTATCAGGTTGTAAATGACGCCTACCTTTCGTACCTGCTGCTGGGACTGCTCTCGGGGATTCTCTTTCTCGCAGCGGTAGCCTACTTCGCCCGCGACATCGCCTCAAGTTCAGTCGAGACCGTCGCTGTAGCGGTGCTGTTCCTCGGGCTTGCGCAGATGCAGTTCTTTGCCGGTTATGCCGAGAGTTACGCAATTATGACCGGATTCCTTGCGCTTTGCCTGTATATGGGCTGGAGGGCGTCGACCGACGAGCGATTCGTCTGGTATGCGCTGGTGTCGTTCGCGATCGCGAGCGCATTTCATCTGTCGGCTGCGTTTCTTGCGCCTGCATTCATATATCTCTTCTGGTCGCTGTCGGGGAAGACGGGAAAGAGCCTGTATAAGGCAGTCAGTGTCGTTATCCTGATCGGCGTGATCGCGGTGGGAGCGTATGTCTACACTGAGGTCGACGGCGCGGAAATTTTCACGCCGATTGTAGCGACTGAGACCAATCCGTACACGTTGCTTTCGCTTCAGCATCTAACCGATCTGGGCAATGTGCTCCTTCTTGCGGCGCCGTTGCCGCTGATTCTGATTCTCGTTCTGGCCTTTGGAAATGCAACCGGGATGGGAAAGTACTTCCGAAAGCCGCCAATTCTCTTTCTTTTAGTCGGTAGTCTCTGCGCTTTGATATTCTCGGCGATAGTCGACCCGAGACTCGGCGCGCTGCGGGACTGGGATTTGCTGTCGATGTTCGGTGTGCCGATGGCGTTCCTCGCCGCACAGATGACCCACGATTTCCTCAAGGAGAAGCGGCAGTACGCTGGTTTGTTTCTTGCCGGTTCAGCAGTGATTGTTGCACACACAATTCCATGGATTTATTCGAACAGCGAGAAGCAGCTCACGGTGGAGACGATGAAGACGGTTATTCACAATGACATACACTATACTCCGGAATACTATGCCGGTGAGCGGCTGATGTCATGGGGCAAGATTCTCGGGGACTACTACGGCGATACCGCCGAAAAGCAGCGGGCGTATGGCCTTCGAGTGCAGGGTAGCCCACAGGATCAGAAATCATGGCTGGTCTACGGAATCTCCAGCTTGGAGCTCGGGCAGGAGAGCGAGGCATCGAAGGCGCTCACTCACATTCGTGACTTGAGCGGGCTGAGCGAGTACCAGTTCGAGAATCTCGCGAGGCTGCAGCTTCAGCTCGGGTATATCGATGACGCGAAGAAGACTCTGGTGCGCTTCTCTGAGCGATATCCCGACAGTTTTCACTACTATTTTTTGTCCGGTTTGATGTATCAGATGGAGCAGAACGCCGAAGCGGCGGCGCAGTTTTATGACCGCGCGATGCGAATCAACCCACGCAATGTTGACCTGCTTCTGAATTATGCCTCGATCAAGGCGAACATGGGCGATCTCTCCGGAGCTGAGAGGCTTCTAAATATGGCCGCCGGTCTGCCCGATCTTTCCGCGCAGGACAGGCAGGATTTATCGTACCTGCGCAGGGCGATACGAGAGGGGCGATAGGGGGAACAGCTTAGCAGAAAACTCACGAACTGGATAATAGGTTTTGTGGCTCGTACTCATCTGAAAGGGGAGACAGAATGAAAAAGGAAGCTTCTACGCTGTTCTGGGCGAGACTTCGGAGTCTCGATTCAATTGACAAGCTGCTTCTTGTGGCATGCTTGCTGACCTTGCCGGTAGGTAATCTCCATCAGTATTTGGAACGACACGCGCAATCGTCATCCGGCATTGCTCTTGCGGCCGGAATTGTGCTCCTGGTTGCAGTGTGCGCAATTGCTTGTGCGGCAGTGGAGAAGAAGAAGCTGAGTCTAAGTCGCTACGGTTTTTCTGTAAACCGTATGGCTGTCATATCAGCGATATTTTGTGTGGGAATAACTGCCTACTATCTGGTCTTTAGAGGACCGCATGAGTTTACTGAAAGCATTCCAGACATTGTGTTCGATTCCCTGAATTCGGCCATTGAGGAAGTCGTTTTTCGGATAATCCTGATACACCTTTTTGTCAAAATCCTCAAGCCTCTCAAGGGGAGTGTGGCTATTGCTGTCGTGATCAGTGCCGCTCTCTGGTCGTTGGGGCATGTAGCTTCGTCTGACGTCTTGTCGCTGCTCGGAATGTTTGCTGCAGGAATAGTGGGTGGATTCTGGTACTACAGGACGCGCAGCATCCTGCTTCTCGTCTGGTTGCACGCTCTGATTGATTGGGGCTGGTACGGCGCCACCGCTGCACTCGTAATCTACTCAATCGCCTGGGCTGTAATCTGGATGCACGAATCGAAGCGGATCAAGGAGGGGACGGCTGAGACAGAGCTCCCTCAAATATAATTAAATCCAGATGGCTAAGATGGCAAATTCGCAGCGGTTCAAGCTCTCGATTAGTCGGGCGCAACAGGCGCCTGAACAGATGCAAATCATCTGCTATCTCCAACCGGGCCTGTTTTCCTCGGGAATAGCTTGACAAACTAATTACTCTGTGATTACTTAGCAAAATTATGCGACGCCCCTCCGGGGAATCGCTGGATGCGGGAGTTTTTTCATGTTCGTTTGTTATTTATTTCACAATCTGCGTATAACATAGAGAAAGTGTAAGTGTCTGGAATCCGGCAGAGCCGGACGTATACAGCAAGGAGTGTCTAATGGCGAATGTTGAACCTGTCGGCAGCCAGATTGAGGCGGATGTCCTCGTTGTCGGCGGCGGTATTTCGGGCATAACCACCGCCATCGAGGCCGCCGAGGTCGGCAAGAACGTCGTACTTCTGGAAAAGCTGCCATCGATCGGCGGACGTGTCGCCGCGACGAACCAGTATTTTCCCAAGATGTGCCCGCCGACGTGCGGTATAGAGATCAACCTCAAACGGATTCGGTCAACCGACAATATCCGTGTTCTGACAATGGCCGATGTCGGTGAGGTCGCCGGCAATCCGGGCGACTACCAGGTCAATGTCACTCTCAGGCCGCGCTACGTAAACGAGCGCTGCACCTGTTGCGGCGAATGCGAGAAGGCCTGCGAGATTGAGCTCGATGACGAATTCAACTATGGCATGAGCAAGGTAAAGGCGATTCACCTTCCGCATATAATGGCATATCCGCAGCGGTATGTCATCGAGGAGAAGTACAAGGACGATCCCCGCATGAAGAAATGCGTGGAGGCGTGCGAGTACGACGCCATCGATCTGGATATGCAGCCGCAGAATGTGACGATCAAGGCCGGAGGTATCGTCTGGGCAACGGGATGGCGCCCGTACGACGCCACCAGGCTCGACAATCTCGGGTACGGCAAGTTCCCGAACGTGATTACGAATGTGCAGATGGAGCGCCTCGCGTCCCCGACCGGTCCGACCAAGGGTACGGTCACGAGACCGTCAGACGGCAAGGAAATTTCGAAGATCGGCTTCGTGCAGTGCGCGGGGTCGCGTGACGAGAACCACCTGCCGTACTGCTCGGCTGTGTGCTGTCTGGCATCGATGAAACAGGCGACGTACATTCGCGAGAGATATCCGGATGCCGAGATATACATTTTCTACATAGACATCAGGTCCCCGGGCCGCATGGAGGATTTCTACGTCGAACGTCAGGACGACGAGAAGTTGCACTTTCAGCGCGGTAAAGTTGCGCGGATAACCGAGAATCCGGAGACGAAGAATCTTGTCCTCGAGGCCGAGAATACGCTGACGGGTGAGATGACGAAGACCGAGGTCGAGATGGCTGTGCTTGCGACCGGAATGGTCCCGAATACGGCTGATGACGCCCCGCCGCTCGGCACCACGCTGGATGAGTACGGATTCATAGTCAACGATGGCAAGGGCGTAGTCGGAGCAGGTTCTGCTCTGCGTCCATTCGATGTTTCCTCATCGATTCAGGACGCCACCGGAGCGGCGCTCAAAGCTATCATTGTTGGAGCGAGGAGGTAGGCGATGGATCCCAGGATTGGATGCTATATATGCAAAGGCTGTGACATCGCCAAATCCGTCGATGTCGAGAAGCTGAAAAAGGTCGCCACCGAGACCGGTGCCGCGATCGTGAGAGATATGGATGTCCTCTGCACGCCAGAGGGCGTTGAAATGATTGAGAATGATATCAAGAACGAGGGCATTAACCGCGTTTCGATAGCGGCATGCTCGCCCCGCATGTTCCCCGAGATGTTCGAGTTCGGCGATGATGTCTTCGTCGAGAGAACAGTCTTGCGCGAATGGGTTGCATGGACTCATCCTGCCGATGACGAAGATACCCAGATGCTCGGGGAGGACTACATCCGCATGGGCTGCACGAGAGCCCGTACCGGCGAGCCCGCGGTGCCGTTCGAGGAGGAGACTTCAAAGGACATTCTCGTAATCGGTGGCGGTATTGCCGGTATGAACACCGCGAAGTCTGCTGCGCTGGCGGGCTATAAGGTCCACCTGGTCGAAAAAGAGGACAAGCTCGGCGGATGGGCAACGAAGTTCAAAAAGGTGTTCCCGAAGTCCCCGCCGTATGATGACCTCGAAGATCCCGGTCACGGGCAGTTGATCAAGGACGTCGAGGCAAACGAGAATATCACGGTCTACAAATCGACCAAGGTCAAGAAGACCAAGGGCCAGCCGGGCCAGTTCGATGTAACCTTGCAGGGGAAAGAGTCGAAGACGGAGATGAGAGTCGGTTCGATCGTTCTCGCGACCGGCTGGAAGCCGTACGATCCGAAGAATCTCGGTCATCTTGGCTATGGCGAATCGGAGAATGTTGTAACGAATATCCAGGTCGAGGAGATGGTGAACAACGGCGGAATCAAGCGTCCGTCCGACAATGCCGCTCCCGAGAGCATCGCATTTATACAGTGCGCGGGCTCGCGAGACCAGGATCATCTTCCGTACTGCTCGGCTGTCTGCTGCCGGACTTCTCTGAAGCAGGCTCGGTACATCCGTGAGCAGTATCCGGATGCCAAGGTGTATATCATCTACAAGGATATTCGTTCGCCAGCTCAGTTCGAGAAATTCTATGCCAACGCGCAGAAGGACGACGGACTGTTCATGACCAAGGGCGAGATCGAATCGGTCAGGAAGATCGATGGCGATAAGCTTGAGATCGAGGTCTCCGAGACTCTGCTCGGTGAGGATATCAAAGTGCATGCGGATATGGTCGTGCTCGCGACCGGCATGGTCCCGACCGCCAAAGTCGAGGGTGTCGATGACACGCAGATAGCCGAGGGACCTCCGCCGTCGACGCTGGACCAGGAAGCAGCCGAGACCGGAAGCGGCGGCGATGATGATGATGAAGGCGATGAGAAGAAGGCTGCGGAAGCTGCGGAGCCGGGCGCTCACCTGATCAACCTGACATATCGCCAGGGAACCGATCTTCCGACACTGAAATACGGCTTCCCGGATTCGCACTTCATCTGCTTCCCATACGAGACCCGCAGAACGGCCATATATGCTGCCGGGTCGGTGCGTGCCCCGATGGATTTCTCATCATCGGAGAGCGACGCCTACGGTGCCTCGCTAAAGGCGATTCAGGCTGTCGAGGCTGTGGCTCGAGGAGCCGCGGTTCATCCGAGAGCCGGCGATATCTCGTACCCGGAATTCTTCCTGCAGAGATGCACTCAGTGCAAGCGCTGCACGGAGGAATGCCCCTTCGGAACGCTGGACGAGGATGACAAAGGTACGCCGCTGCCGAATACGTTGCGTTGTCGCAGATGCGGAATCTGTATGGGAGCATGCCCGGAGCGTATCATATCGTTTAAGAACTATAGCGTGAATATGATTTCGCAGATGATCAAGTGTATCGACGTCCCGGATGAATTCGAAGAGAAGCCGAGACTTCTGGCGTTCATCTGCGAGAACGATGCTCTCCCGGCGCTGGATATCATGGCTGCCAAGCGGATGCAGTTCAATTCGATGGTGCGGATAATTCCTTTGCGCTGCCTCGGATCGATGAACTCGATCTGGATTAGTGACGCTCTCGCGCGTGGTTTTGACGGAGCGATCCTGATAGGCTGCAAGAAAGGCGAAAACTACCAGTGTCACTTCATCAAGGGGTCCGAGCTGGCAAGCTATCGTATGGACAATGTCCGTGAGAAGCTGAAACAGCTCGTGCTCGAAGAAGAGCGCGTGGAGATACATGAGCTTGCCCTGACAGACTTCGACAAGATTCCGAAGATAATGGATGATTTTCTCGAGAGTGTCGAGAGCGTCGGTTTCAATCCTTACAAGGGAATGTAGCTTGTGAAAAGCGAAGCAACAGGCAGGCCTCTCGCAATCGGGAGGCCTGTTTCATATCTACCGGACGAATATAATTTGTTGGGCAATGTTAGTACATTTTTCACAAAGAATAGTGTAACTTTGCCGAAATGGACCGTACCATTTACTGAGAGAAGGAGGTGAAAGCCAAGAAGTTTGGTTCGCCTAACATGCGGGAAATTTTAAGGTTAGGTGGTCGACTTTAGCTTTGGGATGAAGACAGGCAGTCTTGGGATGTGAACGGGAGATAAGGAATTTTTTCACATTTTCTGCTTGACTCATTCGGCGACATACCTTTATAATTGGGACCATATATATCCGGGAGCTTGTACTCTCTTTTTCACATTGGGAGAGGATATGCGTTCGGATTGATTAAGCTATCAAGGGTCTTGCTTGAGAAATAAATGTGTTAACACTTATCCCTATTAAGTGCAAGGAGATACAATGGCTGACACACTTCCAAAAACGCCACTACTCGACGAGCTCGAAAAGGGCGAGTGGCCAAGCTTTGTAACGGAGATCAAGGAGGCAGCGGCTAAGAATCCGATGTGCAAAGATCTCCTGGGACAGCTTGAGAAGTCGTACAGGGACAAGATTGGTTACTGGAAGCATGGTGGAATTGTCGGTGTCATGGGATACGGCGGCGGTGTAATCGGCCGTTATTCGGCACTTCCGGATCAGTTTCCGAATGTGTCGCATTTCCACACGATGCGTATCAATCAGCCGGCCGGCTGGTTTTACAACACGAAGGCTCTCAGAGACATCTGTGATATCTGGGAAAGGCGTGGATCAGCTCTGACCAATATGCACGGTTCCACGGGTGATATCATTCTCCTCGGAACCAAAACGGCTGAGTTGGAGCCGATCTTCTCGGAGCTGGGTAAGATCGATTTTGATATCGGCGGTTCGGGCTCCGACGTCCGGACACCGTCCTGCTGCAACGGTATGGCTCGTTGTGAGTGGGCATGCTACGACACCATGCAGGCATGCTACGACTTCACTATGGCGTACCAGGACGAGCTGCATCGTCCCGCGTTTCCGTACAAATTCAAGTTCAAATTTTCCGGCTGTCCGAATGATTGCGTGGCATCGATCGCGCGTTCGGATATGTCGATCATCGGTACCTGGCGGGACGAGATCCAGATGGATCAGGATGCCGTGAGGGAGTACGTCGACAATGGTATCGATATAGTCGACGAGGTTATCTCCCGGTGTCCCGGCAAGTGCATGGAATGGGATGGCAAAGAGCTGAACATCGAAAACGAGTTCTGCCGTCGCTGTATGCACTGCATAAATGTAATGCCGAAGGCTCTCCGTCCGGGTAAGGACCGTGGTGCCACGATCCTGCTCGGCGCCAAGGCCCCGATTGTGGAGGGTGCAATGCTCTCGTCGGTTCTCATTCCTTTCTATGACATGAAGCCTCCGTATGAGGATCTGAAGGAGATAATCGAGAACATCTGGGACATCTGGTGCGAAGAAGGAAAAGCCCGTGAGAGAGTCGGTGAGTTCATCCAGCGCGTCGGTATGGGCAACTTCCTCGATGCTATTGGTCTCGAGCCTCAGGCCGAGATGGTAGCACATCCTCGCGAGAACCCGTATGTCTTCTATGAAGACTACTTTGAAGAAGGTGACGAGGACGAAGAGGAAGAAGAGTAGTCAGAATCTGAGTTGAAATCAGCTAACCTTACATAGAGGTGAAAAATGGCAGAAGAGAGAAGAACAGATTTTGGCCCGCCACATTTTGAGCAGTTCCTGCCGCCGGTCATCAAGGAGAATTACGGCAAGTGGAAATACCACGAGCGTGTAAAACCGGGCGTAATGGTCCACGTCTCCGAAACCGACGACAAGGTCTACACGATCAGAGCTGCTTCCGGCAGGCTTGTAAATATCGACAAAATCCGCAAGTACTGTGATCTGGCAGATAAGTATTGCGACGGCTACCTTCGTTTCACGAGCCGTCACAATGTCGAGTTCATGACTCCCAACCCGGATAACATTGATCCTTTGATCGAGGACCTCGTGAAGATGGGGCATCCGGTCGGTGGTCTGGACAACTCGATTTCGGCAATCGTGCACACTCAGGGCTGGGTGCACTGTCACTCATCCGCGACCGATGCCTCGGGTATTGTGAAGGCGGTCATGGATGATCTGATTGAGTACTTTAAAGAGCCCAAGCTCCCGGGCAAGCTCCGTATTGCTTTGGCGTGCTGCCTTAATATGTGCGGCGCAGTGCACTGCTCCGACATCGCGATTCTCGGAGTTCACAGACGTCCTCCGAAGATTCAGCACGAGAATGTCATTAAAATGTGCGAGATTCCGAGCGTGTCCGCCTCCTGTCCGACAGCGGCAATCAGGCCTGCGACGGTTGATGGACACCAGTCGGTCGAGGTAATCGAGGAGCGTTGCATGTTCTGCGCTAACTGTTACACCGTCTGTCCGGCGATGCCGATCAATGATCCGTTGAATGACGGTTGCTCGATCTGGGTCGGCGGCAAGGTGTCAAATGCGCGTCACGAGCCGATGTTCTCAAAACTTGCCATCCCATTCATCGAAAATGAACCTCCGCGCTGGCCTGGTGTTGTGAAGGCTGTGAGAGATCTTGTCGAGCTCTGGGCTTCGAACGCCAGGAAGCACGAGAGAATGGGTGAGTGGATCGAGAGAATCGGATGGCCGAAGTTCTTCAAGATGGCCGGCATCGAGTTCCAGAAGGAGCATATCGATGACTTCAAGCACGCTGGCCTTACATATAAGCGTTCTACTCATTTAACCTTCTAAGAAGAGGGGTGGTCTAAGTGGCGACGACCGTAGATCAGATCGCGGAAGAGATGTATCAGATGGTGAAGCAGGCGGCTGGACAGAAGAAGCTGAAAGCGACGGATCTTACGAAGGCCATGATCGAGCTTCATCCCGACGACGTTGACAAGAAGATGTGCAAAGAGGCCATCAAGCAGCTTGTCAACTCTGGAAGATGTGTCTACACCTATTTTGGTGGCAGCTTCATCGAGCTTCCGCATAAGGAAGGTGCATCTAACGACTAAGTCCGCGGTGACTTTGTGTTATGAATAAGAGACTTCCACGGCTCATTATTGCCGGGTTGTCTGGAGATTCTGGAAAGACGACAGTCAGCCTATCGGTTTTGACATCTCTGCGCGACAGAGGGCTGACTGTCGCTTCTTTTAAGAAGGGCCCTGACTATATCGACGCAGCCTGGCTCTCATCGGTCGGTGGTTCCGCCTGCAGGAACCTCGATACGTTTATGGTCGAACCCGAAGCCGTGCGAGAGCGATTTCTTCTTTCCTCCTCAACTTCCGATACGGCATTGATCGAAGGGAATCGGGGCATTTACGACGGGATGGATGTCGAGGGTACGCACTCCACCGCCGAACTCGCGAAGCTCTTGCGTACGCCGGTGATTCTCGTCGTGGACTGCACGAAAACTACGCGTACGATTGCAGCGATCATCAAGGGCGTGACAGATTTCGATAGCGATGTACAATTCGCCGGTGTGGTGTTGAACAAGCTGGCAGGCAAGAGGCATGAAAGCACTGTGCGAAGAGCGGTTGAGGATAACTGCGTCGTTCCGGTCGTCGGTGCTATCCGGAAGCTCGGTGAAGATGCCTCGATCATACCGGGACGTCATCTCGGACTGGTGACAC
The DNA here is from genome assembly GCA_964415885.1 of uncultured Ignavibacteria bacterium. Classification (GTDB taxonomy): domain Bacteria; phylum Zixibacteria; class MSB-5A5; order JAABVY01; family JAHJOQ01; genus CAYQCE01. The sequence goes on from CAYQCE010000011.1 coordinate 15,792, forward strand.
CTTCTGAATTCGTCTCGGCAGACAACCTGCGGGACACGTTGCTTCGAATCTCAGCGGATTATCTCGATATTGACGCAATTGTGAATATCGCCAGGGAGGCGGAGGATGTCGCAATACCGGATGTCTCCGTTCCAACTGATCTGAATGGACGCGTGAAGGTTGCGTACTTTCGCGATTCCGTGTTCACTTTCTACTACCCGGAGAATCTCGAAGCGCTCGATAGATTCGGCGCCGATCTGGTACCGGTTTCGTCAACGGAGGATTCCGCGCTTCCGGATGTGGACGCTCTTTACATCGGCGGAGGTTTCCCCGAAACCCAGGCCGAACGGCTCTGGGCGAATCGGTCGATGATGAAGTCCGTAAAGGATGCCGCGGACAACGGGCTGCCGATTTATGCAGAATGCGGTGGGCTGATATACCTCTGCAAGTCTATAGAATGGCACGGTAGATTGTACGATATGGCCGGCGTCTTCCCGCTCGCACTTACGATGCAGAAGAAACCGGCTGGGCATGGCTATATGGAGTGTGTGGTCGACGTGAATAACCCATACTTCGAGCCGGGCACGGTTCTGCGGGGTCACGAATTTCATTACACGGCGCCGAAAGCAGATGATGTTATCGAAAACACCTGCCTGGTCGTCAGGCGGGGGGCCGGGATCGGAAAGAAACGGGATGGTCTCGTGTATAAAGGAGTGCTGGCCACATATTGCCACATTCACGCGGATGGGGTGAAATCGTGGGCCGAATCGCTGATCAGTGCGGCTCGGAATCGAAGAGATCGCCATTAGCATGGCAACTTGATTCGTATATACTTGAGATGAGTTGTCCAATTATCGAGCTTTGGGAGAATTGATATATTTCACTGACATTGAGACGATTTGGGGTGCGTTTTTAGTTGTCAATAGCGGATGAATTTGTTAAATTATTCACTTGTTTGAGATGCGATATACAGAATCTGCGGAGAGCAAAAGGCGTCAGATTCGATCTCCGTGGATCGACAGCGAGCAAGCAAAATAGTGTAAGGTGATTCGAGACGTGGACGGGTATCTACAGTTGGCGCACAAGAGCCAACGGGATGTTTCGTATGCGTCCGTTAAAGCAAGAGAGAGATCAACATGGGCAAACTTGTCAAGAAGAAAAAGAAGAAGAAATTAGGAGGTTTCTCTCGCTCCTCCGGTGGGTCGAGTGTAGAGAGTTCACCTCTGCGACCGAAGCTTATCGAGAAAATGCCCCCGTGTATCGGGAAGTGCCCTAACAATAACCAGATTCGTGAGATTCTCATGACTATCTCCAAGGCGGAGGAGTATGAGAAGACTTATGACGAGGCTCTGGAAGAGGCCTTCCATCTCTGGCTCGAGACAACCCCGATGCCGTCGACTTGCGGAAGAGTATGTCCGCATCCGTGCGAGACCGAGTGCAACCGCAAGCATCTCGAGGGTGCGGTAAGTATTAACGCGATGGAGCGTTATATAGGTGACTACGGCCTCGAAAAGGACATCAAGCCGAAGATGCTGACCGATGAGAAGCGCAGTGAGAAGGTTGCTGTAGTCGGTTCCGGACCGGCCGGTCTCTCTTGCGCGTATCATCTGGCTCGCAGGGGCTATCAGGTAACCATATTCGAGGCGTTCCCGAAAGCGGGCGGAATGCTCCGCTACGGTATACCGGACTACCGTCTGCCGACGGATATTCTCGACAAGGAGATTCAGCGCATACTCGACATGGGTGTTGAGTTAAAGCTCAACACGGCTGTCGGCAAGGATATCCCGTACGACGATGTCAAGAAGGAATACGATGCAGTGTTCGTGGGGCTCGGTGCGCACAAGGGTCTTCTTCTTCGCGTTGAGGGAGAGGATGCTGAAAACGTGTGGACCGGTACAGACTTTCTCCACAAGGTAAACGCCGGGGAGGTCCCTGAGATCGGCGATAAAATCGTCGTAATCGGAGGCGGAGACACGGCTATCGATGCCGCTCGTGTTGCAAGACGACTCGGTGCAAAGGCAACAATTCTATATCGCCGTACGCGAGAAGAGATGCCGGCAATCGACGAGGAGATCGAGGGCGCGCTCGAAGAGGGCGTTGAAATCGAGTATCTCGCCGCGCCGACGGAGATTGCACGGAGTAACGGTTCTGCGACCGGCATGACCTGCCAGAGAATGCAGCTTGGTGAGCCGGATTCATCAGGCAGACGCCGCCCGGTGCCGATCGAAGGTGACACATTCAATCTTGGCTTCACGACTCTCGTTGCGGCGATCAGTCAGGAGCCGGATTTTACCGGTTTCGATCACCTGATCGAGGGCCGCGACTGGATCAAGGTCGATGAGAAGTTCAAGACCCCGGATGACGCGCTCTATTCCGGCGGTGATAACATCAATCTTGGTATTGCTATCGAGGCGATCTACCATGGTCGTCGCGCCGCGTATGCGATTCACGAGGATATTGCGGGCGAGCCGATTCCGGAGGAGTATGGCATCGACAAGCAGCTCGTGACGAACGAGACAATGGCGATGTCGTACTACGATCACAAGGATCGAGTGAAGGTCGAAGAGGTGCCCGTCGAAGAGCGCTTGAAGGAGCTGGATCTCGAGATTGCGAAATCCCTCTCGCAGGAGGAGGCAATCGCCGAAGCCAAGCGCTGTATGAGCTGCGGCAAGTGTTTCGATTGCGGCACGTGCTGGAGTCTCTGCCAGGACAACGCGATTGTCAAGCCGTTGCGCAAGGGCGAGCCGTACAAGATCAAGATGGAGTTCTGCAACGGTTGCAAGAAGTGCGCAGAGAACTGTCCGTGCGGCTATATCGAAATGCACTAAGCGAGTTTTGATTATTAGGAGTTAACTGATACAACCATTATTCGTTGAATTAGTATTGGGACATTTCTGGAGGATGTGAAATGGCAGATTACATTGATGTGAACGGTAGCCAGATTGAGGTCGATGAAGACGGCTTTATTCAGGAACCGGACAAGTGGGACGAGGAAGTGGCCAAGGTGCTTGCCAAGGGCGAAGGCGTGGAGGATATGACCGAGGAGCACTGGAAGCTCGTCAACTATCTGCGCGACTACTATGCCAAGTTCGGTATTGCTCCGATGATCCGCAAGCTCTGCAAGGAGACCGGATTCCCGTTGAAGAAGGTATATGAGCTGTTCCCGTCCGGACCGGCGAAAGGCGCCTGTAAAGTGGCTGGCCTTGCCAAGCCGACCGGCTGTGTGTAAACCAGTTCACTTGGTTTGTGAAATCAGAGCCCGGGCGGTTTGCCCGGGCTTTTCTTTGCAGAAAATGCAGAAGAAGCAGCGACTGCACAGGTCCCTGAATTCGAAAAGAAGTGGTGAAAAAGGTCAAAATATAGGTTGACTATTTTCCCCAGAATCTTACTATCTAACAACTGAAAGTTGTTGCTTTTGAACGTATTTACTATAGAGCGAAGCTCTTGGGGCTTCGTTGCGAAATCAGGCGAGTTTGTGAAACTTGTCGCAATCACGCGGGATGCGGGAGACGCAGTTTCATCCCGCGCAAAGTGCGAGTCAAAACGGTTGAAACGGGCAGGAAGCTCCGTACCGTGTTGAGTTGTATCCTCGTTTGTGAAATTTGTAACGTGAGCCGTGGGCAGTCCGAAAGCCTGGAAACGGCTGAATGATCGAGATAGATAAATGACTAATACGCTTCGAGACTATCTCACACGAAACCGTGAATCGATATCCAATGACTGGATCGAAAAACTGGTCTCAACCTACCATGCCGACAGTGCGGGCTTTCTGACCAAAAAGAAGGATCAGTTCCACAATCCTGTCGGACACGCAATAAGAAGCGAACTGCCGACAATCGTCGATCAGATAATCGGCGCCATGGATCCCTCCGAGATCGGTCCGTCCCTCGACAAGCTCATACGAATTCGTTCCGTGCAGGACTTCTCGCCTGCTAACGCGCTGCAGTTTTTGTTCGATCTCAAGAGCATTCTCCGAGACTGGATGGAGAAGGGAAATCTGCAGTGGGGGCGTGACGCCGATGATCTGTTCGACAACATAGATCGTGTCGCGCTGTTTGCTTTCGATATCTATTCGAACTGCAAGGAGCAGATGAACGAGATCAAACTGCGCGAGATCAAGATGCAGTCGGCCCGTCTCTTCGAGCAGGTGAATCGTCCGCGAAAGAAGGATGGGGAGAGATAGAAGAATGTCAAAAGTCGCAATAAATAGCAGAACTGGAGGATGCGCTGCATGAACTTCATCGTTTCGCTAATTGCAGTCATTCTGCTGATGGTGATCGCCTCAGTCGGATCGCAGGCAGGTCTTGGCTATCTGCTCGGTGTTGTCATTCCGTATATCGCCATCGTGGTGTTCATTGTCGGAGTGGTCGCCAAGGTCCTGAACTGGTCCAGATCTCCGGTGCCGTTCCACATCCCGACTACGTGCGGCCAGCAGAAATCACTGCCCTGGATCAAAAACTCGAGGATCGAGAGCCCCAGCGGCACTCTCGGCGTGATCGGCCGAATGATTCTCGAAGTGCTGGCATTCAGGTCACTCTTCCGGAACACGAAGATGGACCTGAAGCAGGGTCCGCACCTCGTTTACGGTAGCTCGAAATTCCTGTGGCTCGGTGCAATGGCCTTCCACTGGTCATTCCTGATTATCTTTCTCAGGCACTTCAAGTTCTTCGCGGAACCGGTGCCGGGGTGGGTACTCACGCTTCAGGAACTGGATGGTTTCTTCCAGGTCGGTCTGCCGATAATCTATGTTACGAACATTCTAATACTCGCATCACTGCTCTACCTGCTTCTGAGACGGCTCATGGAGCCGAGAATCCGGTACATATCCCTGGCCTCCGATTACTTTCCTCTTCTGCTCATCCTCGGGATTGCCGGTACGGGTGTGTGGATGCGGTATTTCGGGAAGGTTGACATTGTGTCGGTCAAGGAACTCGCAACCGGAATCGTGACTTTCAACCCGCCGGGATCGGAAGTTCTGGCTTCCGTGGATTCCTTGTTCTACATGCATCTCCTTCTGGTCGCAGTGTTGTTCATCTATTTCCCGTTCTCAAAACTGATGCATCTCGGTGGCGTATTCCTGAGCCCAACACGAAACCTTGCAAACAACAGCCGCACGAAGCGGCATGTTAATCCATGGGATTATCCCGTCAAGGTCCACACATACGAAGAGTGGGAGGACGAGTTCAGGCCTGTTATGAAGGCCGCGGGGCTTCCTCTTGAAAAGGAGGAGGAGTAAGATATGGCTGAAGAAAAACTGAAACCGGAACAGCTGGTTCAAATAGATCACAATCCTCCGGGCAGAGACTGGATGAGCATGAAGCCGGAGTTTCGCAAGGGCACGTTTAACTACATTGCGAATCCGGAGAGCTCGAAATATGTCGACTTTCCTTATCCCCGGAAGTTTAGTCCAATGGACGAGGATTGGAAGCTTCCGGATAACTGGCAGCAGATTATCCATGAGGGATTCAAGGAGCGACTGGAAAAGTATCGCTCGCTTAAGATATTCATGGACATCTGCGTGCGCTGCGGAGCATGTGCTGATAAGTGCCACTACTACATTGGCTCGGGCGATCCGAAGAACATGCCGGTGCTCAGAGCCGAATTGCTCCGTTCCGTTTACAAGAACGATTTCACAACGCTCGGCAGGATTCTCGGCAAGCTATCCGGCGCGAGGCCGATGGACGAGCAGGTTCTGAAGGAGTGGTTCTACTATTTCTTCCAGTGCACGGAGTGTCGTCGCTGTTCGGTCTTCTGTCCGTATGGAATCGATACGGCTGAGATCACGATGATGGCGCGCGAGCTGCTGAATCTTGTCGGTCTCAATATCGATTGGATCACGACACCGGTGGCGAACTGTTTCCGCACCGGTAACCACCTCGGAATTCAACCGCACGGCTTCGCCGACTCACTCGAGTTTGCCGTAGATGAGCTTGAAGATCTGACCGGAATCAAGGTAGACGCGCCGATAAACCGCAAGGGTGCGGAGATACTCTTCGTGGCGCCGTCCGCAGACTACTTTGCGTCACCGCACTATTACACTCTTCTCGGATATCTTGCTCTGTTTCACGAGATCGGTCTCGACTACACATGGAGCGCATACGCATCAGAGGGCGGCAACTTCGGTCTCTTCCATTCGGCGGAGACGATGAAGCGGCTGAACAACAAGATCTACGCTGAGGCGAAACGTCTCGGAGTGAAGTGGATTCTCGGCGGCGAGTGCGGACACATGTGGCGGGTGCTGCATCAGTATATGGACACGATGAACGGTCCGGCTGATTTTCTCGAAATGCCCAAATCGCCGATAACCGGAACGGTCTTTGAGAATTCGGCTTCGACCAAGATGGTGCACATCGCGGAGTTCACATCTGACCTCATCAGAAACGACAAGATTAAACTCGATCCGAGCCGTAACGATCATTGGACCCCGACGTTCCACGACTCGTGCAATCCGGCAAGAGCGATGGGATTGCTGGAGGAGCCGCGCTATATCCTCAGTAAGGTCTCGAACAACTTCCATGAGATGCCGGAAGGTACCATTCGTGAGCAGACATTCTGCTGCGGATCTGGTTCCGGACTCGGAACTGACGAAAACCTCGAGATGCGACTGCGCGGGGGTATGCCGAGAGGCAATGCGGTTCGCTATGTGCAGGAGAAGTACGGTGTGAACATACTGCTGTGCATGTGCGCAATCGACAAGGCGACACTTCCGGCAGTCTGTGACTTCTGGGCTCCGGGCACTGAAGTCGGAGGTGTTCACGAACTGGTCGGCAACGCGCTGATTATGAGAAACGAAAAGCGCACGACCGATCTGCGCGGCACCGAACTGCCGGGGCTGGCTCCGGAAGAAAAGGATGTCAAATCGGCGGAGGAGGCAGCGGAAGAAACCGTTGAAGCGACCTCATCCGGAAAGGAGGGTGAGTGATGTACGACGGAGGAAAGATAGTAATCGGCCTGATCATATTCCTTGTGCTGATCACCTTCCCGATCTGGTGGAATCTTGCCGGGGGAACGACCGATTTCAAGGTTGATCCCAAGATCGTGACCGACGCCAAATCGTGCGTTTACGAAAAGGACTACATGACTACTCATCACATGGATGTGCTTGATGAGTGGCGCGACAAGGTCGTGAGAGAAGATGTCCGGGCGGTGCATTCCCAGTCGCTCGGGATGAATGTCGAGATGAGTCTCTCGAATACATGCATGTCGTGTCATCCCAACAAGAGCGAATTCTGTGATGAATGTCATGATCCTCTGGGTGTTACTCCATATTGCTGGGACTGCCACATAGAGCCGAAGGAGGGTGAGAGATGAGCAACGACAGAAGGAGATTCCTTAAGGTCGCCGGTCTTACCACTCTGGCAGTAGCGGGATCGCGAGCACTCGGATCGAACAACCTCGCGCCGAAGCCGTGGCTCGATTCGGGTGGCCTCAAAGGGACACGTTGGGCCATGGTGATTAACATCAGCAAGTGCCAGGAGCAACAGGGCTGCACGAAATGTGTTGATGCCTGCCACGTGGTGCACAACGTGCCTGGAATCGAGAACAAGAAACACGAGATTAAGTGGATCTGGAAAGAGTCGTTCCATCATACGTTTCATGAGCAGGAACATCACCATACACCGGACAAGGTCAAGCACTCGCCGGTACTCGTGCTCTGCAACCACTGCGACAATCCGCCGTGCGTGCGTGTCTGCCCGACCGGGGCGACTTTCAAGCGCGAGTCGGATGGGATAGTGATGATGGACTGGCATCGCTGCATAGGCTGCCGCTACTGTGTCGTGGGGTGCCCGTACGGTGCACGGAGCTTCAACTGGAAGGACCCGAGAGAATATCTGAAAGAGGTTCGCGAGGACTTCCCGACGCGAATGAAAGGTGTGGTCGAGAAGTGCACGTTCTGTGAGACTCGTTTGAGGAAAGGACAGTTGCCGGCTTGCGTGGAGGCATGCGAGCACGGTGCTCTGACATTCGGCGATCTGGATGATCCTGAGTCGGAGGTCAGGAAGCTCCTGGAATCGAACTATACGATACGTCGTAAACCACAGCTTGGAACCGAACCCCAAGTCTACTACATCGTGTGAGGTCGTTATGATAGATAAGGCATTTACCGGAAGCAAAACATACTGGAGCTGGGTGGCCTTTTTGCTCGCGCTGATTGGGCTCGGGACACTTGCCTACCTTTATCAGTTCGAAAATGGCCTCGGTGTAACGGGCCTGTCGCGGGATGTCACCTGGGGATTTTATATCGCGCAATTCACATTCCTGGTCGGGGTCGCCGCATCGGCCGTGATGGTCGTACTGCCATACTACCTCCATAATCACAAGGCATTCGGCAAGGTGACTATTCTCGGCGAATTCGTGGCGGTCGGCGCAGTGATCATGTGTATGACGTTCATCTTCGTCGATATGGGTCAGCCGTTCAGGATACTGAATGTATTCCTTCATCCGACGCCAAATTCGCTGATGTTCTGGGATACGGTGTCGCTGTTCGGGTATTTACTCCTGAATGCCGTAATCAGCATGGTTACGCTCGGTGCGGAGAGAAAGGGCATTGCACCGCCGAAGTGGATCAAGCCGATCATCTACATATCGATTCCGTGGGCGATCAGCATCCACACGGTGACGGCGTTTCTCTATTCAGGACTCGCCGCGCGCCCGTTCTGGATGACCGCAGTGCTCGCACCGAGGTTCCTCGCCTCGGCGTTCGCTGCAGGCCCGGCGCTTCTGTGCATTCTCTGCTTGATCGTTCGCAAGTTCTCGAAGTTCGATCCGGGCGACAAGGCGATTCAGAACCTTGCGAAGATTGCCACCTATGGCATGATCGTGAATGTCTTCCTGGTCTTGATGGAGGTCTTCACCGCATTCTATTCGGGTATCCCGGAGCATCTGTTGCACTTCAAGTTTCTCTATGTCGGGCTTGACGGCAACACGACGCTCGTGCCGTGGATGTGGATTTCCGCAGCGCTCGCGATCTTTTCACTGATTATCATGATCAACCCGAAGACTCGCAACAATTACAAGACTATGGTTGTCGGATGCGTGGCGATATTCTCATCTCTCTGGATCGACAAGGGTCTCGCGATGGTTGTAGGCGGATTCACCCCATCGCCCCTCGGTGAGGTGACAGGGTATGCTCCAACGTTCCCGGAGATTCTGATATCAATAGGGATCTATGCGCTCGGCGCGCTGATAATCACCGGATTGTATAAAGTCGCAATATCTATCCGCGAACACGAACTGCCCGCCAAGACTGTGGTGGCGGAGAGGATTGCATCCGAGACAGCGTAGACAACATGGATTTGAAAGATTGGAGACGGGGTTGCTGTTTGCTGCGGCAACCCCGGTAGTTTATCATGGATAAGTCGGATTTTGTTATCATCGGTGGTGTGGCTGCGGGGCCGAAGACCGCATCGGTGCTCGCAAGGCGCAAACCGGATGCCAGGGTAACGCTCTTCCAGATGGAGGAGCATATCTCGTACGCCACTTGCGGTATGCCCTATTTCGCCTCGGGAGATATCGAGTCGTTCAGTCAACTGAATGAGACCTCGTACGGTGTCGTACGCGACGCTGAGTTCTTCAAGACAACCAAGGGCTTCGACGTCAAATCGTCATCCGAGGTCATCAAGATAGATCGCGAGAAGAAGTGCGTGACCGTGCGAAATCTGAAGAGTGGTGAAGTCTACGAGCACGGCTACGGCAAGCTCGTGATCGCTACAGGTGCGGCTCCCAATGATCCACCGTTCGAGGTGGCTGAGAGTGGCAAAATCCGACATTTCACGAAACCGGATGACGCCATCGAATTCCGCAAGTCTGCCCAGACGGGGCAGGTCGGCAAAGCCGTCATTGTCGGCGCCGGTTTCATTGGATGCGAACTGGCGGAGAGCTGTGCCGGACTCTGGGGTATCGAGACTGTCCTTGTCGAGAAGGAGAGTCAGGTGCTGCCGTACGCGCTCGATCCTGAGATGGCCGCTATCGCGGAACGAGAGATGAAGCGAAACGACGTTGAGGTGATGACCGGGGTGGAGGTCGAGAAGATCGATGTAAACGATGATGGCAACCCGGTCGTAACCATCCGCGGGAACGAATCGGTCGAAGCCGACTTCGTTTTCCTCTGTGTCGGTGTTGCTCCGAGGTCAGCTTTGGCGAGAGATGCCGGTCTCGAGATCGGTAAGCAGGGCGGCATCCGCGTTAACGCGAAGATGCAGACGTCTGATCCGAATATATATGCCGGCGGCGACTGCGTGGAGTCGCACAACATCATTACGGGTGGTCCGATTTACCTGCCAATGGGTTCAATCGCGAATCGACATGGTCGAGTGATAGCCGAGAATCTCGCCGGTTATGAGGCGGAATTCCGGGGCGTGGTCGGGTCGTTCTTCGTTAAGGTGTTTGATGTCAACGTCGGCTCAACGGGTCTCTCTCAGCGGATGTGCGATGTTCTCGGGTTAAAGAGCCATTCTGTATGGGGCTCATTTCCGGATAAACCGGATTACTATCCGGAGTACCAGACAATGACAATAAAGATGGTGTACTCCCCGAATGACGGCAAGTTGCTTGGGCTGCAGGCGGCTGGTAAGGGTGATATTTTCAGACGCATTGATGTTTACGCTGCATATCTGCTTCACGGAGAGCGTCTGAGCGAGCTGCTCGATTTTGAGCAGGGATATGCACCTCCATATTCGGAGGCGATCGATCCACTGCATCATCTCGCATGTATGGCGATAGCTCAGGGCAGGGGGGTGCACTTCGTGCCGCCGGTGAAGCCTTCGCAGGAGGATGCTCAGTACGTGGATGTTCGTGAGAAGGCGGAGATCGAGGAGGAGCCGTTCTTCTCATCGGATTCGTTTAAGATTGTCAATATTCCGCTCGGGGAGCTTCGCGGCAGACTCAGCGAACTCGATAGGGGCAAAAAGGTTATAATTGTGTGCAGGCGTGGGCCGCGATCTTACCAGGCCGGCTTGATTCTCAAACACGCCGGGTTCGATGACGTAGAAGTTCTGGGTGGAGGAACGCAGGCTTTTGAATAGAATGCAGATTCGGGAGATAGACAGGTAATGGCTGCATCGAGATGGCAACTGGTTGTCTGTGGGATCAGCCACAACACGTCGGAACTGGCCGATCGTGAGCCACTGCAGATTGGCAGAGATCAGATGGCTGAGGCGAATGCGCTTCTCAGTCGTCTTCCGGAGGTTCGCGAATCTGCTATACTCGTCACGTGTAATCGTGTCGAGATCTACGTCGTTGCAGACCGCTCCCGCGAACCGTTCGAGATCGTCGGGGAATTCTACCGGAGATTCCGCGATTTAGACACAAAGTCTGTCGAGGAGAAATTCTTCACATACAAGGGGACTCATGTCGCGCGGCATCTTTTCCGAGTGATGGCAGGGATTGATTCCATGGTGGTCGGTGAGAAGCAGATTGCCGGTCAGGTCAAGGATGCCTACCGCTCGGCCTGCGATGTCAAAGCGGCCGGCAAGATTATGCATCGCCTGTTTCACCAGGCCTTTCGTGTCGGCAAGGCGGTGCGCACGGATACCGAGATTGGCAGGGGCGCGTGTTCGGTTGCCAGTGCCGCTGTGAGCATGATAAAATCCAAGGTTGAAGACGACTCACGGCCGACGGTGCTCTTTGTCGGCGCCAATCAGATGATCCGGCTCGCATCACTGAACATGTCGCGTCTGCATCATGGCAGATTCATGTTCGCGAACCGCACATCCCAGAAGGCTGAGGAGCTCGCTCGCAGGTATCACGGTGAGGCGTTTGCACTGGAAGACCTCGCGTCGGTTTTGCCCGAAGCAGATATTGTCATTACATGCACCGCTTCCGATCAGCCGATTATCTCTGCAGAAGCGTTGAGAGAATCGGGTGTGAAGCGCGGAGGACGCAGACAGATCATTATGGATATGGCGGTGCCGCGAGATGTTGCCGAGGTCAACGGTTCGGTCGATTCTGTGCGTGTGTTCGATCTCGAGGACGTGAAGCGTTTCGTGGCCGAGCGGGCGGAGGCAATCGAGGAAGAGATACCGCAGGCCGAAGAGGTTATCGACCGTATACTCACGCAATTCGCGTACTGGTATCAGCATGTGATCCGGGAGCCTCTTTACAACGGCATCGAGGAGACGTTCGAGGATATGCGAAAAGAAGAACTCTCGAGTGCACTCGAATCGCTCGATACCGAACAACGGGCTGTAATAGACAAGCTGACCCGCAGACTCGTCAACAGAATGGCGCAACTTAAGATCCGTCTGGATTTGGACAGTGAGAAGAAGTCGGAGAACTGATTGGAGAGACTATGGCCCTGAAGTACATGCCGATAAACGTGAATCTCAAAGATGCCAGAGTACTCGTCGTTGGTGGCGGGACGATCGCCCTCAGAAAAGTCGATAATCTGCTCGAGTACGAATGTGAGGTAACTGTCGTTGCTCCGAAGGTCGTGGACAAAATCCAGTACTACGGAGATAAGAACAGGATCAAGCTCGAGAACAGGGAGTACATCCACGGTGAGGCGTCGAAATACCGAATCGTCATATCGGCTACCGATGACGAGCACGTTAACGAGGCGGTCCGCAAGGATTGCGAAGATGCGGGCGTGCTGGTCAATGTGGTTGACAATCCGAGGCTTTGCACATTCACTGTTCCGGCGGTCGTTCGTCGCGGGCCACTTTCGATCACTGTTTCTACCGACGGCAAAGCTCCATTTCTCGCCGGAGGACTGCGCGTCATTCTTGATGAGTTTTTCGGAAGTCACTGGGAAAAGATCGCCGACGCCGCCGCGCTCTTCCGCAAGAAAGTATATGCCAGGTACGAGGGTGACACGGAGCAGCAGGGACGTTGTTTCGAACGTTTCCTCGGTCAGGACTGGAAAGAAATCCTGAAACACAAATCTCAGGAGCAGATCAACCAGGAATTGGATCGACTCCTCTGACAGTCTCTATTCAGGCTGAGTTATGACAAAATCGAATAAATCCGGGAAAGTGTATCTGATAGGAGCCGGTCCGGGTGATCCGGAGCTGATAACAGTGAAGGGGCTCCGATTGGCGCACCAGTGTGATGTCGTGCTCTATGACAGCCTGATTCCGGATGAGATCATGGTCACCCTGCCACAAAGTGTTGAGCGCGTATTTGTCGGCAAACGGGGCGGCAAACACTCGATGGAGCAGGAGGAGATCAATGAACTGCTGCTCATGTATGCCAGAGCCGGAAAGAGCGTTGCTCGCCTCAAGGGTGCCGATCCGTTGATTTTCGGGAGAGGCGCCGAGGAGGCACAGTTTCTCCGTGACAATGGGATTGTCTTCGAGATAGTGCCGGGTGTCACCGCCGGAATCGCGGGACCATCCTATGCTGGTATTCCATGTACCGAGCGGCATCTCTCATCCACACTGATCTTCGTGACCGGTCACAAGGCGCAGGACAAGAGCGCGTCATCCGTCGACTGGAAATGGCTGGCGTCGGCACGCAAGAGCACGATCGTAATCTATATGGGAGTCGGGCAGATCGACACACTGACGTCGAGGTTGATTGAGAACGGCATGCATCCGAGCACTCCAGCCGCCATAATCGAGCGCGGTACGATGAGCTCTCAGCGGATATTCGTGTGTGATCTATCCGAGCTTCCGGAAACAGTGCGAAAAAACGAGGTGCATGCGCCTGCGTTGTTCGTGATAGGCGAGGTCGTGAAGCTTCGCGAGCGCCTCGAGTGGTTCAGGGACCTGCCTCTTCTCGGAAAGAGAGTCATGGTCACCCGTCCGTCTCATCAGGCGATCGATACCTATCAGCGATTGCGCGATCTCGGGGCGGAAGTACTGCCGTACCCGACGATCAAAATAACGGGCATTGAGAACGACTCTGGCTGGGACGGCTTCAACGATCTGTCCGCCGGCGAGAAATGGTTGATCTTTACGAGCGAGAACGGTGTCGAGTTCTTCGTACAACAATTTCTCGGTCGCGGGAATGATGTCCGCCAACTTGCGGGTTTCAAGGTCGCCGCGGTGGGGAAGGGCACGGCTCGCGCACTGCAGCGACATCATATCAACCCGGATTTCGTTCCGAAGACAGCGACTGTGGCTGCATTCGCGGATGAATTTGCAGCCGCGAATGTACTGGAGGGCGCGTCGGTTGTTCGGGTGCGCGGGAATCTGGCGGATGAGACATTCGAGATGACAGCACGCGATGCCGGAGCGGAGGTCGTGCCCGTGGAGGTCTATAGGACCGATTACAATCTTTGGCCGGAGGGGCTGAGGGAGAAGCTCCTGGAGTATCCGCCGGACGCGATTATGGTTACGAGCGGATCAACAGTTGAGGGGCTGTTCAAGAACCTGGGCGAGTCAGAGTTCGAACAACTGCTCGGCCCGGCTGCAATTTTCTCCATTGGCCCGTCAACGACCGCGAAGCTGAGGGCGCACGGTCTGTCAGTGGCGCGAGAGTGCGACATCCATAACATCGACGAACTCGTCAGCTTGATCCTCGATTACTTCTCCAGATAGTTAAGAAATTCGAGTATAAGAAAAGCCGACCCTCGATGGGCCGGCTTCATTTCGCCAATTCCATAGCGCTCGATTAACCGTAAGGATACATGCCCTTCTTGATCGTTTCGAGGTCCGATAGAATCTTGTTGTGCTTGTTCTCATCGGTCAGAAGATACTGCAGCAGGTACTCCTGCACGACCATCTTCTTGCCTTTCAGGGACTCGAGTGCCTCATTTGCGAATTCGACGGTCTTCTTCTCGAGCTCAATGTGCTTCTCCACCTGAGACCATATCTCGGCGAGTTCTTCCGGAGTGACAGTGACTGTCTCGGATTCGAGGCTGGACGCAATCAGCTCCTGCACGCGATAGTGCATCTGCGAGTCGTGCTGAATGATCTCCATGACCATGCGCACGATCTTGTTGTCGGTCTTCTCCATTATGTTGCCGGTGGAGGAAACCGAGGCATTCTCGATCTTCTGCCAGCGTTTCATGTTGTCGATGATTTTTTCCTGAATCTCCTTTGTCGACATCTGTCGATCCTCCTCAACTCCTTATTTGTGAACTTATTCACCTAATTGTCTGTTTATCCTGATGCGGCATGGAGGGTTAACGGCGATTTCGTGACCCATGTTGTCATAATCTCCCTCGTCATCCCGAATGCTTTCGCAATAATAATAGATTTGATCCAGATTGTCTACAGATATCTCCGCAAGAAATATCCACAAGAAATATCCAGACGGATCTAATCACCGCCGACCCCAAGGCTATGCCCCAAACTTGGCGAGCTTGCCCGCGCACCCAAGTGCTATGTGCAGCAGGACCATCAACGGCAGTCTGCCGAGTCCGCCTGCCTGACATTCGATTTCGTCGAACCGGTCGGCGCGATCTCTTCGCACGGTCTCTGCAGAAAGAAGGACAGGCGTTGGATGCCAACTGTGTGACTTGGATGGCCACGGTGTGGAGTGGTCCCCTGTCACCACGAGGACGTCGGGTTTGAGCGCCAGTATGCCCGGAACAACTGTCTCATCTACCTTTTCGATGACTTCTTTCTTCGACTCGAAATTTCCGTCCTCGCCATACGAGTCGGTTTTCTTGACATGAAGGAAGAAGAACGTGTAGTCATTCCAGTTGCGTTTCAGGACCTTGATGGCATCATCGAAATCCTTGTACGGCTCTTTGACGTCCATGCCAACGAGTTTCGCAAGGCCGCGATACATAGGGTATTCCGCGATTGCACACGACTTGAGCGCGAAGCGCTCCTCCATCGACGGGAATCTGCGATAACCGGAGTAGCCGCGCAGGAGGACATAATTGCCTTTATCCTCATCAGAGAGGATATTTCTTATCTGTTTCAGTATGTCTTTCAGGATATCCGACGTCTGTTTCGCCTCGTCTGCTGTCGGGGCGGGGTCGTGCGGAGGGACGCCGGTGTCCTGCGGATCAGTGTCTTTAAGCTTGTCGGAGAGATTCTCTCCTCTGATGACCAGGAGTGCCCTGTGCTGGCTCTCGGTTTCGAGGAAGAACTCGATCCCGTCGGGCACCTTGATTTCTTCCTTGATTTTCCTGCATCGTCTGCGGTTTTCCTCGTCCGGGATTCTACCGGCGCGGCGGTCGGTAACATTGCCGTCGCTGTCGAGAGTGCAGAAATTGACGCGCGCGGCGATATCCCGATCGGTCAATTCGAAATCGATCCCGAATGCGGAGAGAATGCCGCGTCCCACATTATACTCGACCGGATCGTACCCGAAGAGACCGAGATGCGCCGGGCCGGATCCGGGGGTAATTCCCGGGGCAATCGGGTCGAACTGACCGAGGACACCATCAGCAGCGAGTTTGTCGAGATTCGGGGTTTTGGCTTCTGTCAGCGGGGTATCATGATCCTTTGTCGGAATGTCACCGAGTCCATCCAGAACGAGATAGACAATCCGTTTGTCGTTTACCTGTTTGAGGCTTTCAACCAATCCTGGATACATAGTGTGGTTTCCTTCCATGCTTTCGTTCCAGACAAATTCCGAGAGTCAGTAATATGTTCATTTAATCCTGAACCGGCAAGGGAACATATTGTTCAGAGAATCGCGCATCGGAGGTTTTCTGTTGCGAACGGGCAGTTTTCGCCTTATCTTCCCGAAACTTGTGGCATGTGCCACAGCGCATTAGGCGTGTATTGAATGCTGGGGTAGCTCAGTTGGTTAGAGCGCCTGACTGTGGATCAGGAGGTCGGGAGTTCGACCCTCCCCCCCAGTATTTTTTTCTGAGGACCAGAGAATTCCCCACATGTCGAAGAAGAAGTCTGATATGAAGCGGGTGCCGGCAGAGGTGCTGAAGGGATTCCGTGACTACCCCCCTGACGAGGAGGTGCTGAGACGGGATCTGATTGAGAAGATACGGAAGGTCTTTGAGAGGTACGGTTATCAGCCATTCCAGACTCCTGCGCTCGAGCGTCTGACTACGCTTCTTGGTGCTGATTACGGCGTCGAGAACAAGCAGCAGATTTTCAATTTCACCGGTCCGGATGATGTCGAGATGGGTCTGCGGTTCGACTTAACCGCTCCTCTGGCGCGTTACGTTGCCGGCAACAAGCAGCTCCAGCTTCCATTCCGGCGCTATCAGGTTGCGCCCGCCTGGCGGGTCGACAAACCGGGACCGGGACGTTATCGTGAGTTCCTCCAGTTCGATATCGATATCGTTGGGACGAATCTGATTGCCGCCGATGCAGAGATAATCGCTGTCATGGCGGATACGATGACAAATCTTGGAATCGAGAATTTCGAGGTCAGGTATTCGAGCAGGAAGGTACTCAACGGACTCGCCGAATGGGCGGGGATCGAACCGGAGCGAGCGGCTGATGTCTTCCGTGTGCTCGACAAGCTCGAGAAACAGGGCCGGGAGGCGGTGATTCTCGAACTCGGCCCGGGCAGAACAGATCAATCCGGAGATAAAATCGAGGGGCTGGAGCTTTCGCAAGAACACATCGCGGCAATAGAGAGATTTCTCGACATAGGCGAGATGAACAGCTCAGCACAGCTTCCCGCCGCGGCCAAACTGCTGCAGGATGTACCTCAGGCGGAGGAGGGTATTCAGGACCTGCAGGATATCAACTCGTATCTTCAGCATATGGGAGCTGATGTAAGTAAAGCGCAGGTCGATCTGACGATCGTACGAGGGCTCGGTTACTACACAGGCCCTGTATTCGAGACCTTCCTTACGGATTTGCCGGAGTACGGATCAGTCTTCTCAGGTGGTCGATACGATGACCTCGTAGGGCGGTTCTCGGGACAACCGGCGCCGGGCAGTGGCGCGTCACTCGGTCCGGATCGTCTGATGGCGGCGCTGCTGAAACTCGGAGCACTGCAGGCAGCGAGAGCCGGCGCGGACGTGATCGTTACCACGATGGACAAGGGCCGTTTCAACGAGTACTTCGAGATAGCCGCAGAGTTGCGGCGTGCCGGTTTGGCAGTCGAGGTGTTTCTCGGTAACAACCGTCGTATCCCGAAGCAGCTTCAGTATGCGGATCGGCTGGACATTCCAGTCGCGGTCATTGCCGGCTCGGATGAGTTCGAGACGGGGAAGGTTACTGTGAAAGATCTTCGCGCAGGCCGCGAGCAGGCCGAGCAGGTGGAGAATCGCGAGGAATGGCTGAAGGCGGAGGATATTCAGGTGACGATTTCGCGGGACCGCATGGTCGAGCACATCCTGGAGCTTGTCAAGCAGCAGCGCATCAAGTAGATTATTCCGACTATCAGGTGAATACGAAACGGGCGGATCAGTTGATCCGCCCGTCCTGTTATTGCTCACTTCGCGCTGTGTCTCCGTGGGGTGCTATCCGTCACAAGGAGCCGGTCCGCCCTGGAAGACATACGCGATCAAGTATACAATGTCATCGATGTCGATAGCGCCGGTGCAGTTGACATCTCCAAGGTGTTCCGGATCGGGTGCCGGTCCGCCCTGGAAGACATAGGTGATCAGGAATACAATATCATCAATATCGATCGCACCGGATGTATTGACATCACCGATGACAAAAGGCGGATCGATTATGTTCATCACATAGCCGCGCTCATCGACTTTCGCCGGGCTGTCTGAATCAGTACAGCGTACCTTGAAGTAGTAACTGCCCACGAAACTCGGCGTACCGGATATCTCTCCGGTAGAGGTGTTCAGAGTCAGCGGATACGGAAGTTGCCCGAGTATCTTCTGCCAAGTGTAAGGCTCAACACCGGCTACGGCTTCGAGTGAGAAGCTGAATGGCTCACCGACGACTGCATCCGGAATCGATCCGGTCTGGATGTGCATTGCCCACGGTACTTCCTGCGGATTCGCCTTGAGGATCTTGTCATCCGGATCGATCACGAAACCTTCGGGATCGTACGGGAAATGGAATGTGTAGGGATCACCCGCATACTTGTTCCACACCCGGAAGAGCGTGTCCCACACGCCGGAATATGCCTCGATCTCGACCCACATCGGAAACACGCCGTCCTCGTTGTTCTGCTCGAGGAAAAAGTCGACGATGTAGCCACCGTTCTCAGTGTCTTCCTCAGTTACATAAGAGTACTTATACACGGGGTTCCCATCCTGATAAACCCAGGCGTCGAAGAACCAGCTCATGTCTTCGCCGTAGAAGTCAGAAACCACGCTGTTCAGGTCATTGGTATTGGCCGCTCTACCTGAGAATTCAGAATCTGCGAAATAGTACTGCATCGCCGGGAAGAAAAGGCTGTCACCCATCTGGTGGCGCAGCATGTGCACGAGCCATGAGCCTTTGTCGTAGACTGTGGTGCCGTCAAAAATGTTATCCGTCTGGAGATTTTCGACATAGGGAGATCCTGCTCCGAGATGCTTCTGGCCGTTGAGCCACTGCTTGGCGGTGACGTCACCATACTGATACTCGAAGTAGAGAACTTCGGAGTAAGATGCAAATCCTTCGTTGAGCCACATATGGTTGAATGGGGAGCATGTGACCTCATCGCCGGCCCACTGATGTCCGAGCTCATGCGCTATTACATACTCGGTGTTGAAATACGGCCCAATGGAGGTTGAAGTCTGATGCTCCATAGCACCACCCCAGCCGTAGTGCATGTGTCCGTATTTCTCGTTTACGAACGGGTACATTCCCCAGTAGTGCGATAGCGCGTCCAGAGAGGGAATCGTGTATTGCACCATGTAGTAAGTTGAACCCCAGGTTGCCGACGGCGGTACTCCGGGGAAGTAATTGTGCTCAACCGGCATGAACTGCCCGGTTTCGTATTCCCACTGCTGATTGTATCTGCTGAAATCGGTGAGCACGAGGGCAACGAGATAAGTCGTAATCGGATGGCTCGAATGCCAATGGGTTGTTGTCTGGCTACCGTTAACCGTCTCGGATACGAGCGTGCCGTTCGAGATCAAGTCCATCGAATAGCCACCGTAGGTCGTCGGATATGTGATGATGATATCTGCACTATCCGGCTTGTCCATCGGAAAGTCCTTACACGGCCACCAGTTACGGGCTCCCCACGGCTCGCAGTTCGTGTAGCACACTTTGCGCCCGTTGAACGTGTAGAAGTCCATTCCATCGAGATTTGAATAATTCGGAGTGCCGTTGTAGTAGACACGAACCGTGAACAAGTCGCCGTCGTTCAGGGGTGTGGTGAAGTTCACCGCGAGGATATCGCCGCCGTGCGTGAAACTCTGCGAAACACCGTCGAGGCGTGTATCGGTCACATTTAGCTGGTCAGACAGGTTCAGGTCCACATAAGTGAGATTGTCCCTTGTAGCCAGCGCATACATGTCGACGTAGCCGTCTACAGTTTCACCGCCCAAGTTGATTTCGATGTCGATCTTGTAGTAGCGTACATCGTAATCATACTGATTCGGAGTGGGCTCAGTGATAACCAGGGGGTTCAAGGGATCGAACTTCTCCGCGACGAGAGAGGATTTCTGTTTGCAGGCATGCCGCTCGTTACGATCCTTGAGCCACTGCTCGATTTGTTCTTTTGACGGCGGCTCCTTGTAGGTGTGTCCCGGTGTTTCGCTCGGATCGACCCATGTCTCATACGCGAGCGCGGCGGTAGCGAATGACACGAGAGTGAAGAGAGTCAGCGTCAGAATGAGTTTACTGTTCGCTTTGAACATTTCAAGATTCTCCTATATTTAATTGCTCTGGATATATTCCAATTCAACCAACGACACATTCGGCAATGAAGTTTCGAATTGAATCAGACATTGCGTCTCTGTTGTGTCGTGTGAGTTCCATCAAAACCGTGTTTGGGGAGCGCTTCAGTTGATCGCAGAACGGATCACTGCCTTTCATTACTGTCGCAATTACAAATGTATTATCCTGCCATAATCCAGAGACAGCATCCCGGAAGTTCTCCGAGAAGAGCTCCATCTTACCGATCTCATCTATAATGACTACATCGGCACTCCTGCTGTTTAATTCTCCCTCGACAATTCTGTCCAGGGCTTCGACATCCACGCCATACTTGCCGACTCTCTTGTCGGATTCGAAGTCACGGTGAGACAGCCGGGCTGTTCTTCCCGATACGCTAACGATTTCGAAACCGACTCGCTTATCATCGGATCTGATTTCGCGGGTTACGAATCCGGCAACGTCGAGGTCAGAACTCTTCAGCCAGTTCTCGACCAGCGTGGTTTTCCCCGAGCCGGGTGCACCCGTAATGAGTACTTTCGTCTTTTGCAATGAACTCAGCCTGCCGCAAGTACGCTGAGATTGTTCTCAGCTGCAGATAACCGCTTAACTCGCATAAAGATAACATGAATTGGCGGCAAGTCAACCCTAAATCGCGCAGGTGGTCCGAATGATTTGCTGAAGTATCCGCTCTAAGTGTCGATAATAGAATAAATTAAACTGATTTCGCGGAATAACGGATGCCACAACTCCCGGAACTTGAAGATCGTGTAAACGATCTCGAGAATCAACTCCAGCAGAAAACCGCCGAACTGGATGATATCGCCTCAATGGGTGTGATGCTCACGTCCATGCTGGACGTCGATGCGATTCTCTCTGCGATGATGGAAATGTCGCTAAGGCTTGTTTCCGCCGAAGTTGGCTGCATCCTGCTCGCAGAAGACGGGCATCTCGTGACGAAGGTCTCCTGGGGAGTGGATGCGAGTCTCATACGGAAGATCAAGCTGGAAGATAACATTGACGTCGCCGAATGGACGCATCGAGTCGGAGAGACAACCGTTATCAATGAATTTCCGGCCGATGACGAAGCGAAGGCGGTAATAAGCTCGATAATTCTCGTACCGCTGTCCCATCAGAACAAGCAGATCGGTGTGATCGTGGCCGTCAACAAGACAGGTGTCGAGTACGGCTTCGAGGAATCGGATCGGCTGACATTAGAGCGTTTATCCAATTTCGCATCAGTAGCGATCGAAAATGCGCGTCTGATGAAAGAGCTTCTCGCTAAACAGAAGCTCGAGCAGGAGCTCTCTCTTGCGAAAGAAATTCAACGTGCCCTGCTTCCGAACTTCGATGTTGAATTTGAAGGAGCGCATCTGGAAACGCTCTACATTCCTGCGGGCAAGGTGGGCGGCGATTATGTCGATGTCATTCCGATTTCTGATTCTGAGTTCGTCCTTATCGTCGGAGATGTGTCCAACAAGGGCATACCGGCGGCCTTGATGATGACGGCCGCTCGATCCGCGATCAGGGCAGAGGCGAGCAGGGGAGGCGATGTGGCGGAGATTGTCACGCACATCAACAATGTACTGAGTCAGGATGTGATGAAGTACCCCGACATATTCATCTCATTCGTGTTCGCCCATTTCGATCTCGCGAAGAAGACCTGCACATACACGAATGCCGGCCATCTGCCGCCGTTTAAAATGAATGAGTTCAGCGGGAAGATGGAGGAGTTGAAAACCGGGGGGATCATTGTCGGTCAATTCGAGGAATTTGATTACAAGTCGGACACGGTATCTCTCGAGGCCGGCGACAAGCTGCTATTTTTTACGGATGGAGTTACGGAGTGTGTGAATCTGGACAATGAGATGTATGGCCGTCAGAGGCTGGGCGAGTTTCTTGTCAGCCTCGCAGAGGTCAGCGCCAGGGAGTTCATCTACAAGCTGAAGATGGAACTCGAGTCGTTTGTTTATGGAACGGGTGAAATACAATTTGACGACATTACTGCAGTTCTGGTACAGATTGGTGGGGAATGCGATGGATGATACGATCGAAATACGAGTGCCGTCAGATCCCAAGTATTTGAATTGGATCTACTCGATCTCCAGGG
The DNA here is from genome assembly GCA_964415885.1 of uncultured Ignavibacteria bacterium. Taxonomy (GTDB): domain Bacteria; phylum Zixibacteria; class MSB-5A5; order JAABVY01; family JAHJOQ01; genus CAYQCE01. Next base: position 38,472 of record CAYQCE010000011.1, read on the forward strand.
CGATTCTGGAACAGTTGAGAATTGATGGGCGGAGAAGGCATTTCCTGCTCGTCGCCATCTCCGAGGGTTTCACAAATGCACATGTGCACGGCAACCAGCGATCGACGAGCCGGAGTATCGGCATCTCCTATACATTCGACGAACATTTTCTGCGAGTTGATATAGAGGACGAAGGTATTTTGCCGATACAGAGTAACATAGATGAGCTTATCCGACCAGTCGATCCCGAGACCGAATCAGGTCGCGGCCTCGATCTGATTCGAAAGCTCACGGACGATTTTGCGATCAGATATGAATCCAAACGGGGGAACGTACTGACCATGAAGGTCTTCTTTGACAGTGGAAATAACACTTTTAACCGGGATAAGACGGAGGTGGCAGATGGAAATCACGCCTAAGGAACATGAGGGCTTTACGGTTCTGCACCTGAAGGGGAGGCTGGATCTAAACAGTTCCTCCAAGCTCAAGGAGCAGATCAAGGGCTATCTCAGTGAAGGGACGATCAAGCTCGTCCTCGACATGAACGATGTTGACTTCATCAACAGTTCCGGACTGGGAACGCTTGTTTCAATCTTGAAGGATGTGCGCATGGTTAAGGGGCGGTTGGTCCTTTGTAATCTTGCGCAGTACGTACAGGAGATTTTTGAGATCACACAGCTCTCGCACATTTTCGACATGTATTCGACTGAAGAGGAAGCTGCTGCCTCAATGTCTGGCTCAATGGCAAACGTCAAATAAACAGAAGTGGTAGGATTATGAATACGCAGGATCAGCAACTGCAATCACTGCTGCAGCAGCTCGCGAGTGAAGACTCGCTGGATCGTGAGCAGGCCTGCCTTCAGCTTCGCGACTTCGATCAGGATGAAGCGCGTGCCGGACTGGTCGCATGTCTGCAGGATCCGGACAAGGGAATTCGCGAACTTGCTGCAGAGAGTCTGATTGCCATGAAGGGAAAGTCGACCGCCGACTTCCTCACCTGTCTGCTGAGCCACGAGGATATCTCGGTTCGCAATCTTGCCGCAGAAATCCTCTTCAGAATAGGGGAAGACTCCGTTGAGGCGTTGCTTTCCGTACTCGATGACGAGGATAAGGACGTCCGCAAGTTCGGAGCAGACATCCTCGGACAGATAGGATCGCCGCGAGCTGTTGAACGACTCATCGTGGCGCTCAATAATGATGAAAACGCCAATGTCGTGTGTTCGGCTGCAGAATCTCTCGGGATGATCGGAGATTCTTCGGCGGTTCCGGTGCTAATCAACATCTTCGAGAATGATGAAAATGCACAGGCTCAGGCTGCGGAAGCGCTCGGGAGAATTGGCGACAGGCAGGCGGTTGAGGTATTGATAAAGAACCTGGATCACGACGATTGCGTGGTTCGATTCGCCGCTCTCGAGGCTCTCGGGAATCTGAAGAAGCGGGATGCCGTCCCGCACCTGATGGAGCTTCTGAGCAGCGCCGAAGACTCGACGAAGAACATAGTTTTTGGAGCATTGATCAAGATCGCGAATGCGACCGGCAGAGATGTTCTGGACAATATGCCGTCGCGTCAGCTCAGGGAATGTCTGTTCCGCGCGACAAAAGCGGATGACAGGCAGGCACGATTATTCGCGCTCGAGGAGCTTTCTCACTGGGAGGGACCGTCGGTCGTCGACGAACTCCTCGAAGCACTCAGATCTGATGACGAGGAGATTCGCAGCCGAGCGAAGGAAGCTCTAAAAAAGAGTGCGGTTACAGCAACGGAGCGCATTACACTTGCGCTCGGAAGCGATGACAGCTCGTTTCTGCTCGATATCCTTGAGACTATCTCGTACACGAACAACTCCCGATTCTCGTTCGATGTCGAGAAGCTCGCCTCTCATGAGGACCCCGAGGTTCGGGAGGAGGTCGCGAGAACACTCGGTAGAATCGGTGATCGACAGGCCATAGAAACGCTTGAAAAGCTGGCTTCAGACGAGGTTGGCCACGTCCGGTCCTCAGCAATGAAGGCTATCGGCTGGGTTGGCGATACTCGCGAGGTTCAGTATCTGATCGACGGACTCGATGATCCGTATCCCGATGTTCAGGAGGCCGCCATGGGCGCAATGGTGCTGATCGGCGGAGATCGGGTAATCGATCAGTTCAAGAAGGACCTGCATCACTCCAACTCCCGCAGACAGAGACTTGCTGCTATGGCACTCGGCTGGATCGGTGAGGACGAGGTTGTGGAGCCTCTGATTTCGGCGCTCAACCATGAGGAGTGGGAAGTCAGACGCAGTGCAGTGGAGTCGCTGTCGAGGATCGCCAACGAGGGGGCGATAAACCCAATCAAATTCTCGCTCAACGACGAAGATCCGCAGGTCAGGAAGGCGGCGGTGGATGCCCTGATTTCTCTTCAGGGACGAACGTCCGGCGAAAGCCTTATGCCGCTCCTCGAAGACCAGGATGTGTGGGTTCGCTTCCATGTCATAAATGCGCTCGGAAGAATCGAGTATGCGTTGGCCGCAAACAAGATCACCGATCTGCTCGCGGACGAGAACGACATAATCCGGGTGGCATCCGCCAAAGCGCTCGCCAACATCAAGGACCGGGATGCTCTCCCGCGTCTGAAGGCCGCGCTTGCCGATGACAATCCGGACGTGCTGAACGCGGTAACGGAAGCGGTTGAGCAAATTGAGAGAAACTTCTGAGGATACGATGAAGAAGATATTGATCGTAGACGATGAGCTTCTGATCCGCGATTTGCTGTACGACTTTTTCAGCTCGCGCGACTACCATATCAGTATGGCGGACTCAGGGGAGAAGGCGCTGGAATTGCTCGGTTCCGAAAAGATCGATTGCATTCTGACAGATCTCAAGATGCCGGGCATCAACGGCCTCGAGCTCGCCGAGCGAGCGAAGGAGTCGTTTGAAAGCCACATCCCAGTAATTGTCATGACAGGATTCCCTTCGCTCGAGTCGGCGATCGAGGCTCTCAGGAAGAGAGTCTACGACTATGTTGTCAAGCCGTTCAATGTGAATCGGCTATACAACGTTGTGGAGAAGGCGATAGAGGAATCGAATGGGAAGCAGTACACCTGGGAGTAACGATGGAAGCACACAAGATACTCGTGGTAGACGATGAGCTTTTTGTGAGGGAACTCCTCGAGGAGTATTTCTCCAAGCTCGATTTCGAGGTGCATGTTGCGAACGCTGGGCCTTCCGCTCTGAAGCTCGTGGCCGAACACCAGTTCAAGGTCGCGCTGATCGATCTGAAGATGGCGGATATGGACGGTATCGAGGTGCTTCAATCCATACGCGAACTGGATGAGAACCTGATAGTGATACTGATGACCGGCTATCCAACAGTGGAGTCATCGGTGGAAGCGATGCGCGCCGGTGCATACGATTACGTAATCAAGCCTTTCAGGCTGAACGAGTTGAAAGACATTATCTCTCGTGCGATCAAGGAGCACCAAATGAGATGCGAGATAAACGATATCAAAGCTCGGGTGGAGGCTCTGGAGTGCAGATTCGAGCAGGTAGATAGGGAGGATGACTCCGATACAAAATCTGAGATCACGAGGCGGGTGGCTGTGCGCGCGAGTTCCAGCGGGTATTTGAAGACTACCGGCTCCGATCTCAATCTCGAGAGTCAGATTGAAAGATGGGGCAAACTGCTTAAGGACGGGCTCATTACGCAGCAGGAATTCGAGTCGAATAAGAAACGCATATTGAGTGCGGTCTGACCTGCTGGTAACGGAGGGCTTTTGGGGTAACACACATGTTTAGTTCAAATTCCAGCGTACAAGAGCTCAAGCAAGAGGATTTCCTCGCCATCCGTGATTATATACACGAGCGGAGTGGAATATTCTTCGCCGAGAACAAGAAATACATCATCGAAAACCGACTCACGAAACGGATGAACGAACTCGGCGTCAAGACCTACAAAGACTACTTCTATCTGATGAAGTACGACACCACGCAGAAGGAATTCAACACGTTGATGAACCTGATTACGACCAATGAGACGTCGTTCTACAGAAATCCTCCGCAGTTGAAGGCCTTCTCCGATGAGGTCCTGCCGCTGATCCTGGAAGAGAAGACTGAGGCTAAGAACAAGCGGTTGAGGATCTGGAGTGCCGGTTGCTCGACGGGTGAGGAACCGTACACGATCGGCATGATCCTTCGTGAAAAAATACGTGATATCAACTCGTGGCAGATTGAGATTCTCGCCAACGATATCTCCGAGCAGGTTCTGTATGCCGCTCGAAGAGGCATCTATAACGACATGACACTGCGAGCAACAGATCGTTTCCTGATTGAAAAGTACTTCACCCGGGAGCCCGAGGGACACAGGATTTCCGAGGATATCAAGCGGTTCGTTAAGTTCAGTCACATGAATCTCACGGACACCAAGAAGATGTCAATGTTCCGCGATGTGGATATCATATTTTGTCGAAACGTCATGATATATTTCTCGGACGAGGTGAAGAAAAACATCGTCCGACAGTTCTATCACTCACTCAGACCGGGGGGCTACTTTTTTATCGGTCACTCTGAGAGCCTGCACGGGATTTCGAAATCCTTCAAGCTCGTCTACTTCAAGAACGCGCTTGTCTACAACAAGGAGAAATCCACGGGCACGGCCGGCACTGCCGCCGCTTCGGCAACTGCCGGAGTTGGTGGTACGAAGTCTGTTGCGGAGATCGCGGCATCCAGGACACAGAGCAAGACCGTTGCAGGAAAGACAACCTCGACGTTGAAGACTCTGGATGAGATACAGCGGCTTCTTGCCGCCAGGAAGTGAAAAGAACGTATGCAAATAAAGGTTAGGTTATGGAGCGGACTGTACTTGTAGTTGATGATTCGCCGACCGTTGTGAAGTTCGTGAGCTACAGCCTGAAGAACTCTGGCTTCAGTGTGATCACGGCAATCGACGGTATGGACGCAATCGAAAAAGTGTCATCTCTCGGAAGCGCCGTGGATCTGGTGATTACCGATCTGAATATGCCGAACATGGACGGCTATGAGCTGATCAGCGTGCTTCGCCAGAGCGAGGAGTACTCAAAGACTCCCATTATCATTCTATCGTCGGAGGAGGACGATGATGATAAGAAGCTCGGCAGCGAAGTTGGTGCGGACTCGTATCTGACCAAGCCGTTCAAGTCGTCCCTGCTTCTGAGAGAGGTTAAGAAGTTTATCAAGCAATAAGCTTGCGGCTTTGAAGAATTTGACTTCCAAGGATAGACAGTAGGAGGAAGATGTGTCTGATCTAAAGATTCTGGCCGTCGATGACTCGCCAACTATGCGCCGGATCATCATCAATACACTCAAGCGAGCCGGCTACGGCGATGTCACTGAGGCGTCTGACGGAAAGGATGCTCTGGCAAAGCTGAAAGTCGACAAGTTCAACTTCGTGATAACCGACTGGAACATGCCGGAGATGGATGGTCTCACCTTCGTAACCAACATCCGAAAGACCCCGGAATACAAGGATCTTCCGATACTGATGGTGACGACCAGATCAGTGAAGGACGATATTATTGAGGCTATGAAGGCCGGAGTGAATAACTACATCGTTAAGCCCTTTACTCCGGAGACTCTCAAGGAGAAGATTGAGAATACCTTGCAGGGTGAATAGGTTCAACTTACCGATGATAGAGTAGACAGGAGGCAAAACGATGTCACAGCAGGAAACAAAGCCGCTCGACATACATTCGGAGCTAAAAGAACTCACTGCTTCGATTCAGGAGATGGTGAAGTCATTTCGTCAGCTTCAGAGTCCGATCGAGGAATCGCGTATGCAGGTTCCCGAGGCTACCTCTCAGTTGGAGAGAATCACCAAGCAGACAGAAGAGGCCACGCATCGAGTGCTCGACATGGTTGAAGAGATCACGAACGACGCGGCGGATATGGTGCAGGATCTGAAGGTTCTCAGGAAGGCACTTCCCGCGACGTATTTCAAGAATCGTTCAAAGGTGCGCGATACATTCGAGCGCCTTCAGCTCAAGGCCGCGAGAGGACAGGACCGCGCGTTTGCCATCATGGACGCGCTCCAGTTCCAGGACATTACCTCGCAGCAGATGGATCATGCGGCTCACTTGCTCGATGAAGTGGAGACCAAGCTGCACAGCGTCATGGGGCTGTTCAACCCCGAATCGGGAGGTAAAAGCGACTATATACTCGTGCACAAGAAGCGGGTCTTTGATCCAAATGCCAGCTTTAATGTGAGCCCTGACGCTCAGTCTGATGTGGACAGTCTTGTCAGCTCACTCAAGAACGGCGAGGACGAGAGCGACTGACACCGGGACGACCCAAGGAGGCATAATGTCTGGCGACTTTGAACTTGATGAGATGAAGGCCATTATAGATGAGTTTATGGTCGAGACTGACGAGCTCGTGTCTCAGCTTGACTCTGATCTCGTAGCTATTGAAAAGACCCCGGACGATCTCGACCTGCTCAATCGAATATTCCGTTCGGCGCACACAATCAAGGGTACATCCGGTTTCCTTGGCTTCAATGAGCTTTCCAGGCTTACACACAAGATGGAGGATGTGCTGAACAAGCTTCGGAAGGGCGAGCTGAAGCTCAGTCCGGAGATGATGGATACTCTGCTCGAGTGTGTCGATTATCTCAAAGGTATGCTCGCCGGTATCGCTGACAACGGCCAGGAGGTGCCGAGAGACCTCTCCGACATTCTCGCGAAGCTCGATGATGCCGAGAAGGGTATGATAGCAGAGGCGGGCGGCGATGCAGAGAGTGAACCAGAAACCGAGCCCGAGATAGATTCCGCCCATACGGACAGCCCCGAAGCCGAGCCATCAGGTTCAGATTGCGAAAATTCGGTTGAGAAGCTGTTCGAGCAGATTCAGGAGGGCATCTCATCTCCTGAACCTCATGATGAGTTGGAGAAATCGGAGCAGGATCCCATTCTCGAGCAGCCGAAGGAACCAGCGCAAGCGCCGGAGGACAAACAGCCGACCGGACAACAGGACAAGGCCTCGAAGATTCGCAAAGACCTTCTCGATCGAAAGAAAGCGGATACCACGATTCGAGTCGACGTCAAGCGGCTCGATAACCTCATGAACATGATGGGCGAGCTTGTCCTCGGCAGAAACTCACTCGTTCAGCTCTCCAGCAATGTCAATCAACGCTGGGAGGGTGAGCCGGAAGTCGAGAAACTCAATCAAGCTACCACACAGATAAACTTCATCACAACCGAGCTGCAGATGGCGGTCATGAAGATGCGCATGCTGCCGATCGGCAATGTATTCAATAAGTTTCCCAGAGTGGTTCGCGACCTCGCACGTGATCAGAAAAAGCAGATCGACCTGCAGATTTACGGCGAGGAGACCGAGCTCGACAAGTCGGTGATCGAGGAAATCGGTGACCCGCTCGTGCACCTGATCCGCAATTCGTGCGATCATGGTATCGAGCCGCCCGATGAGAGAGTGAAGGCGGGCAAGCAGGAGCGCGGCACGATTACATTGATAGCCGATCAGGAAGGTTCGCATATCGTTATCAAGGTCAAGGATGACGGCCGCGGACTCGATGTTGACAGGATTTGTGAAAAGGCGATCGAGAAGGGCATCGCCACCAGGGAAGAAATCCGCCAGATGCCCGAAATCGAGAAGATGCTGTTCATCTTCCATCCCGGCTTCTCCACTGCTAAGAAGATAACGGATGTTTCCGGCCGGGGCGTCGGAATGGATGTCGTGCGCACGAACATCGAGAAGCTCAACGGTACGATTGAGATCGAGTCGAAGAAGGGCGAGGGCACGTCGATAATCATCAAGCTCCCGCTCACACTTGCGATCGTACAGGGCCTGCTTGTGCGAAACGATGAAGATGTTTACGCTATACCTCTGGCATCGGTCCTTGAGACGGTACGTCTCAAGGAAGGCGATATACAGTATATCAATCAGCGCGAGGTGATTCGTCTGCGCGACACAGTGTTGCCGATCATCAATCTGACGGAGGTCCTGGATGGCAGCATGAACACTAACGGTGCCGCAAAACCATATGTTGTCGTTGTCGGTCTGGCCGAGAAAAGACTCGGTCTGCTCGTGGATGATCTTCTCGGACAGGAGGAGGTCGTGATCAAGTCTCTCGGTGACTATCTCGGCAATACGCCGGGAGTTGCCGGAGCCACGATAATGGGCGACGGCAGGATACGACTCATAGTGGACATCGCGGGACTATTCAATCTCGTGAAGACGGTCTAAGAGACAATGGCAATCCAGCAGCGAAATATAAACGTGCTCGTCGTGGATGACTCCGCGTTCATGCGGAAGGCCATCTCGATGATGCTTGAATCCGATCCGAATATTACTGTCTGTGGCATGGCGAGAGACGGCGCCGAAGCCGTCGAAAAAGTGGCGGAGCTTAAGCCCGATCTCATCACCATGGACATCGAGATGCCTCGTATGAACGGGCTGGATGCTCTTTCGAGTATAATGAAGGAGAATCCGACTCCAGTCATCATGGTCTCGTCCCTGACGACGGAGGGTGCCAAAGCAACTCTTGAGGCGTTTGATAAGGGCGCCATAGATTTCATACCGAAACAGCTTTCGTACGTCTCTCTCGATATCGTCAAGATCAAGGAAAACCTGATCGAAAAGGTTAAATACATCCATTCGCGTCGCCGTACGCTTATGGCGCAGTACGCACTGCGCAAGCGCAGGGTGGAGCGAGTCGAGGAAAAGCCCGCTGTTGCGCGTCCCGTGGCCCCGACAACCGGAAGGCTGATCAGGAGGGGCATCAATATCGTGGCGATCGGAGTCTCCACCGGAGGCCCGCCTGCTCTTCAAGCTATCATCCCCAAAATACCCAGGAACTTCCCGTCCGGTCTGCTGGTCGTCCAGCATATGCCGCCCATGTTCACAAAATCTCTTGCAGCTCGTCTGGATGGTATGTCGCAGGTGAAGGTGAAGGAAGCCGAGCACGGTGAACCGATTGTCGCTGGTTGTGTGTACATAGCCCCCGGTGACAAACATCTGAAGGTGCGCAAATGGGGTGGGAATGCCGATATCAAGCTCGATGACGAACCAGCCAATTCTCTTCACAAGCCCTCGGTTGACGTGATGATGACCTCGGTGGCAGAGACTTACGGTGGCGCCTCACTCGGGGTGATCCTGACAGGCATGGGCTCCGACGGCTCCAACGGAATCAGCCACATGAAGCAGAAGGGCGCCAAAGTCATCGCTCAGAACGAGCAGAGCTGCGTCGTCTATGGTATGCCACGGGCAATAATAGACAGGGGACTCGCTGATAAAGTCTCGGCGCTCGAGAATATCGCAGACGTCATTTGCTCATTCTTCCGTTGATTTTTTTGTTGATACGATCCGGAATACTCCCGTTTATACCTCATGATGAGTGATAAAGAGGCTGTGTCCAGCACAGAGAAGCTGGAACTGTACACCGACGCATTCGAGTCCTTCGAGAGGACTATCGGCCGGCTCGAGAAATCATACGCCGATCTCGAAGAGCGTTTCTCGACGCTTAACTCGCGTCTCGAAGAGACGAACGAACGTCTTCGCCACGCTCTTGATGAGAAAGAGCGTGCGCGCTCGTTCTTGAATAACGTGCTATCGTCCGTGTCATCGGCGATACTCGTCTACGACCGGGATGGACGAATCAGTATGTACAACAACGCAGCCGAGAGGCTTTTTGGTCTCGATGAAAATCTGAACGGCAAGTTCGGTGATGAGTTGATTGCGGAGAGCTCACGACCGGATATCTCGGGGGAGGCTACTCTCAAGGCCGGCGTCGAGTTCACCTCTGAGGAAAAGATGCTTACGTGTGTGGACGGCCGGGAAGTGCCGGTAGCGTTGTCTACGTCCCTAATGACTGATAAGCACGATGAAGTTATTGGTGCCGTTGAGGTCTTTCATGACCTGACGAAGATCCGTGCGCTCGAGGACGAGGTGCTGAGGGTGAAGGCTCTTGCGGCACTGGGCGAGATTGCCGCAACGGTGGCGCACGAGGTCCGCAATCCACTCGGCGGCATAGTCGGGTTCGCGTCGCTATTGAAGCGCGACCTCCCGCCCGAGAACGAAGGGCATCGGCTCGTCGACAAGATCATCAAGGGCGTCGAGAATCTCGACAAGTCCGTATCGAGCCTGTTGATGTACGCTCGCGATGTCAATATCTCGCGTCGCGAAGTCGATGTTTGCAAGTATATCAAAGAGATAACGACGTATTTCGCAGCGGATGTGAGCCGCGAAGATAACAAATATGATATAAAGACATGCGCGGAGCCAAACCGCATCGTGTGGCGCCTCGATCCCGAGCAGTTCCGCCACGCGGTCGTCAATTTGCTCCAGAATGCGGCTCAAGCGATGCCGGAGGGCGGCACCGTCAAGCTCGATATTGCCGCGGATGACATGCTCCGCGTTGTTGTTGAGGACCAGGGCGATGGAATTCCTGAAGAGGTTCAGGGCCGGATTTTCGCGCCGTTTTTTACTACAAAGCAGGGTGGCACGGGCCTTGGCCTCGCGACGGTCAAGAAGATAGTCGAGGCGCACAGGGGCACGGTCGAGGCGGAATCTCTCGAGAGCGGAGGCGCTCGGTTCACGCTATCACTGCCGAGATAGCAGAACTTGGAATGCTCTCCGGGGAAGGTGAGAATCATGCACGAGAGAATACTTGTTGTAGATGATGACAAGCTTGTAAATGAATTCGTGGACGAAACGCTGACTCGTGCCGGGTATGATGTCACCTCGGCCATGTCCGGAGAGGAAGCTGTGGAGCTCATTGAGATCGAGGATTTCGATCTCGTGCTCTCGGATGTACGCATGCCCGGAATGGGCGGAATTGAGCTGCTCAAGGCTGTCCGCAGGCAGTCGCCGCAATCGCTGATAATCATGATTACGGCCTACGGGACGGTGAAGAATGCCGTTGAGGCAATGAAACTCGGCGCCTTTGACTATATTCTGAAACCGTTCTCGCCGGATGAAATCGAGATCATGATTAAGAAGGCTCTCAAGTTCCATGGGCTCCAGGTGGAGAACGACCGCCTCCGAAACGAGGTGGGCCGAAAATACAGTTTCGACAGCATTGTCGGCAAGAACAAAGAGCTTCAGGATGTTTTCGATCTCGTCAAGGTCGCCGCTGACAGCAAGGCGACCATTCTGATTACAGGTGAGAGCGGAACCGGTAAGGAACTGATTGCGAGGGCGATTCACTACAACAGTCCCCGCCGCGACAGCGCGTTTATCCGCGTGAACTGCGCATCCCTGCCGGAGAATCTAATCGAAAGCGAGCTCTTCGGGCACGAGAAGGGTGCTTTTACCGGCGCTATCAAGCAGAGTAAGGGGAGATTCGAGCTCGCGGACGGCGGAACGATTCTGCTGGATGAAATATCGGAGATGCCGCTCTCGCTTCAATCGAAGCTGCTGCGGGTTCTTCAGGAGTATGAGTTTGAGCGTGTCGGTTCCGGGAAACCGATCAAGGTCGACGTCCGAGTTATCGCGACTTCGAATCGGCATCTCAAGACGGAGATCAAGGAGGGCAACTTCCGCGAAGATCTCTACTTCCGCCTCAACGTGATTCAAATCGAGCTGCCGCCGCTCCGCAACAGGCGGGATGATATCCCCGCACTCATTGACTTCTTCCTCGCCAAATACAACGAGGAAAACGCGAGGAATGTCGAGGGTATCTCTGACAAGGCTCTGACCGCACTTATGAAGTACCATTGGCCCGGAAATGTACGCGAGCTCGAGAACATTATCCAGCGCAGCGTTGTGACATGCAGATCGAACATGATAACACCGGAACTCTTCCCCGGGTATATAATGGGCAGGGAGTCTTTCGATTCCGGCGATGTCGTTCTCCCTATGCCGGTCACGCTAGCGGAGCTGGAGAAGTTCGCGATCGTGGAGGCTTTGAAGTTCACCGGCGGCAATCGTACGAAGGCAGCCGATATTCTGGGTATTACTTCCCGAACACTGAGAAACAAACTCACAGACTACGATCTGAAGCAGAGAGTTCAGGCGGTGGAAGAGGAAACCATTTGATATCGCCCTCTGCGATAATTATACTTCATATAGACGGCTGAAACCAATACCCACTCGACCGTCATCCCGCACAACTGGTTTCGAGTCGAGACTCGCTCACAGAGCGAGCGTTTGAGTTTCGACGATGAAATTCTGATCTTCGAGGGGGAAGATGAACAAGCAGAGAGTCAGGAACCTGCTGGCCGAGGTCGAAAAGGACCTTGGCAACGAGGCGGCAGAGTCTCTCGATCGGCGCTTCGAGACAATCTCCGCCATAGTGTCACTGTTTCCCGAGAACGGAGAGGGGAGCAGTGTACTCGATGTGGGTACCCGGGACGGTCTCAGGCTCTTCCCGCTGGCGCTCATGAACTACCGCACGCATGGAGTCTGTCTAACCAGGGATACAATCAGAGATGATCTGGCCTACAGGTGGGAAAAGTACGGCATACTCGTCGAGAGAGCCAGTCGAGACTCGATAGCGTTTCCGTACCCAAATGACTATTTCGACTGGGTGATTTGCGACGAGTGCGAGTCTCTCTCGGCACGGGAATCGACGGGGGCTCTGTCTGAGATCAAGAGGGTGCTGCGGCCGAAGGGGCGACTTATTCTGCAGGCCCCGAACACAGAGAGCGTTCGGGATAAGGCGCCACGCAGAGTCCGTGTATCGGAGGTAGTGGAGAGCATTTCGCCTCACAGTGTGACGGATAGGAACTCCCGGTCGGCTAATGCGGGTATACCGCTTCTGGCAGAGATGGTTGAGCGGTACGGCTTTAGCGTTCTGCTCAGAGTCTACACTGATCGGGGCTCCGCAGGCAAACTATCGGTGCGGGAAGGCATGGGGCGGATTATCAGCCGGTTCGTTCCACGACTGCGGGACACGGTCGTTATGGTATGTGAAATGAAATAACCGCTTGTCGGTCAGACGTTCGGTACGTATAACTGCATACGAAACCGATAAGTCGCAGGAAGTGTATATCATGCCCGTCAAATCGCCGCAAGTGCTTGAAGAGAAGGAGGAAGACTTCCGAGAGTTGCCGTGTCGTGATTTCGACATGGACTGCTACGCTTTCGATAGTGTTGTCCCTTTCGGTTCCTATAAGAAATGCCAGGCATATATGCCTGGCATGGGTAGATGTCTATTTCTGCGGGATAAGCCCGGTTCCGAGTAGTTGATCAGTACAAGATGCCCTTGGCTAATCTCTCCGCCCATTCCGGATCGAATCTCTCGCCCTTAAGGTTTGAATGAACGAGACGATAGTCTCCGTACTGGGCGTCATCAACGAATACGAAATGGACCCCGCTCTGACGCTCGAGGCTGTGGTATTCCCAGATTTCGAATGGTTTCTGATCGAGTTCGTATGGAAACCGTCTAATCTCGTCCGGTTCGCCGTACTTCATCCATACCCGTCCCTGATCTGAACGCCAGCCATCATCCTTGTTAGCAATGCTCACCGAGAAATTCTCATTGGCATACTGGAAGCGTCGGAACATGTCGATCTTGTATTCGTTCACAGGCGTCGTTGGGTCAGGGTCTCTCCGCGCGAAGTAATCCTCATAGAATTCCCGCTTGCCGGCCAGGCTGAGGTTTTCGAGGATATCCTTCTCCTGCTTTCCGAGTGCATAATGGAGAATCTTGCCGAGAAGCCTGGAATCGGCTTCGGTGAAGGCATCAGATGGTTGAGTCGGCAGCCTCTCCGCCTGGAATGACAGCAACTGGAACGGTTTTGATCGCTCGGCGAATTCGCCGGTTTCGGTATCGGTTACTTTCAAGTAGAGCTGATAGCTGCCTTCAGGCATGTCATGAATGTCTATCACGCTCGACACAAGTGCCGAATTCCCGGGCTTAACATACTCTCTTCGGCCGAAATTGGAGACGAGCGCTCCGCCTGGGTCCAGAAGCTTGCATTCGATAGTGTAATTCTTCCCTGCATCTTCACCGAAAGTCAGATTATACACCTCGGCGTAGTAATACATCACACTGTCCTCATCCACGAACATTCTGAGCGGATTGGGGACAACACGTCTCTGGCTCTTGTCGATTGGGGTGTAATCGGCAAGTTCTGTCTCTTCGGGTAGCAGATCGATCCTGTAAGCCAGTTCTATTCCGGACATGGTTATCGACGGCACATCGAAGCTCGGCACGGTTACCTTGATGGATCGTGTGCCGAATTTACCCGATCCCGTTTCTCCCTCGGACTTCGAAGCCACGTCTTCGACAAAGAGCCTCGCGACGTATTCGCCCGGCTCCAGCGGCATCGAAATCTGGTCCGTGATCTTGACGTGCTTATTGGTCGTCGCTTGCGGGTCTTCCACGAATGTCGCTATTTTTTTGAACAAGGTATCCACGAGAGATCCGTCCGGTCGTTCGATCTGGATAGTGACCTGAGCCGTGGCCTGGTATCCGGTATCGACTTGAGATGCGCTTCCGGCTTCGACATATGCAAATGTCAGCTCATGCCGCAGAACTCCGTAGTAAAATTCGACCAGGCTTTTGCCCTCTTCCACCGGATAGTTGAAACTGGCATAGTCAAGCCATGCAGAGATATTGTTCGACTGCGCTTTAGCGCGATCATACGTCACAAACGGACTAATCGCCAGTAGCGCGATCATTGTCATTGCTGTGATTCTTCTCATGCTACATTCTCCCGATCATCATTGATCAAAATCATCAAATCCTTCGTGCAGGCCCCCGCGACGGCCATCGTACGGGTATGTCAAATGGTAATCGCCCGTGTGATGCGTGTCCTCAAAAACAAATGTGCGCGACAAGCTGTAGTAGTGCCATACCTGATAAGGTACACTGGACAGCTCGAACGGATAGCGTTCAACATGATCCGGTTCGCCGAAAATCACATAGATTCGACCTCGATCGGTTTCCCAGCCCTCCTGGTTGACTACCGAGAAGTACTTGTTGGCATGACGAATCCGTGCGTAATACAGGCCTTTGCTCTCGTTTTCGGGCGTAGCCGGGTATCTGTCGTGTTCGGCCCAGAACTCGTTGAACGCCTTCTGTCGGACTTCGAAGTCCTCGTCTTTGAGTTCTTCCAGCTCGTCCATCTCATCGCCCGACGCGATGTACTTGAGCTGCTCGATTGCTCTCTCGAAATTGTTCTTGACCAGCGCGCTCAGAGACCACTCAACCTCGAACCGGGTCTCGCGCTTTGCCCATGTCTTTCTTCGTTTTTCCTTCAACTCGAACTCGATCTTGTACGAATCGGGAACGAGACTTTCCGTAGGAATCTGCTTTATCAATCTTGTGACCGGCTTATCAGTTTCCATTTCAAGCCGGTCCTTGTATACCGTTCCCTCTTGCTCGCCCTTGACCTTGTACTCGATGAGAAGGTTCTTTTCGTCATCGGTGTTGTTGTAGATTTCCACGTAGAACCAGGCGCTCTTTGACTCCCCGCTAAGGCTCGCGCTTACCAGCGGGATAATCTTCTTTTCACCCTTCTGAAAACCGGGGTTACCGGTTGTGTCGTCTATAACGTCATACACGAGCTCGATTCCGGACATATCAATGTCATCTCTGAACAGGTCATCGACCTTAACCTTCCGCTCGTGGGAAGCAACCTTGCCGGAGTGCTTATCGATCAGATTGCACGAGACTTTGAAATCGCCTTTCGGGATATCCACATTCATCTGATTCACGAGATAGGACGATGGATCCTGAGTTGCCTCGTACGATCCAACACGGTACTTCCTTTCGCGAGAGAATCCTGTAACCTGTTTATCATCTTCGTACACTATCACGCTGACTTCGTATGTGGAGACAAACTGATCGCCCGCTCTGAAATACTGCAGACTGCTGTTGTAAACCTTGTAGTAGACTTCGAGCGTCACGACCTCTTCGTCCGCATCGGATTGAAAAAGGGCGTAGCTGAAGTCGAATGTCGGCTCGTCCGCCGGCGTGCTTTCTATGTATCCTGTCTGTGGCATCGCACGAGGGGTCACCATGAGGAGCGCACAGAGAGTCAGGATAAACGAGAAACTTGTTGGCTTGTTCATTTACGTCACGCTCCGTTTGATTGGAATTCCGCTGTCAAGACCCACTCCATCTATTATAACGTTCAGCACGCCAAAAGGTTTACTCGGTTTGTAGTTAGATGATTGCAGGATGGGCTGCTCAAGGCAAGATAAAATCGATCGACTACTCATATCTCAGAGATATGACAGGATCGACACGGGATGCCCTGAACGCAGGGTAGACACCGGAAACAAGGCCAACTCCCACAGCGACGCCGAATCCGAGTACGACACCCTCGACCGGTACCCCAAACGGCAGCCCGGTGGCGCCCGCGACCGCGATTCCGATCAGGAGACCGAAGCCGATGCCGATCAGACCGCCGGAGCAGGAAAGGGTTATAGCTTCGATCAGGAACTGGAACACTATGTTCGCGCGACGCGCTCCGATGGCCTTTCGAACTCCGATTTCGCGTGTGCGCTCGGTTACCGAAACGAGCATTATGTTGAGCACGCCTACTCCGCCGACCATTAGCCCGATAGATGAGATAACGAGCATTACAACTACGATCGTGGCTGTGATATCTTCGTAGAGGTCCACGAGGCTCTCCTGCGTGAAGACCGCGAAGTCATTATCCTTGTTGAATGGCACCCCGCGGTGAAGGCGCAGTGCATTGACTATCTCTTCCTCGGCCTCGTCCATCTTGTCAGCCGATTCTGCTGATACGGCCAGCCAGAGGGCCTTTTCCCAGGGATACAGTCTCATGAATGTATTGAGCGGGATAGCTATGAACTGGTTCGCGTTGTCATCGAAATTGACGTCGCGCTCCTCCATCACGCCTACAACGTCGAACTTTGTGCTGTTTACGATGATAGATTTACCGATGGGATCTTCTCCAACGAAGAGGCCGTCCGCAATCTCCGACCCTATCGCACAGACCCGGGCGGCATGGTGGTTTTCCGTTTCTGTGAAGAAACGACCGCGAGCCGCATATGTATTGTTGACTTTCTCCCAGTCGGGTGTTGTGCCGAAGAAAGTCGGGCGCTCAATCGACTTGTTTCTGTACTTGACAATATTGCCGCCTGACTTGAAGTAACTGTTCTGCGGAGCCACGGCATCCACCGATGGACACTGTTGCATGATGACTTCGGCATCCGCAAATGTGATCGGCTTGCGCTTCCGTTCCTCATCCGAGAGATCGGCACGATTAGTGTTTGGTGGAAAGCGGCTTATATAGATGGCGTTCGATCCCATGTTCTCTATAGATCCCTTGACGTACGAGTCGACGCCCTCGATGATCGCCATCATTGCGATCACAGAGGCGACGCCTATCAGCACACCGAGTATGGTCATGAACGACCGGAATTTATTGGCCCAAATCGAATCAAGGGCCATCTTCACGCCTTCGAGACCCTCAACGATATTCAATTCTCATACCTCATTGCATCCACGGGATCGAGTTTCGAGCCTTTCAGGGCAGGGTAGAGGCCGAATATTACGCCGATACCCGTCGAGACCATGACTCCGCCGCCTACTGCGATCGGCGAAATCACAAATGGGAGGTCGCCCGCATTCGCCAGTGACTTGGCAAGAATCAACCCGAGGCCGATACCCACCACACCGCCTGCGCATGACATCAGCAGCGCCTCAAGAATGAACTGAAGCAAAATGAACTTGCGGCGTGCACCGAGTGATTTCCGGATTCCGATTTCGCGTGTCCGTTCAGTAACCGACACCATCATGATGTTCATGACGACTATTCCCGCAACGATCAGTGCGATAGCCGGAATGGCGATAGCGGTTACTCGGACCGCCTTCGTTATCTGCTCATAGAATGCCATCATTCCCGCGGAGGTCGTAACGGCGAAGTCATCTTCCTCCTTGTAGGGGACATGTCGGCGCGTTCGCAGCATCATCCGCACTTCGTCGATTGTCTCTTGAAGCCGGTCCACGGCTGGTGCTTCCACCATTATTGTGAGGCTGCGGCTGACTCCGAAGTGCTTTCTCATCGTATTGAGCGGGATGAGCGCGAACATATCGAGATCCTGACCGAGAATTGCGCCGCGAGGTTTTGCCACGCCGACGACCGTGAATCTGTGACCGCCGATCGATATCTCCTTGCCGAGGGCATTGAACGGCTCGAACAGCCGCTCGTAGACTGTCTGGCCGATGACGACCATATTGCGGGCGTGCACGTCCTCAAAATCCGAATACATGCGGCCCTCGCCGATCTGGAAATCGGTGATCTGAGTGATGTTGGCTGTGCATCCAGCTATGGGGACGCTTCTCATCTTCTCGCTTCTGTATTTCACGGTTTTCTGGTCGTTCGCCTGCGCACCGACTCGCCTGCAGGACACACAGTCATTTGAAAGTGCACGATAATCCCGGATCGAAATGTCCATGCGCTTGAGCGCCTTCAGCCACTCCTCTTCGGATGTTATCATCCCGAATTTGGAGACCGTGAATGTGGAGGGACCCATCTGATTGATGAGGGACGCTACCTTGTGGTTCATTCCTTCGACGATACTCACAATCGCGATGACCGAAGTCACGCCGATAACAACGCCCAGGATTGTCAGGGTGCTCCGCAAGAGATTCGCCCTCAATGCCTGTGCGGAGAGCGCGATGAGATCGAGTATTCTCATGACACTGAAGCTTTGGTGTGCCGCTCTTCTCTTTCTATACTGCCGTCGCGGATGTAGATAACCCGTTCCGCGTATTTTGCGATGTGATGTTCGTGAGTGACCATGATGATAGTATGACCCGAGTCGTGAAGCTGCGAAAACAGGCTCATTATCTCCTCGCCGGTAGTTGTATCGAGGTTCCCGGTCGGTTCGTCCGCGAGAATTATAGAGGGGTTGTTGACGAGCGCGCGGGCGATCGCCACTCGCTGTCTCTGACCACCCGATAGCTCGTTCGGCTTGTGGTTCATCCTGTCGAGCAGGTCGACCGATGTCATCGCCTCGATAGCCCTCTCGCGACGTGTCACGGAGTCGGTACCACTGTAAATCAGAGGAAGTTCCACATTGTGCAGTGAGGTTGCGCGGGGGAGAAGATTGAATGTCTGGAATACGAATCCAATCTCCTTGTTTCTGATTCGGGCGAGTTCGTCGTCGTTCAGATCCGACACCGCCTGGTCATTGAGATAGTATTCGCCCCTGCTCGGAGTGTCGAGGCAGCCAATTAGATTCATCAGAGTCGATTTGCCCGAACCGGACGGTCCCATGATCGCGAGATATTCGCCCCTTTCGACCGACAGGTTTACGCCCTGTAGCGCGTGAAGCTCTTCCTCACCCATGATGTACGTTTTCCAGAGGTCTACCGTCTTTATTATCACTCTTCGTCTTCCGCGTTATTGTTCTCGTCTCGTCTCTCGATTTTCACCATATCGTCATGCTTCAGCCTGCGAAGCATCCTGTACGGCCCGATTACTATTTCTTCGCCGCCCTGAAGCCCGAAGGTTATCTCGATATCCTGCCTGTCCGCTATGCCGGTCGTGACCTTAACGAATTTCGCCCGTCCGTCTCTAATAACGTAAACGCCCTGATACTCTTTCGCTTCCGCGAGCCACTCCTGCAGGTCGGCGTCAGCTTCGGAATCGGCTTGCGCGGCAATCGCGCCGGAACTCTCCTTCTCCGGCTCGGACTTTTTCTCTTCCGGTAGCTCATCCCGGATAACCACCGCCTGGATCGGGACCTTCAAAACATCGAAGTGCTCTGCTGTTGTGATGTCAACCTCGGCAGTCATTCCCGGTTTCACGTGCGAATATGTTTCGACAAACTGAACGTTCACTATGAAATTCGTTATCTGGTCCTGGGACGAGAATCCCGAGACTCTGGCTGAATTCCCGACCTTGGTGACAATTCCCTTGAAGACCGTATCCGGAAAAGCGTCCACGTTAATCGCGGCTTTCTGTCCGAGTCTTACCGACGCTATGTCGGTTTCGTCAACCTCGGCCTCGACTTCGATTTCGCTCAGGTCGGAGACAGTCATGATAACCGTTCCCGGGTTGTTCATCGTACCGACGAGCACGATCTCACCGACTTCGGCATTCAGTTCGGTTATCACCCCGTCGATAGGTGCACGGAGAATAGTTTTGTCGAGCTGGTCATTGGCCTGCGTCAGGCTCGCGCGAAGCTCCTCGATCCTGTATTCGGCGGATTCGTACCGGGCCTTTGCCACCTCGTAGGCGGTCTCGGCTGTGATTTTCTGCTCCTCAGACATCAGGCCTTTCTGGAAGAGCCGCACCGCGCGGTCTCTCGCCATTCGAGCTTCGAGCATGCTCGCCTCATTCTGCTTCATCGTTGCGCGGGCGGAAGCCAGCGACGCATTCGCCATCCTCACAGCAGCCTCATAGCGGGTCTGATCCAGTCTTACGAGAAGATCGCCCGCCAGAACAGTGTCGCCCTCGTCAACCGGAAGCTCTACAATAGTCGCCTGCACGGAGGCCTGGATACTGACCTCTGTTTTGGGTTGCACTCGACCAGTTGCAGTGACCTCCGAAATCACATCACCTTTTTCGACCTCGCCGGCGGTAATCGCATGCCCTTTTTCTGACGAACTTGCGAGATTTGCAATGATTATGATAGCGAGGACGACGACAACGCCAAGGACAATCAGGAGTTTCTTGCGCGACTTCTTCTTCGCGCGCCCGGCATTCGTATTCGATGTGTTATCCACCAATTCCTTCACCTTCTCCCTTACTCGATGACACCCATTACTGTCTGAAGTCTCGCGAGCGCCAGGTAATAATTATACTTGCTATCCACCCTGTCCGACTCAGCAGTCTTGAGACTAACCTCTGCATCAAGTATATCGAGAATTGTCGCAGCCCCAAGCGCATATTTCTCTTCCGCGAGTTTATAGTCTTCTTCCGCGGAAGCATACTGCTCTTCTGCCAGTTCTCTGGCCGCTATCCGCTCCTGCAAGTCGAGGTATGCCTCCCGCACCTCGAGCGCCATCGATCTCTTCGTGTCCAGAACATTATACTCAGCGATGTTAAGCTGTGCCTTTGCGTACTCGGTTTGACGCCTCGTGTCAAACCCGTTGAAGATGTTGAACGTAAGCTGAGCGTATGCGGCCGTACGATAGTTGTCATCCCACCATTCATTGATCTGCCCGAGTTCCTCACCTTCCCACGACTTACCTGCGCCGATGGAAACTTGTGGCAGGTAGCTTCCTCTCGCTGAGAGCAGGTCATTTCGGCGTGCCTCGGATTCTTCGATTGCTGCGAGATAATCCGGGTTGTTGTTCATAGCCCGAGTCTTGGCCTCTTCGAAAGTTACCTCTGAGCCGGACAACTCGACATCAGAGACCTGAATTTCCTGATCGATCGCCTCGCCGATCGCGTATGCCAGATTTGCCTGGGAAGTCTTGACCGTGTTCTCGGCGGAGAGGAGATCGAGCTGGGCCTGTGACAGCGATACCTTGGCCTTAAGCACATCAGATAGAGATGCCGAGCCAAGTTCATACCGTGTCTCTGATATCTTCATGAGCTCCTGATTACGCTCCACCGCCTTCTGGCGGATTTCCAGAGTGGTCTGGGCCTTCAGGAGGTTGAAATACTTCGATTTGACGTCGTAGGCGGCCGACAGCTCCCGGCTGTTGACCTCATGCCTTCGTTGCGACTGCACAGCGCCCGCCGACCTGAGGTCGAATATCTTGCTCAATCCGTTGAAGAGATTCATGTCTGCCGTGAGCGATGCACCATATCCATGACTATCCCTGAAGATGCTCGCTGGAGTGAACTGACCGGTACTCTGATCTATATAGCCTGACAGAACGAGATGAGTGTAACTGGCATCCATTCTCCAGTTGATCCGGGGAAGAAACGCTCCGTAGGCAGAAAGCCGGTCGGCATTGGCCATCCTCAGGAAATTCTTCGACTGGTGGAGCGGAAAGCTCGTGTCGAGCGCCCTGTCGATACACTGCTGCAGAGTGTAGTTTTTCGGTTGCGCATGGATCGTGCCTGCCCCGAGCGCAATTGTGAAAAGCACTACGGTCACGAAATATGTCACTTTGGTTTTGCGATCACTCATTGATAATATCTCCTGATGATTTCGTTTTACAGCCCGAAGCTTCCCCCGGAGAAAACCGAGACTGTGCTGATCAGAAGGACCCAGATTAGCCAGAAGGCAACTACCCAGATCGCAATCTTATCCTTCGATACGTTCGGTACGTGTACGTTTATACCAATTACGAGAAGGGCGAGCATCCAGATCGAGAAGATGTCGATTTTGTTAAGGAAGAAATACAGAAACGACATGTTTTCGTCAGACGGCAGCAGAATTGCGAGGCTCGTGCGTACATCCGTGGTACCCTTCATCTTGATCAGAAACGTCTTGACGAGCGTCTCCGGTATCCCGACAAGGGCCGAGAAGGCATACACATTCACCATATTCCAGAATCGAGCCTCACCGCCGATTATTACGCTTGCGATCAACAACAGAACTGCCGCGCCGATCAGAGTCATCGCCGCCGTCCAGACCATGCCAATAGCGTACTGCCATGGAGGCGGGCTCTCCATCGATTCTCGAGTATTTTCGATTATCTCCTGTCTCTGAGACTCCGGCAGGTTCTGAATCCACTTGTTATTCTCGAGTCGGTAGACTTGATCCTCTATGACGATATCCTTGATAATCGGATAGATGGCCATACCGACCAGGAAGACCAGAATTACTGGTACAATCCACGCCCACTTCGAGCCTTTCAGACTCTCAAATGTCTCGCGAGGTGAGATGAATATGTTTATGAGGCGTAAAGCGGGATTCATCTGGATGGTTGCCCCAGATTCACTTCCATCGCCCATCTCATTTGTCATACGTCGGTCCTTTCGTCTATGCTTGTTACAGACGTATCAAATGGCCAAAAGGTTTCACTAAGAAATTGTGCTTTTCCGGCATACAGCTCTGGCCACGGTTTATTCACTCTCTGGTCGGGAATTCAGCTCAATGTCACCGATATCGCAATCGGCAATGACAACAAGGCTTCCGGATTCGATTGAGATTAAGACCTTTTCGGAAGTGGCCTCGTTGCTGAGACCGAGTGAGCCCGGAGTGAGGGTGACATTGTCCAGTTCCCAACGTGATCCTCGTTCATTCAATCCGGTAACTTCGCCTCCGTAGCAGAAAACGGAAAACGACGCGCCGATTTCCATTTTCAGGCGCACCGAACGTGTTTCGTCGCTGAGCGCGAAGACCACGTAAGCGTCA
The DNA here is from genome assembly GCA_964415885.1 of uncultured Ignavibacteria bacterium. Taxonomy (GTDB): domain Bacteria; phylum Zixibacteria; class MSB-5A5; order JAABVY01; family JAHJOQ01; genus CAYQCE01. The sequence goes on from CAYQCE010000011.1 coordinate 61,599, forward strand.
TCGATCATAACGAGCCTGCCGGGAAACCGTGTCAGAAGAGCGACATTCGACAGCAAATGGTCTGTTCTCCGTCCCGCCGCGCAGAGGAGGAGGACTGTATCTGCACCCTTCGAGAAGGCATACTCGACAGCGATCTCGCTGTCGGAGTGGTCTTTCTCGCTATCGTAGATGATGATTTCATCTGCATCGATTTTCTCCGCCGGGATATCCAGTGAGTCAAGATCGCCGATAAAGACATCCGGCCGCAGGCCGGCATTCTCCAGATAGAGAAGCCCCGCGTCTGCAGCAATCACTGTATCAGACGACTCAACGTGTCTTCGAAGCAGCGAGGAGTCGATTGGACGCCCATTGCAGATTATGGATGCGAGCTTCACGGACATGCGTCAAATATATAAGGGGAAGGGGAGAGTACGCAAAGAAGAAAAAAAAGACGGCGGGATGTGAATCCCGCCGCCGAACACTTATCCTTCGACACTCGTATATTAGTCGTTCAGTGCCACCTGCTTAAGTCGCTGCCATTCCGGATCGACGGCATACTTCTGCTCAATCTCAGGAGTGGCTTCCTCAATGAACTTCTCGTAATACTTGCGGGCATCGCCCTCGTCGCCCCTGGCGAGATTCGCGAGCGCGATGAGTGCGTAGACATTGGCCTTGTTGTGGGTGTACTTCTCGGCCTTCTTGTAATACTTGATTGCGTCCTTGTATTCTCCCATTGCCGAGTATGCATCGCCGCGTCCAAGGAGATTCAGGTAGCTTTCGTCGTTAATCTCGCACGCCTGCTCGAAGTCGGCCAGCGCGCGGTCATATACACCGTTCTGGATATAGGCGTATCCGCGTGCTCTCAAGATCATCATGTTCGATGGATCGAGATCGAGCGCACCCGTGTATGCACTTATCGCGGAGGTGACCTTGCCATCCGACATGTATATTTTGCCCGCCTGGAAGAAGTCTTTTCTTGCATCTGCCGGACGGTTACCCTTGAGGTATGCCTGTCCGCGCATATAATAGCAGTCGGCGTTCTTCTCTTTCAAAAGGGCGAGTGTATAGCTCTCCACTGCTTTCCGGAAGTCACCCGCGTCGAAAGCGCTCTGACCGGCAGCTATACACTGCTCCGGCGACATCTCGATCGGTTTGTCGCTCTCTATCCTGGCGAGCTGAGCGTCTATCGTGGTAAGGCCATTCTCATTGACTCTTACGGTCTTGCTATAGGTCTCATAACCGTCGGCCTTTATCACGAGTTTGTGCCTGCCGGGATAGACATTCCTGATCGTCCTGCCGCCTTTGCCGTAGCTGCGGTTGTCGATGAAAATCTCTGAATTCTCGATATTCGTTATGACCTTCAGGTCACCATACTGTATCTTCTTCTCCTCTTTGCCGGATTCCGTCTTTTTGAGTTCGGAACCATCGGTGCCCGCAAGTGTTGACTCCGACATTTCGACAGGTACGACCGAGCGCATGTTGCCGGCATGATCGAAAGTCATCCCCGCAGTCTTGTAGAATGGGGTCTTCGCGGTTAGCGTGTAGCTGCCCGGTGGCAGCAAATCGAACACGAAGATGCCCGCGTCATTGGTTGTCACCGAGCGTCCGAGTTCAGTTATGGTGACTTTGACGTCCGCAAGAACCCGACCCGAATTCTGGTCCGTGACGACTCCGATAGCCGGCATCTCCGAAAGTCCGCCTGTGCGCCTTACGGTCTGCGAAACCACGAGCAGCACGAGGACGACCGCGAGCGTGCCATACAAAAGAACAGTCGCCAAATCTCGCCCTCCGGGTCTAAGCACGAACGGTCTGCCGTTGACAGTGAGTTCGTCGCCCGATTTCAGCTTCACACCCTTCGGCAGCTTTATCTTGCTCCGTCTGAAATGAGCGGTGCCACGGTTTCTCGGGATATGATCACCCGGTGCTTTATATCTGTTTTCAGTCTGCGTTAAATCATCTTCCTGTTCGAATTCGCTCGGTCCGGCTGTCGGGGAATCTATGTCCGCGGAGAACTCCTGTTTGTCGGGTTCGGGGTTTTCGGTTTCAGATGTTGATCCTATCACCGAGCCGGGTTTGAGGCTGTGTCCGTGTGGGGTTTTCGGTTCCGGGGGATCGTCGGCTTTATTTGCGAGCGACGGTATCCTGGATTGAAGGCTCGCGATCAGCTTGTCCTTCTCCTCCGATTCCACGGCTCCCATTTCAGGCGACAGCGGCTTTGAGGTGGCCGGTTCAGACTTAACCGTGGGCTCGTCGTATTCGGAATCAACTGATTCGTCCTTTGCGAACAGCTCGGTGTTCGATTTCTCAGTTACGTCTTCAGGATCTCCGTCAGGGAGTTCGATTTCGGCCTTGGCCATGAATGCCTCAGCGCCGTCGGAGGGTCTGTCGACCGGGTCGGCCTGTTCGGATTCGTCTGCGGGGCTTTCCGACTGAAGATCGATTTCGGACGGATCCGACTCCGTGGTCGCGAACTGGGAACTGGAATGATCGATGTCGTGGTTTTGAGTCCCAAGGATCGGTTCGTCGAAGCCCTCGAGCTGATCCGTATGGTCTTCAAACGTGCCCGAGGAGATGCCCTCCTGATCGGTCGAGTTCGAGTCTGACAGTTCATTAGGCTCTTGAATCTGCAATTCAGGTGCAGCGAAAGCTTCGCCCTTTCCACTTTCCAAGTCGTTGTTTTGCGATGGCCCGGTGGTTATGGCGTTAGGGTCGGTCTTCCCGAGTTCCGCGCCACATTCACGGCAGAATGCGGCTCCATCGAATTTGTTCTCCGCTCCACATTTTGGGCAAATCTTCACTGTGTTCTCTCCGTAAGATAGATTTCGAACTACCCTGTATCTCAATTATCGGTCGAGCGGGATAAAGATTTAACACTCTGTATGTTACAGTTGAAACGACTGGAATTGCGGTGAGGAGTGGCGGGGGCTTTTTCGCTTGACACGGATTAAGCAAAAGGATATACTTTCCGTCTAAGGTTTGTGGGAGATATAGATTCGAAGGGAAGTTGTTATGAGCACTAAGATTAGGTTCCTTTTCACTTCAGTTTTTATCCTATCTATCGCAATCGTTTTTTTCGCCGGATGCGGTGAAGATCAGGCTGTTTACACTCCTCCGGTGAAGGAAGCGAATGCCCTCGTTCTACGTCCTATAAACCTTCCGACATTGGTGAATACGAACAATTGCTACGAGCTCTGGCTCGTTGACGCGAACTTCACCGTAGATGAGGACAGCAATGCTATCAGAGTCATCGACGACGAGCTGAGTCTCGGCAAATTCTACTGGAACCGGCAGAGATACGAGTTCTTCAATCTGAACGGAACCCAGCGAGACAGCAATTTCGTGACGCCGAACCGTGAAAACATCTATGATTACTCGGTCATCGCAATTACTGTCGAGTCGCTTGAAGATGACGGAGTCCGTGCAAACAACGGTCTGATTTACGACGAGATCGAATTCGGCCAGCCTATCGAAGGCCAGTTCAACTTCTACGGCCGATTCTCGCCGGAGGTCGTTATGGACTTCGGTGGCCCTCTCGCGGCTTCGTACGTGTTTCGGACTTATTCTGATGACGGCGACCCGCTTAGTAATCTGGAGAGCGGCATCTGGTTCCATGCCCGGAATATCGCTGGGGATGACTTTCGCTCCACGTTGAACGTTCCCGGCATCCGAGAGGCCGCAGGTTTCATTTATGAAGGCTGGGTTGTCTATCCGGATCTGCTCGCGGCTCCGCTTTCGACCGGTAAATTCCGGTTGCCGTTCGTCGAGGATTTGAGTAATCCCTACATGGGCCCATACTGGTACCCGAACACGCCCGGAGAGGATTTCGTGGCTAATCCCCCGGCCGGAGTGGAATTCCCGCTCAATCTCGTCGGTAACGGAAAGGTCGTAGTCACGATCGAGCCGTATCCCGACCCGGATCCGGCCGAGCCTTTCCCGTTCACGCTGTTCGAGGCGCCGCTGCCCGTGTCGGATGAGTTTCTTGACGATAAGAACATCGATTTGAAGAGTCTGTACGGTTTTCTGCCGCGCTTCAGTGCCCAACTCTACACGCGATAACCGGAGCGAGTCTGGCGGAATCGGGAGATTTATTAAGCAGAGATCGATAATATTTATGGCTGGCGAATCCACCAGGACGTCAGCCATTTCAATTGGGAGAGTATTGACGCACCCAGGGAGACCTTAGCTAACGAAAGGAGATGTCTGCATGATCCTTGGTACAAGCCTCGGGATTCTTGCGATGATCTGCGGTGGAATCGGGCTGCTTTTTGCATTGTGGCTGTTTTTCTCGATCAAGCGTATGCCTGCGGGAAATGACACGATGCGCGAGCTGGCGGATAGAATTCACCGCGGCGCAATGGTATTCCTAAAACAGGAATACAGTATTCTTGCAATATTCATCGTCATCGTTTTTGCACTTCTCGCATGGAAGATCGGCCTTCACACCGGTATTGCTTTCGTGAGCGGCGCGATCTGCTCAATGATTGCGGGATTCTTCGGGATGTCTGCAGCCACGAGCGCCAATGTGCGTACCGCGCAGGCCGCCGCTACCGAGGGCCAGGCAAAGGCGCTGATCGCAGCATTTTCCGGCGGCGCGGTCATGGGAATGTCCGTTGCATCGCTCGGTCTGATCGGTGTCGGCCTCTATTTCCATCTCTTTGCCGTTAATGACTATTCGGTAATGACCGGATTCGCGATGGGGGCGTCCTCGATTGCGCTATTCGCTCGTGTATCGGGTGGTATCTTCACAAAGTCGGCAGATGTTGGAGCGGACCTCGTTGGCAAGGTCGAGGCCGGTATTCCGGAGGACGACCCGAGAAATCCGGCGGTAATCGCTGACAACGTTGGCGATAACGTTGGTGACGTTGCCGGTATGGGCGCGGACCTGTTCGAATCTTACGTTGGGTCCGTGATCGCAACTATCGCTATCGCCGCAACCGCATCGACTATCGGAACCGACATGATCACCGATGACATGCGTATGAATCTCATGATGCTGCCGTTGGCGATCGTAACGGTCGGTATCATCGCTTCGATGTTCGGCAATTTCTCGATACGCATATTCGCTTCGATGAACCCGGCGGCGGTTCTTAGAATCGTGACTTACGTCGGCGCGTTTATAATGCTGATCGTGACTTATTTCATCGTGCAGCATTTTAATTTATCGACGAATATTTTCTGGGCGGTGCTTGCGGGTAACCTCTGCGGAATAACGCTCGGTCTTTTGACTGAGTATTATACATCCGCAAAGCCGATTCGTAACATCGCTCAAGCATCCGAAACCGGTCCGGCAACGAATATCATTTCCGGTCTTTCCGTCGGCATGGAGTCGGTTGCGCTACCGGTTATCGTGATTTGCATCGCGATATTCCTCGGCTATAAGCTCGCCGACCTTTATGGAATCGGCATTGCGGCTGTCGGAATGCTCGCTACGATCGGCGTGACTATGTCGGTTGACGCTTACGGGCCAGTTGCGGACAATGCGGGTGGTATCACCGAGATGGCGGGTCTGGGTGAAAACGTCAGAGCCATTACAGACAAGCTCGATTCCCTCGGCAACACTACCGCGGCTATCGGCAAGGGCTTCGCAATTGGTTCCGCTGCCCTTACCGCACTCGCTCTTTTCTCGGCCTACACTACAACAGTCGGACTCGAGAATATAAACCTGCTGGATGTCAATGTCATTGTCGGGTTCTTTATCGGCGGTATCCTGCCGTTCGTCGTAGCGGCTCTGACTATGACAGCGGTTGGCCGTGCGGCATTCAAGATGGTCAATGAAGTAAGACGCCAGTTCCGTGAGATCAAGGGAATAATGGAAGGAAAGGCCAAGCCTGATTCGGATCGTTGTGTACGAATCGCCACGATAGGCGCACTGCAGGAGATGATCTTACCCGGCCTGCTGGCGATTATTGCCCCGATTCTGATTGGCTCGTTCCTTGGCAAGGAAGCGCTCGGTGGTTTGCTCGCCGGTGCTACGCTGACCGGTGTCCTGCTTGCGCTAATGATGGCCAATGGTGGCGGAGCCTGGGACAACGCCAAGAAGTACATCGAGGGCGGCGCGCACGGCGGCAAGGGCTCCGATGCCCATAAGGCCGCTGTCGTAGGCGATACGGTCGGCGATCCGTTCAAGGATACGTCCGGCCCGTCCATGAACATTCTCGTGAAGCTCATGGCAATGGTCTCGCTCGTACTTGCTCCGCTGTTCATTTAGCAGCATCTCAAGAAACAGATAGATCGATGCCCGGCTCGCTGGAGCCGGGCATTTTTTTGTTGTATTCACGCCGCCGGATTAGATTTTGAATTAGGTATTATGTAAACCGGAGTATTGGCTGTGTCCGATGTGAAGTGGCAGAATTTAAGAGGTCTCTTCTTGTCTCATCTCGCGACGGATTTGAACCTGTCGGAAAACACGATTGCTGCTTATGACGCCGATCTGACCGATTTCTTCAAATGGTGCCGCCGGAAAAGGCTCCATTCGATCGATCAGCGTTCCAACACGCTCTATGACTACCTTCTTGATCTCCGCAATCGATCTCTCAATCCCGCAACTATGGCGCGGCGATTGTCGACGCTGAAGCACTTCTACAAGCTTCTCGTCAGCGAGGGGATAGTGCGACGGAATCCGGCTGCCTCGATTGAGGGACCGAAGCTTATGCGCCGGCTGCCGCAGATTCTCGACCAGAGCGAAATGGAGCAGCTTCTGTCGAAGCCTAAGCCGGATACGCCCCTGGGCGTACGCGACCGAGCGCTTCTGGAGCTCTGGTATGCGTGCGGACTACGCATTTCTGAGATTCGGACGATACGGATCGAGGATATTATGCTGGAGCTGCGTTTGCTCAGAGTGCTCGGAAAAGGGCGTAAGGAGCGCATAGTGCCGTTCGGGAGCTTCGCACGGGATGCCTGCGAGGAGTATATTGAGACCGCGCGGCCGCTGCTGCTCAAACGGAAACCAACGAGCATTCTCTTTTTGAACAACCTTGGGGGCGGGCTCTCGCGCATGGGGTTATGGAAGATACTCAAGAAATATACAGTTATGTGCGAATTCAGCACCAAAGTTAAACCCCATACCTTCCGACATTCTTGTGCAACACATCTAATTGAGGCCGGGGCAGATATTCGTACGGTAATGGAACTGCTCGGTCACGCCGATATAAGTACTACGCAGATTTACACGCATCTTGATCGAGAATATCTGCGAGAAGTGCACAAGAGCTTTCATCCAAGAGCGTGAAAGGTGTGATTTGAACCGATCACTTTTCAGAGAGGGATTCCTCGAGACCGGGGATGAGCTGGATGAGGTACGTCGAAAACCCCATTTCAATGTCGCTGTTCACAAGAGCGAGATAGATATCGACCTGCAGCTTGCCGAGACTGTCACCTGGGCGCTGATCAGCCTCCATCACTTTTCCAGCTTCGAGGAACTGTTCCGGCTGGGGCAGAAGCATGTCCTGGGGCTGATTGTTTTTCCTACAGCGGGGAGGGCTAAGGAAGAGGCGGCGATGATTGCCCGCGCGAAGAATACGCCTGCGCTCTCCATTGTCCCGACGATCGTCTACCACCCGAACCCGGACAAGTCCGTTTATGTACGATCCTTCCAGGCGGGGGCGGATGATGTTCTCGGGGACATGTGGGACTCGGACATTTTCGGTGCGAGGCTCCAAATGCTCAGCGTGCGATCATTTCGTGATCTCGGAGTGAATCCCACCTCCAGGCTACCTGGACCGATACTGATCGAGCGCCATATCGAGAAACGAATCGAGCATGGAGAGGAGTTCGCGGTTTGCTACCTCGACATAGACAATTTCAAGGCATACAATGACTACTACGGATATGTATACGGCGACAAGGTGATCCGTCTCACGGCTCATATCGTACGAGACATCGTTTTCGATCTTGTGCCGGAAGGTTTCGTGGGGCATGTCGGCGGCGACGACTTCTTCTTCATCATACCGTACGACAAGGTTGAGATCGTCAACTCGAACATCATCAAGACATTCGACAGGATAATACCGTACCGCTACAACAAAGAGGATCGTGAGAGAGGAAAGATAGTAGCGAAAAACCGCAGGGGAGAGGACGAGGTCTTCCCGCTTCTAACCATCTCGATTGCGATACTCGTGAATCACGACAAGATGTTCACGCATGTGGGTGAGATGTCGCACATGCTCGCGGATCTGAAGAAGTATACCAAGAAGCTCGCGGGATCGAATTTCATGATAGAACGGAGGAGGAAATACTGACCTCGAGGTGATGATCAGTCGAAATTGTCGATTCTACTGAACGAACTTGTCGAACCTGTCCCAGTAGGCCTCAGTGAGCTTGTACGGCGTGAATTCCTCGGAGCTCGGATCGCCGCCCTCTGCAGGCTCGATGATCCCGAGTTTTTCGGCGAAATCGAAGAACTCTCGGATATCCGGTCGCGAGCCGAGCTTGGCCGACGCCGGAGCGTCCTCGCCGAACCTCCACTTATTCTTCACCTTGCCCAGTGCACCCACGTTCACCTTGCAGAGTGTATGCAGGAACTGCTGCACCGTATACTGGTCGTTCGGGTAGTAATCGATCTTCGGCTTGGGCATCGGAATAGCTGAACCGAGTGCGATTTCATACTTGAAATGTTGCAGAGTCTCGTCACTCATGTTGAATATTATCGGCACATCTGTCCAAAATATCAACAACAACAAATCGCCGGATTGCAGTTTTGTGTCTTGTGAGATTCGGGAACATTTTTCGCGATTCTGCATTCTTGCGTCACAAAGTCACGCGTGTGATCACGATAGTTGTTATTATGAATGTGGATTCTAAAGGAGAAGGAAGTATGTTTAGGAAAGTTCTAATGCTCGCAGTTGCACTCATGATTACTGTTCCGACCTTTGCAGTCGCGAAAGATCTCAATGGCAGATTCGGCATCGGCTATTTTCATAACGACGCCCCGGTCGGATTCCGTTACTGGGCTTCAGAAAAGCTCGGTATTGACGTTGGCATCGGCTTTGACGCTCGGAATGTCTACATGGCTACCCAGGTCAATGGCAATACCGAGTACGACAAAGAGCTCGCGACGAGCTTCTGGCTGGAAGTCGGCGCACCGTTTATCTTAGTGCCCACTGAGCGCGCGAACTTCTTCGTTCGCCCCGGCGTGATTTTAGCATCGCTGGACGACCGTTCTCAGATGGGCGGCAGTGTTGATGTATCCTGGACTCAGATTACGCTTCTCGCGACTCCCGGGGTGGAGGTCTTTTTCGGTGACCATTTCTCGCTCGAAGCCGGTCATGGCATCGCAGTGGATGTAACCTCGGTTCCGGATGAAGCCGGAATCAGCGAGATGCGCAGAGGCGAGACCGAGCTTGACGTGCGCACTTTCGACGCAAGCGTGACATACCTCGGTTTCCATTTCTACTTCAACTAAGCCGATAGTTGCGATAACTTCAGACAGCGCATACGGCGGGTCGTTGGCCCGCCGTTTTGCATTTACGATCCGAGCTGAATCAGCAGAAACTCGGCACATAAGCCGGCGCAGCTTGTTCCTGCAAACAGTACATATCGCCGCTGTTCAAGATTTGAACAGCGAGACTCGAACAGGAAATGGAAGTCAACTGAACCAACTGTAATTGGAGGTGGATACAAATGCGGAGAACAGGGATAATAGGAATACCATTGCTGCTGCTTCTGCTGTTGACCGTCGGCTGTTCATCGAAGGCGAAGGATATGCAGATCGCGAACCTGAAGGACCAGCTCAGACAGGCTGAGTCCCGCGCTGATTCGCTCCAGCAGCGCGTCCAGATGTCTGAAACTGAAATACAGGAGTTGCGTCGTGAGCTGAGCCAGATGGCGACCCGCGAGGAACTCGAGATGCAGATCGAGGAGCAATACACGCTTCTTCGCGTTCCGGAGGAATTGATGTTCTCGAGCGGATCGGACAAGATCAGCCGAGACGGCAAGCGAATACTCGACGAAGTCGCGAACATATTCAACCGGCACGAGAATAACGACATACGCGTCGAAGGGCACACCGACAACAAGAAAATCAAGCCCGAGTTCTGGGATCGGTTTCGGAGCAACTGGGAGCTCTCGACAGCGCGGGCGACCTCGGTGGTCCGGTACCTGATCGACGAGCACGGTATCGACGCGAACCGCCTGATAGCTGTGGGCTACGGCTCGAACCGTCCGGTGACCTCGAACGACACCGCGGCAGGCAGAGCCGAAAACAGACGCGTGGAATTCTACATCACACCCAAACTCCCGACGAAATCGTTGGGCGGGCAGACTTGATGTGACGAGTCTGATAGTCTGCAAAATTGGAATGGCAGAGTCAACACGGCTCTGCCGTTATTATATTGGGTAGGGCAGAACTCCCGTGGTTCTGCTATCTTTGTCAGCGCCGTCAGGAACCCTTTCCTGACGGATGTGAA
>CAYQCE010000012.1:0-68321 GCA_964415885.1 uncultured Ignavibacteria bacterium
GCGGGACTCCTCGCGATGACAGGTTTTCCAGCCATACGAACTTTCTCAACAGGCTCTATTGATCCGGGCCACGCCGGTCAGGTTGGTACTATACTTCATCTAATCTTGAGATACTGTCGCTGGCAAATGTCGCAGAGGCGTTCGCCCTTTTGGTCTATGTCGTACATGTCGTCCGAGTGGAACATGATACACTTCGGGTTGCGGCAGAGCCTGAGTCCAAGCAGTCTGCCAACCTGTTTCGCGGATTCCTTATACACCCGCTTCATCACAAGGCGTTCGTCCTCCGGCAGGCCGTAGAACTCCTGCCGGATACGGAAGTAGGATACGACCGCGCAACTCGAGAGCCTGTCCGAGTCGGAGACTATATACGCGCCGGTCGCGTTGTAGAGGTCCTCTTCGAGTATGCCCAGTATAATCTCGCGCTGGTTGGCCTTTAAAAGTTCCAGCTTCTGGAGGATCACGGTTGAGAAATACTGGTTACGAACGATGTTGTGCGATTCTTTCGGCACCTTCATGCCCTGGAGGACATCCGATGGAACGGAGAAAAGGGCGGACAGGTTTGCTGTTAGCTTATTGATCTGAAAGAAGTCCACCTCTCCGAGAGGTATGACCACGAGTTTTCTTCTATGACGTCTCATTCCGCTGCAAAAAACCTCTCACTTGTGCCGCCGGATCCGATCTTTACCTCGACCCTCTTCGCACACTTCGGGCAGAATCCAATATATTTGTCTCCGGCCTTGTTCCTGTATATGCGCGAGTAGACATGACAGCACTTGAAATATATCCCCAGAAACTTCCGCTTCTCCGGTACTTTCCTGGTCATATTCTGTCTCTTATGCAGACCGTTCATTTGCGGCCTGATCCCTCGTTTAGATAAGCGCCGTTTGCCGCCATAAGTTCCGAACTCCGCCTCTTCAGGACGGTGGCGGGATGGATGGTCGGGCCATATCCTGTCTCGAATTTATCTCGTGTGTCACTGCAAGTCAATCAAACTCTCTCATTTGTTTATCGGCTGTCTGCGTAGAGAATATCGGTCTCGATTGACAGTGATTAGCTCTATCCAACCAGGACTCATAACCGAATTCGCGGTCACTTCTTTGTCTGGTTTCGGTATTGTTCGATTATCTCTATACCGGAGGATGTGCCTATCCTCGATGCTCCCGCTTCTATCATCGAAAGCGCGGTTCGAAGGTCACGAATTCCTCCCGCAGCCTTTACGCCTGCTTTGCCACGCGCAATCTTGAATAAGAGCTCGACGTCCTTTACAGTCGCAGCGCCGAAGAAGCCGGTGCATGTCTTGACGAAATCCGCTCCTGAATCGACAGCAATCTGGGTGAATGTGATCTTTTGAGCGTCTGTGAGTAGAGGGCATTCGAGAATGACTTTCAGCACAGTCTGGCTCGAGAGAGCCTTACGAACCTCGTGAATTTCGTGTTCGATGTATTCTGTCTCGGCAGCTTTTACAGCCCCGATGTTCAGTACCATATCGATTTCGGTGGCGCCTTCGTTTTCGGTCGTCTCGGCCTCGTAGACCTTGACGAGCGTCGTATTCGCTCCGAGCGGGAATCCTACGACTGAGCCGACGCGGGTTTCTGTGCCTTTCAGCACATCCGCTGCGGCCTTGACAAACGCCGGATTGATGCACACCGATCGGGCGAACAGTTCGGAGGCCTTTGCGCATGCCGCCTCGATATCATTCTGAAGAGCATCACTTTTGAGAATAGTGTGATCGATATATTTGGAAAGATCGTGATGTTTCAGCACGGATGAGTGATCTACCTCTGTTTCTCGGCGTTCAGGATTTCCTCGATGAGTTTTTTGAACTGAGGATTTTTGAACTCGGTGTGAATGAACCTCTGCGCCATCTTTACGGCGCGATTTATTGAGGTCTGATCGGAGGATATGGTCAGTGTGTTGGCCGAAACGCGTTCTCGTCCGACTATAACCGGCTCGGCGTTCTCTGCGAATACCGCCCGTATGCCGGGATATTTGTTAAGCAGAATCGACAGCTCGACGCCGGCCTCTGAAATCGCGATTCCGCGTGTCCTGGAGCTGTTCTGGATGGCTGTAATGAAATTCCGAAGGTCACCGTCGGCGGACATATCCTGGATCGTGAAGTCGCCGGAGAGCCTCTCAATCAGTTGGTTCTTGAGGTCGTGGGAGTATCTGTCCGCCCAGATCACAACAGTCTCAACGGATGACTTCATCTTCTCGGATTCGTTTTTGTCGAGTTCCCCGTGTGTTATGGTCTTGACGTTGAATTTGTCGAGGGCATCTTTTGCGAGCGGCGTCATGATATATTTGGGAGGCAGAACCAGGTCACGTTCCTGTCTGTGGCAGGCCATCACCATATCTTCGGTAATCAACACGGAAGGGGAGTTTTTCTGAGCTCGTCTCGGCTTCTGCGCTGGCTCCTTTTCGAGTGCGGCGCCTTGATTGTTACGGCCGAGCTCCCTCTCAACCACGCGTCGAACGACTCGCGCTATTTCTTCCAGAGACGGCTTAGGTTCATCCGGCATGGATTCCTCTCAATATCGACGCTGACAACCCGTCTTACGACATCCGTTGCTACGATCGATTATACCGGAGATATTGCACGGTGTCAAGAAAACGATTGCGCGGGATCGGGGTAAGCTTGCTATTTCTTGCAGATGAAGAGAAGGCGTTCTGCTGCGGCAACCGTTTCGTCCGACCTGAACGGCTTAACGAGAATCTTCGTGAAGCCTGCTTTCGCTATCTCGTTACGAAAAAAAGCGTCAGTATATCCTTTCTCCTCGATAATTTCCTCGATATAGTCGACTTTGCCATCGAAGGTCTTGACAAACGCCTCGACCTTGTACGAGCCGATTCTGGTCTTTGGGTCATAGACTCCGTGCTGACGGACGAAGAAGCTGTCGCGGCGCGATGACTGAAACGGCGCCCAGTTCTTCAGGCCTTTGATAGTGTTGACGTCGAAGAGATAGTAGCCGTTCTCCTCGGTATGGCGAGCGGCGGTGTTGATCGCGCGGATCACTTTCTCTTCATCTGTAAGATGATTGATTGCATCGTAGAAACAGCCGACGACCGGAAACTGTCGTCGGAGATCAAAATCGCACATGTCCTCGACGTGAAACTCCGGCTGAACCTTGTATTGCTTCGTGCTCGCTATACGTATCATCTCAGAGTTGATGTCGACGCCGCTGACGCGTATACCCATCTTAGCAAGTCGCACAGTGAGCACGCCGGTACCGCAGGCGATATCGAGCATTTCGTTCGGAGGTCCGCCGATCGAGCGAAAGAAGGCTTTGACGTGCGGCCAAAGATCATCCGTGAAATCTGCCCAGCCGAGGATGTCATAGTACGGCGCGAGTCGTGTGTACGGCACTCAGTTCTCCACGCGCTTTCGATTCGCAGGCAATCAGTATTACAGAAATACGGCGGGATGTAACCCGCCGTATAATCAAAGCTATCAAAGCTAATCGCGACTGGCTGAATCAGCCTTCGCTACGGATATTCTTACCGGGCTCAAGGAGCCTGGAGTACTCTTCTTTCTGTTTCAGAATCTCTATTGCTTTCCGTACGTACGGATCGCTCTGGAGAACCAGCTCCTCGTAGACGCCCTTGTCACCGAACTGTTTTCTGATGACTTCGCGCCGAATCGATCTGCTGATATAGTCCCTGGATGTATCGAAGTCCCTCTGCTTTTCGATTTCGACCATGGCTCTGAGCTCAGCAATGTCCTGTTCGAATGCCTCGAGTCGATCGGCACTTTCGACAGCCTCCTCGAACTCTTCGAGGCTCAGCTCCATCTCGGATGTGTAATCGAAGTCACGCTCCTTGCAGAACTGTCTGAACTCCTCGAATATCTCGTCCGTCACCTGAAATTCTCTTCCGACCTCGGGATGGCGTGATGTGTAGTCAACAGCAAAGTTGAAGAACATAGACTGACGCTCGAGATTGATCTCGATCGGTTGATAGCGTTCGCGCTCGACTTTGATATCTGGAACGATACCGCCGCCGCCATAAACGACTCTGCCGCCGTTGGTGTAAAATATCTCACGATCCTCGTCGATCTCATCATCCTCATGTTCGAGCGGAAACTCGAGATCTTCGGGATGCTTGGTGGAGCGTTCCGGCTTCTGGATGCAGCGTCCGGAAGGCACATAGTACTTGGCAGTCGTGAGCTTCAGTGCGATCTCCGAGTCACCGGCGCCGCCGAAAATCTGCTGAACGAGACCTTTACCGAAGGTCGTGTTGCCGATGATTATTCCGCGATCCCAGTCCTGGATAGCGCCGGCAACAATCTCGGATGCTGATGCCGAACCCGGATCTACGAGCACGACGAGCGGCTTGTCCGGATAGAGCGGCTCTTTCTCGGAGGAGTATCTTCTCTCGGTCGCCGGCAGCTTGCCACGAGTGTAGACTACAAGCTTGTTCTTATCTATGAAGAGATTCGCTGTTTCAATTGCCTGTGAGAGCAGACCGCCGCCGTTTGATCTCAGATCGAGAATCAGGCCGTTCATTTTATCGTTTCTCATTAGCGAGTCGATCGCGGTTCGAAGCTCGTCACCCGTGCTTTCAGCGAACCGTGAGAGGCGAACGTAACCAATACCATCTTCGGCTGTACCACTGAAATTGACGGTATAGAGCGGAATCTCGGCGCGAGTGACACCGTAGTCGAGTTCTTTATCGTAACCCGGTCTGCGGATTGTGAGTGTGACGCTCGTGCCGGCCTCACCGCGCATAAGATTCGATGCGTCCTCGACTGACATATCCTTTGTATTCTCGCCGTCGATTGCTGTGACCTTGTCGCCCGCCTGCAGACCGATTTGAGATGCAGGCGTTCCTTCCATCGGCGCGATGATAGTGATATAATCGCCGCGCTTGCCAATTTGCATTCCGAGACCCTCATACCGGCCGTGAGTGTTCTCCATAAGTGACTCGTAGGACTTCTTTTCCATTAGAACGGAGAACGGATCGAGGTCATCGAGCATACCTCTGATACCGGCGTATGCGAGGTCTTTCGGGCTTACATCTTCCATATACCTGGAGTGGATGTTGTACGCCATATCGACGAGCATCCTCGTGTAGTAAAGAATGCTCTTCTCACGAACCGCCGTGCCGTCATCGGAGGGCTCGTCGCTCGGTGTAGTCTGATCTACGTACTGGGTCTGTACGATAAGGTCATCCTGTGTGTACCCCTGATCCGCCTGACCGGAACCCACCAACCAGACAAGCGCCATACAGACCACAGAGAAGACAACTACATATATGCCAATCTTTCCATTGCTATTCATAAGTCCTCCTAAGGTAAGTTTCGGCAGTTCGATCTAAATGTAATAGAAAACCGTACAAAGTCAAATTAGGCCGCCGAAGAGGCGTCCCCGTATCTTCTTGCAAATTAAACAGTTTCAAGGACGCCTAAGTTTCATTTTTGAACAGGGCATCGTCAACGATGTTGCAACCGAGTGCATCGTTTGGGCTTAGCTCTGCGGTCGTTTTTTGGAGATCATGATTCAGCCGCTTGGAGCGAATTCCGGGGAATTCGCCGTCCTTGTAAGCCGTTGCTTCACTGTGCGTTAAGTGTGTGCGTCTGATGGTCGCAGAATTCTGTTCAGACAAAGCACAGCAAAACTGGCGGGACGCCGCGCAAAACGGGGCTGATTCCGGTGCGTTCGACATTAGAATATGCTGAACTTGAAGTACTTCTTTGGATTTTTCTGAAGGTCCTTCACGAGCGTGTCCATCCTCGTCATCAGGTTCAGCAGGTCGGTGTAGAGGTCCTGATCGTTGACCATTTGCCCGACTGTGCCGTCCCCGGAATCAATCCTGGCGAGAATCGAATCGAGATGAGCCGTGGCCGCCACGAGATTATTGAATGGTTCAGGGTTACGCATCAGCTTGCCTATAGTGCCCTGGCCCTTTAGCATCTCGGTAGCGAGCGCGTGAAAATCCTCCTGGATCAGTCGAATATCTCTTGTGAGAGACGTGGTTCCAAGCTCGAGTGTCTCCATCAGACGATTAGACTTCTCGACGAGTCCCGCGACATTCTCCGCGAGCTGCTTGTTCTTAACGAGCATAGAGAGTGTGCCGGAGCCTGTGTCGACCTGAGCCATCACGCTCTCGAAATGAGCGAGGATGCGATCAACTCTCTCAGCCGTTTCGGGGAGTTTTTCCATCGCGCCGGCAACGCCAGCCGCACCGCGCGACTCGAGTATCGCACCGTCCGGAAGTGGGACTTCCGACGGCGGTCCGGGAAGCACACGGACGTACTTGTCTCCGAGCAGTCCTATCGTTCCGAGCTCGACTTTCGTCCCCGGAGTGCACAGGTACGCCACGGCTTCGCGAATTGTCATTTCCACTCTGAGTGTCTTGTCGTCGGTCAGCTTCTCCTTCAAAAACTCGATCCCTGAAACGTTTCCGACTTCAACGCCCGCGAGCCATACCGGTGATCCTTCGGCAAGACCGTCGAGGTTTTCGAAGAAGGCATAGTATCTGATCTTGGATTCGAAGATTGAGGTGCCTCCACCCTTAAAGGAGGCATAGAACATGAATACTATTGCGATGAAGATCAGGATACCGACCTTCATCTCTCCCCATTTGACTTTACCGGCCCGTTGCATCGTATCCGTTCACCTGAGCAAGAAGTTCACAGTGTTTGGAGACCACAGCATTAAAGGGTCTCAAGAACTTGATTATATTGTCATTGGTGCTTCTTAGCAATTGTTTTCCGTTGCCGTCGAATATCTTGCGACCGGCATCAATCATGATAAACCGATCCGCAAGGTTGAACGCGTCCGCTATTTGGTGTGTGACCACTACCTGTGCGACATTCCGCGGCTCCTTGATCTTCATTATGAGACGAATGATTCTTTCCGTCATTTCCGGATCGAGTCCGGTTGTTGGCTCGTCGTAGAGCATAATTTGCGGTTTGGTCGAGATCAGTGCACGTGCTATCGCGACTCGCCTTTGCTGTCCACCGGAAAGCTCGTCGGGGAGCCTGTCAATAATGCCCTTGGGAAGCCCCACGAAAGAGAGCATTTGCTCGACCTCGTCCGAGATGTCTACCAGCTTCATGCTTGAATGCTCAAGAAGGTAGTAGCCGACATTCTCACCAACGGTCAGGGAATCGAAGAGAGCCCCGGCCTGAAACACCATGCCGATTCGTTTACGAACCTCGCGGAGCTGCTCTTCCTTCATATCCGTGATGTCGATCTCGTCTACATAGACGCGTCCCTGTGTGGGTCTGCTGAGGCCGAGAATCAATCTCAGAAGAGTGCTTTTTCCGGAGCCTGACTGCCCGATAATGGCAACTGTCTCCTCCTCTCCGATTTCGAGCGAGAAGTCCTTGATGATCTGAGCCTCACCAATATGATAGTCCACATTCTGCAAGCGAATCATAAATACCCCGCGAAGAGCGATATTACGAGTTTGGTTATGAAGAAATTGACTATCAGCAAGGTTATGGAGGATGTCACCACACTGCTCGTAGTTGATGCGCCTACCCCACGCGTTCCGCCTTTCGTAGTGAAGCCTTTGTAGCAGGCTATAAATGCAATAACAAGTGAGAAGGCTACCGGTTTCAACAGCCCGATGAAGATGTTCCCGAATCGCAATCGATCCAGCACGTTTGCCCAGTAGAGAGTGGATGACATGTGCGATATGAGCACGGCGATCACCCAGCCTCCCAACAATGCGATTACATCCGCTATGACGGTTAACACAGGGACCATGACTACAAGTGAAATGAGACGGGGCGAAGCAAGCTTGCGTATGGGATCGATACCGAACGCGCGCATGGCATCTACCTGATGGGATGATACCATGGCGGCTATCTCGGCGGTTATCCCGGATGACACTCGGGCGGCAATCATCAGGCCTGTCAGCACAGGTCCGAGTTCTCGGATAACCGCAATCGCGAGAATTCTGCCGAGGTAGTTCTTGGATCCCAGAGTGGCGAGTTCGTACGAGAACTGGATTGCCATTCCCTGTCCCGCAAACAGCCCGGTGAGCATCACAAGATACAGGGAGCCGATTCCGATGAAGTGCATCTGTTCGAAAGTCTCGTAAACATAGATTGGGCGGCCGAAACAGCGGGAGATCATCTTAAATGAGAAGAAGAATATCTGCTGAAGCTCCCATATGAACTTCTTGAGACCGTTCTCAATAGATGCAAGAATTGCGAACATAAACTCTCCTGAACAATTCCGGCGTCACAGACAGCTCGGAAATATAGGAAAACTGGTGCCAATATCCAGAGGAAAATCGACGTATTTGGGGCGTATTCGGGTGTGAAAGCATACCGGAACAGTTGACTTTTAAATTCTTATGCATATAATCAGTACTTTCAAAACTGCCAGCAGTGGTCGGAGAAGTATATGAGAGACAACGGTAACAATGGAGATTCGAAGGCCAGGGTCGTGGCTCTGCTGTCGGGCGGTCTCGACAGCTCGCTTGCGGTGCTCCTGATGCGCAAGCAGAACGTCGATGTGCACGCGATCATATATATGACCCATTTCGGGTGTCACATAGCCGCCGACAGGTCGAGCTGCTCGCACGATCCGTTCCCGATGGCTGAGAAGTTCGGCTTCGAGGTGAAGATGTGCCACCTTGGTGAACGATACATAGAGATGGTCAAAGATCCGAAGTTCGGCCATGGAAAAAACATGAATCCGTGCGTCGACTGCCGGATAATGATGCTTAACGAGGCCAAGTATGTCATGGATCAGATCGGCGCCGATGCTATCATTACGGGCGAGGTCGTCGGGCAGCGTCCCATGTCACAGACGCGGGATCGCCTGAATCAGGTCGAGAATGAGACCGGGCTCAAGGGGCGGCTTCTGCGACCGCTATCGGCGAAGCTGCTCAATCCGACCATACCCGAAATGGAAGGTAAGATTGACCGCGAACAGCTCGAAGATATCTCGGGGCGTTCGCGCAGGCGTCAGATGGAACTTGCTGAGGAACTCGGACTCGATGATTATCCGAACGCAACATCGGGTTGTCTACTGACCGACCCGAATTATTCCAAGCGCTTGAAAGACCTCTTCGATTACAATCCGGATGCGGGTTTTAACGAGATAAACCTGCTGAAAGTTGGCCGCCACTTCAGATTCTCGCCGGAATCCAAGATCATTGTCGGGCGAAATGAGGCAGACAATGATAAGATAGTCGCTCTGAAGTCGAAGGCCGATATTCAGCTCGAGGCGAAGGGGACCGGCAGTCCAATTACGCTGCTCCAGGGCATGCCGTCTGATGATGCTGTGGAGTTTGCCGCGCGGCTCACCGCGCGCTACTGCGATGATAAGAAGGCACCATCGGTGCCGGTTACGGTGTCATACTGGGACAGGCGGGAGATACTGGACGTAGCCCCGATTTCCGATTCGGCGCTGGCGAAGATTCGACTATAGAGCGCGGCGATAACGAGCATTTTGAAAAGGGCAGGTCATTAATCTGCCCTTTTCAATATTGATGCGTCGGTTATTCTTCCGACTGCCCGGCAAGCAGCTTCTTCATCTCCTCATTTGATTTATCAGCGAAAGCGTGCAGATCCTTGACCATGTCCGGATTATCCGATTGCATGATGAGGACGATAGCGTCATCGGATTCGACGCTTTCAATTTTCACTCCGCTCATCATGAAGTAGGCGTATTTGCTGCAGAAACCGCACATGTACGGAAACTCGCCGCTCTGAGCCATTTTCTCGGCGACATTCTGCATGTCGGCCTGTGCCTGCTTGTAAGACTCAAGGTACTCATCATCGACGACGGTTATCGAGATCATGCCGTTAATGATGTGGTGGTACTTGCAACTCGTGTGGTCCGCGAGCCCCTCATGCTTCGCGAGTTGTTTGCAGAATGCGCATTTCTCCATATCGAACCACGGCTTCTCCTGTGCGATGGCGCCCGCGATCAGCGCGACTATCAAAATCGAAGTGACGAGAAGACTTCTGCGAAATTCCATGCTTCCTCCAAATACGCTGTTTTTAGGGGTAAGTGCGATTGCGGACTTGTTATATCAATCCGACCTGAGCGGAGCAAGAGAAAGTTGGGTCTCGAATGCGCCGCGAGCGCACACTGCGAGCGGGCAAATATTGTTGACAAACTTCTGCGGTTCATTTAGATAATACCATTCAAAAGACCAACTGAGGACAAGGAGACCATGTGGCGCCAAGAGATCACTGGGCCTCACGAATAGGCTTTGTACTTGCAGCGGCGGGCAGCGCCGTTGGACTTGGCAATCTCTGGAAATTCCCATACATCACCTGGCACAATAACGGCGGCGCGTTCGTGCTCGTCTATCTTATCTGCGTCGTGATCGTGGGGCTGCCCATAATGGTAGCCGAGATTCTCCTCGGTCGCAAGACCCAGGAGAGTCCGGTTCCGGCTTTCGAAAAGCTGGGCAGCAAGGGATGGGGCCTGGTCGGATTCCTCGGTGTTTTGACAGGTTTTGTGATCCTCGGCTATTACTCCGTGATCGCCGGTTGGTCGATATCTTCCTTTGTTCAATGTCTTGATTGGAGCATGAACGGTTATGTTCCTCCGCCGGAAGAGGCTTTCGGAAACTTCCTCGCCGATGGGGGCCGTCAGATAGGACTCGCAATGATCTTCCTGGTCATAACTGCCCTGGTTGTCTGGCGCGGGGTCAAGAACGGGATAGAGAAGGCTGCGAAACTCCTCATGCCGGTGCTGTTCGTGATTCTCGCGTATCTACTGATACGGGTCTTCTTCCTGCCCGGGATAGGGGAGACTTTCCACTTTCTCTTCAGGCCGAATTTCACGGAGCTACCGAGCGCAGGGATTTTGGAGGCACTTGGACATGCGTTTTTCACACTCTCTCTGGGGATGGGCGTGATGATAACGTACGGGTCTTACATGGAGAAGTCGGAGTCGATACCACGATCGGCTACGATGGTTGTTGTGCTCGATACTCTGATCGCGATACTTGCGTGTATCATCATGTATACGATCATATTCTCGGTACCGGGCATGCAGGAGCAAGTTTCCGGATCTACTGTGGGAATGCTGTTTGTGACACTTCCACGCCTGTTCTATACGGAGCTTTCTGGTGGCACACTGATCGGTCCGCTGTTCTACATACTGGTGGCGTTCGCCGCACTCACCTCCACGATCTCACTTCTCGAGGTGATCGTCTCGTTCTTCATCGACAAGCTTAACTTCAAGAGACACACTGCGACGGTTGTATCCACCGCGATAGTTGTGGTAACTGCGATCGGATCAGCTCTCTCGCTTGGCGCATTGCCGTCTCTGTCGGAATTTGAGATTTTCAGCGACAAGCCAGGAGTGCTGAATTCGCTGGATCACTTTGCGGCCAACTGGATGCTGCCTGTCGGAGGATTTCTCACCACACTCTTCGTAGGCTGGTTTGTCAGCGACAAACTGGCAGTCGAGGAACTCGGCATGGTCGATGAGCAGGGTAACGCCACGATGAAATTCCGTCTGCTCAGGTTCTTCATGCGATATCTTGCTCCACTGGCAATACTCGCGGTGATCATAGCGGTAGCCCTGGGCAAGGATTTCAGTTAGGAGCGCTTCTTCTGCTGTACCGGTTGCATTTTGATCTCCAAATCTGATTTTTGAGAGGAGTAGACGTGAGCATGAGGTTCCTATCCTGTGGCTTTATAGCGATGGTGATCGTTCTGTCATACCCGGACTCGAGAGCCGCTGTGCATCTCGATGTGGAGGGGGGAGCGGCATTCAACGGCTACAATGACGTCCGTATCCCCGGCGATATCGGCACCGATATCTCACTTACCGATGATCTCGAATCAAACGCGACGGCGTACTTCCGCGTGCGGGTGGGGGTTGACCTGGGGCAACGTCACAGACTCTCGCTTCTGGTTGCGCCGTTACGTATCGAGGCGTCGGGGAGTGTGAATAGCAACGTCGACTTCAACGGTGTGACGTTTCCCGCCGGTGAGCAGCTCGAATCGCTATACCGATTCGATTCCTACCGGTTGACGTATCGATATGCGCTTGTCGAATCGGAGCGTCTTGAGTTTGGGCTTGGAATTACTGCCAAAATACGCGACGCTGCAATAAGGATCGAAGGGGATGGGAAGGAATCTGAGAAGACCAATACCGGATTTGTGCCGCTCATAAATTTCGCGCTCGATTGGTCGTTTGCGTCCCGGTTCGGATTGCTGTTCATGGGGGATGCTCTCGCGGCTCCGCAGGGTCGTGCCGAGGATGTGCTGCTCGCCCTCTACACCGACGCCACCGATGATCTACGTTTGCGTATCGGCTATCGAATTCTCGAGGGCGGTGCCGACAACGACGAGGTCTACAGTTTCGCGCTCGTGCATTATCTGACGGCGGGGGTGATGTGGGAGTTCTGATGGCCCCGCAATGAGCCTCCCTCCGGTCGTCTGTACCATCTATGAAACGACCGGCAGGTCGCAATCTCACTTTTCGCGGGATCAAGACCTGCCGTAACATACAATCCCCCTCTGTTCTATGCTAATACTCTTCAGTCGGGGTGTCATTGCGAACGAGCGAAGCGAGTGTGGCAATCTCGCAGATCGCTGTGTATACGCACCAGACCAAAAGATCGCCGCGTCGTCCCGACAACGGCGGGACTTTTCGCGATGACATTAATTCGTGAAAAGCACGGTATGTGATAGGCCCGTCGTAGAGCGAAGGGGCTATGCCGGCTTGATAGCCACCTCGAGTTTCTCACCCGCGACGTTGATCTCGTTGAATTTGAGACCGTCGTCTTTGTCGTCATTGAACGAGATGTCTTTTGCGAGCAGCTCCTCGGTGATATAATCGCTGTGGTTTTTGATCGTCGACAGAACCGATTCATCCGCCGCCACGTAGATATTGATCCGCTGTTCGACTTTCAAACCGGCCTCGCGCCGCTGCACCTGAAGCTTGCGGACGAGGTCGCGCACGAAGCCTTCTGCCTTAAGCGATTCATCGAGACGTATATCGAGCACAACCGTGACTTCATCCTCGGTGTCGACGGCGAATCCGTCCTTCGAGTGACTTTCCACCAGAAGATCATCCATCGTGTACTTGTCATGGCCGGTCTTGATCTCGGCTATGAGTTTCTCGGGGTCTGCGCTCTTTATCTCCTTGATCGCATCCTGCATCTTGTCGGCATCGATGTGAGCCTTCAGATTGGCAAAATTCGGCTTCACGGTCACCGACTGATACTCGGCAGCGTCATCGATGAACGAGACTTTCTTGACATTGATCTCTTCCTTGATTCCGTCCTCGAACCGATCTGCGGCTGCCTTGTATGGCTCCGGGGCTTTGACCATCATCTCGGCGAGCGGCTGACGGGTCCGCATGTTCGAGCTCGCGCGAGCCGCGAGCGCCACGCTCACCATCTTTCTAACCATCTCGACCTGCTCTTCGAGCTTCTCGTCTTTGAGAGTGTCGTTCACCTTCGGGAAATCAAGAAGGTGCACAGACTCCGGCCAGCCCTTCTGATCGGCGATCAGACCGAGATACATTTGTTCGGAGATGAACGGCGCTATCGGAGCCATGAGCTGCGACAGCGTGACTATGACATGGCCGAGCGTATGATACGCACCGAGCTTTTTCTCGTTGAGTTCCGATTTCCAAAACCGGCGACGGTTGCGGCGGACATACCAGTTCGAGAGATCATCCACGAACTGCTCGACCTGTTTGACTATATGGTGGACCTGCATCGTTTCGTACAGATGGCGGCTGTCGCCTACAAGAGTCTGCAAGCGTGACAGCGCCCATTTGTCGAGCAGCGTCATGGCCTCCGTGTGCTCCTCGACCGGCTTGATCTCCGGCTTGTCGAGCGATGCGTATGTGTCGTAGAATTTGTAGATGTTCCAGATGTCAAGGAGCTTGCGCGTCGTTTCCTCGAGCGATTTCCATCCGAATGGCAGGGAAGTCGACGGATTGTGCCCGGCGTAGAGCCATCGCATCGGCTCAGCGCCGACTTTCTCCACTGCGTCATCAAACCAGATAGCGTTACCGGCGCTCTTGTGCATCTCGTCGCCATGCTGATCGCGAACGTCCTCGTATGTGTACACGCGTTTGTACGGCGACTTGTCCTCGATAGCGATGCTCATATAAAGCAGCGAATAGAACCACGCGCGCGTCTGAGCGCGCATCTCGCAGATCGCCTCACTCGGGAACCAGTCTTTCCAGTACCCATGTCCCCAGCTCGGTTTCGGGGCCAGGTGACGGCAGTCGCCGCCATTAACTTCGTCCTGTTCCGCTTGGTATTGCTCGAAGCTTACCAAATCCTTGTATCCGAGGGTCGAGTATGGCACAATTCCGGCATCCAGCCAGCAGTCTCCGACCTCGGGTACCCGAGTCAGGACCTCGCCGGTCTCAGGGTGCTTTATTCTGATCTCATCGATCCACGGTCGGTGGAGTTCCGGCAGTTTCTCGAGCTTTTCTCTATCCTCATCGAGACAGAGTTTCTCGAACTCCTCGCGAGAACCGACGACGTAGTAATCATCTCCCGTCTCGTTGACATAAAAGGGGAGAGGCAGTCCCCAGAACCGCTTTCGGCTTATGCACCAGCTCTGCATATTCGACAGCCAGTCGACCATGCGCAGTTTGATATGCTTCGGCGACCACTCGACCTTGTCATTGGCGGCGAGCATATGCTCCCGCACAGTTTTGCCGTCGCCGAAGTCTCGGTCCGGATCGATGAACCATTCGGTAACGACACGAAACAACAGTTCGGTGCCGTCGCGCCAGCAGTGCGGGTACGAATGCTCGTGATCTTCGATCTTGTACATCATGCCTTTTTCGCGCAGGCTTTCGAAGACATCCTCCGCGACATCGCTGGCGTGCTTGCGAGTGAGTGATCCGAACCCCGAGTAGTAGTGCCCGGTCTCGTCTATCGGAGCGACCAAACCGAGACCCTCCTCCTTGCCGAGCTCGAAATCTTCGGGACCGCAGCCGGGAGCGATGTGCACGATACCCGTGCCCTCGCTCATCACGACCTCCTTCCAGGCGACGACGCGATACTCGATATCCTTGTTGGCTTCGAATTCGGCGAATGGTCCACGATATTTGCGGCCTACAAGTTGGGTGCCCTTGACTTTCTCCACAACCTCACAGCCGGGTTTCAGTATCTCCTTCAGCGGTTCAGCCAGCCAGTAGAACTTGCCATCCTGCTTGACCTTGATGTAGGTAGCCTCTTCGTGCACTGCCGCGGCTGTGTTCGCTGTCAGCGTCCACGGTGTGGTAGTCCAAACCAGCAGATACTCGTTCTCGGCGTCGGTCAGCGGAAAACCGAGATAGACCGCCTTGTGCGATACAGTCTTGTATCCCTCTGCCAGTTCGTGCTGACTGAGCGATGTCCCGCAACGCGAACACCACGGCATCGGTCGATGGCCTTTGTATATCCATCCCTTCTCCTCGCATACCTTAAGGAAATGCCAGATGAAGAGGATATTCGTATCGGTCAGAGTGAAATAGTTGTTCTGCCAGTCCATCCATTGGCCGAGGAGGATCGACTGGTCCCTCTGGATACCGGAGTATTTCCGGACACGCTCTCGGCAGAGACGTGAGAATTTGTCGAGCCCCATTTCCTCGATCTCGGCCTTGGTCTTTATGCCGAGTGCTTTCTCGACTTCGACCTCGACCCATAGTCCGTGGCAGTCGAAACCATTCTGGAAACGCTGCTCATAGCCGTTGTATGCCCAGTATCGCTGGAGTATGTCCTTCAGGGTCCTGCCCCAGGCGTGGTGCACTCCCATCGGGTTGTTAGCCGTAATGGGGCCGTCGAGAAAGGAGTACTTTGGGCCGCCCAGGTTTTTCTTGAACAGCTTGTCGAATACCTTCTGATCCTCCCAGTATTTGAGGATCTCTTTCTCTTTCGCTACGAATTCGGCTTTTGATCCGCTTTTCATCAGAATATCACTCCAGTTTGGAAATATGCCGGTGACCCGAACGCCCGGCATCACAAAATTACAAACCCCGGTAAAAGAGAAAGTTCCTCTGCCGCGGGGAGGCAAAATCATGGTAAAACAACGTTGAGCCGCTGAAATGTCAAGATTTTTCTACCCCGGCGATCGGCATGTGCCTTTGAACAAACGCATTCGCAAAGCACGGTTCCAATTGCCTGTATCGGGTCGTCTCCACATTTTTCTTGCAGGTAATATCAAAACTTCGTAACATTTCACACTTGTATGGGCAACAATAAGAACAAGAGAGAAGCCGTTCGCATCGACGGCAGTTTTGGCGAGGGCGGCGGCCAGATCCTCAGGACGAGTCTGGCACTCGCGGCGCATCTCGGGCGTCCGGTCGAGATTGTCAATATACGTGCGAATCGACGGACTCCCGGCCTCATGCCGCAGCATCTTACAGCCGTAAAAGCGCTTCGAAAGATATGCAACGCGAAGGTTCAGGGGGATCATCTCAAGTCCGAGAGCCTCAAGTTCACGCCCGAGAAGGTACAGCCCGGCAAGTACGCGTTCGATGTTGCCGAGGAGCGCAAATCTGCCGGTTCCGCGACTCTTGTTCTGCAGACTCTGATGCTCCCGTTGTTCTTTGCGGGTGGTGATTCGCAGATCAAGGTCAAGGGTGGAACGCATGTCCCGTGGAGCCCGCCCGCCACATATCTGAAGCAGGTCTTTGTGCCGGCTCTGAGCAGGATCGGGCTGAATGCCAAGGTCAAGATACCGAAGTGGGGCTGGTATCCCGAAGGCGGCGGCGAGATTTCATGCTCTATTCGAGCTGCGAAGAGTATCAAGCTGAATGACTACATGGAGCGAGGCAAGTTCATTCGGCTGACAGGATTGTCGGCGGTATCGAACCTGCAGAGATCGATCGCGGAGCGTCAGAAGAGGCGGACTCTACAGGTTCTCAAGGAGGCCGGCTACAATGCGAACATAGTAGCGAAAGACTACCGTTCGCCCGGCAAGGGCACGCTTCTCTTCCTGACAGCAGAGTTCAGCAACGTGATCGCCGGGTTCTCATCTCTTGGTGAGAAGGGGAAGCCCGCGGAGGTCGTGGCCGAAGAGACTGCGCAGAAGTTCATCGATTTCATGGGCAAGGATGTCTGCATCGGTCATTACCTTGCGGATCAACTTCTGCCGTATCTCTGCCTGTCGCGCCGAAAGTTCAAGTTGAATGTCTCTGCTCTTTCGACACACCTCGTGACAAACCTCTGGGTCATAAAGAAGTTCTTCGACTACAGGATCGATATCCAGGGACCGACCGGTTATCCGGGATACATTACTGTTGAGCCGAAGTGAAATAGAACGAATCCCGGAATCAGACCATCCGTAAGCATCAGACCAAGATGACTACCCGGAAAAGCGCATATCGCGGATTCACCGAGGGAAGCATTTTCGGTGCAATTCTCCGCATGGGAATGCCATCGCTTCTCGGATTCGCGGCTGCGAATGTATACGACATAGTCGACATCTTCTGGCTTGCCAAACTCGGGGTTAATCCTCCGGCATCGATCACTTTCTTTTTCGCCGTATACTGGGTGATCTCGTCGGCGAATCTCGTGGCCGGTACGGGCAGCACGTCAATGATCTCCCAGTATTACGGAAGAAACGACCCGGATATGACCGAAGCCTCGATAAAGGAGACTTTTCTCCTGAAGGCGCTGCTCGGAATAGTGTTCGGTGCTATAGGTCTGGCGATTCAGCGGCCGGCGCTCTCACTCCTCGGAGCCGAGGGAGTGGTGCTTGAGATGGCAACTGAATATGGTGTGGTGCAGTATGCCATGCTGCCGTTCGTTTTCAGCGCTTTTACGGTGTATACGGCATTTCGCAGCATCGGAAATCCGAAGTGGGCGATGGCGCTTCAGCTATCGAGTATTGCGGTGAACATCATCCTCGATCCGGTGCTGATCTTCGGGTGGTGGATCTTCCCTGAGATGGGGATAGTCGGGGCGGCATGGGCGTCGATCATCGGTTACGCATTTTCGGTGGTGATTGGGTTGATCCTGCTCTACTCCGGTGTGCTCAATGTGCAGCTCCACCTGACGGGCAAGGTTCGAATAGCGTTCTCGAACATGATTCGCATCATGCGAATCGGCCTTCCGGCTGGAATCAGTGCCGGGTCCTGGTCGCTCTCCAGATCGATAGTGATGGGATTCGTGGCAGTCTACGGGACGTCGGTCGTGGCTGCGTACGGTATCGGCAATCGAGTTTCGGCGTTCGGGATAATGGCGATCGTTGGCCTCGGACTTGGAGTGTCCGCGCTAATCGGTCAGATTCTCGGATCAGAACGACTTGAGCGGGCGTATTCCACCGGTAACCGCTCGATCCTCCTTTCCATGCTCATTATGACTGCCTTCAGCCTCGTCGTGTTCTTCGGAGCGGAACAACTGATGAACCTGTTTTTCGATGAGTCCGCAGGTGGTGCACGAGAGGCTGTTCATGAATCCGGTGTTCTCTTCCTGCGCATAGCCGCATTTGCATTTCCATTCATCGGAGTAATGATCACAATCGAGATGGTCTTCTCCGGCGCTGGGAAGAACGTTCCGCCTATGGTGCTGAGCGTTCTCTCTAACTGGGTACTCGAAATCCCATTGATCCTGCTCTTCACGGATGTTGTTGGAATGGATGAACTGGGGGTATGGATTGCGATGACATTCACCGCGTTTATCGCGGCGGCAGGCTACTACATCTACTACCGCCGCAAATCGTGGCTGTATCATCGAGTCAGGTCGACGCAGGACTCGTCGATCTGATCATTTCTCGATGCCGAATTCCTCGCGCAGCGCTTTCTCCGCAGTGTCGATCTGGGCCTCGGCGACCATACAACTAATCGACGATAGCGACGTTGAGATAGCCTCGATATTTACTCCGTACCTGGATAATGCTCTGAAAAGCCGTCCACCCGAACCGGGCTGACCGGAGAGCATGTGCCATGAGAGAGTGAGAATGGCGATCTCGTCATTCGTCTCCACACTGTCGAATTTGACACTGTCCTTTAATTCTTCGAGCGATGCCCTGGCGATTTCGATATCGGAATCTTTCACCGCGAACGCTATGTTGGCTTTGTTCTGGTCGCCCGAACTCGAAATAACGAGCTCGACGTTCACGCCCTTGGCTCCGAGCGCACCGAAGATGTCGGCGGCTATGCCGGGAGTGTCCGGAACATTATGAACGACCAATTCTGCAACGTCGCGTAGAACTGCAAGATGCATATCAGGCATTTGCCCCTCCCTTCGGGTCATAGCATACCTCAACACTTGACCGCTGTCAAATCCTTTTTGGATTGACTTCAGAGAGCATTTCGATAAAATGACCGTATGCCTCATCCAACAGTCACATTAATGATTCTGATTTCACTTCTTTGCGTAACGTCTGCTGCTCAGGGGCAGGCGCCGGAGACAATGCTGGCCGCAGACTCGCTGAAGGCGGAGGTGGTTTACGTGAAAGGAGAGCGTGCGTATATATCTCGCGGTCAGAGCGATGGTCTCGCGAGCGGATGGCGTCTCGCACGAATCATGGGTGTCGATGGTGAGGCTGAAATACCGCTCGTCTGGATTGGTGACGATCTAAGCAGAATTGAACTCAGGGATGATAGCGAATGGAGGCTTGCCGAGGGAGACAGCGTACTGCTGATCGAATATGTGTTGCCTGATGACCTGTCCGGTGGGAGCGCCGTCAGAATAGGCGCATACGGCCGGCCGACTGGATTTGATCGTCCACCTGTTTCGATGTTCGACTGGGACTTGCGGGAGGCGATATTCGCACGAGTGGGTCCGTTCATCGATTCGCTCGTCTGCGAGGAGACATCGGCGACAACGTGGCTTCTGAAGCCGGACGTGGATCGTCATCTGTCCGATGGACGCAGGATTGATGCGCTGATGATATGTGATGCAATCAAATCTAACAGCCTCAGATGCGGCCCGTTCTCGATTTTGTGTGAGTTTTTCAATAGAGCTTTCGATACCCTCTACTGCGTTGCGGCAAACCCGTTTCGGATACAATCTAATTTCCCATGCCTGTGCGAGGAGAGTCGGGTACTCTACAATTCTCCCGGGTTCTGGGTCTGTCCGGATGAAGGCTCGGAGTATGCCCACGATGATCTGCCGGTGACATCCGGGGATTTCGCGATTGACCATCTGGACGACACCTTGACAATGCTCGTTCGGCGCAACAAAGGGCGCACACAATTCGCCGACACGGTGGAGATACGATTCTATAAGGATTACGATGCTGCGAAACTCGCATTCGAGCTCGGTGAGGTCGACATGGTTGAGCTCGCGCCGTTCGACGTATCGCGCTATCAGGATACATATTATGTCGGTGTTGAACCTGTCAACGGGGCTGTTTTCATGAGCGTTAACAATCAGAAGTCATACATGCAGGACAATCTTTTCGCGGCGTCTCTGCAGTATCTTCTGAACAAGAACTCGCTCTGCAGGGTGCCGCTGGGTGGCGCAGTTGAACCTCTGAATCGAATTCCGGGGGCGGACGAATTCGAGCTATCCTCGCCTTACGAGTTTGATCCTCGCAAGGGGAGGAGGCTATTGCGTCAAATCGATGGCCTGCCGAAGTTCCTTTCTCTGGTACTGACGGATCACCGTGATCAGGGGCTTGCCCGGGTAGCCGAGTATGTCAGGGGCGTTCTCGCGAGGGAAGGGATTACGCTTACCGTGTACAGATTGTCCGATCTTGATTTGGAATCGGATGACACGGTGGAATCGATAGCCTCTTTCGATTTGATGCTCTCACGTCTGTTCGATCCTACTGGCGCGAGGACCATGCTTCTCTTTCAGGGAGTCTATCACACCGAATTTGACCGGCCGGAGTACAATCGGTCGCTCTACTGGTCGGAAGACATGCATGGTGCGCTTGTCGAGTATCTCGGGGGATGTATTGGCAACTCTGATGAGGGTCGCGGCGCAGAGAAAGACATGATCTACGAACATTTAAATGTACCGACCGGAGTGTGGTTGTACACTCCGAAGCGGTTTTTTGCAATGTCCGCGCGGGTGACCTCCCTTAGCTTCCTCGAAGGCGGGATTCTGGATCTCGGCAGGATTGAGATCGACTCGCGATGAAACTCCGCACGCGATATACGGTTTACTCGATGCTGACCGCCGCGATCCCGCTCGGATTGGTGATACTGTTTCTCTTTTTTTATACGCAGCGCGAATTGCGTTCGCTTCAGGCCGTACAACTGAGTTCGGTGAAGTCTCGCGTGGCGCTCCTCGAGAGTATGCTCAAGTCAGACGTCGTATCGCGCACTAACGTCGCAGCCCAGGATCGTGAGTGGCTGCGGCTTCTGCTCGGCGGCGGATCAGTGGAGTCCAGACAGCTCGAGATGATCGAGCTGGCGAATCGCTATACGTCGGTTCTCGATCTTGACATGCTGGAGTTGGTTTCTCTCGACACGATTCTGCTCGCTCGCTCTGGCGACTATTCGGCGTTCGACATACCTGTTGAGAACATCATGTTCCCCGCAGACATGAGCGAGATCGTGTACTTCTCCGTTAGAACTGATGATTCGGAGCATGTCGCTTACTGCACCGCCGTGCAGCCAATCCTGCGGAATACGGTTCCGGTGGCGTTTCTCGCCGGGAGCATATCTCTGGGAGATGCTCTGCTCGGAGAGTGGGGGAGGCTCCTGAATGCGCGAGTTGAGGTGATCACTCAATCGGACATCAAATCGGACGACGATGTCGGCCGATTAGAGGCTGCTGGAGACTCGACAGCCTTCCTTTATGGCTTGGTGCCGGTAGCAGGAATGTCGGAGTTTGTCAGTATTCGAGTTGCGATGCCGCAGGATCGAACGGCGTTTTTGATCCAGCGTGCTCTCTACATGTACATTCTGCTCGCAGCGGCCGGTATTGCCATTTCCGGGCTGCTCGGATATCTCTTCTCGCGGCGGCTGTCCGTGCCGATTGGCGAGCTTGTCGAGGCGGCGGAGAAAATCGCTCTCGGAAAATTCGATCGAAGAATAATCTGGTTCGGCAAGGATGAGCTCGGCAGGCTCGTCGAGGCATTCAATACAATGTATGATCGGCTTCGGGTTTCGCAGGAGCGGCTCGTCAATTCAGAACGTATCGCGGCGTGGAATCAGATGGCACGCAAGGTGGCGCATGAGATCAAGAACCCGCTAACGCCAATTCGTCTTTCAGTAGAAGATCTCCGCCGATCATACGAGCGTGACCGCGATGGATTCGACAAAGTGTTGAGCGATTCGGTTGAAACTATTCTGTCCGAGATAGATAGACTCAGGCGGCTAACGGACGAATTCTCTCAGTTCGCAAGGTTGCCCGCTCCCAAGTTGGAAAAGAAAGACATTCGTCAGATCGTCGCAGATGCGCTTCGAATTTACTCTGATGAAATCGGCAGGAGGACGCTGAAGGTTCGATTTCCCCAGGAGAAGTGTATGGTGCGAATCGATGCCGATCTTTTCACGCAGGTTATGATAAATCTCATCAAGAATGCGTTCGAGGCTATCGATGAAGATGGAATGGTAGCTGTAACGGGTGAGCTCGGTAAGCGTATAATCAGAATAGTGGTGGAGGACACCGGTCCCGGTGTGGCAGAGGAAAATGTCGATAAGCTGTTCACGCCGTATTTCACTACCAAAGAGGGAGGAACCGGACTTGGGCTTGTGGTCGCGTATCGAATAGTGTTTGATCATGGCGGCAAGATTCGGTATGAGAACAATGAGCCGAAGGGCGCCAGGTTCGTGATTGTCCTCCCGCTGGCCGGGGAATAGAAGATGAGCAAGAATATCCTAATAGTCGACGACGAGAAGAACATACTCAAATCACTGTCGGGACCGCTGAGTCGCGAGGGTTTCGATGTTACGACGGCGGCGTCTTTCGTTGATGCAGTAGGGGAAAATGACGGCTCGTTTGACGTCGTGCTGCTCGATGTATGGCTGCCGGACGGTGACGGGGTCAAGCTGCTGCGACAGTTCAAACGTGACTATTCGGATCAGCAGGTTGTGATGATGTCCGGACATTCGACGATTGAAACGGCTGTGGAGGCTGTTAAGTCGGGTGCGTACGATTTTTTAGAGAAGCCTCTGTCGCTCGAGCGGGTTCTGGTGACAATCGAGAACGCCCTGCATTTCAAGGATCTGACCCGCGAGAATATCGAGTTGCGTCGCGCGGTCGTTCGCAAGTATGAGCTTGTCGGAGAGTCGGATGCGATAGCTCAGGTTCGGGAGAAGATCGAGCTGGCCGCAAGGTCTAACGCGCGCGTCTTTATACGCGGCGAGAGTGGAACGGGCAAGGAGATAGCAGCCCGGCAGATCCATCTGCTGGGCGAGCGCAGCTCAAAGCCGTTCGTGCCGGTCAATTGTGCGGCGGTGCCGGATGAGCTTATAGAATCGGAGCTGTTCGGACATCGCAAGGGGGCATTCACCGGCGCAACAGCCGATCGGAAAGGCAAGTTCGAGGAGGCGGATGGAGGAACCTTGTTTCTCGATGAGATCGGAGATATGAATCTGCGGGCGCAGGCCAAACTGTTGCGTGTGATCGAGGAAGGCGTTGTGGAACGTCTCGGCGGTGGAAGCCGAGAGGTCGATGTTCGAGTAATTGCCGCCACGAATAAGAACCTTGAAGATATGATCGAGCGCGAGAAGTTTCGCGAGGATATCTTTTTCCGTTTGAATGTATTTCCGATTCTCCTGCCGCCGTTGCGCAGTCGGAAAGAGGATATTCCGCTTCTGGCTGAGCATTTTATGACCACGCTCTGCGCGGAGTATGGCCGCAGACAGGTCGAACTGCGGAAAGGAGCTGCTAACCTGCTTATGAAACTCGATTATCCCGGTAATGTGCGTGAATTGAAGAATTTGGTTGAGAGGATGTTGATTACCAACAACTTCTCGGACATTACATCGGAAGACGTGAGTGAGGCGTCTGCGGGAAGAACCCCTATTCGCGGTGCGATCATACCTCTTAAAGCTGCCATCGAGGAGTTCGAGAGATCGTATATCGAGAGAGCGATCAAGGATGCAGACGGCAACATGGCAGAAGCCGCGAGGCGGTTGCAGCTCGAGCGGAGCCATCTCTACAAGAAGCTGAAGGCGCTCGGCCTTGAAAGATAATCGTTTGAGAAAGACCCTGAGTGACATCAGATAAGCCCCACAGCAACCAATATCCGTCGAAGCCGAAAGTGGAGCAGGGCGGACCCGCACGGGACTACACCAGCTATGCGCTCGAATGGTGGCAGTCCCTGCTTCTATTGGCGGGACTCGGGATTTTGTCGCTCCTGATTTCGGGCCTCATGACTCTGTTTGGCTCGGTGAGACTGAACGCCCTTGTGACAGAGCTGGCCGCGTTTCTTATTCCGGTGACAATCGTGATCCTGACAACGCGAGTGCGAAAGTCACCGGAGCTTGGCCTCGGGAGTGTGGTGACCGCGACCAGGGTGATGCTTCTGATCGTCCTGGGTTCGGTCTGGGCGGCATCGGCATCGATTCTGGCCGGCGTTGCGCACGAGATATATCCGATGCCGAGGGTATTCATGGATGTTCTCCGTGATCTGCTCTGGGCAGAGTCGATTCAGGAGATGATAGCAGCGCTGTTCGTCGTGGCAGTTCTACCCGGGGTGGCGGAGGAGTTGATTTTTCGCGGGGTAGTTCAACCGTCGATGATAGAGCGATTCGGCCCTAAGGCGGGAATCGCCCTGACCGCTCTTTTCTTCGCGACATATCATCTTAATCCCTGGACGTTTGTCCCGATCTTCATTGTAGGCTTGGTCTTTGGAACTCTGGTTTACTGGAGTGGTTCAGTCTGGGCTGGAGTGCTCGCTCATTTCGGTGCTAACTCGCTGGCCGTTTTTATGATGAACAGCCACGACGAAGTCAATTATGAGATATTGACTGAGAGCGAGTCACCGGTTATATTTGCGGTTTCCGTGCCGGTAGCGCTGGCGGGGACGTATCTTTACTATCGATTGACTCGGAATCGAGCCGATTCAAACCGGACGAAGAGTTAATGTTGACGGACACAGGTTGATGGACACACACGAATCACTTCTCGAAACTCTCAGAGTTTTCACCCAGACAGCGAAAATTATGAACCGGACCCTGAACCGTGGAGAGTTGATCGATACGGTACTTCAGGAGTCGAGGAAAATCTCCTCTGCGCGGGTATCCTCTGTTATTCTCAGAACGGATTCCGGTGCCGGGACGGGGCTCTTTTTCTCATATGACAGGCGGAAGCGTCACATAACTCCAAAGGAGCCGCTTGATATCTCCGATCTGTCGGTATCGTCCGCCACCGAGTTTCGGCCGGTTGACGACGATGATATGCTCGTGGGTCTGATAAGACAGTCTTTCGGAGTGGAAGTGAGCTCGCGTTTCAGGTTGCCGCTTCGGAGTCGTGACGAGCTGCTCGGGTTCATCGATTTGTATGACCCGCCGACAGATGCCGCCGAGACGCTTCACTTCTTCGAGGTGCTGAGCTCTCTGGCAGATCTGTTCGTGATAGCGTGGGATAACGTTGAGATGTATGAGCGGATGCAGCGTAAGTCCCTGCAGAACAATCTGATTCTCGAATCCGTGGAGCTGCTGTCATCTTCTCTCGACCTCGATCAGGTTCTGGAGAATATGATGAAGGCTCTTCGGAATGTGATCGACTATGACGCCGTCGGGATCTTTCTTCTCAAGCAGGAGACCGAGAGCGTTGAGCCGAGGGTTTGGAACGGGTACGGTGATGACCGCAAATCGCGTGTCCGTTTGATTACGAAGGTTGGCGAGGGGCTCGTTGGATGGGTCGTCGAGAAAGGCGAAGGTGTTTATGTCGCGGATACGAAGTCGGATCCCCGGTATGCGGAGGCTCGTCCCGCGACGCGCTCCGAGCTTGTCGTGCCGATCAAGACAGAGGAGAAGACTATTGGTGCATTCAACGTCGAGTCCGACAGGCTCGATGCGTACTCGGAGGAGGACCTGACATTTCTGTCGGTATTTGCGGTGCAGGCTGCGATATCTATTGAGCGGGCACGTCTTCACCGGGAAATTCTCTCGAATCGCAGTCTCGAGGAGCAGTTGAATGTAGCACGCATGATCCAGCAGACATTCCTGCCGCAGCGTAATCCGAAACTCGCCGGCTATGAGATAGCGGGAACGAATATCCCGTCCCACAAGGTCGGAGGTGACTACTACGATTTCATCGATATAGTGGATCATCAAACTGGAATAGCGATCGCGGATGTGTCGGGCAAGGGCATACCGGCGTCACTCATAATGGCGTCTTTCAGAGCATCGCTTATCGCCGAGATCAGGAACAATTATGCTATCCGGACGATTTTCCAGAAGGTCAACAAGCTCTTGAACGAGAGCATGGATAGAGGGAATTTCGTAACCGCAGTCTATGGAGTGCTCGATACCAAGAATCGCATATTCACATTTTCGAATGCGGGTCACAACCCGCCGCTCCTTCTTCGCGGCGATGGCACGAACGAGGAGCTTCGGGAAGGTGGAGTGGCGCTCGGAATACTTGATGATTCTGTGTATGAGGAGCGCCCGGTGTATGTGGCTCCGGGAGATGTTATCGTCTTGTTTACCGATGGTGTCACCGAGGCGAAGAATGAGTCCGGCGGGATGTATGAAGAGGAACGGCTGATCAATACTGTGCGCTCGAACTCAGAGAAAACCGCGGAGGGGCTTGTCAAAGCGGTGCTTGACTCTGTAAACGAATTTGTCGGAGAGAATACGGAGCACGATGATCTTACGTTGATTATTATCAAGGCGATGCCGGTGGCGTCGGCGCATTAAAAAAAACGTGAGACCAGCCGAGTTGTCATGTGTAGAATCTATGTTGACAAAGCGGCGAGATTTGCTACGTTAATTTCCATTGAATATTACATACTTCTATGATTTGGGAGATATTTATGTCAAAAGATCGGATAGTCGTTCTATCTATAACACTGTTCTTGGGAGTTGCTCTTGCAGTTGTCTCCTGTGGTGATGACGAGGGTACCGACCCGGTGGAGATCGATATCAATCAACCACTCGTCGTTCAGCATATCTCGCCCGCTGAGGCTCCGGTTATCGACGGCACGGTAGACGCCGTTTGGGATGGAGTAAAGGAGTTCTCATTTGTAATGGCGAACACTGCGAGCGGATCATCGGATCTCGATCTTGTCCGCATGCGCGCGATGACCGACTCGACCTATTTCTACTGGCTTGTCGAATGGAAGGATCCGGAGAGAAACATCCGCCCCGATTTCTGGACCTTTGATGGGCCGACACCGAGATCGAGCGGCGGACAGGATTTCTTCATGGCCATATTTGATGACGGCAGAAATGACACCATCGGCGCGAATTGCTATCTGATGTGCCACGACACGGACGATGACGACGAGATTGCCGACGAAATGGTGAATCCCGGTCCCGGCATGATAGATGTCTGGCTGTGGACGTCGGGACAGTCGAATCCCGCGAACACACTTGAGGACCTGAGTTATCCGGCCGACAGCGGCTCGAGGTACGACGATGTCTCGGCAAATCCCGCGTTTCTCCGCAATGAATCCTCGAACCAGCCGCGCTGGGTGCATAAAGACTGGCCGGATCATCCGACCGAGTTTCTCTTCGCAGACGATACTGTGACGTATAACGTCTCAACAATGCCGGACAATATCGACAGCGTGCCGGGTTATATCATCTTTGAAGAGGGGTTCTTCGGCGGCTCCAAGTGGGATGTCGACGCCAGCGGGTCGTATGACCGGGTAGCGGGGCGATGGACACTCGAGATGAGACGTGAATTGACAACCGGTAATGATGATGACATACCGTTTGTTCTCGGGCAACCCCTCAATGTTTCGTTTGCAGTCACAAACAGGCCGATCTTTAACACGACTTACCCGCATGTCGGTCTTGACAGCACGGTCGCACAGACTCAATTGGAATTCTGACATTAGAACTTGCCCCACGAGATATTGACTGAAAAGCCGCTTTCATCAGCGGCTTTTCTTATTTCGACGATGTGACATGTATGTTATTCATGGTGCAATAGGTCCGGTTTAGGCTATATATAACGCGGCCGCGGCGGGATTCAGCTTGATGAACAACGCATAGCTGATTAAATTGTCTCCAAATCTACTAAGTGCGAGGAGGCAATGATGGCTATCAGGACCTATGAGGAGTACAAAGAGTCGTTGAGTAAGATGCGGCCGAACATGTATAAGTTCGGTCAGCTTATTGAAGATGTTACGACTCACCCTGCGACGAAACGTACGGTTGAGGGGCATGGCCAGATATACAAACTTCAGAACGATCCGGAATTCAGCGAAATTGTCACAACTCATTCGGATTTGATTGATGAACCGGTTTCGAGATATCTGTCGGTTATCAAGTCGCCAGAGGAGCAGATCACAAACTCGAAGATGAAGCGTTTGATGTTTCAGCGCACGGGGACATGCACCGGCGGCCGCTGTGCGGGCTGGACTGCGCTCAATGCGATGTTCGCCGCGACGTACGACATGGACGAAGCGTTTGGAACGGATTATCACACTCGGTTTGTGGAGTGGCTGAAGGATGCCCAGAAGCGGGATATCACGATATCGGGAGCGCTGACCGATCCCAAGGGCGACCGCACGAAACCTCCTCATCAGCAGGAAGATCCCGACATGAATCTTCACATAGTCGATACGCGCGACGATGGGATAGTCGTGCGCGGCGCCAAGGTCATGATCTGTGGTGTGGCCGCCGCGAACGAGATCTTCGTGCTGCCAGGTTCGGCGTATCGCGAGGAAGACAAGGATTACGCGATCTCGTTCGTCATCCCGAAAGATATCGAGGGCTTAACGATCGTTGAGACGCGTCATGTCTCCGACGATCGTGAAATGAACAAAGACGCAGGCTGGGATGTGCCGGTTGCCGAGGGCGGAATAACGCAGGCATATCTCTTCTTCGAAGACGTATTCATTCCGAAAGAGCGAGTCTTTATGTGCGGCGAATGGAAATTCACCGGTCCGACGATCGTGAATTTCGTCCTGCCGTATCGCTCTGCAATAGGCGGATGTGTCGCCGGGCAGGGGGATGTCAAGATCGGAGCAGCATTGTTGACAGCTCGGACGAACGGTCTGGCTGACAGAGTGTTCTCAGACAAGATTGCTCAAATGGCGATCAACAATGAGACAACGTTTGCCGTTGGTATCGCCGCTGCGGCCCTCGGGAAGAAACACGCCTCCGGGGCATGGCAGCCGGACCCATTGATGGCGAATGTCAACAAGATACATGTCGCGACGCTCCCTTATGAGACTTCGCGCCTGGCGCAGGATATCGCAGGCGGTATAGGAGAGACGGGTTGTATGCCGTCGGCGATCGATTTCAACGATCCGAAGTACGGACATCTCGTGCAGAAATATATGAAGGCGGCCAAATCCGCTGAATCCCGTGTGAAAGCCGCTCGTATGGTAGAGTGGTCTACTATTGGCGCCGGAGTGCCGGGATGTATGCATGGCGGCGGCTCACCGGATGGTGCCAGGCTTTTTATCCGCAAGTTTTACAATACCGACAACTCGGTCGAAATAGTGAAGCGTCTTGCGAAAATTGAAGAGGATATTCCGGATCCGGGGAAGAAGCCTCGCAAATGAGCAGCTCACAAACAGGCAAAAGGACTGTTTATGCCAAATAGAACAGAGCAGATCGTTTACGCCAATCTGGATTCGCCTGTAGGCAGGCTCATGATCGGATCTTCGGAGGAAGGGCTCTGTAAAGTATCATTCGCGCGAGAGGTTGATGCTGAGTTCTTTTCCTGGCTGGAAGATCATTTTCCGGATTCGGTCTTCAAGTCTGATCGGAAAAAGAATGACGTGTACCTGAAGGCGATCGACGGTTATTTCGAGGGGAAGGTCAAGAAGTTCGATTTCAAGCTCAATCTCGTTTCGGATGGTTTCCGAAAGGACGTCCTGATGGCGCTTTTCAATGTGCCATATGGGAATACTGTCTCCTACGGCGAGCTTGCGGGGCTCGCGGGCCGACCACGCGCCGCTCGCGCTGCAGGCTCCGCCTGCGCAACGAATCCGATTGCGATAGTGATTCCGTGTCACCGTGTGATAGGCGCGGGTGGCAAACTCGGCGGATACGGCGGTGGACTGGATCACAAGCGGTACCTTCTCAGAATGGAAGGCATCGAATTCAGAGAATAGCATTGTCTCAGGATGGAAGGGATGGATTATGGATCCTCGTGTTGAAAAGCTTGCCGACATAGTTGTGGAATACTGTCTCGCTCTCAAGAAGGGCGACTGGGTGCGTGTGCAAGGCGTTCCGGCCGCAATGCCTTTCTACAGGGCTTTCTTCAAGAAGGCGATACAGGTGGGCGCAAACCCATTCTGGGCGCCGATTGTCGATGATTTCATCGAGATACTCCTTAAGCACGGTTCGGACGAACAGATTGGTTTTCTTTCGGAGACGCTGAAATATGAATCCGAGCATGTCGACGCGCTGCTCGGAGTGTTCGGGTTCGAGAATACGAAATTCCTGAGCAATACCGATCCCGCGAAACAGGCTATCTTGCAACGGGCAAAGAAACCTATCTCAGATAATATCCTCGGGCGTGCCGCGAAAGGTGAGCTTCGCTGGACGGGACTCGGTTTCCCGATTCCGTCGCTTGCGCAGGATGCCGAGATGTCAATGGCTGAGTACGAGGATTTCGTGTACGGTGCAGCCGGCGTCTATATGGAGGATCCGGTATCGCACTGGAAGGAAGTCTCTCGCAAGCAGGCGGAGATGTGCGAATTCCTCGAATCCAGGAGCGAATTCAAGATCGTTGCGGAGGATACGGAGTTGTCGTTCTCGGCAAAGGGCCGCAAGTGGATCAATTGTGATGGGCACGAGAACTTCCCCGACGGCGAGGTGTTCACCGGACCGATCGAGAACAGTGTGAACGGCAAGATAGCCTACAGCTTCCCTGCATGCTATCAGGGGCGTGAGGTCACCGACGTCCAGTTGACATTCAAGGATGGCAAGGTATCCAACTACCGGGCCAGCCGGAATGAGGAATTCCTCGAGAAGATGCTGAACATGGATGACGGTGCGAAGTATGTCGGTGAAGCCGCTATCGGCACGAATTACAGTATCACCAAGTTCACCAAAAACACGCTCTTCGACGAGAAGATCGGTGGAACGTGCCATTTCGCCGTGGGAAAGGCGTATCCGGAGACCGGTTCGAAGAATGAGTCAGGGCTTCATTGGGACATGGTCTGCGACCTGCGACACGGCGGCGAGATCTACGCGGACGACGAACTGATCTACAAGGACGGGAAATTCGTCAAGGATTTCTTCGACGGTCTGCCGGCGAAGTGGTAAGCCGCTGAGGAAGCGCGATTCGTGCGCCTGTTCATAGGGAATCTGCCGCACATAAACGGGTCGTTGAGGGGTGTCCCCTATCCTGCAGAGCTTGTTGAAAAAGGCGGGTAGTGAAGTTCGGTCAGGCCCTGCCCGCCGCAGGCGGGTGTGACCTGACCGTATAGCCGCATAAACAAAGGCCAACTCGAAGAACGCCAGATCACACGCCCGCGAAATGCGGCCGCAGGATCTGGCGTAACGAGGTTTCTCAACAAACCCGGAAACGCGAATCCATTTTTAGGTCTTAGTGCATGTACTTTGTTTACGTAGTGACAAACCAGCATAGCGGCACACTTTATACAGGTGTTACCGGCAATCTGATGAAGCGAATTGCGGAGCATCGACGGGGAATCGGTTCAGCGTTTACAACGAAACACGTTCTTAATCGATTCGTGTGGTACGAAAACTACGAGAATATAGAAGCAGCGATCACACGTGAGAAACAGATTAAGAAATGGAATCGCCAGTGGAAGATAGGTCTGGTCGAGAAATACAATCCCGATTGCAAGGATCTGTATGCAGACATTGAAGCTACGCACACTGGTGAAAGAATAAATGTCGATGAGGTCGTGATTGATAACGGAGGAAGAGAAGATGGACCCCCGTTTCCACGGGGGTGACAGGAGAGGATGGGGGTGACAGGAGAGGATGGGAGAGACGGGAGAGACGGGGGTGACAGGAGAGGATGGGTGAGACAGGAGAGATGGGGGTGACAGGAGAGATGGGGGTGACAGGAGAGATGGGGGTGACAGGAGAGGTCGCAAGAGTCTAAGGCGATATTTCAATCCACCGAAGCAATGCAGCGACGCCTCAGATTGCGACACTCGTCGTGCGAGATTTGTACAATCTTCAGTGAGCCGGAAGGCGCCGGCGAACATCGGATCAGAACATGGCGAGATGTGCGGGAAGATAGAGCTTGAGGTTCCCGAACGGCTTTTCGGTCAGAAGAAGATCGATATCGCCAACGTGCAACCCCATTTTGAGCAGATAGCTCAGAGTCTTACGGCTCGATCCCGCGCAGAAAAGCTTGAGCCTCTCCGTTCCGGCGTCGAGTTGACGATTTATCGCCTGGTTGACGATTCTCCGCAAATAGTCCGGAGTGATAGCGGTTATCGGAGCTATCAACCCCTGCCTGTAGAAAGCGGCATAGCCTACAATCTTCGAGTTTTTCGAATACGCGATGATATAGTGATCGTTGCTGTCGATCAGGAACTTGTGGTCTTCGGGTCTCGCTATACCGCGGTTCCGTCGGTCGAGCTTGTTGATCGGATTCAGTTCTTCGTAATCTCTTATCTCGTTTTCGTCGAGGGGCTGGAATTCGGCTTCCGTTCGCAGCTCCTGGTGTTTGCTCTTGTCCCAGTGCATGTGGAGGATGGGAACGTACGGAGTCATACCGTAGCGTGAATATAGAGCAACTGCATCCGGGTTGTATGAGTATGTGCAGAGCGCAAACAGCGTTGAGCCATTGTCTTTGCCGTATTTGATTGATTTGTCGAGCAGCTTTCGACCTATTCCGCGCCCCCACCGTCCCGGAGTCACGAAAAGGAAGGCGAGGTACCACTCGTGCTCGCGTACAATGGATGACACGTAGCCGACCATACGGTCGCCCTCGAAGGCGCAATAGCAGCCTTCGGGATCAGTTCGGCGGAAATGGTCGAAGAATCTACTGGGCTGCGTGACGCGAACTTGTGCGGTCTCGAGGCCGTGAGCCTTACGGAGGGCGTTCGAGCTATCGATAATAAGCCTCGTGGCCCGTTTCATGTCTGACTCTTTGGTCTTTCTGATACTAAGTCGTGCCATAGTGAAGGAAGAAATGTCGATAAATCTGTCAGAGTCAACAAAAATGGTTGAAGGGGTTTATGCGATCAGGCAGGGAGGTTCCGAGACCCAAGTTTTTATTGACTAAAATCGATACTGCCTGTAATTTCAGCTTAATCTGTCGGCGAGGATGACAGCATGAACAATGTACTGAGGCAGAATGTACTCGTCCTGAATCAGAACTATGAGCCTCTCTCGGTGTGTAGTGTTCGCCGGGCGGTTCTGATGATGTTTCTCGGCAAGGTTGAGATTATTGAAAAATCGGACGGGAAGCGAATCAGGTCCACGAGCCGGTCGATAGCGGTGCCATCCGTGATAAGGCTCTGGGAGTACGCGAGGCTGCCGAGAAAACAGATTATTCTAACGAGGAAGAACATCATAAAACGGGACGGCGGAATGTGCATGTACTGTGGTCGGCGCGACGGTCCTATGACTGTGGATCACATCGTTCCGCGCAATCTCGGCGGGAAGGACAGCTGGGAGAATCTTGTCACAGCCTGCCTCAGATGCAATAACAAGAAGGGAAATCGAACTCCCGATCAGGCCGGTATGATGCTGCGAACGAAGCCGCGACGACCGAATCACCTGACGTTCATAGAACATTTCGTAGGAATCGCTGATGACTGCTGGAAGCCGTACCTGTTTATCGAGGAGATAAAGACCTGATGGCGAGAAAGATCATACTGTCGGGAATGCAACCAACTGGTAAACTTCATCTCGGCAATTACGAGGGTGCGCTGAAAAACTGGGTGTCGCTGCAGGATGACTA
Organism: uncultured Ignavibacteria bacterium; assembly: GCA_964415885.1. Taxonomy (GTDB): domain Bacteria; phylum Zixibacteria; class MSB-5A5; order JAABVY01; family JAHJOQ01; genus CAYQCE01. Next base: position 33,823 of record CAYQCE010000012.1, read on the forward strand.
TGACATGTTCTGCTGTATTGTCGACTGGCACGCCCTGACATCCGACTATGACGACACTGCCGGAATCCGCGATCGTATATTCGAGATGGCTGTCGACTATCTCGCTTCCGGCCTCGATCCGAAGAAATGTGCCATCTTCATTCAGTCGGACGTCAAGGAGCATGCGGAGCTTCACCTTTTGTTTTCGATGTTCACGCCGACACCCTGGCTCGAACGGGTGCCATCCTACAAGGACAAGGCGGCAGCGCTGGGTCTTGATTCGTACGGATTTCTCGGCTATCCGCTTCTTCAGGCTGCGGATATCCTTGTCTATAGGGCACATCTGGTCCCGGTAGGAAAGGACCAGTTGCCGCATATCGAGCTGACGCGCGAGGTTGCGAGGCGTTTCAACCACCTCTATGGCGACGTGTTTCCCGAACCGGATGCCAAGCTGACGAAGTTCGCTGAAGTCCCGGGCACGGACGGGCGTAAGATGAGCAAGTCGTACGATAATATAATCGCATTGGCGGACACGCCGGAGGAGACCGAGGCCAGGATCAAGCGCATGTTCACCGATCCGCAAAAGCTACGGAAGGGCGATCCCGGTCGGCCGGAAATCTGTCCGGTGTTTGCGCTGCACAAGATATACACTAAGGATGAAAGCGCGATCGAGACGATCGACCGCACCTGTAGAACCGGAGAGCTTGGCTGCGTCGCAGATAAGAAGCACTTGACTGAGTCGCTGAACGAGGCGCTCGCACCGGTTCGTGAAAAGCGCAGGGAGCTTCTCGGCAGCCCTGACACAGTCTGGGATGTGTTGCGTGACGGTGCCGCACGGGCTCGTGAACGGACCGCCGAAACGATGGAGATGGTGAGGGCTAGGATGGGGCTGAAATATGACACATGAGGAGATATTCGCTATCGACCCGATGACCGGGGAGGAATCGACAACTTATTCCGTGCGACTTGATAAGTTCGAGGGACCGCTTGATCTGCTCCTGTATCTGATCCGCAAAAACGAGATTGACATCTACGATGTTCCAATCGCCAGAATTACGCGCCAGTATCTCGACTACATTGAGATGATGCGACTGCTTGATCTCGATGTTGCCGGTGAGTTTGTGATTATGGCAGCCACGCTGATTCGGATCAAATCGAAGCTTCTGTTGCCTCGCAAGGACGATGAGTTCGAGGAGGATCCGAGGGAGCAGCTTATACTCGCGCTGCTCGAGTACAAGAAGTACAAGGAGGCCTCGGGCCATCTCAAGAACCTCGAAACGAAGGAGCGAGATATTCTCACGCGCTCCGATTTCTCGATTGTAGACACGAGTCCACAGGAAGAATTTGTGCTCGAGGCCACGGTGTTCGATCTTTTGACAGCCTTCAAGAGGGTGATGGAGGAGTATTCACGCGAGGATCACCATGATGTGGTGCGTGAGGATATCAAGGTAGAGGACCGAATTGATGATATAATAACATTCCTTAGGGATAGAGGCGGTGCGACGTTCCGGGAGCTCATGCCGGAGGCGCCCATAAAAATGATGATAATCGTGACCTTCGTCGCTATACTGGAGCTGATCAAGCAGAATACAATCTATGCAAGGCAGAGTGCGCAGTTGGGCGAGATTCGAGTGTACTTGAAGGAGGCCGCGAGTGTTTGATGCTCCCGACGACAGGCTGATGCTCATAGAGGCGCTGCTGTTCGCGTCGGAGTCACCTCAGCCACGCAAGAAACTGATCCAGTTCATTGGCAAATCATCCGCGCAGCAGCTAGACGAGCTGATCGAAGAGCTGAATGAGTCATACGCTAACGAGGGCCGGTCTTTTCGAATTAGAGTGATCGCCGGCGGTTTCCAGATGCATCTGCTTCCGACGTACACGAGGGCGGTCGAGAAATTTCTGCAGACGCAGAGGGAGAGACGTTTATCGCAGGCCGCGCTGGAAACGCTTGCTATCATAGCCTACAAGCAGCCGGTCACGAAGGCCGATGTCGAGCATATCCGGGGAGTCAACTCGGACGGCGTGATAGCGTCGCTTCTCGAACGCAAACTTGTGGCGATAGTGGGCAGATCGCAGAAAGTCGGCAGAGCGCTTCTATATGGAACGTCACGTCAGTTCCTCGAATTTTTCGGACTCAACAGCCTCGATGAGCTTCCGAAGCTGGATGAGCTTGTTTTACCGGGTGAAGACGACCCGGATTCGCGCGATCAGGTCGAACTCGTTCTCTCGGAGAAATCCACACAAGATGTTGAGACTGCAGAGGATGAGCCGACTGATGAGGAGGAAACCGCTCTGGTCGGTCAGGAAATCGACGAAAAACCCGATGTAAATTAGAAAGATGTCGATTTTCAGGTGACCCGACTCGATGCTATGAGACTCAACAAGTATTTATCCAAGTGTGGGATCGCCTCACGTCGTGGGGCCGATCGCATGATTGAACAGGGGCGCGTCTCGATCAACGGTAAGCCGGTCAAAGAGCTGGGCGTTATCATTGATGAGAACAAGGATGAAGTCTCAGTTGACGGCAGGCTCTGCACTCTACCGCCCGAGCCAGTCTACATTATCCTGAACAAACCCAAAGGCTATGTGACTACGATGAGGGACGAATTCGGTCGCAAAACAGTGCTCGACCTCATTCGAAATGTCGGACAGCGAGTTTATCCGGTCGGCCGGCTTGATCTCGATACCGAGGGGATTCTCCTTCTCACAGATGACGGAGAATTGTCATACCGCCTCACACACCCGAAATTCGGTATCAAGAAGGTCTACCGTGCGACAGTTCGGGGCGAGTTTCCGCTGGAGCTGATCTCTCGAATCGATGAAGGCGTAAAGCTCGAGGACGATTTCGTTGCCTCTGCACGGGCAAAGCTCGTTGGCAGCCAGGGCAAGTTTTCGACCTTGATCCTCGAACTCTCAGAAGGTCGTAAACGGGAGGTCCGTCGGATCTGCCGCACGCTCGGCTTTCCTGTGCAGCACCTGAGACGCATCAAGTTCGCCGATCTCTCCTGCGAGGGAATGAAAGTCGGCACGTGGCGCTATCTGAACCGCAAGGAAGTCGATAAGCTCAAGAAGAAGGTCGACCTCGCTTAGTATTGACCCATCAGTGCATTTCCCTTATTATCTCTCAGAAAATCAACAAAGCCTGTGGGTGCGAATGGGAAAGAATGTCGTTATAGCAATCGATGGACCGGCCGGATCTGGAAAGTCAACCACCGCTCGCAGCGTCGCCGAGCGATTGGGATTCATCTTTTTGGATACGGGAGCGATGTACAGGTCGGTCACACTGCTTGCCCTGCGTGAGGGCATTGAGCCTTCGGACGCCGAATCGTTGGAGAGAATCGCGCATAGAATGGATCTCAGGTTCGAGCCGGGGGATCCTCGCCAGAAGGTAGTCGTGAATGGCGAGGATGTGACGGCGGACATCCGCAGCGCGGAGGTGACACGCGCCGTGTCGGAGGTGTCCGCTCATGCAGAGGTTCGCAGTATTCTGGTCGATAGGCAGCAGCAGTTCGCAAGAAAGCACAATCTCGTTGCAGAGGGACGTGACACCACGAGCGTGGTTTTTCCCGATGCATTTCTGAAGGTCTATCTCGTGGCGAGCGTTGAAGAAAGGGCGCGCCGACGAGTGAGAGACTTCGAATCGCTCGGAAAACGCACGACTCTCGAAGAGCAGATTGCGGATATAGAGAGGCGCGACGTGTATGACTCCTCCCGTGAAGCCTCGCCGTTGACCCAGACTGATGATTCGATTCTGCTCGATACAACTGATATGACGATAGATGAGCAGGTTGATGCCGTAGTCCGACTATACAGCGAGAGGACAGGGGATTGAGGCTTTACTACTGGTTTGTCTGGTTTACAGTAAGGACGCTATCGACCCTGCTGTTCGGGCGCAGATCGAGTGGTCATCACAACCTTCCGAGAGAGTCGGGTGCGCTGATTGCGTCCAATCACTGCTCGGTGGCAGATCCGCCGTTCGTGTCGGTTAGTATCAAGCGGCCGATCTACTTCTTCGCCAAGGCGGAGCTTTTCGGCCACTGGTGGTCGCCTTTTTTGATCAGCGGGCTGAATGCATTTCCGGTCAAACGGGGACGTATAGATCGGAAGGCATACGGGCAGGCGCTCTCCGTCCTGAAGGCCGGCAACTGGTTGCTTCTGTTTCCGGAAGGGACGCGATCCAAAGACGGGAAGCTCCGTGAGGGCAAGTCCGGCGTGGCCAAAATGGCGTTTGATGCAAATGTGCCAATTGTCCCGACATGCGTCACGAATTCTCGCCACTTGAAGAATGCACTCTTCCGAAGGAAGAAGATTCGGGTGAGATTCGGCGAGCCGGTCTATCCGCGTGAGTTCGCAAAGATCGAATCTGACAGGGATCGATACGTCGCCATGACCCGGGAAGTGATGCGGAGAATCGCGGAGCTGCTCAAATCTTTCGAATAGCCGCCGAACTATATTTCTTATAGACCTTTTTAGCCCAAAAAGGCTTTGACACGCAAACGTTTTCCGATATATTGCGCATCTATAGCCTACGTGGCAGAATGCTAATGTATAAGGAGGATTTCAAGCACTAATGAGTGAATCAGAACAGAAACAGGTCGCTGCAACTGCAAAGACAGGAGGTGATGCCGGTTCTGAAAAAGCTTCTTCGAAGAAATCAAAGAAGAGAGATGCTCAGAAGAAGCAGAAAGTGAGCAAGGCCGAACAAAAGGCCAGGAGTCTCGTTACCGAGAAGGTAAAAGAATCCGGTAGAACAGAAACCTCGCGTCGCCGCCGCGTCTCCCAGAGAGCCGCAGAAAAGGCAAGAGTGCCCGTGGTGACCTCCGAGGAGATCGAGTCGGTAGACGCAATCAAGCTCACCGATCTCGACCGGCATGATTACTCGGAGGACGAGTACAATGAGATGCTTGCCATGTACGAGGAAACGATCTCCGATATCAAGGAGGGAGAAATCGTACAGGGCAAAGTCCTCGGTGTTACCCGGGATGACGTGATCGTAGATGTTGGCTTCAAGTCGGAGGGGATAATCCCGATTCACGAGTTTACCCCGCCGGTGGAGGTCAAGGTAGGCGATCCGATCGAAGTGTATCTCGAGGCAATCGAGGACCAGCACGGTCAGCTCGTACTTTCAAAACAGAAGGCCGATTTCCTTCGCGTATGGGACAACATCCGCGAGGCGCATGAGGCCGGTGAACTTGTTCGCGGAAGACTCGTGAGACGAATCAAGGGTGGTATGGTCGTCGATCTCTTCGGAGTGGACGCTTTCCTCCCCGGCTCCCAGATAGCTCTGCGACAGGTTCCGAACTTCGACGATTTGATCGGCGAGCAGATGGATCTAAAGATCATCAAGCTGAACAAGAATCGCCGTAATATCGTCGTTTCTCGCAGAGTTGTTCTCGAGGAAGAGCGCGAACATCTCAGACAGCAGCTCATCAAGGAGATCGAGGTGGGCCAGGTCCGTGAAGGTACTGTCAAGAATGTCACGGATTTTGGCGTGTTCATCGACCTCGGTGGTGTCGACGGACTCCTGCATATCACCGATATGTCGTGGGGCCGTGTGTCGCACCCATCCGAGATGGTCAACCTCGGTGACAAGATCAATGTCAAGATTCTGGACTTCGACAAGGATACCGGGCGAATTTCACTCGGTCTCAAGCAGCTTACGCCGTACCCATGGGAGAACATCGAAGAGAAGTATCCCATCGGTAAGAAGGTCGAGGGCAAGGTCGTTTCTCTGACCGATTACGGTGCGTTTGTCGAGCTCGAGAAGGGCATTGAGGGTCTTATCCATATTTCGGAGATGTCGTGGACGCAGCATGTTAAGCATCCATCGAAGCTCATGAACGTTAGTGATAAGATCGAAGCTGTCGTTCTTTCCGTGGACAAGGATAACGAGAAGATCTCGCTTGGAATCAAGCAGATGGAACCGGATCCGTGGGAGACCATGGATCAGAAGTACCCGGCAGGTGCACGCGTGACGGGAAAGGTTCGCAATCTGACCACGTTCGGCGCGTTCATTGAGCTCGAAGAGGGTATTGACGGTCTGGTGCATATCTCCGATATGTCTTGGACGAAACGTATTCAGCATCCCTCCGAGGTTATGAAGAAGGGCGACGACGTTGAAGTCGTGGTCCTGAGAGTTGACAAGGATAATCGCAGAATCTCGCTCGGATATAAGCAGCTCGAAGAGGATCCATGGCCGCAGCTATCCAGGAACTACGCTGTCGGTGCCGAGGCCCTCGGACAGATCATACGTATCCTCGACAGAGGCGTGATCGTAGAGCTACCCGGCGGTGTCGAGGGATTTGTGCCGACAAATCAGCTCGGCAAGCAGGATCTCGAAAAACCGAGCGATTCGTTTGATATAGGTGATGAGCTTCCACTGCAGGTGATCGAATTCGATCAGCAGGCCCGGAAGATAGTGCTGTCGGTTGATGCCTACTACCGCAAGCGCGAACGCGCGGAGCTGGAACAGTATCTCGCGAAGCACGATAACCGCGACGGTGGTACGCTTGCCGATGCCGAAGGTGGTGAGGCACTCGCGCCCGAGGTCGAGTCGGAGCCGGAACCGGAACCGGAATCGGAGCAGGTCGAGGCTGCCCCGGCTGAACCGGAAGAGTCTTCCGAAGCCGAATCAGAGAAGCCGTCCGAAGAGAGTCCCGAAGAAGACGAGGACTCCGACAAGACACAATAGCCTCCTTTTGTTCGCAGAATGACAAGGCGACGGGCGAGTTAAAACTCGCCCGTTTTTTTGTCCGCTATCAGTCGATAGCAGCCACTAACGAGGGACATTCCTTCCGTCCAGCGGAACTTTTTTCCCGAGAATCTCTCCTCCAGTCCGGTGTGAGCCATCCCGCTTGATGCCCTGTAATCCTATGCACAACAGGGCCATAGGGCAGTCTGAGGCGGTCCTCGTTCTGGTTGGCATGCCGGTTGCATAAGCGAATGCATGGAGGAATAGTATGATCGCAATTCGCAAAGGATATATCAATGGCTGACGATGCGAAGAACTCAAAGATGGGAATAATGATTGGGGCTATAGGATTGCTGGCATTTGTTGTGTTCGTGGCGATCTTCTCAATCAGTATGGGTGTGTTTTCCTCCTCTAACGTCAAGCATGTACCGCAATCCGGGGATGAGCATCACGACGAGCCCGAGGGTGAGTACACTGATAAAGATCTCTACGGCGATTTCCATTCATCATACTATGACTTCGAGTTTGATGACATGTCAGCACCGGCGGATTCCGCCGAGCTCGACTCCAATAGAGCGATGTCGCTCGAGGATTCTCTCGCACAGATGGAATGGTACGACAAGCAGAAGCGAGAGATAGATCTCGCCTGGAAAGAGATCAAAAAGGAGCGCCGCAATCTGCAGAAAGAGCGCTCCAATCTCGAGAATCTGAACCTCGAAACGGTCAGACTTCTTGAGAGGCGACGGAATATAGAAGATGCAAACACGATTCAGATGGCCAAGCTCTTTGACTCGATGAAAGGTCAGGAGGTGGCTGATATAATGAAAAACATGACCGATGAGCGCGTCGGTGCGATTCTGATGCGGATGAAGAAGCAGAACGCATCCGATGTTCTCGCGGCGATTCCCGCCGAGAGAGCGGCTCGTATAACCACGCTTATGATTAATCTCGCAGAGGGACACTGATAGCTGAATGAACGGACTCCTTCTTAACATACTGACCGCTGCAATGCCTGAGGGGCTGTCATCGCTTACCGGCAAGGGCCCAATAACAGGGCAAGGAAACGGTGAGATGCCATTCGGAATGGTGCTCGGCGCTCTTCTCGGCGGAAACGGTGGCTCGGCGGAGGATATGTCTGAGGCTGGAGTGCTTGCGAATCCAGATGGGAAGGCGATCCTCGATCTGCTCAATCTCAAGGCTGGTTCGATCCTCAATCTCGATAGCCTTGCCGAGGGCAGCGCGATGAAAGTCAGCGCGCTACCGATTGATATCATCGCCGATGGAGACTTCGATGAACTCCTGCTGGATAAGCCGGGCATAGGTGGCTCGATTGATTCTGTGGGCAAGGTGAGTGTGGAGCTTCTGTTCGTAGATGCCGGACCGAATAGGGCACATGCGAATCAGAGCGGATTGATCGACTTTGCCGGAACGGCAGAAAACGCGCCTCAGCATGCATTGCTGCGTTTGCAGACGGCTGGGTCCGAGGTGCTGGTTCCAGTATCCCTTGCAGATATCGATGGCGAACCCGGACTGAGCATTGACGCCGACGGAAGAGCTGTTTTGCGGGGAGTGGGGTCACTTCTCGAGTCATTTGGTTTGACGATGGGCATTGAGGACGACATAGTCGAGCGGCCCGAGATAACGAGCCGCGCAGTTGTCGTTGTCGATGATCCGGAGAAGCTCGTTGCATTCCTCAAGGGTGAGCCCGGACCTGAGAAGCTGACATCGAGTAAATCAGGCATTCCGGGCGCCAAATCGCTCGCCGATGAAATGAACACGAATCAAACGAAGAATGTGCCGTCGTCCGAAAGCAAGCAGTCCGAGCCGGTCAAGATAGATGTTTTGCGTCTTGTGCAGGCTGATGCCGGCGCCAGGACGGTGAAGCCAACCGTGGACAAAGCGGTTAACGATCACGTGAGAAACGGATTCCTTGCTGCGAACGAGAGCATTGATGCGCTCAAAACCGGAGGTCGGACGAATGTTGCGGGCTCCGGGGTTGGTGCCGAACATGATAACATCATGTCATCCGATCGTGGCTTCAAGCAAACATTCAAGGGCACGCAAGCAAACAGACACGCCGATCATGACATAAAGCCGGCATCAGGCGGACGCGAGAAGATAGATGTCGAAAAGATGATTCGGGAATCATCCTCCAAGCTCGATGATGCAATCGCAAAGAACAGCAAGGCTGCGACGGAAGTCGAAGCCAAGTCTGTCGACAGCAGCTCGAAACTCGATCTACCGCGATCACAGCTCAGGCCACAGATGGCCGAGGTTCGTCAGGAGATGCCGAGGACGATACCTGAACCGGTGAAGTTCAAACTCGAACTCGCCAATACCGGTCTCAAGATATCCGATATCAGCACGTTTAAGATAAGCATCAAGCCGGAATGGCTTGGAACAGTCAAAGTTCACCTGTCAATGGTCGAGGACCATCTTTCGGCGAAGCTGAGCGTCGAGTCGAACACCGCTCGCAATGCTGTCGAGGCCAATCTACCCGCGTTGCGGGAAGTGCTGTCTCAGCATGGAATCAAAGTCGACACGTTCTCGGTGGATGTTGCGGATCAGGGACAGGAAGAACGCCAGTTTGCTGAGGAGAAAGAGCAGGCTCCGAAGGACCCGAACGAGTCTTCCGAGAAGTTCTCCCTCGATCCGGATAGCTATGGAGACGCTCCAATGGCTGCGGTACGCAAGGCTGCGCCAGTCGGGAATCTCTCCGGCAGATTGAGTATGGTAGCATAGAGAAAGGAATGAACTGATATGCCGAACGATCTTGTAATCAACAGTGTGAGCGACATGGCGACATACGATCCGAATGCTCCGGGAGCTGTTGATCACATCAAGAGCATGGGCAAGGAGGAGTTTCTAAAGATGCTCATCGCCCAGCTCGAGAACCAGGATCCGCTCGATCCGATGGAGGACAAGGAGTTCATCTCTCAGATGGCCCAGTTTTCGTCGCTCGAGCAGATGCAGAATATGAATGCGAATCTGGAAGAGAACCTGAATTGGAATTACCTGCTCTCGCAGACGATCAACAACACGATGTCGACATCGCTGATCGGTAAGGATGTGAAGGCAAGCGGCAATCAGTTCTATCTCGGCGAGAGTTCCGATGCCGCGCTCAAATTCAAGCTGGATGCATTCGCTGCTGAGACCACGGTTAATGTGTACGATGGCGTCGGCGAGCTCGTCGACACGATACAGGTGCACAATTTAGGCGCGGGCGACCAGACTGTGCGTTGGGACGGCCTCGTTCAGGCGGGCGACAGGGCTCCAATGGGCGAATACACGTTTGAGGTATCGGCCAAGACGGTCGACGGCAAGGATATTTACGCGACACCGTACATCTTCGGCAGGGTAGACGGGGTCCAGTACGTTGACGCGCAGGCATACCTTGTTGTAAACGGTGCTCAGGTGCCTCTGTCCGATGTCTTAGAGGTCGGTCAGCAACTGCTGAACGACGAGGAGAACGGCTGAGATGGTTGACAGAATCAATCAAATATCTCGCCAACACGAGATTTCGCAGACCGGAAGCAAGCCGACACAGGCGCACGGAACCGATGACTTTTCAAAGGTCTTTGAGGGGAAGCTGAAAATGTCGAAGCATGTCGCCGATCGAATCAGCCGCAGATCACTCGATTTGAGTGGAGACAGAATCGACCGTCTCAATCAGGCAGTGGACCGTGCAGAATCGAAGGGAGCGAAGGAATCGCTCGTTCTGTTGGATGATCTCGCCGTGGTCGTCTCGGTCAAGAACCGAACGGTGGTGACTGCGATGCAGCAATCGAGAATGAAGGAAGGTGTATTCACACAAATAGACAGCGCAGTGATTGTTTAGATAAGAAGTAACAGTCTGGATAATGGTCTATCAGGCCGGCCCTCCTTTGAGGAAGCCTGATTCCAGGGAGGCAACGAGAAATGTTAGCATCATTGTTTGCTGGGACCACGGGTCTCAGAAATCATGCGGTGAGGATGGACGTGATCGGTAACAACATCGCAAATATCAATTCGACAGGCTACAAGAAGAGCCGAGCGACATTTCAGGAGTTCCTCGTAGAGGATATCCGGGGTGCAGGTCGAGCTTCTGCGATCACCGGCGGTACCAACCCGATTCAGAAAGGTCTTGGTGTCACTGTGGCGTCGATCGACAATATCTTCGCCCAGGGCGGTCTCGAACTGACCGGACAGACGACCGACCTCGCGCTTCAGGGAAGGGGTTTCTTCGTTCTATCCGACAACAACCAGAACTTCTTCTCGAGAGCCGGGACGTTCGGATTTGATGGCAACTCTGATATGGTCTCGACTTCGAACGGCTTGTACGTGATGGGTAAGATGGCTAACATCAATGGTCAGATCGATGCGATGACCCCGATCTCCAAGATTCATCTGCCGTTTGGTCAGCAGGACCCTGCAAAGGGCACTACTGAAATCGAGCTCGTCAACAACTTGAACGCGACGGCCACTGAGTCGACCGCGACGCTGGTGTCGTCTGGTACAACAAATATCAACACCGTAACCGGCCGGGCTGTGAACGGCGCAGGTGGTACGCATACGCTGACTGTATCCGGAGCGCAGGCTACGAACAGCACGGGGGTGTCGGATGTAGCCGCTTTGACGGGTACGGAGACGCTCGGGTCACTGGGGCTGACGGCTGCGGGTCTCTCCGAGGCGACATCGATTTCGATCGACAGCGGTTCGAACCTGTTCTATCTCTCACAGTACACGACAACTACAACTGTTAACGAGTTGGTCCAGGACCTCAATGATATTGATGGCGTCGACGCGTACATCAACGGTTCGGGAGAGATAGAGGTTAAGAGAACCTATGCAGGCGCCGGTGCGGGTCGTAATATCACGATTCATACGACGAACACTGATGACGGTGATGGAACTGCTGCTGCCGCAAACGAGACTCTGACGAGTCTTGTTTTCATCGACAACTCAGGCGGTACATCCAATGCCACTTTCAATATCAACAATGGTACAGCGCACTCAATGGTTGTGACCGATACTTTCGTTCCGAATGACGGGACGGCGCCCGCTCCACAGAATCTCGAGGTCGAGGTCAACAGCGAGACGGGTATTGTGGATGGTGTCAAGGGACTCGGCGGAGGCGGAGTCACGATCAAGACTACGAGCACCGGCCTTGCTGCCGGAACCGCCATGATAACAACAGCCGATACCGAGTACTCAACCTCATTGACAATTTACGATTCTCAGGGTGGTAAGCACACGCTTGTCCTGACATTCACGAAGCTCGTTTCGAGCAATGAGTGGGTCTGGGAGGCATCTCTCGGCGCCGAGGAGCAGATACTCTACGGTGGAAGTGGAAACGTCAAGTTCCAGAATGACGGTTCACTTGCGGATTTTCTCTATGATGGCAGCGCAGATAGAATTGGAATTGACCCGAAGAATGGCGCTGACGTAATGGAGATAGATGTAGATGCCGGTACCCCGGGTGACTTTGATGGTCTGACAGGGTTTTCGGCCACATCCACTGCGTCGATAAGCAACCAGAACGGTTACGGCCTTGGCGTGCTGGACTCGATCGCAATTGACCCAACCGGTAAGATCCTGGGTATTTTCACCAACGGCGTAACGCGCACCCTTGCTCAGGTTCTCGTGGCGACATTCAAGAATGATCAGGGTCTGTCAAAGTCCGGTACATCAATTTACAAGGACACGGCAAACACCGGCGAGCCGTTCTACGGTTTTGCAGGTGAGACAATATCATCGACAGTAAGTTCGGGCGCGCTGGAGGCCTCCAACGTCGACCTGGCTGAGGAATTCACGACGATGATTATAACTCAGAGAGGTTTTCAAGCAAATGCCAGGGTCATCACGACATCAGACAGCATGCTTGATGAGCTGGTGAATCTGAAGAGGTAATGAATGATTAAGGTCACTCGGCTAAACGACGCGCAGCTTGTGATCAACGCCGATCTGATTGAATTCGTTGAGGCGATTCCGGATACGATCATAAGCCTCACCACCGGAAAAAAGATAATGGTGAAGGAGTCAATCGACGACGTCATAGAGGCTGTAGCTCGTTTCAGAAGACTATCGAGCGGCCTGAATGTCGAAGGGCAGACTTCTTCGACGCTCAAATAGGAGTTGGTTATGCCTGATTTGAAGGAAGCCGAAGCCGGCCAGGCTCCGGAGGATACTGGACAGCAGGTAAAGCCTGCTGGTCCACCGGAGAAAAAGGAAGATGGCAGCAATGTTGTCGGACACCTCACTAAGGTGGCAATCATTGCGGCTGTCGCGCTGGTTGCGATCGTCGCGGCATATCTGGTGACGATGAAGGTCCTCAAGCCGATGCTCGCGGCCGATCCGGCCGGAGTCGAGATGGCGGCCGAGGATCCGGCGGATAACGGTGGCGGCGGTCACGGTGAGGAAGGCGCTCCCGGTGATGCGCTGTACGAGATCGACAATATTATCGTCAATCCGGCCAGCACGGTTGGATCGAGATTTCTTTCCTGTTCGGTGGCGTTCGAACTTGAGAAGCCGTCCGACATTAGTAGGCTCGAATCGATCGATGTGAAGGTGCGGGATGCTCTGATAACGATTCTTTCCGCACGAACAGTTGACGAACTATCCGATGCGCGACTTCGTGAACCGTTGCGCAGACAGATTCTGTCGCGTGTCAAAATGGTGGCGGATCCGATCAAGATAAAGGCAGTGTATTTCAAGGACTTTGTGCTGCAATAGCGAAGTAGATTATGGCGAAGATTCTATCACAGGACGAGATCGATGCTCTGCTAAACACCGTATCCGCCGGTGATGATGTTGAGGAGCAGTTAGCCGAACAGGAGGACTCGTTTCGGTCGGTAGTCGCGTACGACTTCAAGCACCCGAACCGTGTCTCCAAGGATCAGATCCGAAGTCTCGAGAACATTCACGACAACTTTGCGGGACATCTCGGATCGTCTCTCTCGACAGTATCGCGTGCGATGGTGGATATTCATCTGGTTTCGGTAGATCAGATCACGTATTCGGAGTTCCTGATGTCGCTTGCGAATCCGAGCTGCACCTTTACGGTTCAGATGGATCCGCTCGACGGAGCGTGTGTGATTGATTTCAATCCGACGCTGTCATTCCTCTTTATTGACCGCATGTTCGGAGGTGTGGGCAAAATCCTTGAGACGGATCGAGAGCTCACTGGAATCGAAAAGGCGGTCATGGCCAGGATTGCCAACAAGGTATTCGAGGAATTGAACAGCGCATGGGCGCACATAGAAGAGATTGAGTTCAAGCAGGTTGGTTTCGAAACGAATCCGCAGTTTGTGCAGATAATTCCCCCGGGCGAGACGGTTATCGTGATTTCGTTCCAGATCAAGATGCTCGGATCATCGGGCCTTCTGACGATCTGTTATCCGTATGTTACGCTCGAGCCGTTGGTCGAGAAGCTGATGGCGCAGCATTTCACCGAATCCCATGCCAAAGAGCGTGGGGAGGCGGACGAGCAGTTGATGCGAATGTCTCTCAAAATCGTGGAGAATAGTGTATCGCTGGTGCTCGGATCGACGAATCTTTCTGTGCGTGAGTTCTTGAAGCTGGGTGTCGGTGATGTTGTCACACTTCCACGAAAAACGAAAGAGAATGTGGAATTGCGAGTGAACGGCCGCACCAAATTCTGGGCAAAACCGGGTCTTGCGGGCAAGCTGCGTGCGTGCGAAATCATCGATGTTTACAAGGAATAGGAGTCCAAAATGCCAGATGACGTAACGCCTCAGGATGAGTCGTTCGAAAATGATGCGGCTGAGGATCAGGACGCAAATACTCCATCGGTAGATCAGGCCGATTCGGAAGAGGGGCAGGAGCCCGAGGCCGAAGAGCAGGAGCCGGATGCAGCTCAGGAAGAGCCGCAGGAGCCGGAAGAGGAAGGCGGAAGCTCCATCGATGACGAAGTAGAGCGACAGATGCTCGAGGAGTTGCAGAATTCCGAAGAATTCTCCGAGGATGGAGAAGCTTCCGAAGAGATGTCAGAGCAGCCCTCTGAGGATCAGGGCGAAGATTCGCTCGACGATCTGGTCGAAAAGCAGATGCTCGCCGAACTCGAGAAGATTGACTCCGATGAGAGCGGTTTCGATGACGAGTCCTCCCATCACAGTTTCGACGACAGCGACGACGGAGGAATGTTCGATAGTCCTGAAGTGCAGAAAGCGGAGTTCCAGCAGTTGGCCGGTGGTGGCAAGTCTGAGCCGCAGAATCTGGATCTTCTGTTGGATGTCGATCTTCCACTTTCGATCGAACTCGGTCGCACCAAGATGAAGGTGCAGGAGATACTGAATCTCGGACCCGGATCAGTCGTCGAGTTGAACAAGCTCGCCGGTGAGCCTGTCGATTTGCTGGTGAACAACAAGATCGTGGCAAAAGGAGAGGTCGTGGTGATCGATGAAAACTTCGGTCTCAGAATCACGAGTCTCATTTCGCCGCAGGAGAGAATAAAGAGTCTGGGAGAATAGGATGCTTACTAAGACTCTCGCTGTCGCGCTGATGTTATTCAGCTCCGCAGCTTTAGCCCAGGAGAGCGAACAGGACGTTCCGCTGCCGGGCGTGACAGATGGACTGTTTCCCGTGTTGATGAAGCTCGGGGTGGCGCTGCTCGTGATCGTTGTGTTGATCTACGTCGCCATGCTCGTTCTTCGCAAATTCTCGCTTGGACGTGCGGGGATTATGGGTGGCAAGGGCTCTCTCGAAGTACTCGAGAGAAGTTACTTTGCACCGAAGAAGTTCGTGTGTTTGCTCAGAGTCGAGAAGAAGGTACTTCTCGTCGGTGTTTCCGAGAACAACATCAATCTTGTAGCTGACGTCTCCGATCAGGATTTCGCTGCACTGGAGAAAAAGCAGGACAAGGCGAAATACTCGTCATTCACCGAGTACTTCAAGCAAGCACGGACACAACTCTCGACATTCGTGTCGAAAGTCTGATAGGATCAGAATTATGAAATCGGATGTTCTGAAGAAGGCCGTGTTGGCGGCCCTGATTTTCTGTGTGATCTCGATTGCGCTTCCCGATGACCTTCGAGCGCAGGGACTTCCCAAGATTTCCTTTTCTGTGGAGGAATCCGATGATCCGTCGGATCTCTCGGTAACACTCCAGATAGTACTACTCCTGACGATTCTGACTCTCGCGCCGTCAATCGTCATGATGCTGACATCGTTCACGAGAATAGTAGTCGTGCTTTCGTTCGTTCGTCAGGCGATGGGGACTCATCAGATGCCGCCTGCGCAGCTAATTATCGGGCTTGCACTGATCCTGACAATCTTCATAATGGCGCCGGTGATCAGCGAGGTTCATAAGGGTGCAATCAAGCCGTATATCGACGGAGAGATTTCGCAGGATGAGGCATACACGAATGCAGTGTCGCCTATAAAGGACTTCATGCTCAAGCAGACACGCGAGAAGGACATTGCGCTGTTCGTGAAGTTCGCGGGATTGGAGAAACCGAAGAACAAGGACGATCTGCCCGTCTGGGTACTCATCCCCGGCTTTATAATCTCGGAATTGAGAGTAGCGTTTCAGATAGCGTTCGTTGTTTTCATACCGTTTCTGGTGATCGATATGGTGGTTGCGTCAGTATTAATGTCGATGGGTATGCTAATGCTGCCGCCGATTATGGTGGCGCTGCCGTTCAAGATACTGCTGTTCGTCCTGGTGGACGGATGGTACCTGCTTGTCAAATCGCTCGTTACGAGCTTTTATTCATAAAGGATGGTGATCTTACGTGACAGTTGATTTTGTGCTTAGTCTCGGAAGGGAGGCAATTTTGCTTGTGCTGATGGTGGCCGGCCCTATGCTTGGATTCGGGCTCCTCGTGGGTCTGTCTGTCGCTATATTCCAGGCGGTCACCCAGGTCAACGAAATGACACTCACTTTCATTCCGAAGATTGTCGCTGTCTGCGGCGCGTTACTGCTCTTTCTGCCTTGGATGATAAACATAATCACGGACTTTACAACGAGACTTTTTGAGGTAATCCCGACTCTCGTCTCATAGCGGGTCGGAATCCCGCAGTTTCCGCAAGGCTATCCGATCCAATCGATTTCCCGAAGAGGCTCTTTTCAGAAAAACTTTCATTCCACGCTGAAAATTATTCCCCATTTCGTCGTGACCCCTGACTCCCCGCATGCTCAAGACAAGGCCGTACAATGACTTAAGTCTCCCGCCGCCCCGGCACATAGTTTGCAAAACGAAGTGTGAGACAGATTGGATAAACCCGAGCGAGGGATTTGGTCACGGATGACATCAATTCTCAGTATCACACAATCGCAGCTCGAATTCTTCCTGCTTAGCCTGTTCAGATCATCGGGGTTGCTGGCCATCGCACCGATTTTTAGCCAGCGGACGATTCCGGTTCAGGTGAAGATTGGATTTGCGATGCTGCTTGCGATCCTGACCTTTCCGTTCGCACAGCACGAGGCGTTTGTCTCACCCGACGGACTCGTCAATCTTCTGGCGATCGGTCTGACCGAATTCATGATGGGAGCGATGATAGGATTCATCTTCTACCTGCTCTTCGTCTCGGTTCAGTTCGCCGGGGGGATTGTTGGGTTTCAGATTGGTTTCGCAATTGTAAACGTCATAGACCCGACGACATCGCAGAATATCTCGATCATCGGTCAGTTTCAGGGGATGATTGCGACGCTGCTCTTTTTCATCATGGACGGTCATCACATGATAATCGGCTCCATGATAGACAGCTTCAAGCTCATTCCGATGGGCACGGTTGCGTTTCAGTTCTCGAATGTCGACGCGTTGATACGCTTCAGCGCCGGGACGTTCGTTCTTGCAGTCAAGATAGCGAGTCCGGTGATGCTTGCGATATTCCTTACCGATTGCGCTCTCGGCATAGTGGCGCGAACTGTGCCACAGATGAATATCTTCATCATCGGTTTCCCAATTAAGATCATGTTCGGACTTCTCGTGGTAGGCATGACCCTTCCGGTTCTGGCCTATGTCTTCCAGAACGCCGTGCTGCGTCTGGATGAGAACCTGAGCAGTCTGATAGTCAGCTTGGCGAGGTAGAAGTGGCGGATAAGCCGGCACAAGAGAGAACCGAGAAAGCGACTCCGCGTAAGCGGGCGGAGGCGCGGAAGGAAGGAAAGGTAGCGCGATCGCAGGACCTGTCGTCCATGGCGATTCTGGTCTTTGGTATTGCGGCGCTATACTTCATCCTTCCGAGTTCGCTCGACACGATCGAGTCGTTCGCTCGATTCATGTTCGCAAATGCCAGTTCGCACTCTATCTCAGCGA
This sequence comes from uncultured Ignavibacteria bacterium, assembly GCA_964415885.1. Lineage (GTDB taxonomy): Bacteria > Zixibacteria > MSB-5A5 > JAABVY01 > JAHJOQ01 > CAYQCE01. The sequence continues at coordinate 51,751 of CAYQCE010000012.1, forward strand.
CCAATTTCACGCTCTATTTTCGGACAGCGCTTACGACGTTCGCGGTCGCGATCGGGCCTATACTTCTGCTCCTCGCGACAATTGGGGTAGCAATCAACGTCCTTCAGGTCGGATTCATGATCACTACCAAGCCGATCGAGCCAAAGCTGGACAAGCTCGATATTGTCCAGGGTTTGGCGAAGCTCGTCTCGATCAGATCTCTGTTCGAGCTATTCAAGAACGTTGCGAAACTTGCGGTGATTGGACTCGTGGCTTTCTACGCCGTTAAGTCGGAGCTCGACACGGTTCCGATTCTGCCGGACCTCTCGGTCAGTCAGATCCTCGGCACATTCGGTGCGGCGGCATTTCGAGTCGCAATCAAGTGCTCTATCGCGCTGATCGTGATTGCCGTTGTCGACTATGCATTCCAGAAGTGGGAATTCGAGAAGCAGCTTCGAATGACGAAGCAGGAGATAAAGGAAGAGGGCAAGGACACCGAAGGTAACCCGCAGATCAAGGGCAAGATTAAGCAGTTGCAGCGCGAGCAGTCGATGCGTCGGATGATGGCGGATATCAAGAAGGCGGATGTCGTGGTCACGAACCCGACTGAGTTCGCGGTCGCGATTCGTTATGACTCCGACACTATGGACGCCCCGTCAGTGATAGCCAAAGGACAGCGTCTCGTGGCAAAGCGCATCAAGGAACTTGCGAATGAACATGATATACCGATCGTCGAAAACAAGCCTCTGGCGCGCGCACTGTTTAAGACGTGCGAAGTTGGCATGCAGATTCCGCCGAAGTTCTTCAAGGCTGTGGCGGAGGTGCTGGCTTATGTCTACAAACTAAAGGGTAAGGTCTGATGGCGGGCGGCGCACTGTCAAAACTGACGAAACAAGCCGACATCTACATGGCTGTAGCCGTCGTAGGCGTGCTCATCGTGCTTATAGTGCCGGTTTCACCGCATCTTCTCGACGTCTTGCTGGCTTTCAACATATCGATGTCGATAGTCATCCTTTTGACGACTCTCTACATTACGAAACCGCTCGAGCTGTCCGTGTTTCCCGGAATGCTTCTGATCGTGACTCTTCTGCGCCTCTCGCTGAACGTTGCGTCAACACGGCTGATTCTCGGCGAGGCATACGCGGGTGAAGTTATCAACGCGTTCGGTAATTTCGTCGTGAAGGGAAACTACGTAGTCGGCTTCATCATCTTCCTGATACTCGTGGTGATCCAGTTCGTAGTAATCACCAAGGGTGCGGGGAGAATTTCCGAGGTTGCAGCGAGATTCACGTTGGATGCGATGCCCGGCAAGCAGATGGCGATCGATGCCGATCTGAACGCCGGTTTGATCAGCGAAACAGACGCTCGCCAGAGACGTGACAATATCGCAAGAGAGGCTGACTTCTACGGTGCCATGGATGGTGCCTCGAAGTTCGTACGAGGAGATGCAATCGCGGGGATATTGATTACCCTGATCAACGTGATCGGCGGCTTCATAATCGGGGCGCTTCAGAAAGGTATGAGCCTCAGCGAGGCGCTGACCACCTACACTCTACTCTCGGTCGGTGATGGTCTCGTTACACAGGTACCGGCGCTGATAATCTCAACGTCGGCCGGTATTCTCGTTACACGCGCGGCGGCGTCGTCGAATCTCGGGCAGGACATGTCGACTCAGTTAACGCGAAGGCCGCGAGCGATTCTCGTCGCTTCCGGAATTCTGTTTCTCTTCGCAATCGTGCCGGGTCTGCCGACCATACCGTTTGGGTTCCTCGGAATCTTGACAGGCGTAGCCGGAATCACCCTTATCCGCAATCAGAAGATTCTGGAAGAGAAGAAGGAAGAGGAGCGTAAGGCTCCGACGAGGCAAGAAGGCGGAGAGACCACCGAGGCTCAGGCGGAGGATTTCCTCCGGCTCGATACGCTTGAGCTTGAAATTGGCTACGGCCTGATTCCGTTGGTCGACGCCGAACAGGGCGGTGACCTGCTGTCGCGTGTGAGCATGATTCGCAAACAGCTCGCACAGGAGCTGGGAATCATTGTGCCGCCGATACGAATCCGCGACAATGTTCAGCTAAAGCCAAACGAATACCAGGTAAAGGTGAAGGGGATTACGGTATCCTCATACGAGCTGATGGTCGATCATCTACTCGCGATCAATCCCGGAAATATCGAGGATGATCTTGACGGTTTTAATACGATCGATCCCGCATTCAGCCTTCCAGCCAAATGGATTGTCTCGAATTTGAGAGAACTCGCCGAGATGAAGGGCTTTACCGTAGTCGAACCGGCAGCCGTTATCGCAACTCATCTCAGTGAGGTCGTGAAGAACCACTCCGGAGAGATACTGACCAGGCAGGATACACAGAATCTCGTGGATGCTGTCAAAAGAGATGCTCCCGCCGCAGTTGAGGGTGTGGTCCCGGATATCGTCTCTCTCAGCGCGCTTCACAAGGTGCTTCAAAATCTCCTGACTGAGCGCGTGGGTATTCGCGATATGCAGAGCATCCTGGAAACTCTCGCTGACTATGGCGAGGCTACCAAGGACCCGGATGTTCTCGCGGAATACTGCCGTTACGCCCTTCGCAGGACGATCTCGAGCATGCATCTGAATCCCGACGGCAAGATGAACGTGATCACACTCGATCCGAACCTTGAGAAGATTCTTGCCGACTCCGTGCAGTCACAGAAGACAGGTATAACGTTTGTGCTGCCGCCTGAGGTGACCGAGAAGATCCTGATCAAGGTCGGTGAGCAGACAACGAAAGTCGCCGAAACGGGCGAGACGCCGATCATTCTCGTGCCCGCCAATATCCGGCTTGCATTGAGGCGGTTGCTGTCTTCTTTCAAGCCCCCGGTATCGGTGCTGTCATACAATGAAATACTACCCGAAATCGAAGTCTATTCTGTCGCAACAGTAGGATTGGATGAGTCAAATGAGGATTAAGAATTTTCAGGCAGAGACCGTTTCAGAAGCTCTGACAATGGTCAAAAAAGAGCTCGGCTCGGACGCGGTCATTATGAAGACGACGCCGCTCGAGAACGGCAATGATCCGCGAAAGCCGGGCAAGCGCGTATTTCAGGTCACAGCTTGTGTGGACGATGGTGGACTTCCGAGCTCCGGCAAAAGCGCCCAGAGGACTGCCCATGTCAGGTCTGTGGCGGATGAGAGCGACATTAGATCAATCAACGAGTGTCTAAACGATCTTCGGAAAAATCTGCGGACATTGATTCTCTCCGGCCGGGTGCGGGTGAAGGCAAGCGAGATCAAGGATGCTATGGTGCCGTTCTACCAGCACCTGACTCTGAAAGAGATCGATCCGCTTCTGGCCGAAAGGATACTTCTGAAGCTTGACAAGGGTGAGATCGACTTTGGAGATGAGATGCTCGCCTGGGAGATGATCGGCAAGACCCTCCGTGAGATGATTGTCGATCCGATCGAGATCAAGCTGTTCGCCGGCAAGCCGACTCGCGTTGCGGTCGTTGGTCCCCCGGGGGCAGGCAAGAGCTCGCTCGTTGCCAAGCTGGCCTCACATTTCGTAGCGAACAAGAAGGCCCGGGTCACACTCGTGTCTATCGACGATTTCAAGCCGACTGCCACCGACGAACTCGAACGGTACGGTCGACTCCTTAACATCGAGTGCATGCGCGGTGAGGAGATGGTTCCGGCAGCGGAGGCCTCCGGTCTCGTGCTGATCGATTCTGCCGGAATTCCGGTTGGTTCCGCCGATGAGATCTATCTGCTTAAAGAGAAGCTCGAGATGCAGGGCGTCAACGAGACCTATCTGGTTCTGCCGGCATACTGCCGCTGGGATGATATCCGCCGCTGGTACGATTTCTTTAAGCCGATAGGATTGACCGCCGCCGCCATGACTTTCGTCGATCAGGCATCCACACTCGGCGCAGCGATCAATCTCTCGGCTATGGAGCGCATACCGCTTTCCTACATCTCCAAGGGCAGGACTTCAGTGACGGATGTAATGCCGATGGATATCGACAGGGTAATCAGAAGAATAGTTGGAACAGTTGGGGGCATCGTATGAGCATGACACAGAATCTCAGAGCGAGACTTACGGGTCTCGGCAGGCCGCTTTCAGTAGCGGTTGCATCCGGAAAGGGTGGAGTAGGGAAGAGCATAATCAGCCTCTCGCTGGCTGTAGAGCATTCATCACATGGCGTGCGGACTCTCTTGATCGATGGCGATATCGGACTCGGCAATCAGCATCTACTGGCCAATGTGACGCCGATGTTCACGATCGAGGACGTTCTGGCCGGGAGCTGCAGAGTGGAAGAGGCTTCGCTCAAGCTCAACGAGAATCTGACACTGATTCCCGCGAGGAGCGGATTTTCCGATACCGAAGTGGATGTTTCGCTCTCGACCGACGACGTACGGACGCTGCTATCCTGGATGAAAAACCACTTTGACCTCATTCTGGTCGATACTGCGGCGGGGATATCTCCGCGCGTTACACAGATCGCAGGTCTGACTGACATGGTGCTAATGGTGACCACGCCTGATATAGCGGCGGTTGCGGATTCATACGCCGTCACCAAGTACCTGGTGAAGACGAATGCGTCTACTCGCGTCGCGTTCGTGATCAATCGTGTCACAAAGGATCGCGAGGGTCGTCAGACTGCACAGAATTTGAACAGAATGACTCGCAAGTTCCTCCGGTTGGCACTGCCGGACGTACCGATAATCAGAGAACACATGGGGCTGAAACATATCCTTCTGTCTCGCAACATATTAGTACCCGGGTTTGAGGACAGGGACTGGAGCCGAGGAATAAGAGATGCTGTGTCTGCGATCTGCGACACGATGCCGGATGACCTAAGTCATTGGACTCAAGGTTATTGGGAAGCGGTCGGAGGTACCGAAACTCTAAATTCCCATACAATAAATGTCGATAGGAACAATGAGGCTCTGATACAGGGGGGTAGTGCGTCCCGTTTTGATCGTCAAGAAGTAACTGCAGGGAAGGACTCTCTATGAAGGCGAAAGAACAAATCTGGGAAACATATCGCCGAACCGGTGATCCTGAAGCGCGGGAGAAACTGCTGGTCCGATATCTCCCGTTAGTGAAGAACGTTGCAGGGCGCATGGCGATGGGATTCCCGAAGTCAGTCGAAGTTTCAGACCTTGTAAACACGGGCGTTATCGGTCTCATCGAAGCCTTCAGCAATTTTGACCCGGCGAGAGGAGTGAAATTCGAGACATACGCCGTACCGAGAATCAGGGGAGCGATTCTGGATGAACTCCGTGCGCTCGACTGGGTGCCGCGCTCGACGCGTGCCAAGTCGAGGGAGATCGAACGAGCGCTTGTCAAGCTCGTCCACAATCTCGGCCGCAATCCGAATGACGAGGAGCTCTCCGCTCATCTGAATATAAGTGTAAAGGAACTTCATACAGCGCTGAATGATGTCGCGAGCACAACGATACTCTCCTTAGACGAGATGATCTACGGCGAGGAGGACAATCGTCAGATTCCCCGCGTGGAGACCGTCGAAGACAGATCGAGCGACACCATTCTGGCAAACATCGAGAAGAGTCAGCTGAGGGCGTTTCTTGTAGTCGCGATCTCGAATCTGACGGAACAGGAAAAGCTCGTAATAGCGCTCTACTACTACGAAGAGCTAACGCTCAAGGAAATCGGCGAAGTGATGCAGATTTCGGAATCTCGCGTATCGCAGATTCATACGAAATCGATCCTGAAACTTCGCGGGATGGTTCGAGACAAGTTTGGCCTGTAAATCCGAGAGGGTGATTGAAATGGTCCGGCCGATTGAGGCGATTGACAACCTTGCCAAGACACTTGCCGCCGAGAAAGTAAACAGCATTCAAAAAGCTGCCCCCGATATGGAACAGCGGGAATTCTCGAAGCAGGTGCAAAACAAGGAAGCCGAAAAGCGCGAGAAGGCGAAGCCATCCGGAAAGACGGATGAGGTCATCATCCAGGGTGAGCATCAGAAGAAGGACGACGGACAGAAGAAAAAGAAGGACGAGAAAGAACGGAAAGAGAAGAGATCGGAGACTCATCTCGATCTGAAAGCATAAGGGAGTCATGATGACAAACTACCAGATATTGGAGATCGCAATCGACATCGGATTCTTCCTCACGATCGTATCGATCACTGTGATTTTCGCGATCCTGAGAGAGAAGTCGATCAGGAAGTCACTGGCCGGCAGGGCAACCAATGAGGGCAGAGACTTCAACAGAGTTTTGAGCGAGGCCGCCAGTACGGTTCCGTCCGTGGATGATCTCGACATCGAAAGCAGGCCTCGCAGGCGACCGGTCGATGGCACGAGAGCGTCTCACAAGCCCGTACCGGTTGCGGCATCGACGAGCGGATTGTCACGAGCTGAGCAGGAATTCCTTAAAAACATTGCAGTAGAGTAGGGTCACAGCACGCCGGGTGAAAGGAATCACTAATGACTGCGGACACACCGTTTTATATCCACAAGGTCGAGTGCCCGATCTGTAATACGATAAACCAATTCGAGACGATAAAAGTCGGCGCCTACAAGGAAGAAGGAAAAGACACGGACTTCAGACCCATCGGAATCCGATGGATGAACCCGAAGTATCAGAGGTACAATCCTGCTCTATTTTTCGTTGCGACCTGCTCGAAGTGCTTTTACAGCCGAGAGTACACGTCGAAATTCAGAGAGTGGCAAAAGGACATGCAGTTCCGTAATTATCGCCTGAAGACGATCAAAAGACTTCATGTCGATCACCTCGCTCTCGAGAACAGCACGATGCAGCTCCTCGGTACCAGGCTTGATCCCGAGAAGTATCCGCTTCAGACCGCAATAAACAAGTTGCTTCTCGCTGTATACGATGAGCTTCTGCTCGAACGCCACTCGAATATGGATATCGCACGCTTTTACATCAGAGTGGCATGGCTCTTTAGAGAAGGCAAATCCGCCGACACTACAGACCGGGATGTGTATCTCGGATATCTATCCAATCTTGGGGAGGACGTACGGAGTCTCCACTCAATATTCTATCGCCTTGACGAATTAATGAACAACCTAAGTCTATCCATTAACAGCCATATATCAGATCCGAGTTTTGAATCCAATCCGCTGGCATCTGATCTGAAAGGCGCATATTCGGAGGCACTGAATCACCTTTCCTCGGCAAATAAGCAGCTCGGCTCTGCAATCGAGCATATTCAGGAGACCATCAATGTGTCCAGCACAGTCTCACTGACCGCGGTCGAGGAAGACGCATTCTCGATGCCGTATATCGAGCATCAGTCATACAGGGACTTCCTTAGGAACGTGAAGGATCAGTGGGAGTATACACCGCTCACCGAGCACGATGCCCTGAAGTTCGCATTCGAATTCTACAGGGCTTCATACGAGAGCGGTCACGAGGTGTCGCTCGGAAATCAGAAGATCCAGGTCGAGTACCTGATGGCCGAACTCTGCAGACGATTGCACAGATATAACGAGGCAAAAAAGTACTTCAATGCCGCCATTCGAAGCGCGCAGGAGTTCATTTACGAACGCAGAGGCGACAAGGGCGCCACAGCGCTTGCACGAAAGATACTCGACCTTGCTCTCACGCAGGGCAAGCTGAATCTGCAGGCGGCTGCTCCCGCGGAGGCAAGATGAGCGATCGGGCCACACGAAAGGTTTGCGGAAATGAGAAAGAGCTTCAGGTGTGGGACAGGCTTGAACTTGAGTTTGAAGAGAAGGAGCAGAAGGGGGAGTATATCACACGTGTCGAGGATCTCGCCGAGATCGGCGTTGTGGTTGCGCGCCCCGAGTGGATTTCCGGCGAACCGCTTTTGAAAAACGGTGCAATCTGCAGTGTGACGTTCGTTCGCCCTACATGTGCTTACGGTTTTTCGGCCAAGATCAAGCGGCTCCCGCGAAATGGGCAGCGGGAATTCTACCTCTTGTCTCATCCGCGAAGTGTCAAGCGAATCCAGCGACGCAGATATGTCAGAGTTGATGTTTCGCTGCCGTTCAAATTCAAGGTCCTCGAGGAACTCAGTGAAGAAGTGGGCTTTGACGAGATCGAGTGGGAGGAGGCTATCACTCGTAATCTGTCCGCCGGGGGAGTCGGGTTTGAGTGCGACAGGAGACTGGACGCTGACGTTCCCATCACGGTTGCCATCGAAATTCCGGAGCGAGAGAAGATCGTGCGATCTATTGCGCGTATCGCGCGGATAATCGAAGAAGAGGAGGGAAGGTACCTGATCGGGTTGGAGATTCTACACAACGCGAATATCCAGAGCGCGTTCAAGTCGCTCAAGCTCGATCGAATTCCCGACAGATACAAGCGATTCTCCGATAAGGATCGGAATGATCTTGCGAATTTCGTTTTTGCCGAAGAGGTCGCTATTCGAAGAAGAAACATGGTTTAGGCACTATATAGGAGGCCACAAATGAACATGGATGTTAACTCGAAAAACACCGGCGGTAACTGGCAGGTGCAAGTTGAGCAGAAGGGACCGAAGAACAATCTTCAGCGCAGGCGCTACGTTCGACTCGACATCACCTCTCCCGTCGAAATAAAGCTCCTCGTGAAACCAGAGGGCGAGAACGCCGAACCTGGTTTGATCCCTTACAGGGGAGAGGTCCTGAATGTATCCGCGGGTGGTGTATTGATCGAGTCTGAGGAAGCGCTGCCGGAGGATCATTACATAGTCATGGAACTCGAACTGAACGGCACCGATCGTGTCAGCGGAATCGTCGGAAAGGTCAAGCGCGCCGAAGCCGAGAGCGAATCATGCTATCTCATCGGCGTAGAATTCTGTACGAAAGAGGACATAGACGAGAACTGTCCGGACGACTATCGTCGTCTCCTCGGAGAACGGTGCGTGAGTTTCACGGAGAAAGTCCGGGAGCTTCTGAACAAGTATGTCTTCAACGAGAAGGTCAACGAAAAGGTCAAGGAGAATTCGCGGGAGGCACAGTGATGAGATCGAGGTCGTTTTCGCTGTTTGCCTGCCTGATTGTTGTATTCCTCTGTGAATCTTCGAGTGTCGGAGCGAGCCAGAGATCATATGGATTGTGCCTGCGATATGCAGAGGTGACATTCCACGAATTGGAACTTGAAGAACGGATTTACAATCGTGTTGTAGCGAATCCGCGTGTCCGGATCACTCCGCCGGGAGTTGTCGACAGCATGATTCGCGAAGTCGATCGTTTCGGAAGTGATATATATGTCCCGGAGCTGATGACGGAGCTTGCGAACAGTATAGATGTCAGATACCTGGTGTGGCTGAAAGTCGAGAAGGCCGGCGTAGAACAGAAGGATCATACTCTCGTTCCCTATCTTTTCAGAAGTCACAGTCGAAAGTACCGCATGGAAGTGCGCATGTTCGTGCTGGATGTAAAGAGTGGTAAAACAGTCGTATCCGAATTCTTCGATGCAAAGAAGGACGGCCCTTCGGCGTTGTCATACCTGGATTACGACGAAAGCGACCCCAAGCTCTTCAACAGTTACAGCAAGGTTGCACGTGCCTTCGACGAGATGGAAGAGGAGATCTCGGACAAGATAGCCTTTGAGATGCTGAAACTGACTCATCGGAGATAGAATGGATCCCGCTTCGACAGAACAACCGAGAGTTGACTCAGAACGTCTGTCCATTCCTTTCGACTCGATCCGGGAGCCGTACCTGGTTCTCTCTCCCGAGGACGATCTGGTGCTGGCAAACGGCGCGGCGATGGAGTCCCTTGACACCAGTCGAACTTTGACGATTTCGGAATTGGAAAAGATACTCTCGACTGATATCCGTTCGTCAGCCGAACATGTAGTTGCCAGCGGAGAGACAGTCGAATTAGACATCTGCGGTCCATCCGATCTCGAAGGGTCCAGCCGCAGGTTCAGGATGAGAATGTCCTGTTGCTTTGATGTTCCGTTGAACTCGACCAGGTCCTGTATCGTCCGTTTGAAGGACAGCACCGATGAGTTTGCACTCGAGGATCGCCTGACGCTGGTCGAAACGGAATTGTCAATCGTATCGCAGGTCAGCGCTCAACTTGGATCTATTATGGACAGTGAAGAGATCCACAAGATCATCCTGATAGCGGTGACCGCCAGAGAGGGGCTAGGTTTCAACCGAGCGTTCCTGTTTCGGTGTGACGATCAGTGTGAGTACCTGCTCGGATCTCACGCCCTCGGGCCGATCGACGCTGATGAGGCTGGCCGGATATGGAATTCGATACCTGATGATGGCTCCGATTTAAGGACTATTATCAGCCGATACAGACGCACCGTGAGATTCGAAAATGTGACCTTGGACGGGCGCGTCAAAGGCGTCAAGATTCCCGTTACGGATAATCGAAGCACCGTTCGCGACGCAATCACGCGTGGCGAAGCAATGCACGTTACAGACAGAACGAAGCTCGACTACATTTCGGAATGCACTGGTGGACTTTTAGGTCAATCCGAAGTCGCCGTAGCTCCTCTTGCAGCTCAGAAGAGCGTGCTGGGACTGATTATTGCGGACAATGACATCACCGGCAGCCCGATCAGCAATGATGAAGTAGATCAGCTTCAGATGTTCGCCTCGCAGTGCGCGATGGCACTTGAACGCGCGAAGCTCTACGAACGGCTCGAGAACAACCTCAAGGAACTGGCACTGACCAACCGCAAGCTGGAGAGGACGCAGCGGGAGATCGTTCGTATCGAACGTCTCTCTCTTATGGGCGAGCTGTCTTACAGGATAGCGCATGAGTTGCGCAACCCGCTCACCATAATAGGCGGTTTCGCGAGCCTGCTATCCAGGGCGAAGGGCATGGAGTCGACCGAGAAGGAGCGCGCACAGGTCATACAGAAGGAGTGCAGGAGGATCGAAAAACAGCTTGATGAGCTGCTTGATTATTCCAGATCGTATTCGCAGGAGGAGATTGAGGTTGATCTTAAAGAAATCGTGATTGGTGCTCTCGACATGGTCTATCCGAGGCTGTCGAGCAGTGTTTTCATGCTGGACACTGATCAGCACTCCGAGACCTGCAGCATCTGGGCTCACAAGGATCAGCTGCTCCATGGAATATACAACATCTTCTTGATTCTCGATGAACTGAGCGGTGATTCGCTTAAATGGCGAATATCAATCTACTGCAGAGACAATCGCGCGATCATAGACCTGCTGCCGGATGAGAGTACCATGGGACGGGATGAATCGATTGATGTTGTGCGAAACTTCGTGCGCGGAAGAGTAGGAAAGAGCGGGTTGAAGCTCTCCCTTGCGAGCGAGACAATACGGTACAACGGCGGAGAGGTCGGGTTCTCCATAGATAAGAGCAGCCCCAGAGTATACTTGAGTTTTGACAGAGGGTGAAAAAATGCCGGAACGAATACTTGTAATCGATGACGAGGCAAACATCTGCAGCCTCTTCGCTGCTGAACTTGAATCCGAGGGATGGGATGTTGAATGCGCGAATGACTCCAAAAGTGCACTGGACAAGATTGCGAAGGGTAACTTTTCGCTCGTCGTGCTCGACATCAAGCTTGGAGACGAGGATGGTCTTGATGTGCTCGCGAAAATAAAGGAGGCGCACGGCGATCTCCCGGTCGTACTTAGCTCTGCATACAGCGTGTATAAGAGTGATTTCAAGTCCTGGCTTGCCGACGATTACGTCGTGAAGTCATCGGATCTCACGGACCTGAAGGCCAAGATACGGGAGCTTGTGAGTTTTGACTGAGAAACAGAAGACAGGATTCGGCCAGCCGACGAAGATTGACAAGAGCAAAGTGGAAGGCCTGATCGAGGATATCCGCCTTGCGGCCCTGAATATAGCGATAACCGCCTCGAAACTCTCGATCGAAGGTGATTCACGCATCGTGATTCGAAGGAAGATCGGGGAATTGGTCAGTCTCTCACTCGATACAGTAAATCAGCTCGCACATGTGATGAAGAAAATGACCGGCGAGTCGCAGGAGGCGGAGCGCGATCCCGAAGAACATTATGCAGAAGTCAAGCAGATTGAGAATACGATTAACCAGAAGGTCGCTGAGATAGCGCAGCTTCTTGCCGCGGCCGGACTCGACGAGTGACATTGAGTCGCAATTGTCTGAAACCTCTAAATCGTCATCACGAAATAGCTTATCTGCCGTCAACGGGTTCAGTCCCGGTGTAATCTTCCGATATAGGATACAGGCGAATTAGAAAGGACTCAGTTTGATTGAACGCCAACACAGAGTTCTCTTTTTGGCGGTTTCGGAGGGGGGACCGCCGATAGTCCACTCCATCCTGTCCCAGCTTCCTGCGGGATTCCCGGTGCCCATCGTAATCGCGCAGGTGTTTCGATCCGGTCCGATTGATCCTATATGCAACGCCTTGAGTCGCACAACCAGGTTGCGTGTCCATTCAGCAACCGGAAATGTTGCGCTTAAGATGGGTGAGGCTCTCGTGCTGCCCTATGGCGACGTGAGTTCGTTCATGGTTTCAGAGGGCAACCTCTCTGTTCTTGTTCGAAAAGATGAGGACGTTGGATCCGGGAAGGACGCCTGCTCGAGTTCACTCATCGAATCGAGCAGGTTTTTCGGTGATGGAGTCCAGGTCGCATTCGCTGGTCTGATCGGAAAGCATATCATGCGTCTGCAAAGCGGGATCGAGAGTGTACTTGACAGCGGGGGAGACGTGCTATTTGTCAAGGAGGCACGGGCGATTATCTCACCAGAGGTAAAGGAATACATCGACATGGAATCGAGGGTCGACGTACTCAGTCCTGATGAGATGGTTTTGAAAGTGTGTAGCTGGGTCGGCACGCGGGCTCGGGTGCGTCCCTCGACTTAAAACTGTATAGAATTGGTTCCATCGGTCGATACTATTCTATATAGGACCAAAAGCACCTGATTCAACCATTTGAGGAGATCAATGGAAGAGACTCTCAATATCCTCGTTGTGGATGATGAGTCCATTCTCAGAAGTCTGCTGGAGAAGATTCTGAGAAAGGAAGGTTACGACGTGTCGCTCGCGGCGTCCGGCAAAGAAGCTATGGGATTTCTCGATCGGGAGAAGTTCGATATCCTCATCTCTGATATCAAAATGCCCGAAATGGACGGTTTCGCGCTATTGCGCAGCGTCAAAGAGAAGTACCCGAACATTGGCGTGATTATGATGACCGCCTACGCTGATGCCTATTCGGTGAAAGACGCCCTGCTTCTTGGAGCAGATGACTATATCACCAAGCCATTCAAAAGCGTCGAGATCTGCATGATTGTCGAACGTGCATACTGGCGGGCAGTGTCCAGCAAGAACGCATGATCACTGGGATTATCTAAACGGCGGAATAATATGGCAACCAGTACCACCGCAAAGCGCGGCCTAAAGAACGAAGCTGGATTCAACTTCCAGATCACTGCTGATCAGATAGAAGTCTATCTCATACTGGATGATTCCGACTTCAACGAGGGCCGGGTTACGACAGAGGGGATAAAGGACGCCCTTCGAAGAACGGGCGTGAGCTATGGCGTCCTCGATGATGAGATTGATAGGATGGTCTCCGATCGGATTTGCGGCGAGGAGATTCTGATCGCTCGTGGAGAGGCTGCGCGCGATGGCCGTGATGCGGTGCTGGAGTATCTCTTCAATACCGAGACTACCGGAACACCCAAGGAAGACTCCGACGGGCGGATTGACTACAAGGAACTGGATTTCATCCAGAATGCATCCGCCGGCGACGTTCTTGTCCGAAAACAACCGGCTACCAAAGGGAAGCCCGGGAAGTCGGTCTACGGAAAAGAGCTTTTGCCGAGAACGGGTAAGGACGCCAAGATCCCGGTCGGTTCGAACACCGAACTCTCTGAAGATGAAATCGAGTTAAAGGCCAAGATTGACGGTTCGGTGGTTTACGCAGGGCGTGTAGTCAATATCGAACCGGTCCAGAATATTCGCGGAAGCATCGACTCATCGACCGGCAATATCCGCTGCAGCGGCACACTCAAAGTTGCAAAGGATGTCAAGAGCGGGTTTCGAGTCGAGGTGAAGGGTGATCTGGAAATTGCCGGTCAGGTCCACGACGCAGAGATATTCTGCGAAGGAAATGTCATAGTAAAAGGTGGCTTTTTCGGCAACGGGTCCGGGAAGATAGTCGCCAAGGGTGATGTCACCGTGAAGTGGTGCGACAGCCAGGTGATACAGTCCGAAGGTACGATTACGATCGGTGGCGAAGCGCTCAACTGCAGATTGTATGGCAAGAAAGCTGTCATTGTTGCCGGCTCCAAGGGCAAACTCGCCGGCGGTGAGGCGGCATCGCAATACCTTGTCAAGGCACCGTGTCTCGGATCGGATGGCGGCGCGAAGACCATACTCAAAGTCGCATTCGACCCACAGACCATGCGGGAACTTCGAGGAGTCGATGCGGAACTCAAACGTATCAAGGAAGACACGCAGCGCGTTAAGGAAGGGCTTACAGCACTCTACAAGGCTCAGATGTCGGGCAAGTTGAGTTCTCAAAAGGAAGCCGTTCTCAAAAAACTCGAGGTGTTTCTGAAGGAATCTCCCGGCAAGACTGAGGAGCTGAAGAAGAACAAGGAATCGCTCGAAAACAAACTGCGAGAAATAGAGAGTGCTACCATTATAGCCGAGAAGGCCGTGTATCCCGGAACGATAGTCTATTTTGGAATTGTGTACAAAGAGATACTCGAATCGCTCGGTCCAACGAAATTCAGTGTCGATTACGATACAATAGTGCCATCCATGTACGACAAACGTGTCGAAGAAATGCGCGAACAGGCCCGGAAAGAGGCCGAATCGAAACAGCCGAACAAATAAGCCCGTCACATTGAAATCTCACGCCAGCGCAATTCGCTCAGACGAGCGTGGTCGAAACTCAATCCCAAAGTACTCAAATCATCTCCGCTCACATTGAACCTGGAAGATGGCGGTCTATGCAGAAAGTTCTTGTGTCCCGACAGAACGCGGATATAGTTAGTCTGTAATCCTGGTCCTCTTGCTCAAGTCAAATCACGGGTGCTGATGCGCCGCAGGATATGGACGATATGCCCTGACAGTCGAGCGATCGTTATTGGACAGATAGAGAGAATGCCGAAATTAGGCTGATTCTGGAGGGTGTCGCTTCGGCGACTGGGTCCGAGTTTTTCCGCGCTCTGGTCAAGTCGCTCGCCGCCGTTCTCAATACGGCGGGGGCCTGGGTTACAGAGTATCATCTCGAGTCGAATCGGCTCCATGCCTCGCAGTCTGGTTCCGGAACGGATTTGTACAGCACTATAATTATGACCTCAGAGGGACGCCGTGCGAGCCTGTGATCTGCGAGCGCAAGCTGGTACACTTTCCGGATAGGATCACGGATCTCTTTCCGGATGACCCGGATCTTCAGCCGATGAGCGCCGTGAGTTACATGGGACAGCCGCTGACAGGAGACAGTGGTGATATACTGGGACATCTCGCTGTTTTGGACACCAGGCCAATGCCCGCTCGGCCGGAGAATGAAGCGTTGTTTCGGATCTTCGCAGCTCGATCCTGTGCCGAACTGAGACGTATGCATGCCGAGGAGATCGCTCGCGAACGGGAGAATAAGCTTTTTCGCATGGTCGACAGCGCAATGGATGCCATACTCGAGCTCGATGGGGATCTTCGGATTACACGGGCAAACCGTACGATGCATACAGCATTCGGTCACAGCCCGGAACGCCTGCTCGGCAAGCCGCTGTCAGACCTGCTGATTCCGCAGAGTCACTCGAAACTCCGCAGCCTCGTTGCAGAGTTGATTCGAAAGCCGGATGGTCAGCAGTACCTCTGGATTCCGGGTGGTCTAACCGGTCGAAGAGCCGGCAACAGCACATTTCCGGCCGAGGCGAGTGTTTCTCGATTCGAGACAGGCGGGCGAAGCAACTATACGCTTATTCTCAGGAACATAGATGCTAAAGTAGAAGCCGATTCGCAGATATCGAAACTCACGCTCGAATCAGAGTACCTTCGCCAGGAAATCGACGAGCTGAATCAGTTCGGAGAGATTATCGGCGACTCCCCGGCAATGTTCCGTTTGCTTTCTGACGTCCGAAAGGTCGCGCCTACCGATTCGACCGTGCTGATTCTCGGCGAGACCGGCACGGGCAAGGATCTCGTGGCGCGAGCCATTCACAGATCGAGCCGTTCAGTCCGCAGGCGATACGTACGCTTGGAAGTTATACCTGGCCGGGCAATGTCCGTGAGCTGCGAAATGTCGTCGAACGCGCGGTTATAATCTCAACGGACGGCGATCTTGTGTTCGCAGACCTGCAGCCGTCACGAGTAGTGCCGAGCGGATGTAGAAACCGCACTCAAGCATCGAACTAACAGGTTCCCTCAATGATTGGTTCGCCGGCAACGGTGGGCTGATTTTTTTGTGGGATGAGAGAATAAGCACCGGACGGGGATCGAACCCGCGACGTTCAGCTTGGGAAGCTGACATTCTACCGCTGAATTACCGGTGCTTGTCGAAAACTGCTATGTAGCTGAGAGTCAATTTATCGTTTCGGCGTTGTGCAGTCAAGGTTTAACCGCATCAGAGCGCGCGAGGTCGTGGCTTCTCGCCGGGTATATATTCAAGCGTACTCCTCGAATCAGACGGGCACTGGATTCCCGCTTTCGGGCCTGCTTAACAGCAGACCCTCGCGGGAATGACA